>WYEQ01000002.1 GCA_009904015.1 Desulfurococcales archaeon | reverse complement strand
GGTACATCTCGTAAACCGAGCAGGCCTCCGGCACTCCCCCAAGCCTTCTCTGCTCCTCCACCGTTGCTCTGCCCCCCGTCAAGGCTCTCTTGAGCTTCGCTACAGCGCTATCTATTGGCTCAAGGAGGAAGATCGCTGAGTCAGGCTTACTGCTGCTCATTTTGCCTCCGTTCAGGCCCGTCATGAACCTGTGATAGGTTGATGCCGGCCTCCTCAATCCGAGCTCGGACTCGAACCTATCTGCTATGTCCCTCGCGAGCCTTATGTGCGGGTCCTGGTCAGGCCCTACTGGTACAAACACGTGCTTGTAGCCCCCGTACTCCTTGAGCATTGGATGGAGTATATCGGCCATCTGTGTTAGGCTGGCCATTATCTTGCCGGGGCTAAGCTCACCGTATATTGCCTCCATCTCAGCCATGCTGACCTTCTGACTGAACATCTGGACAAGCCTGTAGTAGGGCGCATCCATGTTGCTCTGGAAGTAAATCCTCGCCCTCGAGAGGTCGAGCCCCAGGGCAACCGCGTTGGCTATGTACTCCTCAACAGCTATTCTCAAGGCCTCCTGGCGGGGGATCCTCCTCACGACGTACGCCTCTATATCAGCGATTGCTATTATCACGTCAATGCCTATGCTCTGGTAGTAGATTATCTGGTCCATCAGCATTTTGTGGCCAAAGTGGAAGCGGCCGCTGGGCATGAAGCCCGTTAGCAGCGCCACCTTCTCCCCGCTTTTATAAGCCTGGAGAACCTTGTCGAAGTCCCTGTGGCCAAACACAACGCCTCTTCTGTGAAGAAGGTGGGGCTTGTCGAGGAGTGGGAGGACCTCCCTGAAGGGCCTTATGCCGAAGACCGTGAAGAGCTTCTCGTAGTCCCTTACCAGGCTATCCCCCCAGGGGTCAAGCTTGATTTCATCCACAATAATCCATCACCAGCGATGCATTAATGAATAGCATTGATAAGTGCACCTAAAATTTTTATTCCCAGAAACAACAATGAAACAAACCGTGGTGCAGTGAAGCCTTGATTCTCGGCGACAGGGACCTCAGGTACTACATTGAAAAGGGGTTGATAAGGATCGAGCCATACAGCCCGGACATAGTGAGGGAGAATGGCATTGACCTGAGAATAGGTGGCGAGATAGCCAGGCTCAAGAGCAGTGATGTCCCCCTGGACACGGCGACCTTCGACAACGACCCATCAATACACTACGAGCTCGAGGAGGGAGAAAAGTTCGTTATAAGGCCGCACGAGAGAGTGTTGCTGACGACCCTCGAGTACGTCGGGCTACCCGACGATATAATGGCTTTCGTGAACCTCAGGAGCACCTTCGCTAGGCTCGGGCTAATGATACCCTCAACAATAGTTGACGCTGGCTTCGAGGGAAACATAACCGTGGAGGTCGTGGGGGGATCCTTCCCAGTAATACTGCACAAGGGCGATAGGTTCATACACCTAATCTTCGCCAAGCTGCTAAGCCCCGTTGAGAAGCCGTACAGCGGTGTTTATCAAGGGCAAAGAGGAGTTAGGCTACCGCGATTTTACAAGCAGCCATAAAGCTCACGAGTATATTCCTGTTGGCTAAGAAGAGCTTTTCTCCGCTCGGCCGCTTGGCCCTAAGCTACCTGCTCCTGGTAGAGCTGTTCGATAGCATTCTCTCACTGACCTTCTCCTGCCCTGAAGGACGAGGGTTTCCTTCAGGAGCTTTCGTGTTAACCAGGTTATCCGCTGCACTCATGCTAGTTCTCGACTGCCTCCTCATCGCGATGCCGCCATTCGCGCCAAGAACCATCACAAGCAACTCGGATGTAGCTCACCTATCCACCATTTACCTTGTCTTCGCCTGCGCTAGCGAGCCTCTCCTTGGGCTAGCCATAACTCTCTCAAACTCCATAAGGGGCTGGCAACACCTTGGTTCCAGTGGCTATTAACACCGCGCTTCTATTAGTTATGCGTGTGTTCCTCGCTTGCCTCTTCGTTGGGGAAAGCGTGTTCCAGCCTCTAGTGATAGGAGCTTGGGTCGCGATGTTCCTCGACATCCTTGCCGGGGTGTAATCTTCTTGTTTATCGACAGGAGGTTTTCCATAGACTAGCGAGGAGGCTTGTGTAGAGGCCGCTCTATACACAAGGTATATTTAAAAGTAATCATCAATAACATAACTAATCACTTATTTCGAGTTGAGCTACTTGAGAATCGAGAAGACCTTTACTCTGGGCCTAATCATTATTCTCATAGGCGTCTCGCTAACCATATTCACCTTTTACCTAGCGTACAACGCTTACCTATCCTACAAGCCCATCCTACCCCCCACAGGGGACCTATCACAAGCAATTACGAACACCAGCTTCGAGCTCATAAACCTCGTGGCGAAGATAGCCTTTCTGGGAGTAATGCTCTGGGCATCAACCATTTTGCTCAGGCATGGAGTAAACGTTATAAAGGCTGAGAAGCCAGCCGAGAAGAAGCAGGAGTGAAGCCTTTGCGCATAGCCAAGCTAGCCCTCAGCGCGGCTGCCCTGGGAATAGCTGTCCTGATGCTTCTACCACTTCTTGTTTTTCTACTCGACTCCGCCAGGAACCCAGAGCTACTAAGGTACGAGTTCGAGGAGAGGGAGGATCCCCCCCGGCTAACGCTCCTGATTACGTATGAAGGCAGAGTCTTCCTATCGGACTTCAATATTAGGATAGTCATGAGCGATGGCTCATCGATAAGTACGGCTATACCGAGGCTGGAGGGAGGATCCTCCCACGCCATTGACCTGCCGCTCAGTGCAGAGCAGTCCATTTCTCCAGTGGAAATAAAGGTTTCGTTCAGAATTGCTGGTCTCTACCCTCTGGAGGTCGGTGTGGTTGAGCGCAAGTAAGGCTCTGAGGGCAATCGAGGTTTTTCTCAGCGGCTTGGCTAAGGGCCTTGTACTAATGCTTGTGTACGTAATCGCGATTCCCTGGCTACTGTCCTACATTTCAACTGGACTCCTCAGGGCCGGGCAACCAGCTCTCCCCACACTGAATGTTTGGTACTACGTAGCTCTCCTGGTCCTATTCGTCTCCCTCGAGACAGCCGCCACTATTAATAAAAGAAACGTTTACGGGCTGCTGGCTACAGCTCTCTCAAGACTAATAGGCCTGTCATTCGTTATCTACGCTTTAAATGGAGGAGTAATCCAGGGCTCCATGGAGATGAACAACACGTTTGTATCAATCAGACTGGACATAAAGCCGCTTCTACTCCTCCTCATCGCCTACACCTTCGCGAGCATAGTTCTATCATCAGTGGACATGAGCTATGAGGAGTAGTAGCGCACCATGCCCTCCACCCCTCAGCTTCAACTAGAAAACTGTATATCTTTAAGACAAAAACAAATAATAAAAAACCAACACAACAGCTTGTAAGTATTTCTACGAAAGCATATTCTTAATTATTGATTAGATCAAAATACAAACTTTTCCAAAATGTATTCTTAGATAAAAATTTCTAGTTGAAGTGTAGGGGTGGGGGTGTGTGGGCTGGCTCCACTTGTTCCACTTGAAATTGAGGGGTTAACGGAGGCATTGTGGTGAGCATAGGGGTCTGGGCACAACCTTCTTTTCTTCAAGCATCATTTCGTGTGTGCATGTGTTTTTGGATTAACAATATTTTTGTGTGAACCCCTTCATTTCAAGTGGAGCGGGTGGACGTCTTGGCGAGGCTTATTGTGTTTATGAGTGACTTTGGCTTGAGGGACCCCTACGTTGTCCAGGTCAAGGCTGTTGTGAGGATGATTTGCCCTGGAGCCGAGATTGTTGATTTAACACACCTTATTGACTCCTTCTGCATAGAGTGCGGCTCCTACGTGCTGGATTCATCTGTTGATTGGTTTCCCTCGGAGACCGTTTTTCTAGGCGTGGTTGACCCGGGCGTCGGCAGCGAGAGAAGGCCTATTATAATTAGGGCCTTGTCGAGGTGGTTCGTAGGGCCTGACAACGGCTTGTTCACTCCCATTTTTCTAAGGGACAGGAGCGCAAGAGCATGGGTTATAAGGCCATGGGCTCTTCCCGTCAAGGAGATAAGCAGCACTTTTCATGGTAGAGACATCTTTGGGCCAGCAGCTGCTCTTCTGAGCTGTGGGGAGGAGCCAGGCAGAATAGCTGATGAGGTAAGCATTGATAGCCTTGTTAGAACAGAGCTGTGGTGGGAGGAGCGGCGAGGATCCTCCCTATGCATGAGGGTTATCTACATTGATAAGTACGGGAACATTGTGTTGTCCAGGAAGAAGCCGCTTGAGATGCAGCTTGGAGGCATCATTAACGTTGAGTCGCCGGGAGGTCTCTACAGAGCTGTTCATGTAAGGTCCTTCAGCCACGTCGGCGAGGGGGAGCTAGCTATCTACACCAATAGTTTTGGATACATCGAAATAGCTGTTAATAAGGGAGATGCATCCAAGTATCTTGGTGTAGGAGTTGGTGATGAGGTTTGCCTTACCCCACAGTAGCTTGTGGATGCGAGAAGAGGGTTGTCTTCCCCGGGAGGTTTCAGCCTGTCCATAAGGGGCATGCGCACGCTCTCGGCTGGCTGTCCGGGAGGTTCGATGAGATAATAGTTGTTGTTGGGAGCGCCCAGAAGAGCCACAGCGTTGATAACCCGTTCACGGCCGGCGAGAGGATACTCATGCTGAGGGAGGCCCTCAGGGAGGGAGGAGTTGATTTATCGAAGTTCATATTCGTGCCCGTCCCGGACATAGAGTACAACAGCCTGTGGGTACGCTACGTTGAGACCCTTGTCCCACCATTCATGTACGCCGCCAGCAGGAACCCCCTCGTGAAGACCCTGTTCGAGGAGTCGGGCTACAAGGTGGTCGAGCCCCCCGTAATTAATAGGAGAGAGTACAGCGGGAGGTTCATTAGAAGCCTGATGCTAAAGGGCGATGAGTCCTGGCGCGAGCTAGTGCCATCCAGCGTGGCGAGAATAATAGATGAGGTTGGAGGAGTAGCGAGGCTGAGAACAGTCTCCGGGACGGACGAGGAGGTATCGTGATGAGGCCAATACTAATTGATGGAAGCATGGGGGAGGGAGGGGGACAGATACTAAGAACATCGATAGCTATCTCAGCAGTTACCGGGAGGCCGATAAGAATAGTTAACATAAGGGCTAAGAGAAGCAACCCGGGGCTCCAGAGGCAGCACTTAACCGGCGTTCAGGCGGTGGCTACTATTAGCAACGCGGTTGTGCGGGGAGCAAGCGTTGGGAGCACGGAGCTCGAGTTCATACCAGGCGAGCTGAGGGGAGGATCCTTCGAGTTCAACATAGGCACCGCAGGTAGCGTTACCCTTGTTCTGCAGGCCCTGGCGCCCCTGCTATTCTATCTGCCCGGCCCAGCAAGAATAGTTATTACGGGCGGAACAGATGTCCCGTGGAGCCCAACAATTGATTACGTAAGGGAGGTTCTAGCCTGGTTCCTGAGAAGGTTAGGCCTCAGGGTAACCATAAACCTGCAGAGGAGGGGACACTACCCAAGGGGTGGAGGGAGAGTCGAGGTGGTCGTGGAGGATCCCCCCGGAAGCATAGAGGGATTAGAGCTCCCTGAGCGCGGGGGTATTGTTAGGTTCGGGATGAGGAGCCACTGCGTTAATCTCCCCCAGCACGTCTGCGAGAGGCAGGCGTCATCAGCGGAGAGGGTTATAAGAAGCCACTTCGGGGATGCTGAGGTAAGGGTGGAGCTTGAGCCCAGAAGCGATGGCCTCGGCCCGGGAAGCGGCTTAGCGGTGTGGAGCTACACGGAGAACAGTGTTCTTGGAGCGGACTCGCTCGGGGAGAAGGGGAAGAGAGCTGAGGTCGTCGGCGAGGAGGCAGCTGTAAAGCTGGTTGAGGACCTATCCACGGGAGCTGCACTCGATAGGTTCATGAGCGACATGATTATTCCCTTCCTGGCGCTCGCGAGGGGGAGAAGCGTTGTTACTGGGGCCAGGCTAACCCTGCATGCTCTGACGAACATCGAGGTCGTGAGGCTCTTGGTGCCGGAAGCATCAATACAGTATGAGGGTAGGGATGACGGCTTCTTCAAGCTAAGGGTGGAGGGAGCGGCTATAACGAGAAAATAAAAGAAAATAGAAGCAGAGCTACTTTTTAGCCTCGAATCTGTTGTAGAATACTATGTCGCTTAGGGGCTTCCTGGGCTTGGGGGCGGGATGCTCATCCGGGTAGCCCATCGCTAGAAGAGACACCACGACGTAGTTGCTTGGTAGTCCCAGAATCTCCCTTATCTTATCGTTATCCCTCATGGTCTGTATCCACACTGTTCCAAGACCATATGCGTGGGCAGCGAGCATTACGTACATAGTAGCGTTTGAGCAGTCCAGCAGGTATGAGTCGGGCGAGAGGTCCTTGTTGCAGGCAACAGCCACGCCGAGGGGAGCGTTTGCTAGGGGCCATGCCCACTGATGTATTCTTGATAATGACTCCTTGATGGAGGGATCCTCCACAACGATGAAGACCCATGGCTGCGAGTTCCTAGCGCTCGGAGCGTACCTAGCGGTATCAAGTATCTTCTCCAGGATATCCCTGCTTACTGGTTGTTGCTTGAACTTTCTTATGCTTCTACGTGTCTTGAGGAACTCTATTAGCTCCTCGCTCCTCAAAGCAGGAATCCCCTCACTAGTCTTTTTCTAAAAAGATAGAAAAACTTATCGAGAACGCGTGTCTATTGCTTTATGATATTGGTTATGCGCGGGCGCTCATTCTCGATGAGCTGGATTATTCTCTTTGCCTGCGTCATGCTTACCCCCGTTTTCCTCGATACATCCTTGGGGGCTGGCTTTTCTCCTTTTAGGAGTAGGCTTAATATGTATGCAGCGGCTATCTTCCCTCTCACAGTTCTCGATGCGAGCAGCGGGTGCTTCATGACAACTTTCTCCATTATCTCCCTTACCTCAATGCTTCCTCGCAGGGCCTCGTAGGCCTTGCTGTTCCTAGTGGAGGATATGAGCCTCAGGCCTCGCCTGCTCCCCCTAGATACATATGCCTGGAAAGCAGCTGAGTCAATGTAGAGCTCCTCTCTATTCCCTATTCTGCTTTTAAGCTCAACGAACTTGTTGTAGGACTTCTCCTTGCTGTACACGAATTTTCTGTAAGCAACCCACTCGTTCCCCGAGCCGTGGGATTCGCTTCTGGCTACGGGAGATTCAACTATTGGCTCAACGACCAATCCACATCTCCTGCAGGTTACCTCCCCTCTCTCGTAGCTCCAAGAAAACTCGCTTGAGCCGCACAGAGGGCATATCATCCTTTTTCTCCAAAAAACAAAACCATAAACAATACATATACACGGAACCCTACGAGCTTTACTGAGAGAGAGTCAGCATCGAAAATAATGCTCCTTAAAAAACCAACGTTGAAAGCAGCGAACCATTTGTACATCCTCTAATTAACCAATAAGGTAGTGGATGTTATGCACAGATTTTGTCTTCTTAAAAACGGAAGAGTCTTCCTTGACAAATACTTTTGAAGTTTCTGAGATATCCGAGTTGCTCTACGGATATTCTTATAACGAGCCAACTATCACGTGTTTGTTGATTATCTTTTCTATTTTTCTATGAAGTAGAAATTTATGAGTGTTGCTAATAGCTCGTTAAGTGCTTTATCATTGATTGTTCCTCTCTTTATCTATCCTTAAAATATAAATAATGAGAACGAGCGTCTTAGGAATAAACGACGCTCTAGGTTCATAAAAATCTCTGTAACTGTTGAGGAAGCATTAATGGCGTGGCTCGCTGTGTATGACTGCTTTGTTTATTAATTAAGAAAAATAACATTGTAAATTGTAGATAAGCTGAATCGTTCAGGTGGTTCTCGCTTGCCAGAGGAATGTAAGGATAGGTTTGTCGAGATAACGGATTTCTCAAAGTGCACTGAGCACCCCTTCACCTTTGTTCTTGAGCAGCTGAAGTGCGCCTCTAAAACCAAGGAGGTGTTTGGAATAAAAGTTCCGGCCGGGACCATCCCGCTCAATATACTGTTGATGTACGCTGATAAGTACGGCGTTGATGTGGAGACGAAGGAGGAGGGGTTCACGACCTTTGTTTTCAAGCCTAAGTACTAGGTTTTTCCCTAAGACCAGCTGGCTCAGGACTGCTTCCTCCTCGCCTCCGAGATCGCCTCTAGAATGAGGTTGGGGTAATCAGTCGTTATTCCATCAACCCCAGCCAACGCTAGCTCGAGGGCTTTTGACGGCTCATTAACGGTCCAAGTCACGACTTTTAGCCCCTGCTTGTGGGCGAACTCGAGGTGTTTGCCTGTTAGAATTATTCTGTAGTTCGGCAGAACCATTGATGCCATGAGCCTCTTCGCGTCAATGACCTTCCCTGGCGGAATCGCATATATAAGGCCGGTGGGGATCCTGCTGTTCAGTAGCTTCACCTTCTGTATAGCTCCTTCATGGAAGCTTATAACAGCGCTCCAATCAACCGCCTTGTTCTGTTTTATCGATGATACAACTAGGTCCTCCCAGCCCTCCTCCTTTATTTCTATCAGTATCCCGGCTTTCCCCGAGACCTCGGCGAGCACCTCGTCAAGGGTTGGTATACCCTCGTTGTTTATTCTCACCTCCCTGAGGTCCCTCAGCGTTAGGTCGCGTATCTTCTTGTCCACGCCGGCAAGCCTTTTTAAATCCTCGTCGTGGAAAACAACGATTTTCCTATCACTTGTTAGCCTGACGTCAACCTCAACTATCTTTACTCCAAGCTCAAGTGCTTTTCTTATGGCAACTATCGTGTTCTCCACGGCCAGGCCCGCCGCTCCTCTGTGGCCTATCACCACCGGCTTCTTCTTCTCGAGGAGCTCGAGCACCAGGTTATCCATAAAGCTCTACACCCAAGCTCAACTCGATTGATAAATGTTTTTATTTCTATCTCATACAAAGACAACATTGTCTGGTGAACAATGGTTTGAGGTACATATTATCTGTTGACCAAGGGACAACTGGGACCAGGGCGTTCATAATTGGTGAGGACGGCTCACCTGTTCCGAAGGGCTATTACTACATGGAGCACTCACAGATATATCCCAAGCCAAGCTGGGTTGAGCATGACCCCATGGAAATATGGCTAAACACACTCACGGTTGCCTCTAGGGCCGTTATGAACGCTGGTATTAACCCACGCGATATAGTTGCCATGGCCGTTACTAATCAGAGAGAAACAATCGTTGTTTGGGACCCACGCACCGGTCAGCCCCTATACAACGCTATTGTCTGGCAGGACAGGAGGACGTCGAGTCTTGTTGAGCAGCTGAGGCCCTACACCTATGTTATATCGGAGAAAACGGGACTCGTGCCTGACCCCTACTTCAGTGGGACCAAGATATGGTGGCTCCTACAGAACATTGAGGGCCTGAAGGATAAAATGGCGAGGGGAGAGGCGGTAGTCGGGACAATCGACTCCTGGCTTATATGGAAGCTCACGCAGGGCTCAAGAGAAGTTGCCACGCCCGAGAGGAGGGGGGCCCACGTCACTGACTACAGTAACGCGTCGAGAACAATGCTCTTCAACATACATAGGCTGGATTGGGACGAAGAACTGCTCGAATTGATGGGGGGTATTCCTCGCGAGGCGTTGCCTCTTCCTCTTCCATCAATACAGGCGGAGTGCTACGGTTACCTAGGCCCACAGGCATCAAGGGTTATAGGTGCTGAGCTCCCAGTCTGCGCGGCGGCGGGGGACCAGCAGGCAGCCCTGTTCGGACAAGCGTGCTTCAGGGAAGGCATGCTTAAATCAACCTACGGGACAGGCAACTTCCTTTTAATGAACACGGGCTCAACGGTCGCAAAATCAAAGCATGGCTTGCTGGGAACAATTTTCTACTCGGATAGGCCTAAAACAGCTGTCTACGCGCTTGAGGGAAGCATATTCATCACCGGCGCAGCTATCAAGTGGCTGCGTGATGGGTTAAAGATAATCGAGGTTTCAAGCGAGGTCAACCCCCTAGCCGAGTCAGCTGAGAGCAATCAGGGCGTATACTTCGTGCCGGCCTTCACCGGGCTGGGAGCCCCATACTGGGACCAGTATGCCCGTGGATTAATTATAGGGATAACAGCATCTACGCAGAGAAAGCACATAGCCAGGGCTGTTCTGGAGGCCATCGCATATCTAAACAGGGATGTCATAGAGGCAATGAAGCTTGACTCAGGCCTAAGCATAGATGAGCTAAGGGTTGATGGGGGCGCTAGCCAAAGCGATTTCCTCATGCAGTTCCAGGCTGATGTGCTTGGCTCAAGGGTGGTGAGGCCCCTAATCAAGGAGACAACAGTGCTTGGGGCGGCGTACATGGCTGGAATAGCCGTGGGCGTGTGGAGGGGGACAGGCGAGGTTGAGAAGCTCTGGAAGGCGGAGAGAGTCTTTGAGCCGAGGATGACCATTGAGGAACGCGAGAAGCTTTACTCAGGCTGGAAGGAAGCTGTGAGAAGAGCTATGGGATGGGCAACGGTTGTTCCATGGGCATATCTCTAAGACTTGCCAAAGCAATAAAATGCCTTGAAGACTCTTGTTTCCCTGTAGTAACCACAGCTCTTTTAATAAACACTAGGTACAATAATATCATGTCTTAACGGGATGCATCATCTCCTCCGGATGATTAAGATGAGGTTCGATGCCCTCGTTATTGGTGGAGGCATAACGGGTCTTTTCACGGCCCTTGACTTATCATTAAGGGGCTTCAGGGTAGCCCTTGTTGAGAGGGGCCTGATAGGTGGTGGGACCAGCGGCAAAATGCACAACCTGATTCACAGCGGGGCGAGGTACGTCACCAATGATATTGAGTCAGCCACTGAGTGCGCCTCGGAGGGAAAAGTTCTCAGAAGAATAGCTAGGCCCTTTATAAGGGATACAGGCGGGCTCTTCGTTGATGTGGACGGCGACGATGAGTTTTACGGGGAATTCATAAATGGCCTTAAAAAAACAGGCATAGAGTACAGGGAGCTCTCGAGGGAGGAGGCTCTCAAAATAGAGCCTAGGCTAAGCGAGAGCGTCGTGAGGGCGGTGTGGGTTCCGGATGGCGTTGTTTACCCCCTAAGCCTAATGACAAGTGTCGCGGTGGCAGCCCATGACAATGGGGCCATAATAGGCCAGTTCCTAAAGCTGGAGGCCTTCGAGCTGAGAAGCGACAAGATAGAGAGAGCAGTTGTCAGGGACATGGTGAAGGGAGAGCTTCTCAGATTAGAGGCAGATGTGTACGTAAACACAGCTGGTCCATGGGTGGGCGAGGTAGCCGAGAAAGCCGGCGTTGAGGTTAGCGTTCTACCAACGGCCGGCGCTATGGTTGTTCTAAATGGTTTACTCAACAACCTTGTACTCAACAGGCTTAGGCCCCCCAGCGATGGAGATATAATCGTGCCTTTCAATGGGCACTCTGTAATAGGTACTACCGCGAGCCTTGTGGAGAGCATTGATGAGCTGAGCTTCAGCGATGAGGAAATACAGTTCCTGATAGAGGAGGCCTCAGCAATGGTTCCCGACGTCAAGAGGTACGGTGTAAAGGCGGTTTACGGCTCGGTTAGGCCTCTGATAAAGATGGGCGGGGCCGGTGGCAGAGAGGTGTCAAGAAAGTTCGAGGTCTACAGGCATGACAAGCCCGCTAACATGGTCTCAGCGGTCGGTGGCAAGTTCTCGACTGGCAGGCTCATGGGCGAGTCAATAGGGAATGTTGTTGCCCGCATGATGGGCTCCAGCAAGGAGTCCAGGACAAGGGAGTACGTTCTGCCTGAGCTGAGGGAGCCCAGGGACTTCGCTGACCATAACCTGCCACTCATAGATGAAGACGCGCACTTCCTGACCAGCCTCTCATCAACGTCACAGGGGCTAGCGAGCGATAATTTATGGATATATTCTTTAGCTTTGATATCTCTAATGAGGCTTCATAGACAGAAACTAATGCGTCTAGACTAGAGGTGAGTCTGCATGCAGTACGAGGGCGAGTTCGATCTTCTCGGCAAAAAAGAAGAGGTACTGAAGCTCTTGCTCGATGCGTCCAGGCTTCCCCAGTGTATTCCCAACGTTGTTTCCTACAAGGCTGAGTCTATGGATAAGGCCTCGATAACCTTCAGGGTTGATGTTGGTGGAGCTGGGATAGAGTACTTATCACGTATGACATCCAGGCTCGATGTAACTATAAGGAGGGAGCAGGGAGACACGGTGGTCTACGAGGGGAAAGGCAAGATAGCTGGGGCAGGCTACACCGTCGTCATTTCTCTTAGCCCCCAGGAGAAGGCTGGGCACACGAGCATTAAGTGGAGAGCAAACGTGGAGCTTGGCAAAACGCTCGCTTTGCTGGGAAGCTTCTTTGATACAGACAAAATGGTTGAGCAGATAGCTAAGGACACCATCAATAAGCTCAGGGAATGCGTGGAGAAAAGCTTCTCTATATCTTCTTCATAACCGTTTTTTTCTCCAACAACTCCTCGAGCTCCTTGACCAGCAGTTTAACCTGCTTCTCTATGCATTCGTAATCCTCCGAGTCCATGATAAGCCTCCTCAGGAACTTGGCAGCGCACCTAGATGAGTGGAAGCTGAGGTATACATCGCCGCGTGACAAGACTATCCCCTGTCCTTCGGGGAAAGCTCTTCCACACACCATGCATTTAGGCATCACTACCACTTCCAAAAAGTCTAGGCGACAACACAAATTTATCTATAATGCTGAAAACCTCGCCGTTCACCTATAATGCTCATCATTAATTAATCAAACCGGTAATCAAATTTAAAAATCCCAAATGACATAATGAGACTAGTATGCTGTTCATTGCCTCATAGGCAATAACATTAACCGTTGCTTCAACTGAAAGCCTTCCTCTTTCAGGGCGGGGAGGGGGTCAGGAGGTCGGAGAGATGATAAGCGAGAGGCTAGCAGTGCTGGTCAGGGAGAAGGGCTGGGCATCGCTGAACGAGCTTCAGCTAAAGAGCATAGAGATTGTTAAGAGAGGAGACAATGTCCTCATAACCGCTCCAACGGGTTCCGGGAAGACAGAGGCAGCTTTGCTCCCTGTGCTCGACGAGATGCTCAGGACTAGCCCGGAGCCCGTGTCGCTTCTCTACATAACGCCTATGAGGGCCCTAATAAACGATGTCTTCAACAGGATTAAGTGGTGGGCAGATAAGCTTGGCTTAACCATAGCGAGGAAGCACGGTGAGGTCTCGCAGAGAGAAAAGAACATGAGGAATAAGGTTAAGCCACAAATACTTGTTCTCACCCCTGAGAGCCTGAAGATAGACCTTGACTGGGCCCCCAAATTCAGGGAGAACTACAGGAGCGTTAGGTGGATAGTGATAGACGAGGTACACGAGATAGCTGGCAACAAGAGGGGCGCTCAGCTATCGCTACTTCTGGAGAGGCTTAGGAAGCTCTTCTCCATTGATCCACAGATAATTGCTCTCTCAGCCACCATAGGCTCTCCCGAGGAGGTGCTTGAGCTTATATCGGGCTCATCTGGTAGAAGGAGAACGGTGCTTACGTACAACGTAACTAGGAAATCAAGCATTCTTGTTGAGTACCTTGATACAAGCAGGTTCACAGGCGATGAGTACTGGGCCAAGGTTGCCTGGAAGGTTCTAGGTGAGATAGAGCCTATTACCATAGTGTTTGTTCAATCAAGATACGCTGCGGAGAGGTTATTCAAGGAGCTATCGTCATTAGGTCTGGAGGAGATAGCGGTTCACCACAGTAGCGTTTCAGGCGAGATAAAGGAGGATATCGAGGATAAGATGAGGAAAGGGTATGTAAAAGCGGTCATCACAACCAGGACGCTTGAGCTGGGCATCGATATCGGCTATATCAAGAAAGTCGTTGTGGTCGGCTCACCAGCCACAGCTTTATCCCTAGCCCAGAAAGTGGGGAGAAGCGGCCACAGGGAGGGGGAGGAGTCTAGAGGCGTCGTTATAGCTACCAGTGTTGCGGAGCTACTTGAGTCAGTCGCGGCGGCCGAGAACATGCTTGAGGGTATAATAGAGCCTCAGAAACCGATTCCGTGCCCCCTCGACATTATTGCGAGAGAGGCCCTCGGAATGGCTTTGTCAGGCGTTGAGGTCACCCCCGAGATCCTCGCTAGCCTGGCTAGAGACAGCAAGGTCTGCAGGGACTTTGACGAGGAGCAGGCGAGACGGCTTCTGGATTTCCTCTCATCGAGAAAGCTCATGAAGAGAGGCGATAAAGGGTACAGGCTATCCTCAGGCTTCTTCAAGATATGGAGCTTCGACAAGGACAAGAAGTGGTGGTCAAGGGACTTCTCGGAGTTCTTCACGGTGATTAGTGAGAGGGAGGTATTCCAGGTAAGGCACGGCGAGAACACAATAGGAGAGCTTGACTCACAGTTCGTTTACAGGTACCTTCGAGTCGGCGATAAGGTAAGGCTCGCGGGGAGGTCATGGAGGGTTATCGATATAGATGATAACTCCAAGAAGATAAGTGTTGCCCCAGCACCTAGGGAGACCAGCGAGATACCCGTTTGGAGAGGGCTTGCCCAGAGCGTTAGCAATGAGGTTCTAATCGGGGTAATCAATGTTCTCCGAAGAGGAGTTTCAAAGGAGAAGATGTTGCTCAGCGAAGAGGCACGTAGCATCATTGAAAAAGCAAGGGAGGAGTGGATGAGAATAAACGGGGATAAGGCGGGGAGTAAGGTCTGGGTTCACGAGAAAGGCGATAGCCAGGTCATAATAACATTTATGGGTCAGAGAATAAACGAGGCCCTCGGCTTGTTACTGCTTTCCGCTTTATCTAGAGTAACAACCTCTATTTCCCTCAAGGTAACGCCATATGCCGTTATGGTTAAGCCCAAAATCGATTTAGGCGAGGTCTTTGGGAGGTTCAGTTGTTTTAACGAGCTCAAAAGAGAGCTTCTACGCGTCGTGGATAGGCATCCTCTCTACGTATCGGTTCTTAACGAGCTGAGGTACAGCCTGGGGGCAATCGGGGATAAGAGCGATGAGGAGAAGGAGTTCGTTAAGTCCGAGGCCTCGAGGCAGCTTCTACATCAATACATGGACATTGATGGTTTATGGGTGATGATTAATTCATTGAAAAAAGGCGAAATAGAGCTCAGGAAGCTGGAGAGCGAGCCTCCATCATTCATTACCGAGGAGCTTTCATCAACTCTTGAGCTGAAGCCATGGTACAGAGACTTAAGCGGTGCTCTTCAAAAGTTGCTTAAGGGATGGGCCTTCACCGTTGAGGAGATATCCGAGGCCCTTCTCCTGCCCGCCAGGACCATTGAGCACAAGTTGAAGGAGATGAGGAAGCCCGGCAGCAAGGCCAGGGTAACCAAGTTCATAGATACCGAGACGGGGGAAGCTAGGTGGTGCTTGATGGATGACCTGCCAGGGCTGGCCAGCGATGGGGATTTCAGGGAGAGCTTTACGCCTCTTGATAACAAGCAGCCCTTCCAGCTAAAAATCAAGGCTGATAGCGATGATGCATACATGGAGTTCGTCTTCACGCCATCGCTAAGCGTTATCTCCGAGATAATTAACAAGGTTCCCTTCGATGAGATATACGAGCTACAGGTACAGCCGCTTGTGAACGGTATATACAGGAATTTATCTCCGAGATACTACTTCGTTAAGAAGAACATTGCTCCATACCTGGTTCTCAACGGCGTTGCTTACCTGCAAAAAATAAAGGGCCTAGAGTAGAATTTATTATGCAATGATGAGTTGCCACGAACCTGATGGTTGATGAAGGCACGTGTTCCTGAGCATTAATAAACACTGTAATTAACGTGTAGAGACCGATTTGTAATTGGGATGAAGCATGTCTGAGCATGAGGAATCGAAAAAGATAGTTGTCTTCGAGGGGCAAGCAAGAATAGGCGAGATAATGAAGGGCTTTACACAAATCCAGCTTAGGCCCGAGGATTTCTCAAGCCCACTTGCCCTGCAGATGGCCTTATCACGTATATATGAGGGATTAATGAAAGCTTTGAGCGAGGGTCCCAGGAAAAGCTTCGTGGCTGAGGTCAGGTTCACGGACTCCCTTGGCCAGAATATCGCCGTCGGCGTCGACCTTGGGTCAACTCCCCCACCTTTTTCCAAGAACATTGTTAAGGCTAGAGTTATAATAGAGCTATACGAAGAGGAATCTTAAAGGGATTCATCTCTTATAACTGAAAGCCTCGCCTTTCAAGGCGGGTATGAAGTATAAGAGCTTATAAGCTTTTTATTGTTTTAATCATGAACTGTGGTTGCCCCTTAGCACGTGGATGCGGGGGAGCGCGACCACTCATATAAGCCGTGATGGGGGGTCTCTGGCCGCCCCGACTGCCCTTCAAATGAAAGATGTAGACCCAAACAGATGCGGGGAACCAGTGAACCCCCTAAAGGGCGAGGGACCCCTATAGGGTGGGGAGGAGGTCAGACATTGGGTTTGATGGTTTTTCATTGCCTCCTTCCGTTTATCCCTAGATGCTCATCCTTATTAGTTCATGTTTATTTATTGCGTCTAGGGACTTCCTCCTCGCCCACAGAGACTTAGGTATCACTGTGGGTTCATGGGTGGCTGTTGAGCCCAACGGCACGGGGATCCCATCTACTTTCAACCCGCCCAGGCTTGGAGCAGCGCTCCCATCACCTAGGCGGGCTCATCAATAGATACAAAAGCCCCAGACTTATAAACCTATTGAGAAGAGGCCTTAGGCATCAATAAGCATAAAATAATTATGAAGACCGAAACAGCCTAGCCTCTTCTGATGCTTGCTCTCAAATCTCATTAACTCTCTCATAATCATAATGTAAAAAACACAATCTAGATTCGTATATGCAGGTCGCGTAGTGATAAAGTATAGGGAGAACAGTGGTCCTATACCAGCTAGCGAAGTACAAGTCAGAGGCAAAGCCACAGTGGAAGATTCTCAGCAAGCCACATAAACCCATACGAAGAAAAACTTCACGACGGTATTTTCTATTCGTGGTTTTTCTAGAAAGATAGTAGTAGGACCAGAGCGATGTATACTGCTAGAACAGCTGAGAGAACAAGTGATATCTTGGCTATCTCCTTAACGGACTCCGGGCAATAGCTTATCTTAGCGTAGAAAATCTTGTTTATTAATGCGCCTAGCGTTGCGACTAGCGAGCCAATAGCTATTTGGTGTGAAGTGACTGCTGGGTAGTTTGAGAGCAGGGAGAAAGCTGTGGCTATAGCCGATGCCAAGCCACCTATAAATGAAACCACGTTGAGTAGAACCGGCATGTTTATCAACATTGTTAGCTTCGTCGAGACAAAGATAGCCACGTATATGACGGCTGCCCTCAGAGCCGATTTAAACTCTAATGGGCTTTTAATTATCATTTCTCCCCCGCTTTCCTTCTCTTCTACTTTATATATTCTCTGTAGCGATGTTATCGTGAGCATTAACAGCAGGTATCCCGGGATAAATATCTTGATGAACTCAGTTGCTCCCGTGGCTCCAAGGAATGTAAGTGAGCCTAGCCCAATGACGACCAACCCTCTAATGCTTAGTCCATATAGTACGTAGAGCAGGTAAGTGGCGGCCTCCCTAGTGGATGACACGAACTTGCTTACGGCAGTGAAGGTGGCCTCACTGTTGACCAGGCCCCCAAGAATTGATATCACCTTTAGTGATTTCTTGCCTAACACTTTGTATGAAAGGTAGCTGGTATAGGAGACCACCAGCACGATTATGAAGAAGAGGTAGGCGCTCCACAGTGATACCCCGGCCACTGATGGGTTGAGAGCGTAGATTATCGGCCCAATAACAAACACCACCAATCCAAGCTCAAGACCAGCCGCATACTCCTCGTAGCTTAGTTTCTCGGTCAGCTTCAAAGATATTCTCTTCATGGAGAGAATAAGGCTGGCGATGAAGGTCAGGCTCAGCGACTCCAGTACGTAGCCAAGCCCTGTCAGTAGCCCTATCATGAACGTGAGAGGCATGACAATATAGGTGGTCATGCCCACGAAGCCAACCTTGAAGAACCTGTACAAAGCGAAGAATAGTGCTAGGATAATAATGAATATGGCCGAGAACAGAAAGAAGAGGCTGGCTACTTGGGCGGGAACGAGGATATCCCCCTTCAGCAGAACTCCCGATAGCCCTCCCGTAATGGCTATTAGACTGAATGTCCTGAGACCCGGGAAATCCCCCTTGTAGTGCTCCTCCTGCGCGGCATCAACCTTCGCCTTCTCCCTCTCGAACCCTATAAGGGCTCCCTGAACAAAGCTGATTATAAGCACGACTATGAACCTGGCTATTCCTCCCGATATTACCTCGTTATTAATGCTTATCAGCTCAGCGGGCATTATAAACACCGTTGTTTCTCAGAAGGGATTCATCGACTCATCCGCTCAGGAGGCGTCGTCGATAGGGCACTCATCATCCATGAAAATAATTAGGGAGCTCTATTAATTAAGCTCTTTGTTGCTAACCTTGCCCGCCGCATACAGACGTGATTTTTACAAGCTGCGGCTTCGGGGAGTCGGGCAAGCTGATTATCGCATCGCCAACCCTTAGTGATGAGAGAAGAGAGGACAATTTTCCCGGACCTCCCAGGCTTTCGACCAGAACCCTTTTATCAGCCCCGTTAACTACCCTGTGCACTATCTTTGTGTTAAGGTTCTTCAGGTACTCGGGGTTAATGCTTGAGGGAGACTGGGTTGATATTACTAGCCCCAGCATCATTTTCCTCACTTCGGCCAGCATTTTCGCGATGAAGTTCACCTCAGTCTTCGGCAGGATGTTGTGTGCTTCATCAATAATCACCACCGTCTCCAGAGGGCTTTTCTTAATAGCTTCAGCGTATATTAGCCTAAGATACATCAATGAATAGAGCTTCCTCAACCTATTGCTACTGATATCTGATAAGTCTATGACTAACACACTGCCCTTCTCGGGGAGAGCGAAGCTGTTCTTGATGCTGAAGAGAACGGTTCCTTCACGGCTTAGCAAAGGCTCCATTCTCCTAGCGATGGCTAGCTTTATCTCCCTGTTCCATCCTCCATTATCTTCATTGTTCATGGTAGCCTCAAGCAGCTTTTGCAGTGTGGGTAAGTCCTCGTTCTCCCTTAGAACCCTCGATAAAAGGCTTGCCTGAGGCAGAGTTAGGTCGAAGACATCCACGAGTATATCAACGAGGCTTTCCCTATCACCAATTGCAAAGGGATTAATAGACATCTGCATAGACACCGGTCTTAACACGTTTGTTACCATGGGAGGAAGAAGCCCCGGGTACTCACCGTGCCAGTCAAGGACAACCACTCTCACGCCAATCCCGGCTAGCCTGGAAGCTATTATTGAACACGTGGTTGTCTTCCCGCTGCCCGTGGAGCCGAATACTCCCACATGGCGAAAAAAGTCCTTCTTCGCTATGTATACAGGGGATCCCTCGTAGGTACACCCAATGAGAACAGAGTCCTTCCCCGCGAGCTCAGCATTATGCTCCCCCGCATCAACAGCCTCCCTTGTAGCCACGTCTCCATGGATGTTTGCTCTGGCGGCATCTTTTTCGCCGGGGCAATCAGCGGGTTTCCCCGGCTTGTACTCAATCTCGGGCTTCAACGATGAGAGGAACTCCTCGATGAGGCTGCCAGTGTTTCCCGGGGCGCATAGCTGCACGTGCTCTTCTCCATTCCTGATTACGTGCAGTAGATAAAACGCGTTCCTTGTGCCTAGGCTTCTTCTTTTGAGAAAGCTAACCAGTAGCTTGGTGGCCTCCCTTAGCCCGTCTGTGGATGAGCCCATTATTATCCATGACTTCATCAAGCCTTTTCTTCCATGTTTTCTCGCTTTTAATACAAACACTAGGGAAACCGTAAGCGCTAGTGCCGGGATAATAGCGCTGGGAAGGATACCCGTGTTCACGGGCATAAGAGTTTTCCCATTCATGATGACTGAGATTACTGCTATGCCAAAAGATACCGATAGGACCAGCAGCCCCTTCTCGAACAACGAGTTCTTCTTGCTTCTACCAAGCAACGTTTTCTCCAAAGAATAGATAAATGACTTTAAAAAAGCTCGAGTGATTTTGCGAGAGAAAGCTCAAAAACTTTTTTAGACTGGGTAATCATCGGGTAGCCTGGCTCTGAAGTACCTCCCGGTCTCAGGGCTCTTGAAAATGCCTATCTTTATCTTAACCCTGTCTCTTGGGCCAAGGGTCCATGTTTTTATTGGCTCGAGCTCAACGACCTTCCCCGTCGTCTTGTCTAGAACTTGAACTTTTCTTCTCGTCTTCTCGCTTGACAAAAAGTGTCACCGCTAACTGTTTTAGCTATTCTTTTTTCTTGCGAGCAAAAAAACTTTTGGTTCTACGCGGTTTGCGAATAGTGCTACTGGGTCTTGAGGGTGGTTTCCTCGCACTCGTAGTTCTCGAGCTCTAAACCGAATCTCCGGGCAATATTGCACAGCTCCTCTAGTGGGACGAGGGCTTGCCCCCTGTTTTCAAGTGTTATGAGGGCTAGTTTTCCCTTGACCTCAACTTTAGCTTTTGGCTTCAAGCACGACCACTCCGCTAGCTATGCATTGTTAGTGAATCAACCAGCAGTTATTCCTGGTTTCCCAGCACCATTGATAGTACAGATTTTTATTTTTGAATCCAGATATATTTGCGTTGCACAGCGATGCATTTTCTCGAGGACGAGGAGCTAATCAACGCTGGGGAGGATAAGTAAATGTCCAGGAAAAGCTCTAAGGGACACGAGGCGGGTAAAAGAAAGCTATCAGTTATCCTGGGCCTAGCCGTGCTCGTTATAATGATTCTAGGTGTTCTCGTGCCGCTTCTCTTAGCTCTAACGGGATCCTCTAAGTACGAGGTTAACGCTGAGGGCGTTTACATTCTTCGTAATGATAAGTGGGTCAAGCTTGATTATGGCTACTCGCCCTGGCTTCCCACGGATAACTCGTCCTACATTGTTTACTTCAGGAATCTTAACTGTCCTCACTGCAGGGAGTTCGATCCTCACTGGACGGAGTTTCTCCAGAAGCACTCACATGATGTTAATGCAACATTCGTGATGGTGGTCTGCACGTACTTCCAGCTTTCCTGCTCTGACCCAACAGCTATAAGCACGTTTAATGCCTTCCAGGTCACGGCTAGCCCCCTCCTGGTCGTTATTAGCAACATGACTCTACTATACTACGGTGTCCCTCCATTCAACTCGACAGAGCTTTACAACTTCACATACAACTTATTGAAACACGCGTCAAGCCCCGAGACAAGCTCATCCGGGGAGACGAGCTAGCCGATGCATCCACCGGATTCAGGGCTTAGCAAAAAAGCAATAAGAGAGAGGATATGGAGGTTTCTAGAAGAAAAAGATATCCCCATCTTCCCAAGGCCCGTGTACGGGAGGATCCCCAGCTTCAAGGGCCAGGACAAAGCGGCCGAGAACCTGTTCTCAACCAGCGAGTGGAGAAACGCCAGGATTATAAAGGTTAACCCAGACGCTCCTCAGCAGCCAGTCAGGCTAAGAGCACTGGAGGAGGGAAAAACACTGATTATCGCCTCGCCCAGGCTCAGGAGCGGCTTCGTTCTCATCGACCCAAAGCTCATACCGAAAAGCATGTACAGAACGGCGTCGAGAATCTCGGGCTTCATGAGCATTGGGAGAAAGCTCGGCATAAACGACCTTCAAAGGATAGGTAGAATCGACCTGATCGTTGAGGGCAGCGTTGCTGTTAATAAGTACGGGGAGAGGCTGGGGAAGGGCGAGGGCTACGGTGAGCTCGAGTACGCGGTTCTGGCGGAGCTGGGATTAGTGGGCGAGGAAACACCCATAGCCACAACAGTGCATGACTCCCAGGTAGTCGAGGATAGATTGCCCCAGGACCCATGGGACGTCCCAATAGACATCATAGCGACACCAACGAGAATAATAAGGTGCAATAGAGGGCCAAGACCACGAGGCATCCTGTGGGACAAGCTAAGTAAAGATAAGCTTGACGAGATACCATTGCTAAGGGAGCTTCTAGCCAGGAAAAGAGAAGCTCCTTGAAGAGCAAGGTTCAGGTTTCATATAAGTTTGTATAGCCTGGCTACCGAAGAACTCGTTCTCGGGGAATAAATAAGCTATTTTTATTACTAAGGTTGACCACAACTTTTATGGGTGTGCTTGACCTATGAGCAGGAAGGTTACATTAAGTGTTATTAAAGCAGATGTGGGAGGTCTAGCTGGCCATCACATCGTGCATCCAGACCTTCTGGCCACAGCTACTAGGGTGCTGGCTGAGGGGAGGGAGAGAGGAGTTATCGAGGATTTCTACGTCACACATGTGGGAGATGACCTCGAGCTCATCATGACTCATTATAAGGGAGTGGATAACAGTGAGGTACATGGCCTGGCTTGGGAGGCCTTCGTGGAGGCCACCAAGGTCGCTAAGTCCCTCGGCCTGTACGGAGCGGGGCAAGACCTGCTCGCTGACAGCTTCTCCGGGAACGTAAGGGGCCTGGGACCAGGAGTCGCTGAGATGGAGTTCATTGAGAGGCCGAGTGAGCCTGTGGTGGTCTTCATGGCTGACAAGACTGAGCCGGGCGCATTCAATCTCCCATTCTACAGGATTTTCGCTGACCCATTCAACACTGCGGGGCTCGTAATAGACCCTAAGCTACACCACGGGTTCAGGTTCGAGGTCATGGACCTCTACGAGAGCCTTGTGTACGAGCTTAACACACCGGAGGAAGCATACGATTTGCTTGCCCTCATAGGCTCACCTTACAGGTACACCGTGAAGAGGGTGTACAGGAGATTAGATGGCGAGATAGCAGCAGTCGTAAGTAGCGAGAGGCTTAGCCTTATTGCTGGCAGGTACGTCGGTAAGGACGACCCAGTGGCAATCGTCAGAGCGCAGGCAGGCTTCCCGGCCCTCGGGGAGATACTGGAGCCTTTCGCCACCCCCCACCTCGTTGCCGGCTGGATGAGAGGAAGCTTTGTGGGTCCACTAATGCCTGTTTCGCAGAGAGACGCCAAGACAACAAGGTTTGATGGCCCCCCGAGAATAATTGCGCTGGGATTCAACATAAAGGACGGAAAACTGGTAGGTCCATCAGACCTGTTCGATGACCCAGCGTTCGATGAGGCCAGGAGAACAGCAAACATCATAGCTGATTACATGAGAAGGCACGGCCCCTTCATGCCTCACCGGCTGGGACCAGAGGAAATGGAGTACACGACTCTGCCAGAGGTCCTAAAGAAGCTCAGCGGCAGAGCAAGAAAACTGGAAGAAAAGAAATCCGCCCCGCAGAGCAAGGAGGCACACGAATAGCTTTTTTAAACAAAAGCTCTTCTCCTCAAGATATTTTTAGGATTTAAGAGAAAAGCTTCTATCATACGCGGAGAGGTCAGCTAGCTTGAGTTCAACTAGGTTGTTCGAGATTGTTTGGAGCTCCGCGCTGAAGACTTATGGAGAAAAAGTTGCTCGGTGGATAGCTGATAATTGGAGAAGCAATAACCTAGTCATAGTACAATCAGGCACGGGTAACCCGAGGGTAATCAGGCTCCGGGTAGGCAATGACATAGTTGATGTTGCTTACTATAACCCGGTGACAGGCGTCTTAACACTGGCTGATAAAGGAGCACAGCTAATCTACCCGCTCATCGAGAAGGACTATAAACGGGTTGTCGTATCCAGGAAGGATTTCTGCGAGTACACAAAAGGCAGTGTTCTAGCGCCGATAGTGAAGCGAGTAACAAGCGATGTGAGGCCAGGCGATGAGGTGTTCGTTGTTGATGAAAACGATTATTTACTAGGCGTTGGCAAATCTGTTGTTAGTTGGGTAGACCTACAAGGGCTTAGGAGAGGGGAGGTAGTTAAGCTTAGGAGGAAGATAGGGTGTTGAGCCTTGGGTAGAGCTAGAATATACCTGTTTGATGAATCATGGGTTCAGCCAAACTACCGCGTAGTCATGGGATACAGAGGGTTCGGAGCGGTAGGTCTTATTTCAACTCTTCATCTCGTTAACTCGCTTGGCATGGAGAAGGTGGGCATAATAGTCACGAGTTATCATCCCGAATACGTTGTAATGGAGGATAATGGGCCGGCTTACCCATACGAGATATATGTAGATAGAGAGAGCAAGCTACTCGTGGTCGTAAGCAGGGAGATACCTCATGATTTCGTCAGGGTTGATTACGCCAGGAAGATAGCGAGGTTTCTAAGCAAGATAAAAGCGGAGCTCCTTGTTCTTATAGGAGGGCTGGACAGCAGGTTGAGAAGAGACGCCAGTGACCTGATGAGATGGCTTCCCAACAGGTTCTACACTGGTAGGCCGCTCGAGGATAAGCTATTCGAGAGAGACTTAATGATAATTGGCCCTCTAGCGTTGCAGCTCATGATGAGCGAGGCTTACAGAATACCGGCCATAACTCTTCTCCCCTACGCCATGACGGATGCCCCTGACCCAGCCGCAGCGGCGGTGGCTATCGATAGGATAAACAAGCTTCTGGGCATGAACGTTCCTACAGAGGAGCTCTTGGCGGATGCAACAAAGATTCAAGAGGAGTTAAGCAAACTGGAGGAGGCACTGAAAAGCGAGGAGGAAAAGGAGAAGAGAAGCAAGGGAGGATTGTACGTCTAGTATAACTGCTCCTCGAGCTCATCTACGGGGACAACCTTTGTTGTTCCATCAGCTCTCCTTCTAATAGAAACAGCTCTGGACTCCTCCTCTCTTTTCCCAACAACAATAACGTAGGGAGCCCATAGCATACCGGCTCTGCGTAGCTTCTCGGCTAGCTTAGAGTCGGAGTCATCAACCACGACTCGCTTTAGTTTTTTCCCCACCTTGCTCGCGACCAGGCTTGCGTATTCGCTTGATACGGGGTTGTTGATGGCGATGTAGGCCTGAACCACGGAGTATTTTATGGGCAGCATGGGTATGTACTGTGAGCTTTGCATCTTCTCAATGTTCATTGCTATCATTCCAGCGAGGATGGTGTTCATGAAAGCCAGCGTTTTATCTCCACTTAGCGAGAGCCCCACGAGGAACTTGAACTGTTTGCCCTGAAGCCAAACGTGCTTCTCGTTAACGACCAGGCCTTCCTCCCCTATAACGCTCTTAAGCTTATCAAGCGTTGTCGGTATTCCCCTCTCAATGAAGAATGCTCTTATGGGTTGCGCTACCCCCTCGAGCAAGTACTCTGTGCAGTAATCAATTTTCTCAGCCGTGATATCTTTTGTAAACACCGTTGCTGTCTCCCCATCACATGTCCTCAGTTCCATGGCCACATCTTCAAGGGCTGATCGCCACTTATCGCTCATCCTTGTTGCTTTGCCGCCGAGCGTTAAGCCGAATCTCTGTAAGTAATCGTTGTAGAGCTTCTGCTCGAAATCTCTTGTTGTTTCCATTAGGGGCGGCATTCTCTCGGTGGCTGAGTAGCTCCTGGATAGCTCGGCGAGCGGGTGTCCGTGGACCTTTATATCAAAAGCCTTGTACCAACCGAATGGGGCTTTATGCACCTTTAAACCAAGGTTCTCCAGGCTTTTTGCCAGCTCGCTGAGCACTTGTCTAGCCTCGCTGAGGGGCGCGAGGTTGCTGGATAGATGAGCGTATGGATAAACCACAATGATGTCTGCCTTGACCTTCGCGGCGTGCTCAGCTATGTCCTGGCTGGCTTTTCTCACTATCTCCTCGTCATCGCCATCCTCAACCGTTGTGAAGACGACGAGCGCGTTTTCCACGCTGTGGGGACCGGCTTCCTCGTCAGCCTGAGATACGGCCTTTTTCGTTGGTGTATAGGAGAATCTTTCCGCGTGGAGCAGTAGAACCCTCATTTTCCATGCCACTAGAATAGCTATTATTAACACGGATATATCAACGCATCTTTTAACTAGCCACCCAGCCTCATTATTGGATGAACGCTAAGCCACGGACACTCATCTTGAATTATGCGTGATGAGAAGAAAATCGTTATAATATTTTCTAGCTAAGAGTGTGTATTTGTATTAAGCATTATTCATGGTGATTAGAGTTTTGAAGCTAGTTATGGTTACAGGAGGCGTTATGAGTAGCGTTGGAAAGGGGATAACGTCGGCCAGCCTGGCTATGCTCTTATCGAGGATGGGGTACAACGTATCAATGGTGAAGATTGACCCATACATAAACGTTGACGCTGGAACGATGAATCCCTACATGCATGGCGAGGTCTTCGTTACTGAGGATGGCGGAGAAACTGATCTCGATATCGGTCATTACGAGAGGTTTCTTGGGAGGAACCTATCGGCCAAGCATAACCTCACCACTGGTAAGGTATACCTCAGCGTGATTGAGAAGGAGAGGAAGGGGGAGTACCTGGGCCAAACAGTGCAGATTATCCCGCATGTGACGAACGAGATAAAGGACTACCTGCTGGGCCTTGGCAGGGAGGAGGGCGTGGATGTGCTCTTCGTGGAGATTGGTGGGACTGTGGGAGATATTGAAGGCCTGCCTTTCTTGGAGGCGGCGAGGCAACTGAGCATCGATCTGGGCAAGAGAAACGTGGCCTACATACATGTTGCTTATGTTCCCATACTTCCCCAGACAGGCGAGCATAAGACTAAGCCCTTGCAGCACAGCGTTATTGAGCTTAGGAGAATAGGCATTAACCCAGACATGGTTGTGGCTAGGAGCCCGAAGCCCCTGCCCCTCGATATAAGGAAGAAAATAGCGCTTTACTCCAACATCGATGTTAACAGGGTTATCAGCAATCACGATGTTGATAACATATACGAGGTGCCTCTTAACCTCCACAGTGAGGAGGCTGATAAGAGGCTCGCAGAAATACTCGAGCTAAGCTACAGGGAGCCATACCTCGATGACTGGCGGGGCTTCGTTGAGAGGCTTAAGTCAGCCAGCAAAACAGTTAACATAGCTATGGTTGGCAAGTACACGACTCTCCCCGACAGCTACATAAGCATAAGGGAGGCTCTCAGCCACGCTGGCGCAGGCCTCGGCGTGAAGCCGAAGCTGATGTGGGTCGAGTCAACGGATATTGAGAGCGGCAAAATCCAGGTCGACGATGTAGTAGCGAGGGCGCAGGCAGCAATTATACTGCCTGGATTCGGTAAGAGAGGGGCGGAGGGCAAAATAAAGGCGATCAAGAGTTTCAGGGAGAACGACAAGCCCATCCTAGGGATATGCTTCGGCTTGCAACTAATGGTTGTTGAGTACGCGCGCCATGTTCTCGGCCTGGACAGCGCTAACTCAACGGAGATTAACCCGAACACCCCCTACCCAGTTGTCGATTTGCTCGAGGAGCAGAGAAGAGTGGATAAGCTGGGAGGGACAATGAGGCTTGGGGCCTACAAAATAAGACTTGTCCAAGGAACGCTAGTCCACTCGCTATACGGTGCCGATATAGTTATGGAGAGGCATAGGCATAGGTACGAGGTAAACCCCTTGTTCCTCGAAAAGCTGGAAAGCTCGGGCCTAATAGCTAGTGGATACAGCGTGGAGGGAAACAGAGTCGAGTTCATGGAGTCAAGGCACAACAAGTTCTTTGTCGGCACACAAGCACACCCGGAATACAAGAGCAGGCCCCTGAGCCCATCACCACTGTTCATAGGATTGCTGAGAAGCGCTAGTTAGAGGTTTAAATACTCTTTAAATACATTATACAACAATGTATAAGCGAGCAGTAGGTGAAGCCCTAGATGCTATCCAGGAAACCAAGCGTACAGCCCACAGTGAGGATCGAGAACATCGTTGCCACAGTGACGCTTCCAAACGAGCTCGACCTCCATGAGATCGAGCGGAACATTCCGAGGGTTGAGTACAACCCAGACCAGTTCCCCGGGCTTGTTTTTCGTCTAGAAAAAATGAAGGTCACAGCGCTGATATTCAAGTCTGGAAAAATGGTTGTAACGGGAGCAAAGGATACAAAGTCGCTGATTGAGGCTGTCAAGAGGATAATTAGAACACTGATTGAAAATGGGATAAAGATTAAGGGTAAGCCGATTATCCAGATACAGAACATAGTTGCGTCAGCCAACCTTAACGTCGAGGTAAACCTAGAGGAGGCGGCGTACAAGCTTGAGAACAACATGTACGAGCCTGAACAGTTCCCAGGCTTGATATACAGAATGACCGATCCACACGTCGTTCTCCTCATATTCAGCAGCGGAAAAATGGTTATTACTGGAGCCAAGAGGGAGTCGGAGGTAACTGAAGCTGTTAACAAGATTTACAACATGCTTATTGAGCTTGGATGCGTCATAGAGAGAAGCGAGAGCGAGACAGAAGAGTTCTTCTAGGAATCGGTTTTCTATTACTGTTTTTGTACTGAATCACCATATATTTTTAAAAAACTGCTTGTTTCTTCATGGAATCAATAACACAAAAAGCATATTTCTTTAAGGAGGAATCTCTATAATTTTAGATAAGCAAAGGTGAGGGTATTGGATAAGTACCTAGAGGAATCCGGATACAAGGTGGCAACCGATAGGCTATATACACGCGAGGATGAATGGGTCAAGGTTGAGAACGGGAAAGCCACGATAGGCATCACCGATTATGCTCAGAAGCAGCTCAAGGACATCGTTGGCGTAGACCTGCCTGTTCTTGGCAGAACTTACAGGAAAGGCGAAGCCATAGCTTTTGTTGATTCAATAAAAGCAAGCGCCGAGGTATATGCTCCTCTCAGCGGCAAGGTCATAGAGATAAACGAATCACTTCAGGACGACCCACAGCTAATTAACAAGGATCCCTACGGTGATGGCTGGATAGCTAGAATAGAGGTTCTGAACATAGATGAGGCAAAAGACCTCATGAAGCCTGAGGAGTACGTTGAGTATATCAGGAGAAGAGCCAGGTGAAGACCTCGTGCCTGTGCCTAAGAGGGAGGAAGTATACGATGGAGTCGTTATATATGAGTACGAAGACTTCGTTGTTCAGGAGCCCTCTTACATAGTTGTTGGTCTACCTGACACAGGTCTCGTGGGAGCCATCAGCGTTACCCACATAGCATCGGAGCTAGGCGCCATTGAGGTTGGAGGAATAGACCTGCCAGCCATGATGCCTCCGATGACGCTTATCCGTAAAGGAGAGCCAATACCTCCCATAAGGCTCTTCCTAAAGGACAACGTGCTTCTCGTTCTCTCGGAGGCGCCTGTTCCTATTAACTATGTTTACAAGCTTAGCAAGGCAATCATGGAGTACAGCGTGAAGAGGAGGTTTAAGCTCCTCGTGTCCCTGACAGGCATAGCTTCTCCCTCCAGATACAGAGATGAGAAACCCAGAGCTTACTGGGCAGCCAGTGGAAGGGAGGCACTGGAGAAAGCCCTCTCACTCGGGATAGAAAGCTTCGATGAAGGAATACTTATAGGGCCCTACGCAGTAATTCTCAAGGAGGCCTCCAAGTACAGGCTTAACACCATAGTCTTATTGGCCGAGAGCTTCATGGATATACCTGACCCGGAAGCGGCGGCGACCGTCCTTAAGGTCTTCTCAGACCTCACAGGCCTGAAGATAGATACAACAAAGCTTCTGGAGGAGGCAGAGCTGATAAGGCTGAGAATGAGGGAACTAATGAAGCAGACCACAAGGACGATGAGCCAAATGGGAAAGGAGCTTGAAGTGAAGCACCCGGTGATATATACTTAGGAGGCGGGAGCTCGTGGATGAGGAGATAAGAAGACTAATCAACCTCATGTACAGGAGGCTATGGGAGCTTAGAAAAGAGCTGGAGGACGTATACGAGTACAGCTTCAGCAGGATTACCTCTCCATACACGCGGGGCCCCATAGAGCCTCTTCACTCTATATATGAGTTCCCCGACGAATACGTTATCATTGTTGATATACCGGTGGCGGATTCCTCAAGCATAACTGTTCAGGTCAGCGGGGACTACCTGGAGATAAAAGCAAGGATGATTGTAAGAGAAGCTATAGAGTCAATGCTACATGCAGAATACAGAAGGGAGGAAGCATTATATGTGAAGAGGATACTGCTCCCCCCTGACGCTGATGCATTCTCCATGAGGTACAGGGTCAGCGGTGGCAGGCTAATAATAAACATACCAAAAAAAGCCGGGCTCTAGCCAGAAGCGGTGTTGGAGCGATTTGCCCTGGGCATTCACCGTATGGAACAAGAGTAGCTTCTCTAAGAACGATTACGAGTTATTAATGAAATCAGGGTACAGCGTCGCGGAGATTAGCCTGGATTACCCATGGCCCTTCTCCGCGAATTTCAAAAATACAGTTAAGCAGATTGCAGAGCTGGGTCTAAGAATAGCTTTTCATGCTCCATGGAGAGATATCTCTCTGGCCTCGCCCTACAAGGATATATCTAGGGGCTCGCTGGAGGCTCTGAAAAAAGTAATAGACGAGGTAGCTGATACCCGCGCAGAATACATGGTTTTTCATATACAGACCAGGGAGGAGGTCAAGCTAGATAGCGAGTATTTTTCCCAAGTAAAGGAAGTCGTGGCGGAGCTTAATGACTATGCCAGGTCCAAGGGAATAAGAGCTGTGCTCGAGAACACCTTTAGTGGGGTTTCTGAATCGCCCGAGAGCTTTGCTGAGTTGCTCAAGTACACGGGCGCTGGAGCTTGTCTTGATATTGGTAGATTACTGCCCAGGGAGTCCCAGCAGTATTTTTCTCTCGAGCAAATAGAGAAATGGATAAGAACTATTAGCAACAAGATAGAGGTTCTCCATCTACACTCGCTGGGCAGAAGGAAGGGAAGGGTAACGGAGCATTTTTCTTTTCTAGGTAACGAGAACCTCTTTTCAACAATTGTTAAGAGAACATTCACTTTTAACCCAAACCTTGTGGTTACGCTCGAGGTTTTTTACACCCACGCCGGAAACGACGTTACTGCTTCTTATCTAGCGGAGATGCTTACCAAGTTTTTAAGCCTTTTCTAACTTCATATACCATGTAAGCAATTGGTATGAGAGGTACGTATAAGCAAGATGATTCTAGGGATAGATGAGGCTGGGAGAGGAAGCTTAATTGGCCCAATGATAGTCGCTGGAGTCGTTCTTGATGAGGAGAAAGAGAGGAGATTAACCGAGCTGGGGGTGAGGGATAGCAAGGCCCTTACGCCAAGAAAAAGAGCTAAGTTACTCCCAGCAATAGTAGATGAAGCCTACTTTCTCGAAGTCATACCCGTAGGCCCGGAGGATATTGATTTGTACAACCTGAACACCCTGACGCGGGACGCGATGGATACCATAATTAAAGATGCAGTATCTATGCTGGGCGAAGTAAGCCTCGTGATACTTGATAGAGTAGGTAAAAGCTACTCAGCAATAAGGATAATCAATGGCAGAAAAGTGAAGATAATAATGGAGGAGAAAGCCGATGCGAAATACACCGTTGTCTCGGCCGCGAGTATTGTTGCTAAGGTTTTCAGGGATTGGTGCTTAAGTTACATACAGAAGGAATTCGGCTTATCGGGGAGCGGTTACCCATCGGATAACGAGACTGTTGAGTGGGTTAGGAACAACCTGGAGAAGCTCCCAAGATGGGCAGTTAGACACAAGTGGAGAACGCTTAGGCACAAGGGGCCGTCAAGCTCCACTACCGGTTTTACTCTGGATAAATTTATGAGGGACGAGGAGAATGCCGACTAACCTCCCACCTGAGGCTAGGGCTAAATGGATTAAGGTAATGGAGGCGAGAACACTCGAAGAGAAAATTGCCGCCCTGGAGGAGTTCATCTCGGCTGTCCCAAAACACAAGGGAACGGAGAACCTAATGCTATGGGCCACGAGAAGACTAAGCCAGCTGAAAGAGGAACTAGAAGAAAAGAAGAGGAGAAAAGTTGGTTCTGGGCCTAGGTTCTTTGTAGAGAAGGAAGGGTCAGCGCAGCTGGTAATGCTGGGCTGGCCTAGCTCCGGCAAAACGCTTCTTCTCGCTAAGCTAACAAACGCTAAGGTAGAGGCATCACCTATTCCCTTCTCGACAACCCTGCCTCAGCCCGGCATGATGAAATTCGAAGATGTACTCCTACAGCTTGTGGATGCTCCCAGCCTGCCCTTCGGCCTAGGCGAAAAGGTTAGCTGGTATGGGAGGACAATAGGGCTGGCGCGCAACGCTGATGGCGTCATCCTCGTGGTTGACTTGTCAAGAGATGTTGACAAGCAACTAACATCTGCTGTCCAGGAGCTCGAGGAGAACGGCATCCTCCTCGGTAAGCGAAAAGCCGTGGTGAGCTTCACTAAGACCAGCGCTGGCGGTATAAACATCGTGGTCGTCGGGAGATTGATTAACGCTACGCCGGATGACGTGAGAAAGCTGCTACTGGACTACAGGATTCATCATGGAATAGTGAGGATTATAGGTGAAGCGTCAATAGACGACGTTGAGGCAGCCATTCTCGGCAACAGGGATTACAAGCCATCAATAATAGTTGGGAACAAACTGGATATAGCTGGTCAGGATAGTGTCGAGGTTCTTGGTCAGTTAGCAAGAAAACTAGGCGTGCCGTACCTAGCTGTCTCGGCTCTACGAGGAGATAATTTATCTCTGCTTCCAAAAATGTGTTTTGAGAGCCTGGAGCTGATACGAATATACACCAAGCAACCAAGCGGCGAGGTTGCGAGGAAGCCCCTTGTACTGAGGAAGGGAGCAACGGTTCTCGACGTAGCAAAGGCCATTCATTCAAGCTTCGCTGAGAACTTCAAGTACGCTAGGATTTGGGGCCCAAGCGCGAAGTACCCAGGCGAAAGAGTAGGAAAAGACCACGTTCTGGAAGATGGAGACGTAGTAGAGATAAGAGCATAGCTAAACTCTCGTCTTCACAAGTGCAAAGTGTCATAATCTATCGTGGTAAAGGTATTAAAAAAGGAGGCACCGTGAGCCCCAGGCCTCCGCCGCTCTACCAGGCTGAGCCACGGGCCCACTACGAATAAATAAAAAGGAATCCACTCCTTATAAACTTTACAGGTGAAAGCCTCGTCCTATTATAGCGGAGTGGAGCTCAGACTCTTCAGAGCGGGAGGAGGGGGGTCAGCGTTCGGTATCAAAACAAATACGCGGAGCTAAGCGCTTATGGAGGCTTGTATCGATGAGGAGCAGTAATCCATTTGATAGAAAAGGCTTAGCAGTCGTAAATTTGATTCTAAAGCCTATGCCGAAGCCTTCTTTGCTTCTAATCAAGAAGAGAGCTTTTCCAAATGACCCTTGGAGCTTCGATGTTGGTTTTCCGGGAGGCATGGTGAAGGAGGGCGAGGATCCTCTTTCAGCGTTGATGAGAGAAACAGAGGAGGAGACAGGTATTTCTCCATCCGTTCTTGAGGTATTAGCTCTTGTTGGTTTGGATAGACCAATAATTATGCCTCAAGTAATTATACGTGCTTATCTATCGCTACTTGTAGGTGAGCACGGCGATTTTAAGCTTGATTTATCCGAGGTCTCCGAGGCTTTCTGGGCTCCCCTAAGCGAAATTAGAGGGCCAGCCAAGATGTATCATCCATTCAAGAAAAGGGTTGTGGAGGCTTATGTTTACTCACACCACATTATATGGGGTGTTTCGAAAAGGATTCTCGAATCAGCTTTCCCCCTGCTCAACTCTCTAAGAATTAGAGGTGTTTCTAAGTGAGAATCAGAGCAGGTAGCATTGTGGTTGAGCCCTGGCTTAATCCACGTGAGTGCATCGAGTGTCTCGAGTCAAGGGGCTCCATCCAGCAGGTTCTGCTAGAACCAATAGTAGCTTACTCATCATTGTATCGTAGAGCCGAGCTGATAATCAAAAACATGTTGTTGGCTATTGGTCATAGAAGCTACATAATCATGAATGAATCCGACGCGATTGAATGCGGTTGTCTTTACATAAAAGTAGAGAAAGATGCCTGGGGAGAGGCGGAGGAATACACAAAAACATGTAATGGTGAACAGAAAATTGAGATGGCTTAAGAAAAGAGAGTTTGTAATATACGCTCATCTCGCCCTAAGGCATGGGGGCACAGCCGTCAGCGCGACAGACCTTGTCTACGAAGTAAAAAAGACCTTTGGAACCACGATAAGGACAGCGAAGAACATAGTTAAGAGGTTGATGCGAGCAGGATATATCGTGAAAGTGGATGCCAACAATGTAAGGGTTAGAACACTCGATGACTCCCTCACAGAGCTTGTAACTAGTTATGTAAGTAAGCGAAGAGGAAGACGCAAAGTTAACTTAGCTAATCGCTCCTAATTAAGCACGCATATTCCCTGGTTTTCATCATTGTTGTAGTAAAGTATTTTCTCACCAATCAAGAGATAGCCACTGCTGTTCGGCAAGCCTAGCTCAATTATGTCTCCTTTGCTTAGAAGCGTTGTATTCTCGATTACCTTTATCTCTCCATTTAATTCTCTGTAGATTTTGAGGGAGAGGGTCTCCCCTGTTTTTACGCTGAGTTTACCATTGCTTATTGCAAGCATCAGCGCTTTTCCCTCACCACAGCTAAGTAGCTCCACGCCGGGGTTATCTTCATTATTACTTATTTTTTGTTGAAGACTAGTCTGCCATGCGTTGATTATAGATAATGATGCAACAAGCATGGATATCAGTATTGCCTCCGCTAACAAGTTGTGTAGCCCCTTCACTGCCTAGGCCCCCAATACTTCATTTGCTCTTTAAAAAACGTGTATTACTAACGGAGTGCAGGTATGAAGGCATCGTCATCAATTATTGCTGGCTTAGTGCTCATTCTCTTAACACTATCATCGATCTTTGCTATAAGCACTCTTGAAGCTAGAATAATTCGTGATTTGCGAATAGAGGCCGACTTACACCAGCTATCACTTGAGCAGAGGAGAATACAATCCACCCTGGTCATGGATGAGAGAAATGGATACGTCGTTGTGAGGGGCATTTCGCCGGGAGAAGTAAAATACCTGGTACTCGTGTCAGATAATGGCTCTCCAAGCATTTACGGCCCGCGGAGCTTGCAAGGCAGCGAGGGGGAGGTTTTCATACCTGCTCAATACTTGCTGAGTTCTGATAAAGCATTCATTGTTTTGAGAAACAACGTTATCGTGGATTTGAGGTACGTGGCGATGGAGGGGGAGGCGAGCGATATCGTAAGCCTCAGTCCAAGTGTATTCACGCTTTTGTTAGCGAAGGGGCTAAACACAAGTGATTTGTACAAGTTGCTCGAGGAGCCAATCCATATGAGTGAGCCAATAGGCGTGAGCACTTCATTGCCCATAAAAGTATCCATAAAGTCGGAGAACACGAGTTACATTATTGAGACAACAAGCAGAGATTGCCCATTAGGGCTCGTGAGGGTGCTTTATTGGGGAGCCAGAACTGATTACCTAGTTAACGTGACGCTCGGAGACAGGGTTCTATATACGGATAAGGGCACCATCCAGTTCACGTACACGGGTAGCGGGACAAGGTCAGCTTACAAATCGTTTCCATTGATTAATGGAAACGCGACCCTCCCCGGCCTCAACGAGTCAGTGGTTCTCAGCTTATCGCTTGAATCATTTATGGAGCTGATAGCAAGTAGCCCCTCGCCAATGGACTACTGCTCGAGCGCTTTCTACTACACGCAACCATCAGTAGGCTTCAACGCCAAGCTAACGATAACGTTGAGCCTAAGCAATAACAAGACGGGGATATCAATCATACCGGAGGTAATGGACGCGTGGGCTAGGAAGCCGAGTTATTACAGCGAGACAAGGTCTCTCTACGGGTACTACGCGAAGAGCGATTCCATCTACATATACATGAAGAGCAACGTTATCTACGCTTTTTACAGCAGTATTTATGGAACAAGCGTGGGGGGAGGGGAAATAAGTGTTTATTACCCGAAAATCAGGTTCTCATACGCAGTTATTAATTAGCGTTAAATTTGTAATAAACAATATGTTCTGTAGAAAGGCAAACCAGCGGGATTAACATATATTTTTCTTTTATACATTACACAGTGGTGCCTCCTTTTTGGACGAGCTTCAAGGAATACCCCTAATGGATGACCTTCCCTTAAAAAACTCAAGAGTCCTTGTAAGGGTCGATTTCAACGTACCGATAGACCCTGTCTCGAAAGAAATACTCGATGACTCCAGAATAAAGGCTCACGTGCCGACGATCAGGGAGCTTGTTGATAAGGGGTGTAAGGTCGTGTTGATGTCTCATCAGGGCAGACCGGGACTCGACGACTTCGTTGAGCTGAAGAGCCACGCGGAGAGGCTCTCTCACCACCTCGGCATGCATGTCAAGTGGGTGGATGACGTCATGGGACCGGCTGCCAGAGATGCGATAAAAAACCTTGGTATCGGGGAGGTGTTACTGCTCGATAACGTGAGGTTCTCCTCCGAGGAGAGCATAGAGGCCCCTCCCGAGAAGCACGCGCAGTCATACCTTGTCAGGAGGCTTGCTCCCCTCTTTGATTACTACATCAATGATGCTTTTGCTACTGCTCATAGAAGTCACGCCAGTATTGTTGGTTTCCCATACGTGCTTCCAAGCGCTGCTGGAAGGCTACTCGAAAAGGAGATAAAAGCCCTCAAGAAGGCCTTTGACCCCCAGGAGTCCCCGAAAATATTTGTTCTCGGAGGAGGCAAGCTTCACGATACAGTAAGGATAATCGAGTATCTATCGAAGAAAAAAATTGCTGAAAGAATACTGACTACCGGTTTGGTCGCTGAGCTGTTTCTAGCATCGAAGGGGGTGGATTTAGGCCCAAGAAACCTCGAGGTACTCGAGAAGACTGGGGGCTTATCGCTTATTCCCAGGGCTAAGAGGCTGTTGTTGCAGGGCGCGCCGATCGAAACACCCATCGACTTCGTAACTCTAAGGGATAACGGGGAATTAGGGGAGGAGTACGTCGGAAACATTCGTGGCTTAATAAGAGATATAGGGCCTATGACCTCAAAGATTTATGCTGAGCTTATGAAGGAGGCTAGAATAATTGTTATGAGAGGACCGGCCGGAGTCGTTGAGGACGAGAGATTTAGGAAAGGGACGCTGAGGCTTCTGGAGGATGCTATAAATAGCAATGCTTTTGTCATCATAGGTGGTGGTCACCTGGGGATAATGGCTGATGAGTTAGGTTTATCTGGAAAAGCCGCTCACATAAGCACGGGTGGTGGAGCCTTATTGATACTCCTGTCAGGCGAGCCCTTGCCAGCTCTCGAGGCACTTAAGCTTTCAGGCAAGATGTTTCTCTATGGAGGTGGATTGTGATGAAGGTTAAAGTTGCTGTTAATGGATACGGAACCATTGGTAAAAGAGTAGCGGATGCAGTTTTGAAGCAGGATGACATGGAGCTGATAGGGGTAGCTAAGACGAGGCCTAACTATGAGGCATTCGTGGCTGTTCAGAAAAGGATACCTCTCTACGTCCCTTCAGGCAAGGAGAAGGACTTCGAGGAGAAGGGACTGAGGGTCTCAGGCACAATAGAGGAGCTTATATCTAGGGCTGATGTCGTGGTTGACGCTACTCCAAGCGGGGTAGGAGCAGCTAACAAAGAGCTATACGTGAAGCATGGAGTCAAAGCTATATTTCAGGGCGGAGAGAAGCCAAACGTAGCTGAGGTTTCGTTTAGTAGTTTATGCAACTATGATGAGGCTCTGGGGAAAAGCTACGTCAGGGTCGTGTCCTGCAACACGACGGGTATACTGAGGGCTCTATGCACACTTAACAGATATATAGGCTTAGAGAAAGCACGCGTATTCATTGTTAGGAGAGGAGCCGACCCGAAGGAGAGGGATAAGGGCCCCATAAACAGTGTGGTCCTCGACCCGCCAAAGCTTCCTAGCCACCACGGAAAAGATGTGCTAACGGTGCTAAGGGGCATTGATATACTGACGGCCGCCGTCGCTGTTCCAACAACCCTCATGCACACACACTTTGTTCACTTAAAGCTGAAACATAATGCAAGCAGGGAGGACGTGCTGAGCGCTTTCTCCCAGACAAGGAGAATAATGATGGTTGACTCATCAATCCTCGATGCAAAGAGCACCTCAGAAATCATTGAGGTTGCCAGGGACCTTGGAAGACCAAGGTACGATATCCCCGAGCTAATCGTGTGGCTAGACTCAATAACGGTTAATGGAGATGAGGTCTCATTTATCCAGTCTGTTCACCAAGAAGCAATAGTGGTACCCGAGAACATAGATGCTATAAGGGCAGTAACATCTATTGAATCAACAGCTGAGGCATCAATCAGAAAAACAGATGAATCGCTAGGCATTGGGAGGTGGATATAAATGGAGATATACAGGAAAGAGCCAACCTATCAGATAAGCTATAGGTACAGGAGGATCCTCGTCCCAATAGATGGAAGCGAGACAAGCATGATGGCCTTGGAGTTCGCGTTAGACATGGCTATTCGATATGGCTCGAAGGTCACAGTTGTCTACGCCTACTGCGAGGGGGATGAGCAAGCCTTTAATGAAGTGAGGAGAAAAGTAAAAGAGAGAGCCTCAAAGTATAACGCCAACGTGGATGTCAAGCCACTTATCTATGACCCGCTGAGCAGTAGCGCGGCCTCCGTTATTGTTAAGGAAGCACTGGAGGGAGGATACGACGCGGTTGTTATGGGTGCCCGTGGGAAATCATCTAATGAGGATTTGTTGCTGGGAAGCGTTGCTCTCGCCGTAGTAATGCATGTTCCATCAACCATAATACTTGTTAGGTAAAGAAAATATTTTCAGATAAATGACTTCATATCCTAAGGGGAGAGTTCTCCTCGAAGGAAATTTTTTAATCTATGTTTAGCTATATGTTTCCAAGAACGCGACTGCTTGTTTTAAACGCGGTGATTCTCATGGCTGTATTCGAGATTGGTAGAATATGCTACAAAACGCTTGGTCGAGAAGCAGGTAGGAAATGCGTTATTGTAGACGTCATCGATGAAAACTACGTAGTTGTTACTGGGCCCAAGAGCCTAACGGGTGTTAGGAGAAGAAAAGTAAACATAAGCCACGTGGAGCCTCTGGACAAAAAAATCGAAATAGAGAAGGGAGCCAGCGATGAGGCTGTTCTAGAAGCCATAAGGAAAGCAGGCCTCGAGGAATTCATGAGGGAGAAGATAGCTGTTAAGAAGGTGGCGCAGGCCTCATCGAGGTAAGAGGGATTCTGAGTTCTTTTTTTAACCAAAACTTTTTTGATACTCCGTTTGATTTATTCAAATAGAAATGGTGTTCTCTCTTGGATATAAAGGAGAGCATAAGCATAATTGACAACTATATTCACGGTTATTGTGGCGAGAGCAAGAAATGGGTTATCCTAGATGACAAGGCAGAGACTAATGATTCGTGGGGGAAGCTTCCATGGAAAAGAGAACTAGCGGAGCTCATGGAGCAGGGAATAATCAATGTAGATAAGCCCCCAGGGCCGACTAGCCACGAGGTAGTGGCCTGGATAAAAAGAATGCTGGGGATAACAAAGGCCGGTCACGGCGGGACTCTAGAAGCCTGGGCTTGAGCCCCCGGCTGGGGATACCCGAAGGTGACCGGCGTTCTACCCGTAGCTCTGGGGAAAGCTACTCGTCTAATGCCAACGGTCGCGCACAGCATAAAAGAGTACGTAGGAATCATGGAGCTCCACGGCGAAGTGCCGGAAGATGAGGTCAGAAAAGTAGCCGGCATGTTTGTAGGCAAAATAATCCAGAGGCCACCCTTCAAATCCAATGTAAAAAGGGTACCTAGGGTTAGGAGGATACACGAGCTGGAGATAATCGAGGTTAACGGACGACACGTGTTATTCAGGGTTTTATGTGACGCTGGGACATATATAAGAAAGCTTTGCCACGACATGGGTATTATGCTCAGGGTAGGAGCTCATATGAGGGAGCTCCGGAGAACAAGGACGGGCCCCTTCACGGAGAAAGACCTAGTAACGCTTCACAGGCTTAGCGAAGCTGTATATGTATACAGGACCGAAGGGGTGGAAGATGAGCTAAGAAGCTTACTGATAACGCCTGAGAAAGCAACGTGTATGCTGCCAAAAATAATCGTTAAAGACACAGCCGTTGGCGCGCTTGCCCATGGCGCCCCGCTAAGCGTTAGGGGAGTTGTCGCGTACACCAATGATGTGAAAATGGGCTCGAGAATAGCTGTTCTAACAATGAAGGGAGAGCTTGTTTTATTAGGAGAAGCTTTAGTTAGCGGCAGAGAGCTTGAGCTGCTCGGCAAGGGCCTAGCTGTCAGGCCTATAGCGGTGTTCATGTCTAGGGATGTGTATCCGAAGGCATGGAAAAGCAAGGAGCAAAACAAGAAGGCTGGTAACAGTTGAGCAAGACAGGGGTTAATGTGAAGATCGTCCTCGCGAGCTCCATTGATGGTAAAATAGCTGACGCGAATGGAGTGTGGAGGCCGCTATGTCCTCATGATGAGGAGAGGTTTTACCAGGCTATGAGATGGGCTGACGCAATTATTGTTGGTTGGCGTACACTTGTTCACAGCGGGCTTGATTTCTCCGTTGAGGGAAAAAAGATAACCAAGGCGCTGGTAGACCCCCGAGGAGAAATCAACACTAACCATAAGTTCTTTGATAGTAACGTAAATAACATAGTTGTTTTCGGCTACTCAAGGCTTTATCCTCAGGAAAAAATGCTTGAGCTGAGAAAAAAGAACGTGAATGTCATCATGAGTGACAAGTATCCAATAGAACCCGAGTTCATGCTGTCCGTTCTAGCCAATGATTACGGCTCGAGAAATGTTCTTGTCGCGGGAGGAGGAACTACGGCATGGTATTTTCTTGAAAAGCTCACAGATGTTGAGCTACAAATTACCGTGGCACCAGTGGTTCTGGGAGACTCGCCCTACCATAATATTCGGGCTCCAAGCCTCAGTCACCCAGGCCTGAGGCTGAGGTTGACCTCCGTAAGGCTTTGTGAGTGTGGTCAAGAGATCGTTTGTACATATAGAAAGCATTTTTAGAAACCAGGGGATTTAAGCCGAGTACCTTGCAGGGAAGGCTTGAATTCTATGGGGATTGGTTCACGATCAATGCGTGGAATTATGAACTTTAACCCACTAATGGTTTACTACTATTAACTCCTCCTAATTCACGTGAACTAACGAGGTACTGCTCGAGTTTTTTAGCGTGTGCTACCGCTTGAGTCCTCATAGTATCGAGGAACGTTCTTGTAACCTCTCACTTGACCTCGCTTGAAAGTAGCTTGAGGGAGCCAGGCTTGAGAAGATGGTTAGTAATCTTACCACCGAGAATGAGAAGCTGTTACCAAGTGTATGCTGTTGCTAATATAGGTATTCCGATCTCTATTGGGTTGTCGCCATATATGATGATAGACCTGTAGTCTTCGAATACAACACTATGGGAGTTAAACCCCGCATACACGCTGACAGGCTTCTTTCTGTAGAGTCCCCTGTACACCCTTAAACCCGAGTAATTCGATGTGATAACACTCGTAGAGGAGCCATCAAAGCAGACCACAATAAAAGCCCCGGGCCTCGAATCATAAGCAATCCTCTCACAGTCTAATGCCTCGCTACTAGTGATTATGCGGAGACCCCGGGACCCCTTAACGACTGCCACCCCATGTGTTGGATGTGAGAAGCCTTCCTCTGCTCAGCACTCTAGTCTATCCTTACAATGTATATACCGTGCTCGCATTCAGGGGTTTTAGTGAACACGGAGTCTCCCTGTATGCCTGATGGAGTGATCCCTGGTTGCAGTGCATAATCGGTTAGTACAATGTGCTCATAGTCAAATGGGGATAAAGCGGGGCTGGATGGCTGAGGTAGCTCAATATAGTTTTTAACGCTATACCCTAAAACAATTTTCAACACTAATCCCCGGAACCTCGCTTGTTCTCCTCTTACACAGGTCTCTTCTCCTTTGTTTTCGCGGGCTTCTTCTCTTTACTAGAGCCAATTGAGGATATCGCGGAGACTATGAGTGCGAGTAGCCTTGCCTCGAAGCTCATGGAGCCCCTCGAGAACAAGCCGGACAGCAATGCGAGGGCTCCTGCCACAGCACCCATGCTGAGCATTGCGGGGCTACCTGCACTGTAGCCACGCCAAAGGAATATAACCGCTAGGAACAAGTAGAACATATGCTTAACCCTCAGGAAGCCCTAGACACGCTCATTTAAGACACTCATAGTCGTGTTTTAAAGCCTGTGGATTTTTTCCACGTCTCCACCATGAATTTCAATTGAAGAACCAGGGTTAGTTTTTCGAAACAAGGGTTTTCACGGAGACTCACCTATCGAAGCAGTGTTAGGTATTAATCACCCTTCGTTCTACCTAACACGAGTAAGAGCGGGGAGGAGTTTAATGCGTTGCGAAAGCCCCTACTCCTCAATTAACGGGTGTTAGGTAGTTGAGAGGGATTTATCTACCTAACAGCCGAAAGCCCTGCTATTCATGGCGGGGAGGAAGTCAGTTAAACCCCGCTACTCCATCTTCCTCAGTATTTCCTTCGCTGTCTTCTCCTGTGTATAGGTTAATATGTAGTCTAGGCGTGAGTGCTTTGATATCTTTGCTATTATCAGAGGCCCGTTCCATGACTGAGTAGCTACAATCTTACGGGAGCTGGAACAAGGATTCAGTGTAGGTAGGATGCGTCGAGGAACCTAGCGTTGAGGTTTATAGGCCGGGCTTTCCCCACGGTTAGCACAACTACTCTTGCTACGCCTTCTCCGAACTTCTCGACATTAGTCTTGCTGTAAAAGGGTAGGGGGAGGAGCTCGTGGGGGAAGTTTAGTGTCAAGTGATCTCTGATCTCGTTGAAAGTCTTCTTCTTCTTCTCGAACTTAAGTTCTCTGAGCTCCTCCTTAAGGTACTCTACACATCTTATAATCGCTCTCCTCTTCACGCTCTCCGGTAGCCCTCCTATTGGGCATTTAACCATGTCTATTAGGTAGAATCCGCGATCTTTGAATCTTTCGAAGAACTCATCTTTGTTCTTTGATCTGAATAAGACTTGGTTTATGTGGTATGCGATGCTATTAAACCTCTCAGGACCCGAGGAGTAGAAGTAAGCCTCCCCATTTCTTATGAAAGCTTTAGGAGGAGATTCGGCTATAAATAAAATTGTAATCTTACTCGGAACATGTTTTTCATTTAGTTTAAGAGCTACGTCCCGTGCTTTTAAACGATCAGCATACTCTTCGTTTTCATATAATGGGCAACCCTTACAGTGCACATTGCTACGTATGCGTTGGATAACAGGGTTTATCAGCATCATTCACCCATAACCACCAGGGCTACAAACGTTATATAACTGTTGGAGGATGGGGTTTTTATAGCGTCTCGCTTCTTACAGCTTAACAATACCAGCAGGTGGTGGAAGTCTGAGTTTAAAACCTTTCCAAGCCCCTCATACCTACTCCTTGTATACTATGGAGTAGAACTTGTTACACCACCTATGAGTTAATACTCTCCACGTAAAAACGTGAAAAAGAGGTCTTTAATCAGTTATATAAAGGATCATGGGTCCGCCGGGATTTGAACCCGGGTTCTCCGGCTATCCTCGTATTTACCGGCTTAGAAGCCCGGACTCTCCAAATAAAACCCTCATGCTTCAGAATAGGGAGCAATATAATTGAAAAATATTTAAATACCCATAAAGTTTAATTGTTTAAAACCAGTAGATACCTTTCAACATCTTTGGTGAGGAAAAAATGGCAGGAGCAACTCCGAGTAACGTAATCCTTGTTGGTAAAAAACCTGTTATGAACTACGTAATGGCTATATTAGCTCTGCTAAACCAGGGCATAGACGAGGTAATAGTCAAGGCCAGAGGCAGAGCCATCAGCAAGGCCGTGGACGCGGTCGAGATAGTTAGGAACAAGCTGCTAGTCGACAGAGTCGATGTCAAGGACATCAAGATCGGCAGCCAGGTCGTTCAGGGACAGGACAGAACAAGCAGGGTCTCAACAATAGAGATAACGTTGAAACTCGCTAAGAAGTAAAAATCCTAACAAATAAACTAGAACAAAGCAAAAAGTTTTTTCTGCTCTATAAAAAACCAAAACACGGGAAGCTAGCTGGCTTTTTTGACGGGCGTCTTCTTCTCTTTCTTACCAGTTTTCTTTCTAGAACGGGAAGCCTTCTCCACACGAGATGGCTCTTTCGTGGCTAGCAGCTCATTTAGTTTAACTTTGTATTCTTCTTCTCCAATCTCTCCTCTCATAGTTTTTCTCATCAAATCAATGATATCCATCATCTTCGACAATTCTTGTAGAGGCATTTCCCCCTCAGCTCTGGCTTCTTCAGCCTCCTCAGTAACGGCTTCAGCCTCCTCCTCAAATTCTTCCTCGAAGTACTCGTCTTCGGACAAGCTAATCCCTCCTCCTCAATAATCAGCAAAAGGAGTTATATAGGTTTTTATAACTGAAAACCTCGCTGTTAGTGGAGGGGATGGCGAGGATAGTGAGAAAGATTTTTAACCCTATACTGGGCTAGAAATCTCAGAGGATGTTCCAATGACCTATGAGCCCTAAAGCCTGTGTTGGGTGAGGTGAGACAGGCAGCAATAGCCCGCAGGGTAATGAGCTCTGCGGGATGGGGGAGAAGTGAGCCCCGCGAACCAGCAGATGAGGCTGAAGGTGAGAAGCCACAGCTGAACGCTGGAAACCTCGCCCTTTAGGACGGGGTAGCTCACATCCGGTGTTCATTATTATTTTTTAAAGAAGCATTCCAGGGTTAGGAGGAAGGAGTAGCTAGATGAATAAAGAGATTAAGGAAGAAAAAGTAATTGAGGCTCTACTGAAAGAGAAGATTGATGATGCGCCGCCTCAAGATGAGGAATTAAGGTTACTATGCAGGGTTCTACTTCCCTATTACGGCAGGGTTCACGGGTTCATGGCTGGGCATTTGTTCAGAGCTTCCCGTATACTACGGGAAGGTTTAATGGCTTCGAGAACAAGGATTTTTTCATTCACGGGCAACATAGTGTCAACGGGTTTGCGAGGATTAATAGCCAAGGTAATAAGAGACGGCTTCTTCAACCTGATTGTGACGACGACAGGCACAATAGACCATGACATAGCGAAGGGCATGGGGCCCGGTTATTACAAGGGTGACTTTAGGCTGGATGACGTGTTCCTCGAGAAAATAGGCATTCATAGACTAGGCAACGTATTAATACCGAAAGAGAACTACGGCCCAGTTGTGGAAAAGGTTGTCAGAGACGTGCTTGGGGAGCTTAAGAATAAAACAATCAGTGGACACGAGCTTCTATGGATAGTTGGCCAGAGAATAAGTGATAATAACAGTATTCTTAGGGCATCATGGGAGAGGAGAGTCCCCATAATCGTGCCGGGATTCTATGATGGCTCCTTCGGGACTAACGTACATATATATTCCAAGCTGAACAACGTGAAGCTGGACCTATCTCTGGACCAGTCTCTCATGGAGGATATATTTTTCTCTGAGAAAAACACACCGATAGCAGCGCTTATTGTGGGGGGTGGTATAAGCAAACACCACGTTATATGGTGGAGCCAGTTCGCGGGCGGGCTTGACTACGCTGTATATGTAACAACGGCCGTTGAATATGATGGTAGCCTGAGCGGTGCTCATCCAAGAGAAGCTATATCTTGGGGTAAGATAAAGCCCGAGGCTAGTAGCGAGGTTGTTTATGGCGACGCAACCATTATTCTTCCTCTCCTCTTGTCATCTCTTTATTGCGAGTGAGTTTCATCACTAATCAATCCTATTCTTCTTCATCGTTATACGCATGCCTTGCTTACTATTTCTCTGTAGTAGTTCAGCTTGCTTGTTAGTCTTGGGTTAACGTTTCTTCTCCGCGCTAACATTAGGCTTATGTAACCGGATAGCCATGTTCCATGTATGTACTCCTCTAGCACATTTCTTCCCGATAGCCTGATTTTAATGGAGCTCGTACCCAGGGCTTTCTCGGCTGCTTCCAAAAAGCACTTGTAGTTGCTTGTCAGGCCGCCCTCTATGGATATAATGTCGAGGTCATCCTTGGGCATGCCCTCAAGAATGTTGTGAAGCCACTCCGGGTACTCCTCCGCTATGGCTAGGACCTTCGCGTTTTCCGATAACTCTTTTTTCAATCGGGACGCAATCGGCATGTACTCGTGGTGAGTAGTGATAAAGAATTTATCTTTACTGGAAGCCTCAGCTATACTCGATGCGGTTTTCAGAACTGCATCGGTGTTCTCGAATACATTAACGCTGTTCATGACGTCATTTATGCTTAGCTTGCCTGTTAGTTGCAGGTAGGATAAGTATGATAGTACTGAGTAGAACATAAGGGGGAAAGCGCCTCTAGATGGATAGCCCCCGGGCATCTTCAGGATGACGGCATCTTCTTTTTGCATCGCTTTTTCAAGTAACCCTCCACTCGTAACCCCGACCAGCTTTACCGGCCTCCCCTTAAGGCTATCCAATGCTTTTATCGTCTCGATAGTCTCACCAGAATAGGAGATAACCATCACCAAGGAATCCCTGCTTAAGTAGTTACTAACCGTAACACTCCTCACAACGTTCACATCAACCGTAAACTCGTAGTGCTCTGAGAGGCCTCTCAAGTAGTCACCAATAATTCCTGAGCCACCTATTCCAATAACAAGTAATTTCCCGAAGGATCCCCCGTAATACCGCTCCGCTGTTTCCTTTGCCTTAATAAGCCCTATCTGTAAGCCTAATTCCGCAAGCTCTCTCCACGACGAATAAACCTTCATCATATATTCGAAGTCATACAAAGCGGCTTCCTCCTTTAAAGCTAGTTTGATGCGGCTCTAATGAGCATCACTCTATATTTACCTAAAATCATCGATATAAAAAAGACGTGTAGCGAACAACCACGCAGAGGGTTTAGCTCTACAGTTTTTGAGCATGACCCTGACCTCCTCCCCGCCCTAAAGGGCAAGGGTTCCCTTGGGGCGGCTCATTGGTTCCCCGCATCTGTTTGGGTCTACATCTTTCATTTGCGGGGCAGTCGGGGTGGCCAGAGATTCCCCCCATCACGGTTTGTATGAGTGGTTGCGCTCCCCGCATCCACGTGCTAAGGGCAACCACAGCTCTTGATTAAAACAAGAAAAGCTTTTCTACTCATCCCCGCTTATAAAGGCGAGGCTTTCAGTTGTAAACCCTGTTAGAGGAGTTGGAGCGAGGCTGAGGAGTAACTACTTAAGGTGAAAGGATGGATATATGTGAAGTTTATTTATTTATTATCAACAATATTTTTAGAACAGAGTTCCTCTGGTGCTGGTATACATTGGTTTACAAGGATAGATACGGCAGGCCTCTGGAGGCTCTTAGATTAATTGTGACTCAGAGATGTAACTACACGTGTACTTTTTGTCACAGAGAAGGTGATTTATACAACGGTAGGTCTGAGCTTAAGCTAAAGCACTATGAAGTTTTAGCGAGAGGTGCAAGAGGCGTGGGCGTGGTGGAGTATAAGCTGACTGGCGGCGAGCCGCTGCTGAGGAATGACATAGCAGAAATTATAAGGATACTCGTTAAGTACTCCGCCAAGGTTAGCTTAACCACGAACGGCTCTCTGCTAAAACAAAAGGCGGCTGAGCTAGCTGATAGTGGCTTACACCACATAAACGTCAGCCTTCACTCATTAAGGAAGGACAAGTTCAAGGAGATTACCGGGGGAGACTTAAGCTCTGTTCTGGAGGGGGTAGAGACTGCCCTCAGTTATGGTTTAAAAACAAAGATAAACACAGTGATACTCAAGGAGAACCTAGATGAAATAGATGATATCATTGAATACGCATCTAACAAAGGAATCGACGTTAACTTGATACAGCTCATGCCCGTCTTCTACTACGAGAGAGACCCTGTTAGGAGAGTGGAGCTATACAGGAAGCTCAATGGTGATGTATGGCTAATAGAGGAGGGGCTTAGGAAAAAAGCCTCGAGGATAGAGCTTAGGCAGCCCCACAACAGAACTGTTTACGTTATGCCGAGCGGCATAGAGGTCACCGTTATCAAGGGGTATAGCAACCCGTTTGCCTGCATTACCTGCACTAGAATGAGGATAACTCATGATGGCTTAATTAAAACCTGCCTCTACAGGGAAAACCCCGTCGTTGATCTCAGGGAATGCCTTGAAAAAGAGGATGAAGTCTGCGTTCAGCGGAGACTACTCGAGGCTTTGATGTTAAGGGAGCCTGGATTCAAGCTTCCATATCAACTATCATTTACGTCTCAAAGCCCTGGCCTTTCAAGGCGGGAGGGGAGTCAGATGGGGGAATAGCGACTGTCCTCGGTGAGATTCCATGTCGCCTGGTCCCCGTATGATTGACATTTCGGATAAGTCCCCGCAGCTCCGTGTAGCCACGGCTGAAGGGGTCATAAAGCTTAGGCCCGAGACCTTGAGGCTCATAAAGGAGGGTAAGATAGAGAAGGGTGACCCAGTACAAATATCAACAATCGCGGCTATTATGGCTGTGAAGAAAACCCCAGAGATGGTTCCTCTGGCTCACCCAATACTGATTGAGGGTGTACAGGTAGAACACGTGTTTGAGGAGCCCGACAAAATACGGGTGAGAGTGACCGTGAAGTCCCATGGAAAAACAGGCGTTGAGATGGAAGCTCTTGTAGGGGTTAGCGCCGCTCTCCTAGCAATATGGGATGTCGTGAAGAAGTATGAAAAAGATGATAAAGGAGAATACCCATTCACAAGCATAAATGAGATAAGAGTGCTGGAGAAAAAGAAGACCTAATGAGCGAGGAAAGCTAGGTTTGGTTGTGGTAAAGGTTTTTGGATACATAGCTGATATTGTGGGCTGGGATGAAAAAAGCGTTGATGTTAAAGGAGAGGCAGAGCTGCGAGAGCTACTAGAAAGCATCGTTGAGCAGGAGAAATTAGTGAGAATAATCGAGTTAATCGGGAAAGGACAGGCAAAAATACTGGTGAACGGCGTGGAGGCTAGCTTGAGCACCATTATGCAGCAGGGAGACGAGGTAGCCATAATACCTTTACCTTCGGGTGGCTAGCACATGAGTATCAAGGCATGTAGCGATCCTCCCCCTTTCCTGAGAGATGAGTGTTTCCAGGGAAAAGTTGTTGAGGGTCTCTCATACACACATGTATTCGCTGCCTTGGAGTGGTTATCGAGTAAAACATCATTAATAGGTAGCGGGGGAGTAAGCGTCTTCTTAGGCTTCGTGAAGGGCGTAGTAGATAACGCTAGGGTTATCAAGCTAAAGTATACATCCTATGAGCCTTACGCTTCAAAAACACTTGACAACATAGCTAAGAGCTACTCCAATAATCCCAACATATATGGCATCATTATTCTACATACCAGCGGTGATGCGAGGCCGGGCTCACCCACCCTCTTCGTCGCTATTAGTGGAAAAACGAGAAAGGACTCCCTCGAGGTGACAAGGGAGGTTGTTGAGAGAGTGAAAAAGGAGCCGCCAATATTCAAGCTCGAGGTAAGAGAAGACGGTGAGTACTGGATTCTCGGCGATGGCAGGAGAGTTAAAAGATTGACTGGATAGTCAATGCTAGGTTCTAGGCGCTAGCCAGTAAGTTATTGTCCCCTGCCCTTTTATGTCAAACTTTAGCTGTATAGGTATGTTCTCGCCGAACGACACCCTGACAACGCTGCTCGCCGACGCCACCTTCATTGTGGGTGCGAGGAGATCCACCGCGTATACGGAGGACACAGGCTCCTCGTTGGCGGATAGATAAATAAGCGGCCTGTCCTGCTCCATAAACGCCTCGTACACTCTGCCTACGCCCTCGCTTCTAAACCTTACTTTGCCTTGTGAATAGGATATCTCGACCTCGTCTCCAACGATCTTGAGGTCTGACAAGACTTCCTTGAAATCGCTTGCCAAAACCTCGAAGGTTACTGGGTAGCTTAGATTTATCTCGCCAACCTCTCCCTCTACCTCGAGTGATACGGGAATATCGAACTGCCTTATGACCCCCGTTTTCTTGTCCCTCAGCCTAACAATCAGTATCCTGTTAGCTCTGTCAAGCTCGAATTCAGCTATATCGTTCCTAGATGCTCTTTTAGCGACGTTAGCTAGGTCCTTTGTTCTTACCTTGAATACTTCCTCGCCTTCGACCTCAACGTCCTCGAACATAGATGCTGATAAGTAGAGCGAGGTAAGCGTGGTTTTATCCTCGGAGAGCACTCTGCACGTTAATCCCTCGTGGGTTACTTTGAGTGGTACTTCATCAGATATCTTTGTTAATACTTGAACGACCTTTTTGAAATCCGTGCTCTTTGGTATAGTGAACCTCATGTCTAATCTGCTCCTACAACTAAAATAATGAATTCTTCTTTAAAACTGTTTCCAATCAACGAGAACTACTTACCCGTAATTTCGTCAAGGACCCTTGATATTTTCGATAACTTATCTTCCTTCACAGTAGCTACGGCTGGAGTGGAGAACTTCAGCTTGCCTGTTAGGTAGGCGCACCGTAAACACAGGCTAAGGACAGTTCTTCCTTCCCTGAAAGTAAGAACAGGTCTGTAGTCCCTGCATAAATCGCATCTTTCGAAATAAATGCTCATTGTGTCCACCACCCTAATCAATCAGCATATTCCTGAATCTCGTCGCGTCATCCAGCATGTAAACGTTGTTGAACATCACGTATATTTTCTCGCTCTCAAGGTTTTTAATTATGTTTTTAAGTCTTCGCAGGTCTTCATCCGTATACTTGTACTTATAGTTAACCTCTGATTCGCCTAGCCCATGAAGCCTCGTATAGGCAATAGGCGATTCAGGAAACATAGGAGGCGTTCTCAGGTAGTCACTTACTATTAGCACTCCCATATCAAACACTTTTTTGAGGGCATCCTTTGCTTTTAACCATTCGCCCCTAGGCTCCCACGCGATAGCTATGCTGCCACCAGCAATGCTGATGGCGTGCTCAAAGAAACACCTCACCTCTGCTAGGTGCTCATTGTTGCATGGCATGTTCGGCGGCGTCTGAAATACAATAACCTCTGCTCCAGCATCCTTTGCTTGCTCAACTGTTTTTTCCAGAGCCCAGAGGTTCTCTTTCGTGCATCTAAGCCAGCCGTACTTGGTTTTATCTCCTGGAGGAGGCTCCTTCATTTTCTTCCAGGTAGGAGAGGAGTAGGGATGCGTGGTAGCCTGCCAAGCCTTGAAGGTTAAGTGGAAGTTCTTGGGCCTATTCGCCAGGTTCTCCAAAGTCTTTTTTCCAAGCAGATTGTAGAAAGACTCTTGTAGCTCGGCTCCGTCAAGCATGGAGTATATTTTGGCTCTTGATGCGGGGAAGCCGCAGGTCCCCACAATTACTAGTCGCGTAGTCATGCTAGTAGGGCTCCAGTTGCTTTATTGAGACAAAGTACACGAAGCCCGATTCTTCCAGAGCTTTCTTAACATTATCCGGGTTGAAAGACGGTGGGTCAAGCGGCTCAGCAATAGATACGCACTCAGCCAGCTCTCCCCTCTTTATGGAGGAGCACTTCACAATTAATTGGTCGAGCTTCAGCTCCTTCATTTTTTCCCCAAAACTAGCGAGTGCTCCTGGAACATCCTTTAGTTCCACCTTTATCTCGTACAAGGCCTGAGTCTTTGACGTTATAGGCGTTATTAATATCTCCTTCTTCTCGAAATCAGCCACTGCTAAAAGCTGTTTCCCCTCGTAAATATCCAGCGCTTCGCGCACAATCTGTGGAATGGTTATTCTACCCTTCGAGTCCACCCTCAATATACTCGTATACTTCAAGGATAAACACCTCGAGTGGTAATGTATTTCCACACATTAAAAGAATTGAAGAAGCATCTATATATATCTAAGCAAAGATGTCCACGAGATTCTCGATATAATATAACAATTAATAATTATGATATAACCATTGTTTCGCGGGCAAGCTTTTCGGCCGCCTCCCAGGTCAGGCCTGTCTCGCCTAGTATAGTGTACCTCTCAGGTCTTATTCTGTGAGCTATTGTTAAGGCCTCGATAATCTTTTCTTCCGGTATTCCCAGTTGCTTGGCGTTTACAGGCGCACCTATGTCCACTAGCACTTGTCGTATCTTCTTCCAGTTTAGCCTATGAAGCTTAGCCATCATTATTGTGCCCACGGCGGTTTGCTCTCCGTGTAGAGCCGGCTTCTCCAGTAACATATCGAGCGCGTGACTGAATAAGTGCTCGCTGCCGCTCGCTGGCCTGGTGCTGCCGGCGATCTCCATTGCCACGCTGCTGCTCACCAAGGCCTCCAGTATTATTCTTATGCCCTCCATCGTTCCCTTAGCTATGACGTCTTTGTACTTCACTATGTGCTTCGCAGAGAGTAGGGCCAGGCTGGCGGCATACTCACCGTAGTACTCGTTCTTCAAGTAGTGAGCAAGCCTCCAGTCCAGAACAGCCGTGAACTTCGCTATGGTGTCACCGGCCCCGGCGATTATTAATCTTCGAGGACTAGAAGAGATTATCTCCATATCAGCTATAAGCAGGGTTGGCTCGACCGCTCTTATGCTTACAGATTTTCCAAGGCCCTTTATACTGGCGAATGGGCTGGCTATGCCGTCGTGACTGGGGGCAGTCGGTATACTGATGAATGGTTTTTGTAGCGATGAAGCGGTGTACTTGGCTACATCAATGCTTTTTCCTCCTCCGAACCCCACTATGGCCGTTGCCTTTATTCTCTCGGCCGCGTCTATTGCTTGCTTGGCCGTGTCTATGTGGGAGTTTTCAGCAAGAAACTCCTCTACCTCGAGCCCGCATTTATGCAGGGAGCTCATTAGTTTATCTCCATAGCTTCTCCATACGTTAGGTCCTGTTACTACGAGCACTTTTCCACTGCTCCTCAAGAGGCTACGCGGCATGTGCTCCTTTAAGCTCTCCAGCACCTTCTCTCCAATAACTATTTTCTTCGTAAGCGTTATTACATGGGTGCTCATCTAGTTCACTTTCCAGAGGCTCTTGTTTCAGGAATAATTATTTATTAGGGAATAAGAATATTTTTAGCTTAACACTTTGGTTATCAAGCAACATCATGATAGGTGGAGTCAATATGCCCTTCAGTAATGGAGACTTCCTGTTGGTTCACTACACCGCGAAGGTAAAAGAAACAGGAGAGATAATAGATACAACAATTGAGGAAGACGCAAAGAACTATGGGATATACTCAAGCGAGAGGGAATATGAGCCGATACTTGTTATAATCGGCGAGGGGAGAATTGTCAAGGGACTTGAGGAAAAGCTAAGGGAGCTAAACGAGGGGGAGGAAGCAGTATTCGAGGTGCCACCAGAAAAAGCGTATGGAGCGAGGGATCCCTCCAAGATAAAGAGGATTCCCCTGAGGGAGTTCGCTAAGGCTAACATTGAACCTGTTCCAGGCAAGGTGGTTGAGATAAACGGTTTGCCAGCAGTTGTCAGGGAGGTTGGCGGCGGCAGGGTCCTCGTGGACTTTAACCACCCATTGGCAGGAAAGGTTATCGAGTACAAGGCCAAGGTTGTTAAGCACGTCACGGATGAGTACGAGAAGCTGAAGCTACTTCTGAAGAGAAGATTCAAGACAAAGTCTATAGACTCATATGACATTAAGCTAAGCGATGATAAGGCCTCTCTAACAGTCAAGATACCGGAGAAGGATATGTTGTTGCAAGACATCCAGCTAGCCAAGAGAACCTTCGCCAGGGAGGTCTTCACGTACTTCCCAAGCGTAGTTAAGATATCATTCGTTGAGGAGCTGGAGAAGCAACAGAAAGCTGAGGCGAAGGAGGAGGCTCCTAGTAGCCAGACCGAATAAACCATCCAGCATCCATGATGGGTATAAGCTTACCTCCAGCTAGTACTCCCCACCCCACTGGCTCTTTTCTCCACGTGAGTACCAGATAGATTTTTTTGTCAGGCCTCCGTACCTCGTATTCATCTTCCCCAAGAGGCTTTCCATGCGTGAATCTTATCTCTCCGCCCCTACTCAGCACAACGCAGCTCTCCTCAAGCTCTTCCAGAAACCCGGCCAGGGCATAGGCAAGTGCCATGGACGGAGTGAATCTGCCCCTCTCTACTCTCCCAGCAAGTATCCCGGCGGCGAGCAAATCCCCCCTCTCCTCGCGTGGAAGGAACTCATCTAGGAAAATCGCTAAGTCTTTTGTTAGACAGAACAAGTTGTAGTTATCACCGGTCCTCCTACACCTCATTACAGGGCAGATTACTCTCAAGGCATCATTGCTTAAACCAATATCACGCATGAACGTTAGGAAAACCCTCTTGGCCTCCTCGCTACACTCGTTCATTTACCTCTCCTCCTAAGCCTACACATGAAGAAGCCCTCAGAGCCATTCTTATGGGGATAAAGTCTTAGGCAGTTAGTTAGCCCGTCTCTAAGCCTATAGCCCATGAACTCCGTTAGGCCAGGGCTCCCTACCATGATGCCGGTGATTTTTTCCAGCTCAACGTCACTCCTGCTGGATAAAACCTTATCAATCACGAACTCGTTCTCCTCAGGAGCTATACTGCATGTTGAATAAACAAGTACTCCTTCCGGCTTTACAAACTGTAGTGACTTCTCAAGGAGCTTAACCTGGAGCTCATGCATCCTAGCTATGTCCCCTAGGTCCTTCGAGGTTTTTCTTTCTTTCTTTATGGGGAGAAGACCCTCCCCTGTGCATGGGGCGTCCAACAGGACTTTATCAAATTTCTCCTTGATAGGCAACTCAAGGATATCCTTGACCAGCACAGCAGCGATTTTCACCCTCATTCTCTGTATATTAGCGCTAAGGCTCATTGCTCTAACAGGGTTTTTCTCAACGGATAGTATAATCCCATCATTGTTCATCAATTGAGCTATATGCGTTGTTTTGCCCCCAGGGGCAGCTGCTAGGTCCGCAACGGCTTCCCCTGGCTTAGGGTCGAGAGCTATCGATACAGCCATGCTTCCCAGGCCCTGTATATAGTAATAGCCCAGCAGGTACTCCAGCGTTGACCCGAGGCGGCCGGCTGCGGAGCTATTGTTCTCGATTCTGAACGCGTTTGGAAGCCAGGGAACAGGCTTTACAATTATGTCTACTTCGCGCAGTCTTTCAGCAAGGTCCAAGCAGTTCTTTATAGCCAGGGTATTGCATCTAATATACCTAGGTAGCCCTTTCTCAACCGTCTCCAGGAACTCTATGAGCTCTTCTTTACTCCCAAAAATATGCATGTATCTCTCTATCATATAGGGCAAATACCCGTATTTCCTAGCGAGCTCCAGGGCATAAGCTGAGGGCTTGGGGTAAGGCAGACCAAGCTTCTCGAACGTCCTCTCCAAAAACCTATCCCTTACATCCACTTATTCATGAAGTGCTCTTCGGCTTTTAAGGGTATCCCTGATCATTGTCTCAACGGAGTTTGATTATGTACTTAGCTAGTAATAAGCTATTCTTGAATGTAGTTTATACTGACCTTTGCCCGGTCTGCGGGGGGCCTATAAGCAGTGGAAGACTCTCCATGGGTCTCCCATGCTCAACTTGTCTGCCTGAGTCTGAGATACCTAAGAACATCGGTTCCATGAGCTTTGAGGATAGAATAAAAGCTATTGCATCTAGGCTAAAGGGCGTAACTGTTTATCACTACTTGTCATCACTCATAGATGAGTACAGGGAGCTAGAAAAGCTGTTGGTGAAATGCATAGGGAAGGGGTTCTGGAGCCTGCAGAGAACATGGGCAATCAGGCTTCTCAGGAACGAGAGCTTCGCGATAACTGCTCCCACAGGCGTTGGGAAGACGACGTTGCTGCTCATATATGCTGTTTACATGGCTCATAAAGGAAGGAAGGTGTACATGCTTGTCCCCACGGAGAACCTCGTTGACCAAACAGTCTCGAAGCTCAGCGATTTTCTCAGCAAGACGGGAATTAAGGCCAGGGTTCTAGGCTATAAAAGCAGGGTCTCAGCTAGGGTTAAAGAGGAGATTCTGGGCCGTATACGAAGCTTAGACTACGACATCCTAGTTACTACAACGGCTTTTCTATCAAGAAGATTCGATTTGCTTAGAAGCTCAGGCGCTCGCTTCGATGTTGTACTGGTTGATGACGCGGATTCCTTGCTCAAGAATACCGGGAACATCGATAAAGTCTTAATGCTACTCGGGTTCACTGAGGAGGAGCTAAGAATAGCGTACGAGCTGGTTAAGCTAAAAATGATGTATGGCTACGCGTTGTCCATTAAGAGCGAAGATGCGGTTGATATCGCCCTGAAAATAGAGGAGCTTTCATTAAAGCTAAACGAGATGAGGGGGGCAAGCCCGAGGGGCCAGCTCATAATAGCCAGTGCTACTGGAAGGCAAATAGGGTTGAAGCCAAAGCTATTCAAGGAGTTGCTCGACTTCGAGATAGGTAGCATTCAAAACTACATGAGAAACGTCATTGATACATACATTATAGTGAAGAGCCCCGGGGACAGGGATGAGAAGCTTCTGAGCATTGTTAGAAAGCTTGGAAGAGGAGGAATAATACTGGTATCACGGGACATGGGCGCGGGTGAGGCTAGGAGAATAACCGAGTACTTAACAAGCGGTGGTGTGAGAGCGACTCTAGCTTTATCCGGTAAAAGAGCAGTTGATAAACTCGTTAAAGGAGAAGTAGATGTCCTGGTCGGAGTATCAAGTTATTATGGAACACTTGTTAGGGGGATCGACCTCCCTCTACACATAAAGTACGTTATCTTTATTGGTGTGCCAAAGACAAAGATTGAGCTTAGAAAGGGTCTGCAGAGCCCCGTTAGGGTTTTAAGAATAGCTGCTTCATTAGCTAGCTACATAGGAGAAGATTTTGTTAATGAACTCACAAGAACATTTAATAGGCTTTCCCCAAACGAGAAGCAGGCTCTCAGAATAATGATGATGAAAAACGAAGCTCCTAACGGTGAGTCCAGGCTAAGCAAGGCTTATGACCTGTTAAGGGCGGCCGTGGAGAAAATATACGACACGGCGTGGAGGCTCCTCAACAACGGCAACAACAAATTCTTACTCGTGGGGACAAGCGTTGTAACCATCATTGATAATCAGCTTTACCTTATCGTGCCTGACCCCCTGTCCTATATACAGGCGAGCGGCAGAACAAGCAGATTCATTAACAACGGGATGACGCTTGGCTTGGCCGTTACACTGGAAACAAGCGAGGAGCTGGTGGAAAGCCTAAGGAGAAGGCTTGAGTGGTATCTCTACGAGTTTTCGTTCAGGGGGGCCGATAACCTGGATTTCGAGGCTATTAGGAAGGAGCTTGACAAGTCAAGGGAAGACGGCTCCAACAATCTCTTATTCAAGCCTGCTAGGGCAGTTCTAATAGTTGTTGAGTCTCCAACCAAAGCTAAGACCATAGCCAGCTTCTTTGGCAGACCCGCCAGGAGAAGGTTTGGCAGCAGGGTTTTAGCTTACGAGACCCCTATTATCGATGCCAAGACAAGGGAGGCTTACCTGGGGATAATAATAGCTACTAGAGGCCACGTCTATGACTTGGTTAGCGATGAGAAGATAGGTCTCCACGGTGTCGTGCTGGGCAGCTCATTCATAGCCCCGGTGTACGCTTCCATCAAGAAATGCTTGAAGTGCGGCGAGCAGTTCTCCTCGTTAAGCAACAAATGCCCGAAGTGCGGTGAGGAGCGCAAGCTGTTGCTTAGCAGAGATGTGGCTTTATCTCTGCGGGCCTTGGCTTTCGAGGTTGAAGAGGTGCTTCTCGCGACTGACCCCGACTCCGAGGGCGAAAAGATAGCCTGGGACATATACAATGTTGTTGCTCCCTTCTCGAAGATTATTAGGAGAATAGAGTTCCACGAGGTAACCAAGGACGCTATTATCCAGGCTCTGAGAGAGCCGAGGTCTGTGAATGAGAACAAGGTCTTATCACAGGTTTTCAGGAGGATTACTGATAGGTGGATTGGCTTCTCATCCTCGGAGAAATTATGGGAGGTTTTCGATAAGCGCTGGCTTGGCTCAGGTAGGGTTCAGGTGCCAGTTCTTGGATGGATTATTAATAGGTACAATTCATGGAAGGCGAGCCGCGGATACGTGGTTAAGATAAAGCTCTTCCAGGGGCCTGTGCTCAGAAAGTTTTATCACGATAAGAATGACGCCTCTAGCTTAGTTGAGGAGGCTAACAGGATTAGGGAGGCAGAGATCGTTTCTTACAAAGATGAGGTCAAGCAGGCTATGCCTCAGCCTCCATTAACTACGGATGAGCTACTGCTTCTGGCTAACTACAAGCTAGGTCTTCCTTCTTCAACTACAATGAAGATAGCTCAGGAGCTGTTTGAGTCAGGGTTGATAACGTACCATAGAACTGATAGCACTAGGGTTAGTACAGCGGGCATAGGCATAGCTAGGCACTACATCACTAATGTTCTTGGCAAGCCAGAGTGGTTTGCTCCTAGGACATGGGGCGAGGGAGGGGCTCACGAGGCGATCAGGCCTACCCAGCCCATAAGCCCTGAGGAGCTATGGAGGAGATACATGGAGGGGTTAATAAAAACCGTTATACCTCTCACCCCTCTCCACATTAAGCTGTACGACCTGATATTCAGGAGATTTATGTCTAGCCAGATGAAGCCGAGCATGATAGTGGAAACGGAGTTGAAAATGAGAATTGGACGAAACGAGCTATCCCTGACTACTTGTACAGGCGTAATCGAGGATGGATTCACCTCTGTTTGGCCTCTTGATTGCCACGAGCAGCTAAGACGATATATAGATGCTGGGAGGATCCCCATAGAATCAGTGCTTATGGAGAGAGGCTCCGAGGTCACCTTGTTCAAGGAGGGAGAGGTGGTTAGGCTAATGAAGGAGAAGAAGATAGGTAGGCCGAGCACTTATGCTAAGACCATATCGTCATTGAAGAAGCATGGCTACATCATTGAGTCAAGGAAAGCTAGGTTCCTGGTCCCCACGAGAACGGGCATTGAGGTTTACGACTACTTGATGAGGAACTATTCATCTATCTTCGCTGAGTCGAGGACAGCTGAGCTTGAGGAGTCTTTGCGAAAAATAGAAGAGAAGGGGGTCGGAGAGCTGGCTTTGCTTATGAATTCCCTTCTCATAGAGCTAAGGGAGTACGGGTTAGTAAGCGAGGAGAGACAGTTGTTTGAGCCGCTAATAGTTAATCCAGGCTTGAGGAACGAGATAGAGTCCCTAGACTATTCTCTCTCTGGTTAAAACTTTCTTTGTCATCCAGCTGTATCTTCTTATTCTCTTGCTTTTTCCAAAGCCACATGCGGCGCAGTACCCCTTGGCTACGTTGTAGGCTCTTCTACCGCATCTCCTGCATTTAATATGGGTTTTGCTTCTGCCATGCTTACCCATTGAGGGTGTTCCTTTCGTCAATTGTGATCACCTATTCCCCTGTTGATGGTGAAACTATGATTACGTTATCACCACGTATTATTACTAGGCCTAGCTTTCTATGCTCTCCGTCAGGAAATATTTCCTCCGCTTCTTCTAAGACTATGTTTAAGTGATGGTCAAAGCTTTTTAGTTTTCCCCTAACCTCTTTGCCTCCCTTAAGCTTAACGTATACTGTTCTCCCCATTGAGGATGCAAGCATTTTGTGAGCTGTTTCCGCCAAATTCATCCACCTAGGTTTGTACACTGCTTTTTCTTTTCAACCCGGGTTATTAAGATTATTTGGCACTGAATTGATATAAAGTGGTGAAAGAGCAATTTAATGCTTTCTCTGTTGATATCCGTGGGGAGAGAGGTGCTATGATTGGTGGCTAAGAGAAGATTCTTGTCGAAAAAGGAGGCGAAGCAACTTCTAGAAGCAATAGAAGCTAAGCTAGGGCTCACAGACCTGCCAAGAGAAGGGTACGAGGAGGTTGAGGACGAAGACGCTAAGCTTATCCTCCTAAACAGAGAGCCTTTCCTGGTAATACTCGAGGACGGATTAGCCTTGCCTCACCTAAAATACCTTCTCAAGCATGGCCACTGCTTCCTACCAAAAATCGTTGTTGACAAGGGGGCTGTGAAGCCTATAGGCAGCGGGGCCGATGTGATGGCCCCCGGAATAGTAAGGATAGATGGGAGCTTCAGAGAAAACGACATCGCAGTGGTAACCGAGGAGAGAATGATACCCATAGCGGTAGTCAAGGCTATCTACCCAAGCGAGGCGGTGGCAAGCATGAAGAAGGGAAAAGTAGCATTGAACCTCCATTACCCGGGAGACAAGTTCTGGAAATTATCAGAGAAGCTGTAGAAAAGAAACCGGATCTCAACGCTTACCGGGAAATACTGTTTTATCGTAGCGGGAGGATCAGGGGAGGTTCACGTTCTCATCCCTCGTCAAGGTCAAGCCGTGAGGCTCATCATATCACTACTCTCTTTGCTGGTCGGGCTTTTAATCTTTATATCTTGATTATTAGAGATAATACTTCATGGTAGCGATGAAGAGAGAACCCGGGTTAACTGTAGAGCGTTGGAAAAACGCGATGATAGAAGGCCTGTGTTCGAGCTACCTTACTTTCCTATGGCTGATAATCTTCTTAGAACATCTGTTCTTGTCACTATGCCTACTGGTTCTCCAACCGCGCTGACGACAACTAGTCTCCCAACCCCGTAGAGGTCCATGAGCTTTATCGCGTCGAGTATGTCCTCATCCTCTCTTATGGTTATAACGTTCTTTTTCATGTACTCCTCAACTGTTGCCTTTAAGTTTCCCTCGCTATACGCCCTGGCTATATCGGTTGTTGTTATTATCCCCACGATTTTTCCCTCAGATAAGACGGGGGCGCCTCTTATTCCCTGCTTCGTGAAGAATGATGCAATATCCTTTAACAGGTCCTTTGGCGAGACAGTTATTAGTTTCTTGCTGGCGATGTTTCCAACAGGCTCTCTCGGTATGCTCACCATCCTCTTTATTAGCACGGATACTTGTCCCGACAGCCTGTCTATGCTGTGAATCGTTCCTTCTATCACTAGTCTCATGTAGGGGGTTGGGCCTACCTTGACCTCATCCCCCTCGCTTAGCTCCTCGATGTTCCCACCAACACGTAGAAGGGCTTTCCCGCCCTCCGGGTTAAGCACATCTATGATTTCCATGCTGAAGGCCGTCACGTTTGTCTCTCTTCCTCCTTTCCATATCTTCAGTAGGCCGTACGATGGTAACGGGGGCATTTTTACAAGCTCTATCGCCTTCAGCGTGGGTATATATCCTCCGCTAGGGCCCGTCTTGCTCTCAAGCAGGCCAAGGCTTCTGAGGCTCGATATAACGTTCCTGACCGTCCCCTCGTCCTTCTTCACTAACTCAGCTATCTCCACGCTCTTTATCAGCCTTTTGTGTTGCTCATAGAGCTTTACAAGTGCTTCCAGTACTTCTCTCTGCGTGGATGTCAATTTGTACATAACAGATACACCCATTATAGATTGGTTTACCCTTTATTTATAATTTTCCATAATGTACTATAGGAATTAACATATACAATGAAAATTTTAATTTGCGGGTTAATATGTTAATGACTTTTCTCTAGCATGGCATCTAGCTATGTTTTATTTAGTTTCTTGTTTAAGCGAAAAATTTATATAGAAGCATACATTAATGATGTTCCATAGAAAAAGACATATCACGTTATTTAAAGGTGAGCTTTTCATGGCGGCAGAGCCAACTGGTATACCCGTTCTAATACTTAAGGAAGGAACACAGAGAACAGCTGGTAGAGACGCGCTCAGAGCCAACATATTGGCTGTGAGAGCTATTAGCGAGAGCTTGAGGACTACTTATGGTCCCAAGGGTATGGATAAGATGCTTGTTGACAGCCTCGGTGACATAACAATAACTAATGACGGAGCAACTATTCTCGACAAGATGGATGTCCAGCACCCAGCGGCAAAAATGATGGTTCAGATAGCTAAGGGCCAGGACGAGGAGGTCGGCGATGGCACAAAGACAGCTGTAATCCTAGCTGGAGAGTTGCTGAAGAACGCTGAGGAGCTGTTAGCAAAGGACATTCACCCAACAGTAATTATCTCGGGATACAAGAAGGCCATGGAGGAGGCAGTCAGCTTCATTGACTTCATAAGCCGCCAGATAGATATCAATGACAAGGAGGTACTGAAGAAAATAGCAAAGACAAGCCTGTACAGCAAGGCTGTTGGAAACGCTCGGGAGAGATTAGCTGAAATAGCTGTGGAGGCTGTTACCAAGGTCGCTGAGAAGAGAGGAGATAAGTGGTACGTGGACCTAGATGCTATCCAGATAATAAAAAAGCATGGAGGAAGCATACTAGACACGTCACTAATCGAGGGTATCGTTCTGGACAAGGAGGTTGTGCACCCAGGAATGCCCAAGAGAGTTGAGAACGCGAAGATCGCTCTCCTAGACGCGCCTCTCGAAATCGAGAAGCCCGAAATAGACGCTGAGATAAGAATTAGCGACCCATCACAGATGAGGCTGTTCCTACAGCAGGAGGAGAAGATTCTGCAGGAGATGGTTGAGAAGATAGCTGCAACGGGAGCCAACGTTGTTATTTGCCAGAAAGGAATTGATGATGTCGCCCAGCACTTCCTGGCCAAGAAGGGCATACTGGCCGTTAGGAGAGTAAAGAAGAGCGACATGGAGAAGCTTGAGAGAGCGACGGGCGGAAGAATAGTATCAAACATAGATGACCTGCAGCCAAGCGACCTCGGGGAAGCAAAGCTCGTCGAGGAGAGAAAGATCGGCGAAGACAAGATGGTGTTCGTGGAGGGAGCAAAGAACCTAAAGAGCGTAACCATACTGATTAGGGGTGGTCTCGAGAGGCTTGTTGACGAGGCTGAGAGAGCAATCAGGGATGCTCTAAGCGCTGTTTCTGACGCTGTTAGATATGCTAAGATTGTGCCTGGAGGTGGAGCAGTCGAGGTTGAGGTCGCCAAGCACCTAAGAGAGTACGCGGCGAGGGTGGGAGGCAAAGAACAACTGGCAATCGAGGCGTTCGCCAAGGCATTAGAGGCCCTCCCAATGACTCTAGCCGAGAACGCCGGTCTCGACAGCATAGAGATAATAATGAAGCTTAGAAGCGCTCACGCCCAGCCAAACGGAATATCGATAGGCATAAACGTGTTTGACGGCGGAATAGCCGATATGTACGCCTTAGGCGTGATAGAGCCAGCAGCGATAAAGCAGAACGCGATAAAAGCTGCCACCGAGGCAGCCACACTGATACTCAGGATTGACGACATGATTGTTGCCAGCAAGCTAGAGAAAGGAGAGGAGAAAGGGAAAGAGACCAAGAAGCCAGGGGAGGAAGAGGAGAAGGAGAAGGAAGACTAGAGGTTTTTTGAACGAGCATAACTCGCTAAGCATCTTGGGATTTGTTTAAATCTTCTTTTTTGCAATACAATTCTTGGATTGGTTCTAATGATAATTATTGTAAGCGGGACCCCTGGCACTGGGAAAAGCGAGATTACTAACGGACTATGCTCTCTTCTAAACGCCTACTGCCTCAGCGCTAGCAGGATTGCTATCGAGAGCGACCTTGTTATAGCGCGTGATTTCGTGAGGGATACCTACATCGTTGATGAGCAGGCTTTGGAGAGCAGGATAGACGAGTTAGTCAGGGGCAAGGAACTAGTAATCATTGAGTCGCTGGACCCATGCCTGTTGAAGGATAAGTCCAGCTTGATCGTCGTCACAAGGTGCTCTAGTCCAGAGATACTGGAGGACAGGATGAGAAAAAGAGGTTGGAGAAAAGAAAAAATCGAGGAGAACATTGAGGCGGAAGTTCTGGGCGTAATCGAGGAGCAGGCTCTCAGTTGCAAGGAAAAAGACAGAGTAATAGTCGTGGATACATGCGCAGAGAGCATCGAGAATATAATTAAGAGAATATCCAGTTTCGTGTCCCAGAGTATCCAGTAGCGGAGGCTAGCTGGGAAAATCTTAAAATCTCCTTTGACTCTTTCTAGATTGTTAGCATAGCTATTGTGTATACGAAGAGGTTTTGAGAAGGTGTTAAAAAGTGAGTGAAAAACAACAATCAAGGAAGCTGATTTTAGTAAATAGAACCCCCCTAGAGGAACTAGTTCTAAACGTCATCCTCACGCTGAGAGAGCTGAAGGAAAACGAGGTCCTAGTTCTAAAGGGCAGAGGGGATTACATACCTAAAGCAATAGATGTTTACAACGAGGTTAAGAAAAGATTGGGCAACGCGCTGGTGTTAGAGAACGTATCCATCGGCAGCGAGAAGGCCGGGAGAAGAACATTGTCATACATAGAGATTTCTCTTAAGTTTACTATGTGATTTTCAAGGACCTAAGAGCAGATTCTTAGCTTATGCAGAGCATTGTACCACTGAAAGCCTCCCCTTTCAGGGCGGGGGATGAGGTTAAAAAAGTCTCCCACAGATAAGGGTTGCATTTGTCCTTAAGGCGAGATATTAAGATATATTGATAAATCTCGGTGCCTAAAATATAGTTGAATTGTCAAATATTAATCCATAAACAAATCTGCATAGAGGGTGTGGCGATGCCTGTTCCTATCAAGAAAACAAGTGAATATGAATGGATGATTGATAAGTCCTACAAGAAATGCATGAAGGTTCCAGCTATAATATTTGCTGACGAGTTTCTCCTAGAGAAGATGCAGTCGGACTTAACTCTTGAGCAAGCAGCAAATGTAGCTTGTCTCGACGGCATTCTTCTTGCAAGCTACGTTATGCCTGATGGGCACCAGGGGTATGGCTTCCCAATCGGTGGAGTAGCTGGAGTAAGCGTTGAGGAAAACGGCTTGATTAGCCCAGGAGGAGTTGGCTATGACATAAACTGCGGCGTGAGACTTCTCAGGACAAACCTGGATGTGAAAGACGTTAGGCCGAGGATAAAGGAGCTAATAGATACCTTGCATGTAAACGTGCCAAGTGGTTTGGGTAGCGAGGGTAAAATCAAGGTAAGCGTGCGGGAGCTCGACGAGATACTTGATAGAGGAGTGGAGTGGGCTGTTGAGCATGGTTACGGAAGACCCGAGGACCCTGAGTTCATTGAGGAGAGAGGCAGCTGGAAGCTAGCTGATAGCAGCAAGGTCAGCAAAGCAGCGAAGGAGAGAGGGCATACACAGATTGGTAGCCTGGGTAGCGGTAACCACTTCCTTGAGGTCCAGGTGGTTGATAAGATATACGACGATAGGATAGCCAAGACGCTGGGCATAGAGTACGAAGGCCAGGTAATGGTGATGGTTCACACGGGGAGCAGAGGGCTTGGTCACCAGGTAGCCAGCGATTACCTACAAATTATGGAGAGGGCCATGAGGAAATACGGCATAAGCCTCCCAGATAGGGAGCTTGCAAGCGTTCCATTCAACTCCCCAGAGGCCCAGGACTACCTGAAGGCCATGGCCGCGGCGGCGAACTTCGCGTGGACGAACAGGCAGCTAATAACTCACTGGACCAGGGAAAGCTTTAAACAGGTCTTCAAGACTGACGATGATAAACTAGGATTAGAGATAATCTATGATGTCGCTCACAACATAGCCAAGATAGAGGAGCACGAGGTGAACGGAAAAAGAGTGAAGGTTGTTGTTCATAGAAAAGGAGCTACAAGAGCCTTCCCGCCCGGTCACCTGGAGATACCCAGCAAGTACAGGAACGTTGGCCAACCAGTTCTCATCCCTGGAAGCATGGGCACAGCTAGCTACGTGCTAATAGGCACAACAGCTGGTGCCAGGACTTGGTACACGGCTCCTCACGGCGCTGGGAGATGGCTGAGCAGAAACGCCGCTATCAGGTCCTACAGGCCGGACCAAGTTATAGATAAGCTAATGAGGCAGGGCATATACATAAGGGCAGCGGATAAAACGGTTATATCAGAGGAGGCTCCCGAGGCATACAAGGATGTGGATAGAGTAGCTCTGGTGTCCGATAAGGTCGGCATTGGAAAATTGGTTGCAAGGATGAGGCCTATAGGGGTAACGAAGGGTTAACCCTACCTTTTTGTTTTATATTGTTTTTCTATCATTTGTCCAACGGTCCTTAAGCCCAGGCTTATGAAAACGAAGATTCCCGTGAGAGCTAGGAAGGGCTGAAGGGTTTCAAAGCTATACGATATATACGTTTTCATTGATGAGTATACCTCGTAGACGCCGACCAAGCTCGCCAGTGTCGAGTTCTGGGCTAGATAAACCGTTTCACTGATAATTGGCTGTATGGAGGATGGAATAGATTTTGGTAGAACGACGTAAATTATCTCTTGTCTTCTTGTGAAGCCAAGGCTCCTGGCGGCCAGAACATCGAGTGAGTTCAGGTTTAATACGCTGTTCTTGATGTACTCGGACATGTAGCAACCCGAATTAATAACGAGGCTTGCAACGGCCGCTTGGATAGGTGTTAGGTAAATACCTATGTCTGTTAGCCCGTACGTGGCTATGAAGAGTAACAACAAATATGGTATTCCCCTCACGAAATCCACGAATCCATCAACAAGTAGGCGGGGCCATCTCGGCAGGTATACCCTCATGAGACCCAGAGATATGCCTAAAACTACCGCGAGAGGAGCCGATATAGTTATTAGCTCCAGCGTTGTTTTTAGGCCTCTATAAAGCGCCTGCGCTAAGAAAGAATCTAGCATGTTGCTTTACCCTAACCCATTACTGAGAGGCAAAGAGAGCGATTCCAGAAACATCCTTATAACGGGGTTCTCAAAGCTGTTTTTCTTAACACTTATTTCTTGGGGGGTGAGCTCAGCGACAACCTTGCCGTTGAAAAGGAGAATTACTCTTCTACTCACTTTGAATATTACCCTCGGGTCGTGGGTGGCTATTATGCTCGTTATGCCTATTCTTGACAGCTTCTCTATTGTCTTGAAAACATCGTAGGCTCCGAGGGGGTCCAGGTTAGAAGTAGGCTCATCATACAGTATTAGCTCAGGCTCCATGGCCAGCGCTCTAGCTATAGCGGCTCTCTGCCTTTCGCCACCGCTGAGCTGGAGTGGGTACTTGCTCCATTTTTCCTTCTCTAAGCCAACCTGCTCAAGCGCATATCTGGCTATCCTCTCCGCTTCCATTCTCTCCAACTTCTTGACTTTGAGAGGGCCGATTAACACGTTGTCTATTATCTTCATATGTGTAAATAACGAGGATTCCTGGAATACAAAGCCTATTTTCGTTCTTATCTTCTCAATGTTCTTTGCGCTGGTTATCTCAATGTCATTAAAAAATATTCTTCCGCTGTCCGGCATTACGAGGAGGTCTATGCATTTTAGCAACGTTGATTTTCCAGCGCCGTTCGGCCCAATAATGCTTAGGGTTTCCCCCTCCTTCACTCTGAACGTTACCTCGTCAAGCACTTTTCTTTTATCAATGATTTTTACGAGGTTCTCAACCCTTAGTTTGTCATTCATTTAGGGCTCACCGTGTCTTTGTTAGAGGCTTTGTCTTTTGATGCGTAGGGACATGAACATTAGCAGGCTTCCCTTTAGGCGATTCTGCTTAGCTCCTTCTCCGTAATTCTTTTCGCTGGTACCCGGGCTTGTTAGCAGGTCTCTGCTTGTGCCTGGGAAAAGCCCTTTTCTCTGGAGGTACCTAGCAGTGAGAATCAGGGAGTTGCTTAGGAGATACATGATTATTCCTGTTATGCCGAGCCACAGGAGGCTATATCCTGTAGCTATCGTAACATATCTCGCTCTGGCAAGCGTGTCTAAAACGCCGATGGCGAGTGCTTGGGTTGATTCCTTTAGAAGAGAGGCTAGCTCGTTTGTAAGGCTAGGTATACTCAGAACTACCGCTTGGGGGATTACGAGGTAGGTGTATACCTCGCGTATGTTTAGGCCTAGCGATAGTCCTCCTTGGACCTGTGATTCATCAAGACTGTTTATAGTTGACTTCAATATCATTGCCTGGAAAGCCGATGTTCTTAGGGAAAAAGCCATTATAGCGGCTATTACCGGGCTGCTTCTTACTCCAAGGGAGGGGAGGACCAGCCAATACATAATGGAGATGATGACAAGCGGGGGTATCCCCGTGAATACGTAGGAGTAAAACCTGGTTATTCTCCCTCGTGCCTTAATCACAGCTTCATCAACCAGTATAATAGCTATCGCCAATGCAAGCCCTGTTACGAATGATGTTACAGCAATCAACGAGTTGTACTTCAGCCCTGATACAATAAATAAAAAATAGCCTAAATCCAAGGCTGGCCCCTCACAATATGCTTATTGATTAAGCCCCCACTTGGAGAGAAGGTCTGAGTAGACAGTCGATGACATCGCTTCCTCTATTGCTCGGTTTATGCAGTTTCTCAGCCAATAATCATCTGGTCTAGTAGCTATTCCGTAGGCCCTGACTCCTAGGTCCCCTATTATCTTCAGTGCTGAGCGTAGCTCAGGCCGTGAATCCAGGTATGGATAGAGAAAAGCTGAGTCCAGAATAGCTAGGTCTGCCCTGTTAGTTGCAAGCGCGTCGATGACAGCTGGGTAAGACTCGACTGGAACCTTACTTATCTTGTATCCCTTGTTAAGCCAAGACTCAACTATCCTGTCAGCATCGGAGCCTGTCTCAACAGCTATTCTCGAGCCCGTCTCAAGAAGCTCGCTTAAGGACCTGTTCTCGCTTGCTTTCGTAACAACTAGTAAGCGGTATGAATAGTAGGGTATAGAGAAAGCGATCTTGGATGACCTCTCAGCCGTAATCGTCATGCCCGATGCAATGACGTCTATGTCACCGTTCATCAAAGCAGTGACTATTGTAGCCCAGTCCCAAGGCTTGAACACAGGGGTGAAGCCACAGTAGTTGCCAATGTAAGTCATTAGGTCTACATCGAACCCCTCGACAGTTCCGTTACTTGTCACAAATGTGAATGGAGGATAATTTGGGTCAAGGCCGACGATAACTGTCACGTTCCCCGATGGTTTCTCCGAGAACTTGCCGCTAGGAACTTTTGATGATGAACCAGCTTGAGTGTAAATAAAAAATGCCGTTAACACAACTATTGCAACGAGGATTAAGGAAATCCCGAGAACCATTTTCGTCGAGGCCATATTCCCACATAGTTGGGAATGAGCTCGCTGGTTAATAAATCGTTCGCTCCACGAGGACATTTTCGTAACCGCCCCATCCCCAGCAGGTGACAGATGTAGCCCCAAACAGATGCGGGGAACCCTCTCCCTGAAGAGCGGGGAGGAGGTCAGGTTTTATTAAATAGAGATGATGAACTATTTTCTTGGAGAGCCTACTTGCTCGTCTACGAAGTTGTTTTGATGGATTCGAAGGGCAGAGTACTGATTCCGGCCAAGATAAGGTCGTTATTAAACATCAGGGAAGGCATGAAGTTCATGGTGGTAGGGGATGTTGAGAGAAACGAGATTAAGCTTATCCCGCTGGTCGAGAGCACATCGTTGGTTTACAAAGTAAGGATTATCATGAGGGACGAGATAGGTGCTTTGTCAAGTGTTATCAACGTTATTGCTAGAAACAAGATTGACTTGTTGCTAACTCATTCTAGAACTATAAGGAGAGGAGATACAGCTGAGTGGATAGCTATAGTTGATTTCTCTCAGGCAACCAAATCAGTGGAGGAGGTAGTAGAGGAAATCCGCTCGCTTAAACAAGTAGTAGACGTAGAAATCAAGAAAATGGAGTGATTTTTATCTCTTTCTTCTGCCTGTTCTCCTTGCTGCTATGTGCCCAACCTTTCTGCCCGGAGGAGTGTTCCTCGATACTGTTGTCGGGTGGGATTCTGACTGGTGGCTTCCACCTCCCCACGGGTGGGATGCAGCGTTCATAGCTACTCCTCTTACCACTGGCCATTTCCTTGCTTTTGGCTTCCACTTGTAGTAGCTGTTTCCAGCCTTCAGCAAGGGCTTCTCTATTCTGCCGGAGCCAGCTGGTATGCCTATGGTCGCTCTGCATCTGGGGTCAAGGGTTTTTGTTTTTCCGCTTGGAAGCAGTATCGTGACGCTGTTGTACGACTTGCCTGTTATGACAGCGTAGGAGCCTGCCTGCCTCGCGAATTTTCCTCCATCCCCGGGCCTAGCCTCTACGTTGTATATCTGCGTTCCCTCAGGTATGCTCTCCAGCGGCAGTATGTTCCCGTTCTCCGCTTTGGCGTCTTTTCCTACCTCAATGACCTGGCCTACGTACGCTCCCTCAAATGCTGGTATGTAGAACTCCACGCCGTTTTCGAGCTTAACCCTAGCTAAGGGGACCCATCTGCCGGGGTCGTGCACTATCTCCTCTATTGTTCCCTTAAGTGTCCCCTCGAATAGCGGCGGGTACTTCGCCGGCGCTACTCTGAGGTGTCCTCTGTTCCTGAATGTTGGTCCTCCCCTGCCCTTCCTCTGAACAAGTATTCTCTTACCCATTATGCTCACCTCACAGTATTCCTAGCTTAATTGCTATTTCGCTCGCGCTATAATCTTTCTTAAGTTTAATAAACGCCTTTTTCTCTCCTCTCGGCGTGATCAGCGTTCTGACCTCATCTACCTTGACGCCGAACCTCTTCTCGAACTCTTCTTTTATCTCTAGCTTAGTGGCCGTTCTCCTAACAATGAAGACAAGCGTGTTGTACTTCTCTATGTACGCCAGCGCCTTCTCCGTGTGTAGAGGATATAAGAGTACCTCTTCCTTGGCCTCCATGCCTACTCTCCTCCTGTTTCAATGAAGAATAGTTTTCCATTAAATCTCTCCTGGATGGCTGCCAGCGAGGTGTTTGTGTATACCGTTAATCTGCCCGGCACACCGCCCGGGGCCAGGTCCAAGACGCTCACAGTCCTCGGAGTCACTACATCAACGCCTGGCAGTCCTCTTAGCGCTAGCGCTAGTGGTGACCTGTGATTGTCCAGGACGAACAACACGCTTTTCGCTTCAACGTATCTTCTGCCTCTCATTTTCCCCTTGCCAGCTCTTATTCCGATGCTTCTTTCGGCTCTCTCCACGTCTTCTATTAGGCCGAGCGCCTCGAGCAGTTTTCTCGCGTCCTTGGTTTTGCTTATCGTGTTGAGGAGACTTGAGTCAATTACTACTGGCAGGGCCTCGGCCCTGAACAGGTGTCCTCTCTTCCTGACGAGGTCAAGGCTAGCCGTAGCGGCAATGGCACTCGCCGTTGCCAGTAACTTCTCCTTTTTGTTTATCTCCTCCACTATTTTCTTCTCTACTCTCGGTGGGTGCGCGAGCCTTCCTCCAACAGCCATGTTTACCAGCCTTGCCCTCGTCGTGCCCTTCACTCTGGGCACCCTCGCCAGCCCGTGGTCAGCTCCGAGGCTCTCAGCTGTTGTTCGTTTACCAGCCATGGGGTCTCTTCCCTTTGGCTGTAGGCGCGCCGTGAACTCAGCAAGGAAGGCTCTTCTTATCAGGTCCTTCCTAACCGGTGTGTGGAACACGGGTGGCAGGACGGCCTCGCCCACCTTCTCCCCGTTAGCGCCGAGGACGGGGATTACCCTGCTCCCTGTAACCTCTATTATCAAGACCATCCCGATCACCTCATAGGTAAATGTAGCTCAGCTTTACCTGCAGGGGCTTGAAGCTGGCCGGAGGCCTTATCGGGAACCTGAGGATAAGCGGCCTCTTCTTTGTGCCCATCACGGATCCCTTCAACACGATGAAGTCGCTTCGTATTAGCCCGTAGTTCTTCCAGCCTCCAGGCGGGTTGTAGCTTGGCGCCTGCTCAGCTGAGCCGACCATCAGCACCAGCTTGTTGAACTCCGTTCTTCTGTGATACCCCATCTGGCCGGCCTGAGGAGTCGTTGATAAAGCTCCTACCTGGGAGCCTCTGCTAGCCACGGTTCTGCTCGCCTTTCTGTGCTTGTGCCATCTTGGTAGCTCCTTCACGCCGAATCTCTTAACGACTCCCTGGAACCCTCTGCCCCTTGTAACGCCGATGACATCTATGAGCATTCCAGGGGAAAAGATGTCGCTTATCCTTACCTGGCTTCCAAGCATGCTTTTTAGGTAATCGTACTTGGCTTTCACGGGTGCTTGGCTGAGGGCTACCTCAACGAGAAATGGCTTTTTCTGCGAGACGCCGCCGGCCAGGTTTGGCACTGATAGGAGAAGCGCTCTGACATCGACCGCTTTTTCTAGGAGAGGCTCTATTCGTCCAGCAGCCTCATCTATTGATGGGGGGTCAAAGTTCTTTATGAGCCTCGTGATGTTAGCTTTCTCGAGAACCTCCCTGCTCGCCCAGGCTTCTCCCAGAACGAACCTGCCTAGCTCCGGGTTCCTGCCGTAAACCCTCAATCCAGCTATAATCATGGGAGGAGTCTCGATGAACGTTACCGGCACGAATATCTCTTTTCCATAACTCGGGCTTGTTGGCACAGGGTCAACTATGAAGGCGTGGGTCATTCCCACCTTGTATCCAAGGAAGGCGAGCGGCGCTATCTTGCTGAGAGCTATCTGAGGGAAGCTCCTAATCCTAGGTACAATATCCTCTGCTCTCTTCCTCGGCCTAACCCCCAGTGATCCTCTTCTAGGCGCGCTCTTCTTCCTATGCCCCATTCCAGCTCACGCTCTCTCCTCTTGGAAACCAAACTACTCTTCCTAACAAAATCATAAATATTGGTTATTAAATGCTACGATAAACATGGTTTAAGAAGATTATTGTTTGGAGAACAGCGACCAGAGCCTCCTCCACCCTCACCGTTCTTGTTCCCTGGCCTGGAATAAAGTTGAGGTAGAAATCAAAAAGCTCTTCTACCCTCCCCCCATGCTCATCTACGATTTCCCTCAGCCCCCTGTAGGGCTCCCCGAAAACAACTGCTACCCTAGCCCCAGGCGAAATACTGGATACCAGCTTCTCCCCAGCCTCCCACGCAGGGAAGCCGAGCCTGGAAGTACCAATCCTAAGGCCACCGTAACTCCTCATTAGCGAAACAATATCGCGATCCCGCTCATAGATAACCTCGAAGCCCAGGTAGACGTTTCCCTCCTTGAGGATCCTCCAGCCCTCACCCGTGAACTCCACGGGGACAAGCTCCCTTAACCGGGGCCCCGTCTCCCCGTTAACCATGACCTCCACATCGCTCCTCAAGCCCACATCAACAACTAGTTTTTCATTAGCTCTTCTCCTCACTAATCCCAACCTCACCTCACCTATGCTGGGGGGATCCGTTACTACGTGGGTATCTATCTGTAGAGGTGGGAGAAGACCAGCGTACCTATAAACCGGGCTTCTGGGAATGATTTTCCTTTTCAGGTAGGGAGGCACGACCTGGTACCACAACAGCTTCTCGAGCCTTTCACCAAGCTCCGAGCAGGCCTTATCCCTTCTTCCTTTATAGATAACAACCCTGTCCACCCTGTATATGGCGAGCGCCCTCGCTATTATGCCTGCCTTAAGCGTGGATCTAAGCAGGTCCGGCTCATTCTCAAAGGTGCAGTCAGATAAGAAGACATCCAGCTTGAAACGATTGCTCATAGCCTTGTTCTCCGCTAAAAGACTTTTCACTCAAAACACGGGTTATTCGAGACATAACTCTGGGTGGAGGATACTTAAAAGGTATTCTGGGTGATAAAAAACTACTTTTTCTTCTGTTGTTCTTTCTTTTTCTTCTCCTTTTCCTCTCGTTCCTTGGCCTCCTGCTTAGCCTTCTCGCTGGCGCTCTCCTTCTCCACTCCACCTACTCCCCAGAAAAGAGTTGTTCTCTGCCTGCCACCCATAAGAGGCTATCACCACGCATAGTATTTGCCATCAAGGTTTATAAATGAATAGAAAAGCCAAGCATCAATCACAAATTGTTATTATTCCGCATGGCATATAATTGTTGATGGGATGATTTCAAAGCCGAGTGCTGAGCGAGAGCTATGAAGAACTCGAAGTTAGCTGACCGCCTTGTCTAGTTAGCTATGTCTGGGTCGATATCGATCTCTATAGGTGAGGGATTGTCAGGTATCTTGACCAGTGCTTGGCCAACGCCCAACGTGCTAAGGGCTTCTCTAGCTTCATCCACGCTTAGGTTGAGGAGCCACGAGGCGCTTTCAACGTATTTCTGCTCTATCCCCCCAAAGACAAAAATGGTCGCTATGTTTGATAAAAGCTCTTTCGGCAAGTCCTCTATCGACTGGGTTGACAGCACAAGCGATACACCGAAGCTCCTGCTTTCCCTAACTATCCTCCCCGCATAGTAAATGGAGGCCTCGCTTGTTCGCCAAGCTTCATCAATCATCACTACTTTTCTAAGTTTACCCGACGGCTCGCTTGTATACAACCACTCGACAAGGCTCTTCATGAGGCTACCGATAACCATGGACCTGCCTTCATCCGTGAGGTTGCTGAGAGAGAGGATAATTGAGCTACTGCTCCCATGAACATCGCTGAGCCTTGTCAACGTGTTTTCCACGTTGCTCTTTATTAACAGCTTGGTTTTAAGCCCAACCTCCAGCTCGAGAAGGGGCTTCTCATCGTATGTATCGCCGATCGGCTTGACAATTGTGGATAGTGATACGTAGACACGCTTTATGCTTTTGCTGAGCATCAGCTCCAAATCGCCCTTGGGGTCAACGATTAGCAGGGGAGCGATCCCCCTAGCATGAGCCCTGTTCGCTAGGGTCGCGAGAAGGGTTGTCTTGCCCTTACCCGTGGGGCCCACGACCAGGATATGCCTTAGCCCGAGCTTTCTCAGGTCATACATGAAGGGTATCCTCGTTCCTCTTCTATAGCCGAGAAAAACCCCCCTAGGCGATAAGGTCTCCTTCTCGACAGGAGGCAGGGGCGTGGCCAACGGGTCAGCGCTTGTTCTCAGCTCAGCTCTCGTTGAGGGCGGCCCTAGAAAGAGGCTCCTCACAGCTTCTCTTACTTGCCTTGAAGAGCAAACATAAGCCCTCGCGCCAAGCGAGATGTTCAGCGAGCTAGCTATGCTCCTCGCCTCCTTAAGCGCTTTGTCAGCGGCATCCTCGACGCTTCCGCCCTCAGCGTAAACCACGATGTAAGCGGTGAACCAGCTCGCGTTCTCCCCCTTCTTGATTTTTTCCAGTATAGCTGAGATTCTCCTCTCCCTATCAACAAGCTCCTCGCGAGGACCGTTTGCCTGGATGACAGCCCTGATAGCCTCGAGTTCTCTCTCAAGCCTCCTTTCAACCTTGTCGAGAGAAACGGGAACCACATGGAACCTTAGCTCAACCCTGGCGGCGCTGGAGGAGAGGATCCTCCCAAGAGTCCTGGACCTGAAGTGCAAGCCCTCAAGCGATCTATAGTCGCCTTTAAACAGGGCGTCCCCAAGGTCTACGAAGGACACCCCAACGTACCTCCCCCTATCCTTCTCTAGAACAAGGCTGTTCTTGTAGATATGCACCGCACTGATGCTCCCCAAGCCTTTCACGAGCTCTTTTTTAACAAACCCCCCGGGAAGAAGCCCCCTTGTAGCCATATAAGCTATGGCCGGGGACAAAGCGCCCGCCACAGCAAGGGACGCGATCACGGGGTTAACCACGAATGATCACCATGGTTTTAATGGTAGCTTGTCCCGAGCACCGCTAAGCGTGTAGGCAAGAGCGGAGGTTATTGAGAGAAGAATAGCTACGTAAACCGCTGGGAGAACTACGTAGTTGAGGAGAATCTGGGACGCGGTCTGCGCGAACCTGTCCTTAACCGAAAGACCAGTTGACAGTGTGTATGGTCTATACAAGTCAATGCTCGGCGCGCTACAATGCTTAACGGAAATTATTATGGGCTCGCTTGTGTTCTCAACGAAAATCTCGTTGCTAACCACCAGTATATTGTTCCACATGCTGGTGCTCCTAGTCAATACAGGGCCGTCAACATCAATGTAGCAGGTGGAGGGATGAACCAGGAGGACGTGCTGCCCAGGCTCACCTAGGTAAACCCTCTTTGTTCCCTCCTCCTCAGATATGCTTGATACGCTCCCGTTGCCCACAAGGAGATAAACTCCTCTCTCATCAACGATAACCACATCCTCAAGGTGAACATCCAGCTCAACTCGTCCACCCATAGACTGCTCATAGAGAGCAGGCTCTACTACGCTCGGATTAGCTGACACTTGCCTCCCCATCACCTCTACCACGAGGTTGTAGGCCCTGCTTCTAGGCAACCCGTCGAGAGGGGACTTTATTGTCGTTATCCCCAGCGTATTCGTTGTGTACGTGAAGAGCAACCGGCCGCTCTCTAGGTCATATCCGCTTACCACCGCGTAGGGCACGGGGACTCCACGCTGGTCCAGCACCCTAATTGCCCCCTGAACAACATCCGTGTTCATGTCAGGGTATTCCAAGGGCGTCGAGAAATCCTCAACGAATAGAGGCATGAGCGGCATGCCAGCATAGAAAACAATGCTGAAGGCAATTAAATAGCATCCCGCTCCTCTTGCTAGCTTCATTGGAATAGAGCTCAGCAATATGCCTAGCAGTATAAGCTTTGCGTAGTGGTACCGAACGATAATCGATAGTGATAAAGCTAGATACAGGGTTAGCAACGAGTAGTTAACGGACTTTATGAGGGGCTCAAGAAAACTATCAAGAGCAAGCTCGCCAGCAACCTTGGATAATAGGCTTGATGCGAACGATGCCCCAGCCTTGAGAGAAGAGAGCATCAACGTTCTCTTGGCTATCCATTCATCAAAAAAGCCCCAATCGGCACCAATCCTGTTATACAGAGTAACTGGTAAGGATAGTAGCATTGAGGATAAGGCCACGATAAACATCGAGAACACGGCGTCCTTCATGAGAGAAGAGCCGAGCTTCTTGAGGCTTGGGAAAGGAAGTGGGAGACCTAGGAGCAACGCGCCCAAGCTGTAGGTAAGCGCAGACATAGAAGCGGATAGCACCAATACCTCTTGGTTGTTCATCGCTTATTCACGGGCCGCTGCCCTGTAGCACCTGCGCTATCCTGGATACAAGGGCGAACACCAAACTTCCAACTGAGAGCCAGAATGCAGCCCACACGGCATCCTCAATGAAGCTTTGCCCAGCTCTCCTAACCCTAGCGAGAGGTATTGGGCTCCCCCTCAGCACCCAACCTATGCTCCACGCGAGCAGGAAAACCGACCACGACGCTAGTGTGACCTGTGTCGCGAGGCTTTCTATATACTCGGTTATACTGGTCATCTCCGCCTCCAAACATGAATATATGTATATTTAAAAAGAAACACGCAGGGCTCCTGGTTGAAATTCCATCTTAGTCCCAGTACTCCCTTGTTCTGTACCAGTTTTGTTGCTCCTCGACAAGTTTTTTGAGGAACTCCTCCCAACCGAACTTGAGAGCGGCAAGGGCTTTCCTCGCAGCTCTCGGGCCTATCCCATACGTTGACAGGGCTATCACCGCGTTTTTCCCGTGGCTTAGGACCAGCTGTGCTCTCTCAATAGCTTCCTCTACCAGCTCTTTCTCTCTCTGGCTTAGGCCCTTCTTGTTCTTGTTGTTCGCCAGGTACCTCTGAACAGCGCTAATCATCTCTGTGAAGCCTGCGGGTATAGGCGCTATTATTCTTGCGCCGCACTTCTTGCATACTATTGTTTCCGGCAGGCTCTCCACAACTCTTGTCTCACTGTAGCCACAGTTGAGGCATACCAGATGCACCTGCTTCTCCAGTGCTCTTTTCTCAACCATTTTCGCCGCTACCTCAAGTGGCATGCTGGTCGTGCCTGTTGAACCTATAACCGAAGCTCTTCCTCCATAAATCGTGTATGGGCTCAGACCTCTTCTCGGCTGCTTCAATATTCTCTTCTTGTTGCTCGCCAGCTCCTTGAGAAGGCCCACCGCCCTCTCCACATCAAGGTTTTCGTGGAGAAGCTCCCTCAGTGCTTCCTTACCAGCAATGGTGTCCCCAAGATACCTTACGAGCTTCAGCGCCTCCTTTAGCCCGGCCTGGGGAGTTATCATGCCCATCTTCCTCGCTACCTGCGTTAGCCTCCACGTGAAGAGGCTTGTCGCCTTGACAGCTTGCTCAGCCTCTGCGGCAAGCTCATCGGCTATTGCTGCGGCTCCCAGCAATGCTTTCTCCACAATGATCGATGCCCCGCTTCTCCCAAGCTCAACGTACACTCTCAACGGATCTGTGGATAACGCGGCCCTTAGCCCCATCCTCGTTGATATGTAGTGCCCCAGCAGAGAGGCTAGGGCATCGTTTCCCTTTGAGCCAAGGCGGCTGTATATAACAGCTAGTCTATCCGACTCATCATACTCAAGCAAAACGTAGCTCCCGCTTGGGGGGTAGAAACCCCTTCTCCTCGCCTCATCCGCGACCCATGCTATAAACCTCCTCGCCTCGCTTCCAAGGAAGGGATAATCCGCCAGTACTCTCTCAGCACCCTCCATGTGTGCTCTAGCAAGAAAACCGCACTCCTCCCGCGCGACCTTGTAGTCAACCGGTATCAGCTCACCCTCCCAAGCCGGGGGAAGACCGAGCTTAGTCTCGGCTGACTTAACAACGACCTTGTCATCCCCTATCTCGAGGACAACCCACTCGCTACCAGCAAGCACGAATCTAGCATCCTTCGCCAGCTTCGCTAGTACGAAGTCCTCGTCGAGAAAGCCTATTCTCTCCCCCGTGCTCGTGTAGACAGGTATCTTCTTGGTGTCCGGAATCATGTTCGTCGAGTAGTAATAGCTTCTCGACCTTTTCCCGGGCGATATGGTGTTACCCGTCACCCTAATGAGCCCTGACTGCGACGCGTACTCAAGAACCTCGTTGAGAGTCGCCTCGTCCAGCTCCCTGAACGTGTATGTTTGCCTAAGGAACTCTAATGCCTCATCGATTGTTCTCGCCTCCCCCGCCAGAACCAAGCCGACTAGCTGATGAACAAGCACGTCAAGGGGGTTTCTATGTGGCTTTTGTTCCTCCAGCTCCCCGCTCGTAGCTCTTCTTGCTATCACCGCCGACTCAACAATGTCGTCGAGAACAGGCTCAGCGAGTATAACAGCCCTCGACTTCTCCCCTAGCCTGTGGCCGCTTCTCCCAGCCCTCTGCATAAGCCTTAGCGCTTGTCTAGGGCTACTTATTTGTATAACTACGTCCAGGTGGCCCACATCTATTCCGAGCTCCAGGCTACTCGTTGCCACGACCCCCCACAACTCTCCTCTCTTGAGCGCTGTTTCAGCGCTTCTTCTCACCTCTAGGCTCAGGCTCCCGTGGTGAACAGCTATATCGCTGTGCCCTCTGCTTCTGAGCTCCGCTCCCAGTAGCTCAGCGGTACTCCTGGTGTTAGTGAAAATTATGGCGGACCTGTACCTGCGCTTCAGCTCATCTATTTTTCTGGCTAGCCACTCACCATGCTTCTCCGGGCTTAGCTGGCCCTCCTGCCCGCTCGTCTCAACTGTGACCTCAAGTTTCTTGTCAGTCTCACTTCTAATTATTACCAAGTTTCTCCTGAACGGGTACAGACTTGCCACGGCCTCGATGCTTGATATTGTCGCTGAGAGCCCGACTAGCTGCGCTCCTCCACTGAGCCTCTTAAGCCTTCTGAGCGCTACCTCGAGCATTGACCCCCTCTCGCTGTCGACAAGCTCGTGTATCTCGTCTATAACCACGTACTTAATCCCCTTAAGCCTCTCCCTAGTCTTCTCGTGGCTGAGCATCAGCGCGATGCTCTCCGGCGTTGTGGCGAACCAGTCGCGGGGCTCCCGCAGAAAAGCTCTTCTCTCGCTAACGGTTGAGTCACCGTGCCTAACCATGCATGATAAGCCGATGCCCATTGATATCTTCTCCATCCTAACGAATATATCCCTGTTGAGGGCTCTTAGAGGAGTGATGTAGACCAGCCTGGGCAACCCGTTACCGCTCTTCTCCTTCTCCGCGAGTAATTTGTGGAAGAGAGGGAGCATCGCGGCCTCAGTTTTTCCGGAGCCCGTTGGAGCAATGATAAGAACGTCCCTTCCCTCAAGTATAGCTGGTATGGCTTTTTCCTGGATGTCGGTAGGAGTGGTTATTCCATGCTTAACCAGCTCAGCACATAATCTTTTGTCCAGTAGCTTAAAGGCACCCGTGCAATCGTTATTGCTCATTTGCATCATCCCAGCGAGATAGCATCCGGCATCTATGGTTTACCCTGATTATCCTCGAATTCATGCATAGTCGCTTTTTAAAGCATGTACAAGAGAATAGGGAGATAATGAGGCACCCGTTAATAAATATTGGTAGAAAGGGTTTATCACCCCTTCTCGCCACGGCTATCCTCATATCAGCGACGATAGCTGGAGGAGCAATCCTCTACCAGTACTTCGCCAAGTCACTTAGCATGTACACCGCTGGGAGTTCAATCGAGGTAACCGTGTCAGCAGTTTATCTATCAAGCGATAGGTACCTGCTGTATTACTCGATAACTAGCCGTGGGGACCAGCCGGTCAACTTATCGCATATTTACTTCCTGCCTAACGGTAGCCTGCCTCAGATATCTCTGGGCAACAAAACGCTGTTACCTGGAGGCAGGATAACAGGTGTCCAGGAGCTCACCGGCCAGATGCCATCAAGCCTATACGCGGTTGTCGTTTACTACTACGGTGGCTCGAGGATTGAGACAAAGCCTGTCGAGGTAACAAGCTGAGGCTACTAGCGGCGAGAGTGACGATGGTTGAGGAGAAAGATTTTCCTTAAAACCAAACTTTTTTTCACGCATCACGCTTCAAGCTTGATTAGTGATTACAGGAAAAACCAACAGCTAATCGAGTATACCGGGCACCTTCTCAATATAGCCAGGTGTAGAGCTGATGGATATGAGCTGTACAGGTACGAAAAAAGCTTTGGCCTAAGAGCAAAAGTACTCGTCGATAGCCAAGGCTTCATCACCTACTGCGTAGATGAGCCTAGCTACACGATAAGCGACATTGAGAGAGCGGTGGCCAGAATCTTCTCGAGAATAACGGGCGAGAAGAGCCTAGATGCCAATGCACAGCTCTATCTCAGCCCGGATAGCCTGGATGACTACCTGGAGGCCAAGATAGCCACTGGCCTCGGGAGGCTGTACCCCCTGGTGTTAGACCCGGAGATAGAGGAGGTAGCGCTCAACAGGCCCGGCGACCCGTTATTCGTTTATCACAGGAAACTCGGCGTGTGGATGAGGACGAACATAGTTGTGGATGAGCCCGAGGCTTCAAGAATAGCTCTGTCAATTAGCAACCTTATTTCGAGGCCTCTCTCGATGGCAAGCCCTATGGCGGAGGGGTCATCCAAGCTTGGCCTCAGGTTCGCGGTGACTCTTGGAGACAGGGTGTCCCCGAGGGGCACGAGCTTCGTTATTAGGAAAAGCCCTCTGAAACCCCTGAGCATGCCGGAGCTGATTAAGCAAGGCTTCATTTCTCCCCTGCAGGCCTCTTACCTGTGGTTTCTTCTAGAGCACAGGGGCTTCCTCGTTATTATTGGTGGCATGGCGACTGGGAAGACCACTCTTCTGCAGGCTCTGCTCGACCTACTGCCTTGGTACACGAGGATTGTTGTTATCGAGGATACACCGGAGGTTAAGCTGACTCATCCTAACTGGGATTCCCTATCTATTAACAGGGGATTCTCCATCGGGAGCAGCGTCGTTGAGGCATCAATGTTTGATTTGGCGCGATTCGCGCTCAGAAGGCGCTCCGACTTCCTCGTTATAGGCGAGGTGAGGGGAGAGGAGGCAAAGGTCCTCTTCCAAGCATCAATCAGTGGGCAGGGCTCACTGTGTCTAGACCCGGATGAGAGGCTCGTAGTCATGGATAAGAGGAGGCGCGTGAGGAGAATGAGGATAAGCACCGTGATTGAGAAGCTTGTCTCCGGCGAGGAAGTCAGGGTTCTCTCGCTATCAGGGGAAGGGAAGCTCAGCTGGGCGGCTCCCCGCAGGTGGATCGTAACTGTTAGCCACGAGTGGGTTGAGCTATCGCTTAGCACGAATACCCAGCTAAGATTAACGCCCGACCACCTCGTACCAGTTGTCACCGACAAGGGCGTTATGCTTAGAAAAGCCCTAACGGTCGGTGTCGGTGAGAGGATCCTCTTCATAGCTAACAGTGATGTGCTAAGCGAAGATGATGAACCAGTGGTTAAGAATGCAGTGGTTGTGGCTAAAAGGGTGTTTAAGAGAAGCTCAGCCGCTCTTGACCTCGAGCTCAGCGGGGATTCACATCTATTTGTCCACTCAAGCGGCGCAGTTACTCATAACTGCTCCTTCCATGCCGATGACGTTGAGACAGCCGTTGCAAGGCTTACATCGCCTCCCATATCTATTCCCGCCTCGTCTCTAAGATACATTTGGGGCTTCATCGTGCTTGGCTTCAGGGGCGGCGCAAGAAGAGTTGTGGGGATATCCGAGACTGACCCATACAGCGAAGACCTCGTGTTTAACACGATGGTTTTCACCGACCAGCAAGGCACGGAACCACGGGAGCTAGTGGAGAGGAGCGCTAGGCTCAAAAAGCTTGCAAGCGCGCACGGCTATGGAAAAGATGAATTGCTCGATGAGATCGCATTGAGGGCTGAGTTGCTACAAAGCTTATCACGCAAGGGAGCTGACTCCACGGAGACGCGACGCACAGTGGATTCCTTTTATGCTTTGAAGCTAAGGGAGATGAGAGCTTGAACGATAAGAAAGGCTTCAATATGGCCCAACGCCGGGGGCTCTGGCTGCCACTGTACCTTTTCATCGTGGCTGTCTTCGTTTTTTCCATGGGAACGAGTGTCGTCAGGCCTGGCGCTTCTCCGTTAATGTTGGTTGCTCCCATGTTATCAGCGACAGGGGTTGTTCTCGGCCCGCTTCGCTCCCTGTGGAGAGCTTTTGTCTCGAGAGAGCATTACTCCCGACTAAACAGGGAGATGCCTTTCATTCTCTCCCTGGCCCTGATAACATCGTCGAGCGGGCTGACCATAGACCACATCTTCATTGGCTCGCTTATGCATAGCGAGACGAGGGCTTTCGCTGCTGAGAGCAAGAAGTACCTGTACTTAAGGCTGATGGGGGAAGCGTGGGATAGCTGCCTGGAGAAGCTGGAGAGCGGGGCTCCACCATCTGTTTACAAGGCTTTTATCAGGGGGCTCAGAAACGTGGCTTCAACAAGCCTTAGGCTACCTGAGTACGTTTCATCTTTTTTCGAGACATACTTCGCTCAGCTCGAGGCTCTCTGGAGGGATTACTGGTCGCGCGCTAGTGGTCTCCTCGAATCTATTTTATTGTTGGTTTTAAGCTTCATAACTATCTATGTATCTTCCCTTCTGCTTGAGGGATTGCTTACTGAGCCCCTGCTCCTAGCGTTCAACTTTATCGTGCTGTTCGCCGGGTTGCTGGGAGCCCTGTTGCTAAGGAGCCTCAGGCCCACAGATATACTCTTGCTAAGGAATGGGAGAAGGGATATACCAATCATCGCTGCGCCATGGTTGCTCTCACTTATCGTTGTTCCCCTGGACACAAACATTGTCTCTAAAACTTTGGCTATAGGAGCAGTTCTGACCGTCTGGGGTCTTGCGGCTGAGCTATGGAGAAAAAGAGCCCTGCTCATGGAGGAGGAGCTCTTACATAGGCTGCAGAGAGTGGAGGAGCTCGTTAAATCTGGCTACAGCGTTCACTACGCCCTTAGAGAGAGCGGGCTAACAGCTATCCGCCAGGACAACTCATTGTTTCTCGTGACCTTCGCTGAGAGGCTTGTAAGGTTCATATCATCAAACACGGAGAGGTACGGCGCTGTACGCGAGGACTTCGCCTCCAAAATGTATACTTATCTGAGAAGACTACTTGATGTTAACAACACCGGAAGGGGCTCGGTGCACGCCTTTATGGCGATAGGCCTCGCTCTCCCAACACTCCTGGCGGCTTTATCCATGAAATTCACAGGCTCTCTCATAGCTACGGGTCATGTGCCGTGGGATTTGGGATACCTCTTCTTATCAACAGCCATCTCAGTTGGAATACTACTATCAGAGGCGATAGACGGCTTTTTTGCTCTGAGCCTCAAGCCAGGTATAACGTGCCTGTTACTATCACTGGCCTTCCTCTTTGTTTAGACAGATATTCATGATAAGCAATCTTTTTATTTACCCTAATTACTTAAAAATAAACGCTTATGCTGAGATGAACATGTCTCAGAGCGCCGTTACAGGCGCTTTGAAGAAGGGCGCAAACGCTGAGGTAGAGGCTGATGGTAACAGCCTACAGAATTTATTACACAACGTTTTACGATGAGGAGCACAAGAGAATAGTGGAGCAATTAGCAGCGTTGCTCAAAAAGGAGCCTAGAATCCACCAGTCAAGAATAAGGGAGTTCAGGTACGTTGAGTTCGTTGGGGAGGATCTTCCCCGTGGGCTCGAGGAGGATATAAAAAGGGTTGTGAGAAGCATCCTGGGCGATGATGCTTACGTGAGAGTTGATTATATTAATCTTTGATTTGAATTAAGTTTATTTTGAGCGAGGAGAGTTTTAGCTTAAATGATGGGTCTTTTAGCTTAACGAGATTGTGGTTTGATTATCAAAGCAGGGTTTAGGAGCTGTGAAAATGTCGGAGGAGAGTTACAGAAAGTCTTATGAATCCATAGTGGAGAAAGTCTGGGGTATCTACGCTGAGGCTCACCCTCCGGTGCAGCCGGTGAGGAACCCGGAGGCAGCGCACAGAGTTTTGAAGGAGAAGTACAAGCTACTAGTCGATGTAAACTTAATAATTCTTGTCTACGCGGCTTTTCTTGACGGGAGACCTGTTCTTTTTGAGGGGCCTCCGGGCACGGGTAAGACGGAGATAGGGGAAGCCCTCCTGACCCTCTGGTCCGGCAGAGAGGCGTTTGTTCTTCCATGCAGCGAGAACTACGATGAGTACAGGGTTATAGGTGATTTCCATCCCCTCAAGGCTTACAAGTACGGGTTTAACGAGAAGAGCTTTCTCCCAAAGCCACTCTTAGCCGCGATGATAATGGATACAGGGGTCCTAATTGATGAAATTAGGAGGAGCAACGAGGAGTTTCAGAACCTACTTCTCGACATCATTGACAAGAGGAGAATCATTGTTCCTGAGCTGAGGATGACTTTCAGGGCCAGCGGCGTCGGGTTTCAGTTCATATTCACAAGCAACCCTGAGGACCTAGCTCAATCGGAGCTCAGCGATGCTTTTCTGAGAAGAGTTGTTAGAATTAAGTTTAGCTACCCTGACCCCGAGAGGGAGCTGGAGATTCTAAGGCTAAGGCTGTCCCATCTAGACGTCAAGGTCCCCGAGGAGATAATGAGTCTGAGCGTTGAGGTAGTCTCCCGGCTTAGAAAGGAGGATTTACTGTACAAGCCGGGGGTCTCCGATACGGTTAGGTGGATGGAGGTTTCATCCAGGATTGCCTCGCTTAAGGGGAAAACGAGAGTTGATGTCTCAGATGTCCTCGAGGCAGCCAAGGCTGTTCTCGTCAAGAGGGTTGAGGACGAGGAGAGCGTGCTGGACATAGTTGAATCAATGATAAGGTGATGCCCGTGAGCAGTCAATCAGATATCACGAGGAGGCTTGTATCCATAGCTAACAGGCTGAGGGAGAGGGGCGTTAAGGTTGGCACAATGGAGATTGAGACGGCGCTTAGGCTATACAAAGCAGCTATTCTGCTATCAGGCTATAACTACTATCCCTTATCCAGAATCATCGACGCTGTTTTCGTGAAGAGGGATTACGAGAAAGCTATACTTGACGATGTGCTTAGGAGCACTGTGGGCGAGTCAGTCGAGAGGGGGGAGGAGGCTCCCAGCAAAAAGAAAGGCAAAGCGGAGAAAAAGCAGGAGAAGTCGAGAGCAATGGGGGGATCCTCATTGAGGAGCAGGAGGTGCCTCGAGATGCTTAAGAGGTACCTTGAGACCGAGAACCAAGGCTACCTAGACATGATTAGGGATGAGCTACGCATTGATACGAGGAGTGAGGTTAAGGAGTACAGGGTTGGGGGAGAAATCGCTCTCGAGAAGCTTATTGCCAGGTTCGCGCTTAATCCGAGAGACTACAGTGCTCTCGCCAGAATCGCCTTGATGGAGGGGGAGACAGCTATTCTGGCCATGAGGCATCTCTCCTCTAAGAGGAAGAGAAGAGTTGCCGAGCAAATAGCAAGCATGCTGGCAAAGCTTTCTGGGGGGAGGAGGCTAAGGGTCAAGGGGGGAAAGTGGGAGAAGACCTACCAGAGAGAGAGGATTGATATAAGGAGAACACTGATTTTGAAGTCAAGAGGCAAGATAGGGGAAGTAGCGTATAGGAGAAGGAGGAAGACAGCGAACATAGTGCTCATCATTGATAGAAGCGATAGCATGAGGAAGCACGCCGACAAAATAGTGGAGATAGCATCAGCCTATCTCAACAAGGCCAGCCACCTCGTTCTCTTCTCCGACGAAGTAAAAGTCACCTCAATCTCAAGCTGGAAGAGCAGGCTTTACTTACTCGACCAAATCCTCGATCTCAGTTTCCACGGCTACACAAACATAACCATGGCTCTTAGGCAAGCGAGAAGACTGGCAAAGCCAGGCTCAACCCTCGTGCTGATAAGTGACCTACAGCAAACAATAAAGGATCACTCCCCCCTTAAGCTGATAGAGGACCTGGGAAAAGGCGGCTACAGGATAATTATCTACACTACGAAGGAGGCCTCGCGCGTCCTGGGAACAACGCTTAGGGGAGACATAACGACCATTTCTTTCGGTTAGTTTTACATAATTTGTATAATTGGTCTCCTAGGTCCCCATCGACCTGTTTCTGGCCAGTACACAGCCAAAAGCCTTGCCCAGGTCGTGGAGCAGTCAGCGAGTAGTAAACTTAAAAATCCTTTAAGCTCAATCCTTTAGGGAGAAGTGGTTTCAACTGGTGCTATAAGTTGAGCGGGATAGAGGAAATACCTGTTGAGTGGAGGAAGTTCAAGTACAGAGGAAAAAGCATAGAGGAGTTGCTGGACATATCCATGGATGAGCTAGCGGAGCTACTGCCAGTAAGGCAAAGAAGGTCGCTTAGGAGAGGCTTCACGCCCGAGCAAGTCAAGCTTCTAAAGAAAATAAGAGAAGCCAAGAAGAAGGGGAAGAAGGTAATAAAAACACACGTTAGAGACATGATTATTCTGCCAGAGATGTTCGGTTTGACAATAGCTGTTTACAACGGAAAAGAGTTCATACCCGTGAGAATAACGCCAGAGATGATAGGGAAAAGGCTAGGCGAGTTCAGCCCAACCACGAAGACCGTTAAGCACGGTGAGCCGGGCCTCAAGGCAACGAGAAGCTCAATGTTCGTAGCCATGAAGTAAGGTGATCCTCATGGTCAAGGCTTGGAGATACAGCTTCCAGGTTGAGAAGCCGGAGAGCGTGGCTAGAGCGGTTATAAGAGACATTCCAGTGTCTTACAAAAAGCTGGTCAACATAGCTAGAGCTATAAAGGGGATGACGCTCGAGGAGGCTAAGAAGTACTTGGAGGGCGTCATTAAGGGAGAGGAGCCCGTCCCGCACTGGACGTACAGGAAGAAGATCCCCCATCACGCTAAGACGGCTGATAGGTGGGGCGTCCCACAGGCTAGGTACCCTAGAAAAGCGGCGAAGTACCTGCTGAAGCTAATACAGAACTTGGAGGCAAACGCTGAGGGGAAAGGGCTGGAAGCGGAGAAGCTCAGGATTATACACGTCGGTGTTCACAAGAGCTACACTCTTAGGAGGTATATGCCCAGGGCTTTCGGCAGAGCTACCAGGAAGTTCAAGAGATTCTCGAACGTTGAGGCAATAGCGGCTGAGAGGTGAGCCTTGATGGTCAACGTAAGCAGGATGTTCATTGAGAGAAACATGCTTGTCGCAAAGATAGATGAGTATCTAGCCAAGCACTTCAGCAGGGCTGGCTACGCTGGAGTAGAGGTTTACAGAACTCCTCTTGGAAACAGGGTTGTCATATATGCTGAGAGGCCGGCGTTCTTCATCGGTAGGAGGGGGCAAACAATAAAGAGCTTATCACAGATACTGGAGACGTTCTTCAAGCTGGAGAACCCGCAGATAACAGTTATGCCTGTTGAGAACCCGGACCTTAACGCCAGGATAGTTGCCTTCAGGCTTGCTCAGGCCCTCGAGAAGGGCTACCACTTCAGGAGAGCGGCCTTCGCTGCTCTCAAGAGAATAATGGATGCAGGCGCTGTCGGAGCGGAGATAGTTATCAGTGGAAAAATAACGAGCGAGAGAGCCAGGCACGAGAAGTTCAGGGCAGGCAAGGTCTACAAGACCGGTTATCAGGCCTCATACATAGTTGATAAGGCAGTTGCCCATGCTCTACTGAAGCCAGGAATCTACGGTATAAAGGTGCTAATAGTTAAGCCGGAGAGAACCGTTGACTCAATAGAGATTATACCACCAGAGAAAGTAGGCTTGCAGCCACTACCAAAAGAAGAGAGAGCGGAGCAGACAGAGGCACAAGAGGAGACAGTTGTGGAGGCGGAGACAGAGGAAACAGAAGGCGAGGGTGAAGAGTAATGGGCATCAAGCTAAAAGACCTGAGAAAAATGACCAGGGAGGAAAGGCTGGAAAAGCTCAGGGAGCTTAGAGACGAGTTAATGAAGCTGAGAATGAAGGCCAGAATAGGAACAGTCGAGAACCCCGGCAAGATAAGATCAATAAGAAAAACAATAGCGAGGATCCTCACCATAGAGAGAGAAGAGCAACTAAAAGCACAGAGCACCAAGAAGTAAAGGAATATTTATAAATGCCCAAGAAAAAACCTTTTTCAAAATCGCCCAGGCCCTCCGACCTGATTGGCCGGAGGGCTAGGGTGGTATGGGCGATTAATCCCTCCCTGCGGGATCTTGAGGGCGAGTTATGTGGCGAGACGCTGAGGACCATCGCCCTCAGGACACCCCGCGGGGTTAAGGTCCTCCTCAAGGACGGCCTAGTCCTTGAGGTTGAAACTAATAAAGGTCGTAGGAGAATAGAGAGCTGGATGATTAAGGGAAGAATGTATGAGAGGAAATAGAGGTGTGAATCATGCCTGCTAAGAAGGAGGTAAAGAACATAGGGATACCTGGCATCGCGCCTCCAAAGGAGAAGTGCAATGACCCTAACTGCCCATTCCATGGGACAATAAAGGTTAGAGGCCAGATCATCGAGGGCTTAGTCGTATCAGATAAGATGGAGAAAACAGTCGTTGTGAGAAGAGATTATCTGTTCTATGATAGGAAGTACAGGAGGTATGAGTGGAGGAAAAGCTTAATTCACGCTCACAACCCGCCATGCATAAACGCTAAGCAGGGCGACGCCGTTGTGATAGGCGAGACGAGGCCTATATCAAAGACTGTTAAGTTCGTTGTAATAGCTAAGAAGGAGGGAGTAAGCGTTGGCTAAGAAGGAGAAGAAGGGGTTGGCATACAGTCGAACCAGAGTGTCGGCCGGGATACAGGTAGGCACAAGGCTCGTTATTGCTGATAACAGCGGTGCAAAGATAGCTATGGTGATAGGTGTCCCGGGCTACAAGGGCAGGCTGAGAAGGCTTCCAAAGGCCGGCGTCGGCGACCTCGTGGTGGTCTCGGTTAAGAAGGGCACGCCGCAGGTCCGTAAGCAAATATTCTACGCGGTTATCATTAGGCAGAGGAAGCCTTACAGAAGAAAGGATGGCACGTGGATATTCTTCGAGGACAACGCTGGAGTAATAGTCACGCCGGACGGCTCCCTTAAAGGAACTGAGATTAGAGGCCCAGTCGCGAGAGAGGCGGCTGAGAAGTGGCCAAAGGTGGCTAACCTAGCATCAATAATCATTTGAGGTGAAACACATGACAACCCTTACTAAATCAAAGAAACCCTCCAAACAAAGAAAAGCAATGTTCCAAGCACCCCTTCATATTAGAAGAAAGTTCATGACAGCGCCACTAAGCGACGAGTTGGTTGAGAAATACGGCGTTAAGAGGCTCCCCGTAAGGAAAGGCGACAAGGTGAGGATTATGAGAGGCGAGTTCACGGGAGTTGAGGGTAAGGTAACACGTGTTGACCTGAGAAAAATGCGCATATACGTTGAAGGGGTCACAAGACAGAGAATGGATGGAACCCCTGTTTTCGTCCCTATTCACCCAAGCAAGGTGATGATAATAGAGCTTGATTTATCCGACCAGAAGAGAAAGGAGTTAATCGAGAAAAAGAAAAAAACAGGTGGTGAGCAGGAGTGGGTAAGCTAGGCGGAAGCAAACATCTAAGAAGCCTCGTGGCACCGGAGTTCTGGCCCATACCGGTGAAGGAGAGGTTCTGGACAGTAAAGCCATCTCCAGGCCCCCATCCAATAGAGGCCAGCATACCACTAGCAATATTGATAAGAGATATGATGAGGTACGCGACAACGCTTAGGGAGGCAAGAAAAATAATCGCTAAGGGCCTAATAGAGGTTGATGGAAGAGTTAGGAGAAACTACAAGTACCCGGTGGGCCTCTTCGATGTTATCAGGCTGGTACCAGTCAACAAGTACTACAGGGTTGTTCCCGATAACACCTTCTTCATGAAGCTAGTCGAGATAAGCCCGGAGGAAGCTAGGCTTAAGCCGCTTAGAATAGAGAATAAGACAACGGTTAAGGGAGGCCACATCCAGCTAAACCTAAGCGATGGCTCCAACATCATCGTGAGGGTAAGCGACCCAAGGAACCCGGCTGAGGATGTATACGACACGCTGGGCACAGTTATAGTAGAGATTCCGGGCAGGAGAATAGTGGACTACATACCGCTGAGGGAGGGCAACTACGCCGTTATATCAGGCGGTAGCAACGTTGGCAAGCACGGAAAGGTTGTAAGCATCGTTAAAGGCATGAAGAGGTACAGGAGCATAATTACTCTCAAGGGAGCTGATGGAAGCCTCATCCAGACAAGCCTGGACTATGCATACGTCATTGGAAGGGACAACCCAGTCGTGAAGCTAGGGTGATATCAATGGCGGTAGCCACAACGGGGATTGACGTTCAGAGAAAAATCGAGGAAGCGGTAGCAAGATGGAGTAGTAACCCAATGCTTAAGCCCAGGCTAGCTAAGGTAACGGTCAACGTTGCCCTGGGAGCCAGCGGTGAGAGGCTGCAGAGGATAGCCAAGGCCCTCGAGGAGATAACTGGGCAGACACCCAGCTTCAGGAGAGCCAAGAAAACGATAAGGGAGTTCGGAATAAAGAAGGGGGAGAGCATCGCGGTGGCTGTGACTCTGAGGAAGGACAAGGCTGTGGCTTTCCTCAGGAGAGCCCTTGAGGCTGTTGGCTACAGAATCAAGCTATCAAGCTTTGATGACTACGGAAACGTTAGCTTCGGGATACCGGAGCACATCAGCATACCCGGCGTAAAGTACGACCCGGATATAGGCATATTCGGGATGGATGTATGCATAACCATTGAGAGGCCTGGATACAGGGTTGCTAGGAGGAGGGTTAAGAAAGGGAGGATCCCCCGTAGACACAGGGTCAACAAGTGGGATGCCATTGCTTTTCTCGTTAAGGAGTTCGGGGTGAAAATAGTCTAGAGGTGAAAGTTATGGGTAAGTATAGGAAGCCCAACGAGGTAAGGTTCGGTAGAGGAGCAGTTAGATGCAGGAGATGCGGCACACACGATGGTGTTGTGAGAAGATACGGCATCTATCTATGCAGGCAGTGCTTCAGGGAGCTTGCCCCTCAACTGGGCTTCAGGAAATACTGGTGATAAGTCATGGTCATGCTGGACACGCTGGCTAACGCTATGGTATCAATAACAAACGCTGAGATGAGGGCTAAGAAGGAAGTAATCATAATGCCTGCCTCAAAGCTCATAATAGAGGTGCTGAGGGTTATGCAGCGCGAAGGCTACATAGGCGAGCTCGAGTACATAGATGATGGGCGCCAGGGAAAGATTAGAGTGCAGCTCCTCGGAAGAATAAACAAGGCCGGAGTCATAAAGCCGAGGTACAGCGTGAAGGTGAAGGACCTCATCAACATGCCGCCATGGCTCAGGAAGTTCCTTCCATCAAGGGAGATAGGAATACTGATAATATCCACTCCGCAGGGAGTAATGAGCCACAAAGAGGCTCTCAGCAAGAACACTGGTGGAGTACTACTAGCCTACGTCTACTAAGAAGGGGTGATGCAGTTGAAGGATCCGTACTACGTTGCTGAGGTTGAGGTTCCCCAGGAAGTAAGGGTAACGGTGAATGGATTAAGAGTGACTGTAGAGGGGCCTAAGGGAAAGCTTGAAAGAGACTTCAGCCACGCCAAGGGCGTGAGCATCAGGCAGAATGAAAACAAAGTCGTGGTGGAGGCATTCAACGCTGATAGGAGGAAAAAGGCCTTGGTAGGCACGATCGCCGCTCATATAAGAAACATGATTACAGGAGTTACGAAGGGGTATAGGTACAAGCTCAAGATCGTTTTCTCGCACTTCCCAATATCAGTAGAGGTTAAGGGCAACCAGGTAATAATCAAGAACTTCCTGGGTGAGAAGGCGCCTAGAAGAGCAAACATCCTGGAGGGCGTGAGCGTTAAGGTGGTTGATAGAGATATAATCGTGGAGGGAATAGACATAGAGAAGGTTGGTCAAACAGCAGCTAATATCGAGCTGGCAACGAAGATAGGCGAGTTCGATAGGCGTGTATTCATGGATGGAATATACATATATGAGAGGGGGGTGGCTGAGTAATGGGTCCCAAAGAGCTAGCTGACCTTAGAAGAAAGCTACTAAAAGATAACCCAATATTCAAGAGAAGGCTATACGATATATTACCAAAGTTCCAGAACCAAGATGCGTGGAGGAAGCCGAAGGGAAGAGACAACAAGATGAGGTTGCAGAAGAAGGGCTACCCACCAATAGTCAAGGTTGGCTACAGGAACGCGGAAGTGATAAGGGGGATACACCCATCCGGCTATGTACCAGTGGTTATTCATAGTGAGAAGGACCTCGAGGGCCTTGACCCAAACAAGCACATAGTTTATATTGGGCACACAGTTGGTCTGAGAAAAAGAATTGCCCTTGAAAAACTCGCTTTCGAAAAAGGCTTCAAGATAGCTAATGCAAAGGTGCTGTGAAATGGTTGGATTCAGGCTTCAGAAGAGGCTGGCCGCGGAGGTACTAGGAGTAGGCGAGTCTAGAATCAGGATAAACGCTAAGACCGAGGATGAGATATCAGAGGTTGAATCAGCGATAACAAGAGAGGATGTTAAAAAGCTCATAGAGAAGGGGCTAATAGTAGTTGTCCCAGAAAAATCGAACAGCAGGGGTAGATGGAGGGAGAGAAGAGAGAAAAAGAGGACAAAGGGGCCGGGCAAGAGAAAGGGTAAAGCCTCAGCTAGGCAGGACCCAAAGAGAGCCTGGATAAACAGGATAAGGAAGCTGAGGGCGTACCTGAAGTACCTCAGAGACAAGGGAATGATATCCAAGAAGCTATACAGAAAGTACTACATGCTTGCTAAGGGAGGCGCCTTCAACAGCCTTGCCAGCTTGAAGCTTCACTTAGAAAAAGAATTAAAAAGCACCGGAGGTAGCTCGTAATGGCCAGAGGACCTAGATACAAGGTTCCTAGGAGGAGAAGAAGAGAAGGTAAAACAAACTACTACAAGAGATACAGAATGGTATTGTCAGGTAAGCTCAGGCTAGTTGTGAGGAGAACAAACAAGTACGTTGAGGCAAAAATAGTGAAGTTCAACCCAAGGGGAGATGAGACCCTGGTTGCGGCTCACAGCATCGAGCTTATGAAGAAGTATGGATGGAAGGGAAGCGGCAAGAGCCTACCGGCCGCGTACTTAACGGGCTTACTGATCGGCCTAAGAGCAAAGGAAAAAGGCATAGAGGAGGCAATAGTCGACCTAGGCGTCTACAGAAGCGTAAAGGCATCAAGGCTATACGCCGTGGTTAAGGGGGCTCTCGAAGCTGGCTTGAAGATACCTGTATCGGAAGAAGTTCTGCCACCGGAGGAGAGAATAAGAGGTGAGCACATAGCAAGCTATGCTAAGAAATTAAAGGAGGAGAACCCTGAAAAGTACAAAAGGCAGTTCTCGGAGCTCCTGGAGAGAGGTCTTAGCCCAGAGGAGCTTACCTCTCACTTTGAGTTCGTGAAGAACAATATCCTTGGAGGTGCGGGTAAATGAGCATGTCAACACCAAAGGCCAACCTCGAGGAATGGGTTCCCCGAACACGTATAGGAAAGATGGTTAAGGAGGGAAAAATCACCAGTATCGACGAGATATTCGCTATGAACGTCCCAATCCTAGAGCCAGAGATAGTTGATTACCTATTGCCGGACCTCAAGCACGAGATAATCGATGTTGGCATTGTCCAGAAGCAAACCGATGCAGGCGAACTGAGCAGGTTCAGAGTAGTAGTTATCGTTGGAAACGAGAACGGCTATGTGGGCATTGGTAAAGGGAAAGCCAAGCAACTAAGATTCGCGATTGAGAAGGCAATCATTAACGCTAAGCTGAACATAGCGCCTGTGAGAAGAGGCTGTGGAAGCTGGGAGTGCATGTGCGGAACCCCCCACAGCGTTCCTTTCACGGTCAGCGGCAAAAGCGGTAGCGTGAGGATAACACTGTACCCAGCGCCGAAGGGGACAGGGCTAGTCGCAGGAGACGTGGCGAAAGTCGTGTTGAGGATGGCCGGCATAAAGGATGTTTGGAGCAAGACTCTGGGCGAGACCAGAACTACCTATAACTTCGCGAGGGCAACGTACAACGCGCTTGTGAATACATATAGGTTCGTAACCCCAGTTGACTGGGCTAGGTGATAGGCATGTCAGCTCAGGCAGAGGCTCAAGCAAGCAGGGTCTGCAACCTCTATGCTATTCTCAGGGTTAGAGGAACAGCTGATGTACCGCTTGATGTTGATTACACACTGAAGCTGCTGAGGCTACACAAGCCTAATCACCTAGTGCTCTACCCAATAGATATGCCCGGCATACAGGGGATGCTTCAAAAAGTGAAGGACTGGGTGACCTGGGGAGAGATAGAGTACTCAACGCTGGTTGAGCTGCTTGAGAAGAGAGGTAGAGCCCCGGGAAACAGGAAGCTAACAGCGGAATATATATCACAATCGCTCGGGGTAGGAAGCATAGCGGAGCTAGCTGAGATGATATGTAAAGGCGACTTAAAGCTTCATCAGCAGGAGAAGATTAAGCCGGTTTTCAGGCTTAAGCCTCCATCAAAGGGATATAAACGCTCAATTAAGAAGCCATATAAGAGTGGGGGAGAGCTTGGTTACAGAGGCCTAGCCATAAATGAGCTAATTAGAAGAATGATTTAGGTGAGGTAACAATGGTTGTCAGGTTCAGAAGAAAATCAAGGAAGCTCAGAGGAAGGTCAAGGTTCATGGGATGGGGACAGATAGGGCAGCACCGGAAGTCAGGGTCCAGGGGAGGAGTTGGAGCGGTTGGAATGCACAAACACAAGTGGATCTGGATGATTAAGTACGCGCCTGACTGGTATGGAAAAAGAGGCTTCAAGAGCCCCAAGCAGATAACCAGGGAGGTAGTATCGATTAACGTTGGGCAACTGTCCCAGCTAATCGATAAGCTTGTTATGGAGGGAAAAGCAAGAAAGGTAAATGATGTATATGAGGTTGATTTAGGGGAGCTGGGATACAACAAGCTTCTCGGCGGAGGAGTGGTTAAGCAAAAGTTGAGAGTGAAAGTGGAGGAAGCAACGGAGTTAGCTATAGAAAAGGTCAAGCAGGCAGGAGGAGAGGTTATAATAGAAGAATCGTAGAGGAGAAAAATAAATGGGATTCCTAGATTTTTTAGCTAAGCTTTCTGTTTTTATACCGACTGTAAACAAACCTGCGAGGAAACCATCTCTTTACCGAAGGCTTTTAATCACAGCTATCGTTCTTATTCTATACCTGGTGATGGCCGAGATACCCCTCTACGGTGTTAAAACAGCTCAGCAGCAATCCCAGATATACCTGTACCAAGTAATCTTTGCCACCTCCACGGGAACTTTAATGGAGCTCGGCATCGGACCAATAGTTACTGCGGGCCTGATTCTCCAAATCCTCGTTGGAGCCAAGCTTATCAACTTGGACTTAAGCCAGACTGAGGATAGAAAGAAGTTCACGGCCGCGCAGAGAAGCCTAGCCATTCTCTTTGGATTAATCGAGGCGCTGGCATTCGTTCTAGCGAGCAGATACTGGCCATATGTAGGCAACCCATTAACGGGCTCCGAGGCGTCATGGGCCATCAGAATAGGCGTGGTTCTTCAGCTGACGTTCGCCACCATCCTCGTGCTTATCTTTGATGAGATGCTTCAGAAGGGATGGGGTGTAGGAAGCGCCATAAGCCTTTTCATTCTTGCTGGAGTAGCCAAAACGATTTTCTGGGACCTCTTCGGCTACACGCCTCAGCTCGGCCAGCACGTCGGTTTCATACCGAACCTTATACAATCTATAAGCAATGGCAAATTATCGTCTGCTTTAATTAGAAACGGTCTTCCCGACCTTGTTGGCCTTGTTGGCACAGCGTCCTTTATCGTGCTTCTAGTTTACCTCCAGGGAATGAGGGTGGAGATACCAATAGCTAGCCAGACATACAGGGGCGTCAGGGGGAGGGTCCCTCTGCAGTTCATCTACGTTACAAACATACCGGTTCTATTAGTAGGAATCGTTGTGAGCAATTTCCAGGTTTTCAGAGCGGCTACGCAGGCTTTGGCGGGCACAGGCAACATTGCTTACAAGGTATTCGATAAGCTCACTTATTATTTGAGCCCCCCGAGGGGTTTGCTGGCGTCGATTGAGGACCCGGTTAAGCTGGCGGTTTTCGTTGTATCATGGTTCGTCCTCGGCTTATTGTTCGGGTACCTATGGGTGGAGATAGCCGGGCTTAACCCAAGGGAGCAGGCTGATAGGCTGATTAAGGGAGGGCTTGACATACCTGGAATAAGGAGGAACCCGAAGGCAGTGGAGAGCCTTCTCGCCAGGTATATTTATCCATTAACAATTCTAAGCAGCATCATCGTGGTTGGCATAGCAATCGTCGCAGATATCCTTGGGGCTTATGGAAGCGGCACGGGCATTCTTCTGGCAGTCGGTATAATTAATCAGTACTACGCCTTGATAGCCAAGGAAAGAGCACTTGAAGCTTACCCGATTCTCAGAAGAGTTCTAGGTGAGGAGTAAACATGTTTCTCAGGAACCCCTTCCGAACTATTATTGTTACTGGCATCCCTGGAGTGGGGAAAACGACTGTTCTCGGAATATTGCTTCAGGAGGCCTCCAAGATAGGGCTTAGAGTCGAGGTAGCTAATTTCGGTGACTACATGCTACGCGAGGCAGTAAGGATGGGCCTGGTTAAGGACAGGGACCAGCTGAGAAAGCTTCCCCATAGACAACAGCTGGAGTTACAGAAAATCGCTGCGAAAGCAATAATTAACGATGCAAAAACCAAGCTGAGCGAAAAGGACCTATTAATTATTGATACACACTGTGTTGTTAAAATAACAGCTGGGTACTGGCCTGGCCTACCCAGGCACGTAATAGAGGAGCTAAACCCAGACTCGATCGTGCTAATAGAGGCTGACCCAGAGTTAATTGCTCAGCGCAGAGCAAGAGACGTGACTAGAAACCGGAAGGACCTGGGAGGAAAAGAGAAAATAAAGGAAATGATAGAGATTGCTAGAGCAGCAGCGATGGCTGCGGCCACACTCACAGCTTCGAGCGTCTACATAGTTATTAATCCCGAGGGGCACCCGGAGGAGGCGGCCCAGAGCATTCTCACGCTTGTCGAGAAGCTCTGATTCTTCCAACTGACCCCCCGTCCTGAAGGGCGTGGGCTCCCTTTAGGGGGTTCACTGGTTCCCCTCATCTACTCGGGTTTACATCTTTCATTTGAGGGGCAGTTAGGGCGGGCAGATATCCCCCATCACAGCTTGTATGAGTGGTCGCGTTCCCCGCATCCACATGGGCTTAGGGGCAACCACAGTTCTCGATTAAAAAAGCATATAAGCTTTTCTACTCATCTTCGCCTTTTAAGGCGGGGCTTTCAGTTGTAAAGTCTAGGGCCTTATCCATAAAGTTCTTTCCTAATCATGACAGCTCAGAAGCAATCCTTGCCTAGCAAATTTTTAATTCTCTCATGAAACAAAGTTTCCCATGGATGTGGTTATATATGCCGTCGGAGCCCATGTTATTGACTTACATATATGCACTAGGTATCCTGAGCGCACTAGTAATGGGCGTGCTGATGAGGCTTGTGGCTAACCCGATCGAGGCATCCAGCATCAAACAAAGGATAAGGGAGTTAGAATCCACGTTGCCCCCGAAGCACCTTAGAACACCCAAGCATGAGAGAAAAGCAAGGATTATAGAGAGCGAGGTCAGGAAGCTCAGAAAGAGGTACACAATCATCACCTTGAAGCGGCTGACGGCGATGTTCTTTGTCTATGGAGTTACACTAACGATTATATTTCTCAGGCTCCCCCCAATGATTAGCTCGCCAGTCCCAGTCCCCCTGTTTACTTATGAGATCGAGGGCAAAATCTACGTGCCGACAAGCATTGTTTACATAATGATTATTCTCCTCCTCTCACCAATATCCCTCAGGCTAGCTGAGCCACCAATTATTCAGAAACCTAGAAACGCCGAGGAACAAAAACCAAACAGATCGTGATTTAATCCTGGCTCCACTGAATGACGCTAAGAGCGGGGTCAGGGTTTTTAATTGTCCAGCTTAATACTTGATACTTAAAGGTGATTTTGGATATGGAGAGGGGCAGAGGACCCGTAATAGCAGTCAGTGGCTCCCCCGGGAGCGGCAAGACGACCTATGCGAGATATCTATCGGAAAAGCTTGGTTTAAGGTTTATAAGTGGAGGCAAGGTGTTTAGAGAGCTAGCTAGGGAAAAGGGATTGTCGCTGATAGAGCTTAACAAGCTCGCCTCAGTTGACCCCAGGATAGATATTGAGTTGGAGAGAAAGCTGTTAGACGAGGCCATGAAGGGCAACGTAGTCATCGAATCACATCTCGCTGGCTGGACGCTTAGGGGGGTAGCGGATGTACTGATTTACGTCAAGGCCAGCTTAAAGTCAAGGCTCGAGAGAATATCGAAAAGGGAGAATCGATTGATCGATGATGTGTTGATGGAGACTTCGTGGAGAGAAGCTATAGAGGCGAACAGATTTCTCTCGCTGTACGCTATTGATATTACTGATTTAACACACTTTGACATAGTTCTGGACACCACTTACTTAAGCGAGGAGGAAGCTAAAGAGCTTCTCTTTAGTTTAACCCGCGCTATTCTCAAAAAGAGGCTAATGACAAGTTAACCGATAACTATTGGGGACCGCTCAAATCTCATACTTAATTACTCTGTATCCCCATTTAGACTTTATTGTGTATGCCTGAGAAAAACATCTTTTCCCTATCTCAACTGCTTTTTCCCACCCCTTAGCAAACACAAATTGCATGAAGCCTTTACCAGCCAGGTGCTCAGGTCCCTCGCAAATCATTCTTTCAATAACGCTCCATCCAGCTTTGAGGGGTGGGTTACTGTATATAGCTGAAAACATCTTCTTAGGCAGGTTAGCATAAACATCGCTCTCAACAACCACGGTTCTATCATCAACATTATTTATCCTAGCATTAAGCTTAGCCAGCTCAACAGCCTTTGCATCAACATCGCTCATGTAAACTTTTAGGTCCTTTCTTACAAGGGCTATGTATATACCAATAATGCCGTTCCCACAGGCTAGGTCGAGGACAACGCCCGAGCTGGGAAACTCTATGTTTTCTATAAGAAGCTGTGTCCCTTTATCAAGCCCTCCCTTAGCGAATAAGCCGGGGCCGCCGTAAAGCTTTATCGGCACTCCCGCTACTACGATTGTTCTATATGTTCTCATCGATCCTTTACCAATGCTCCTTCTAGACCAGCCTCACTCCCCACAAGACATCGGGGGAGTATACCTCGACTTCGTTGGGTAGCCCTAGCCTCTGTTTGCTTCTTCTTATCGTTGAGGCTAGACTATCAATGCTCTCGGGCTCTCCGTGGTTGAGGACAATTGTCTTTGGCTTAGGCCTCATCCTGGATAAGAAGTTGAGAAGCTCTGTTCTATCGCTGTGACCGCTGAAGCCCTCCACAGAGTGTACCTCAAGGTTTATTTTCAATGCCTCTAGTTTGCCTTCAGAGTTGAGGAGTGTAACTTCCCGTGCTCCATCCTTAATCTTCCTGCCAAGGGTGCCCGCGACCTGGTACGCGACGAATATGAGGCTGTTTCTCGCGTCCTCGCTTAGCAGCTTGAAGTACTCTACGCTTGGCCCTCCATTAAGCATGCCGCTCGTGGCAATAATGATGGCTGGGCCATCGCTCGCTATTTCCTCTCTCTTGTTTTTATCGGATACCTCCACGAAGTTTGACCTGTGGAACGGGTTTTCACCTGCATATATCCTTCTCATAACATCTTGTGATAGTAGCTCGGGGTAATGGGTGTGAATTGCCGTTACCTCGCCTATCATGCCTTCAATATACACTGGCACTTCAGGTAAGAGTTTGTTGTCAAAAGCGTTTGCCAGTATCAATAGTATTTCCTGTCCTCTCCCGACAGCCATTACTGGTATCAGTGCTTTTCCTCCACGCTCGATGGTTTTCTTGAGTATCTCAATCAGTCTCTGCTCTGCATCGGTTCTATCTGGTAGGTCCTTGGCGCCATACGTGCTCTCCATAATAAGCGTTTCTACTCTTGGGAAGTCATCGTGAGCTCTGTTCAGAAGCCTTGTCTTAGCGTATCTAAAATCACCTGTGTACACGATGTTGTGAAGCCCGTTCCCTATATGTAAGTGAACCATCGCTGACCCAAGTATGTGTCCGGCGTCGTAGAAGGTCAGCCTAACATCAGGCGCGATGTCGGTTACCTCGTCGTACTCGATCGTGATGGTGTGTAGAATGGCTTTCTTTATATCCCTCATGGAGTACGGAGGCAATGTTCCCTCCTTGCTTGCTACATCTAAGTAATCAATCTGTATCAAGGTCATGATATCCCTCGTTGCTCTCGTTGTATACACTGGTCCTTCGTATCCATACTTGAATAGTAGAGGAAGCATGCCGCAGTGGTCGAGATGCGCGTGGCTTATGATGACTGCATCTAGCTCCTCCAGCTTGAATTCATCTATATCGAACCTTGGGGCGGCTCCTGGGAAACCAAGGGAGCCCGGGCTCGCGCCAGCGTCAAGCAGTATCTTGCTTTCAGGGGTTTCAACGAGAATAGCTGACCTCCCAACCTCCCTGAAGCCTCCCAGTGGAGTAATTTTTACTCTGCCTTCCCCAAGGATTATGGGTCTATGTATCCTCTCCCCTATTTCTCTCAGAACGCTTCTTCTGTAGCTACTCTCATCTATTAGCTGTGCTAATATGCCGTCAAGAATCTTAGATGATGTGGGTGGCGCTCTAATAACGTTTGGTCTCCAGCCCGTTCTCAAGATTATTTCTTTTCGTATGACGCCCATCTTACCAATAACAAGCCCGGGCTTTTCGGCCTTAATAACAACGTCTCCTAGAACATCGTCGAACTCCATCGCTTTTATTTCGGCTTCCCTCGGTACAATTTCCAGGATTACTCTTTTCGCGTCCTCCGGGTTCATTCTTATTGATGGGTCTGTTCTGACCACCACTCTTTTTCTGAGGTTCTTTGCTATTTCCTTTATTACTCCTGTCTGCTCCATGAGAACCTTTGGATTAGCTACGTAAATAGCTATCTCTGGGCCCTCAAACTCTATCGTCGTGATTTTGGCCTCGGGAGGGACAAGGGATAATATGGTTTTCCTTATCCTCTCGGCAACTGATTGCTCTTTTTTCTTACTGGTCTGAACTGTCAAAGCTCTTTTTCCACCACGCTTAATTGTTGCGAAAGACCGATGATAGTAGAAAAGGGGCTTGTATGATAGAAGCCCCTGCGATTCGCAGAATAATATTCAATCTTAGATAGTGCTAAACCTACTTATAAAAATATTGCTTTGATATGCAACCGGGAACAAAGCTTTTCATTTATCATTGAGAGCCGGAATATATGTTATTAATCAATGGGAAATAATAGATTTTCAGGGAGGGTCAAAATATGTTTTTGCTCCATCCCTGGTTATAACGACGCTGTCTATGCCGTCTCCCGTTGCTGAGTCCCTTCTCAGTGCCATTCTTACCGCTCTGACAGCTAGTTGTCGTGCTTCCTCGACGCTAAGGTCTTCTCTGTACCCATCCTCTATCACGCCTAGAGCTATTGGGGAGCCGCTGCCAGTGGCGGTGTACTTCTCCTCTAACACGCTTCCGAACCAGTCTAGGCTGTATAGCCTGGGAGCGGTGTCGTATCCTCCTACTAGTAGCTGAACTATGAATGGGAAGAACTTGTAGCTGTATAGAATGGCTGAGAGGAATGATGCTGCTGCCTTAACGGTGAAGGGGTGCTTGCTGACCATCGTGTAGTACCTAATCTGGTTAGAGAGATAGTCGGCTAGAACTTGGGCATCAGCGACAAGCCCAGCCGTCGTTATGGCTAGTCTAGAATCAACGAGAATTATTTTCTTGGTTTGCCTATGGGCAATAAAAGTCCCAGCCGTCGCTCTTTTATCAGCTGCTAGGACAACAGCGTCTTTTGTTACTAGACCGACGGTTGTTGTGCCGTGAAGAGCTTTCGAGTCAATCTCCTTTAACCACTCCGTGCACAAAGCTGGCCACCGTTTCAAAACAATTCACAGTAGTTTGTCTTATCAAGGGAAAATAAATTAATCGGAAATACCTGCTCAGCCAGCTAGCTCCAGTAGCCTCTTAGCAATCTTAACGAAAAGCTGTGATAACGGGCTTTCTGGGTAACGGAGAATGTAGGGCTCGCCATCGCTCCGCGGCTCACCTATTAGCGGGTCGATAGGTATGTATCCAAGAACCTCTAGCCGAGCTTGCCTGGCGAACTCATCGATGGGTGGACCGAATATCCTTATCTTCTCTCCACCACAATCAACGTAGCTCATGTTCTCTATTACTCCGAGAGGCTTAACCCCAACCTCTTTGAGGAATAACAGCGTTTTCTCCAGCTCATAAATGCTGAGCTCAGCGGGCGTGGTTACAAGAACAGCTCCAGTAATCTTATTTATGGAGCGAACGACGGCCATAGGCTCATCGCCAGTTCCCGGCGGAGTGTCAACAATGAGTACATCAACACCGCTCCAATCAACATCAGCTAGGGATTGCTCTATGAACTTTGTTTTCAAAGGTCCTCTCCAAATTACGGGGAGGTCCTCTTTCTCGAGCAGAAAAGATATGCTGAAGACCCGGATCCCCCCAGGGCCCGTAACCGGCAGTATTTTGTTGTTGTTTACCGAGACCTTGGCGTCGGTTAAGCCGAGGTATAATGGGACGGTTGCTCCATGTATATCGGCGTCGAGAAGTCCTACTCTACCGGAGTACCCTATCAAGGAGAATGCTAGAGCAAGGTTAGCGCTTACGAGGCTTTTACCAACTCCCCCCTTCCCGCTTAGAACAACGAACTTGTACTTTATATCACGCGTTGTTTCTATAGCCATTCTTTTTCTTCTAGCGTCCTCAGCAAAGCTCTCCATAAAGAATCATCACGCTAGCAATTATTCTATTTTCATGATTTTATATCTGTATGTCTAGAGATTCAGCTCTCGAGTAAGTTTATACGGCTTGATAGTTTTCACTGCTTCAAGCTTTTCCCTACATGTCGTCGGGCCCCCACTCATCACTGGGCAGTCCGTCTCTCTTGATACTTGTTTTCAAATCTCATAGAATCTTCTTAACACCTATAGCCCACTGGATGACAAACATTTAAGTCTATGTATGCCGGGTGCTTAGCGATAAAGCACAGAGCCAGGAATAGTTGCCCTCCCTACTAGCTAAGCATCAAGACGAGGCGAAGCATCGGTACAAAGAAGAATAATCGTAGCGATGACGGCAGGGAAGCAATATCAACAATCCTAAACCATGTGAAGAAGCTAGTTTCACGAAGGCATAAAAAAGATGTCATTAACAGCATAGCTTATAGTATATACTAAAAAATACAGGCTCTCAAATATTAGAAAAAGAGAGGAGGTGTTCCTGCATGGATGACCATGAGAGAAAAGAATTACTCAAGAAGTTCATGAGAAAGGTGGCTCAGCCAGTCTTCATTGTGACAGCGAAGGCCGGTGAAAGCTTTGCGGGGTTCACGGCTAGTAGCGTTACTTCTCTAAGCCTAAATCCACCTCTCTTCATGGTGGGAGTCGAGAAGGGAACGAACAGCGAAAAGGTAATGAGAGAAGCAAAGTCATTCGCTATATCCATTCTCGTTGAAGGACAAGAGTGGATTGCCAGGAAGATGGCAGAGAGAGTCCCCGCTCTGGAAAAACTAAGCTCGGTAGGTTATGTCCTGATAAATGACGTGCCCGTAATCAAGGATTCACAAGCATATGTCATCTTGGAAAAGAGAGGGATATGGGATATTGGTGACCACATAGTCGTTGTAGGCGAAGTCATTGACGGTATTGTAAGGGATTTCTCAAAACCATTGGTTTATCACGAGCGCGAGTACACTACTTCCTGCTGAATTTAGCTTTATAATGAAAAAGCATTTTTGATGTCCAGACAAAATAGATTTGGAGGAGGAACTGCTTGTTAAGAGAGGGCGAATCCGCTCCTGATTTTACACTTGAGTCTTCTGATGGAAAGACATTTAAACTGTACGAGGAGCTTGGCAAACAAAAATACCTCGTTTTATTCTTCTTCCCTAAAGCAAACACCCCTGGCTGTACCAGAGAAGCAGCTAGATTCCAGGAGCTAGTATTCGAGTTCGAGAAGCTATCGGCGCGGGTTGTGGGCATAAGCGTTGACAATCCAGGTTCGCAGGAGAAGTTCAGGAGCAAACTAGGGTTAACCTACATATTGCTTTCGGATAAGGAGAAGAAAGTTTCATCTCTCTACGGTGTTCTCAGAGAAAGGGGGACATCGGCCGAGAGAGTAACGTTCATAATTGATTCCTCCGGAAGAATCCTAAGGGTTATAAAAAACGTTAAGCCGGAGGAGCATCCCGAGCTAGCCCTCGAGTTCCTGAGAAGCGTTGAAGGTAAACAGTAATTGACTTCGATAAAAATATTTGTTGGCACCTCGGGCTGGCTCTACGACTGGAACCTTGAAGGCACGTTTGATTGGTATGCGAGAGGGTCAGGTCTTAACGCTGTTGAGCTAAACGCGTCTTTTTATAGATTGCCCTTCAGAAACCAGGTTGTTTCATGGGCAAGAAAATCTGGTTACATCAGGTGGGCAGTGAAAATACACAGATATATAACGCACTACGCGAGACTATCGGATAAAGCGGTCGTTTTCTGGGGAAGGTTCAGGGAGATTTTTGCGCCTCTCGATGAGAAAATAGACTATTATCTTCTCCAGTTACCGCCAAGCTACTCTTACTCGGAAAAATCGCTCTCCAGGCTTAAGTCCTTCGTCGAGAAAGCGGGGGTTGATGGTAGAATAGCCGTTGAGTTCAGGCATCCCTCGTGGTTTTCGTTTGATAAGGAAAAGCTATGCGAGGAGCTCGGCGAGGCAATACCGGTCTCAGTCGATGCGCCGGGCTTCAAATACTATGTTTGCTGTAAAAAAGTAGTCTACCTTAGACTGCATGGCAGAACATCGTGGTATTTCCACGAATACACCGAGAATGAGCTTAGAGAGATAGTGGATGAAATTGTGGGATTCAAGCCAAGGGCGATCTATGTGTTCTTTAATAACAACCACTGGATGCTGGAAAACGCTAGGCTGATGAAGAGCATTCTCGAGGAGACCGCTGAAAAATTTGCTCTTGACTGGGATGATGTCTAGCTTACCATGGTTTTCCTCATGAACAAAGCGTTTTTTCCATCCGGGTAGTATCTGGAAAGCGTCTTAACAAACTTATATCCATGCTTCTCATAGAACCTAATTGCATCGATATTGTCTTCGGAGACCTCCAGCTCAACGCATCTTGAGCCGAGAGCTATGACTTTTTCCTCAAAGCTTGCTAGGAGCAGGCTCCCAATACCTTTTCTCCTGTACTGTTTATCCACAGCTATTGATGCTAGATGCCCACAGCCTCTCTTAGAGATGAACCCGCAGGCATAACCAACTATTTTTCCATCACACTCGGCTACTATGAAGAGCTCGGGTTGATAGTAATGAAGAGTGAGGAAAATTATGTCGTCGTAAGGATAATCCGGGAAGCTCTCGAGCTCTATTCTTCGTATGTCGTTAAGCATTGTGACGTCGAACTCTCTAACTCTGCACTCCATGTCTGTCCCTGTTGCAACGAGCTTTTTAGCTTAGCTTTCCTCTCTACAGAATGGAGTTGCAGTAATCTATTCTCTCAACTGTGCATTTGGAGCACGTTTCTCTGCATACCATGACCCCGTGATTACCCAGTTTTTCCAGCTTTGCTTCTTGCAGGTCCTCAGCAGTTTTTTCCATATTCGTCGATGAGCCAATCATGTACAAATCATTAACTTTAAGGTAATACATATCGTAGTATAATGGCTTATTACTCAAGTAGTAATTAACAGCTATTGTGGCTAGTTCTGTTGGTGTTTTTATCGAGATGGCGATGTTCATAGCTGATTTTACCATGCCCACCTCAATGGATTTTCGGATAGCTTGGAGAATACCTCTGTAAGTAGCTTTGCTTAGCACTTCCTTAGCGTAGATGTAGGAATCGCTTCTACTGAGCATTTGGTTATCAGACGTGTAGCCCAGTATGGATAGGTTGAACGCTCCATTATGAGCAAAGGAGAAAAGGTTTCCATCAGCAAGCCTGAACACAAATGGATGCGCATCGAGAACCTCTCTTGGCGTGTTGCTTGAAGCTTTTCTAGTATGAATAACTATGCTTGCCCTTCGCTTATTTAACAATGAGAAAATTTGGCGGAGCTTTCGTAGCCCGTCTTCATCGCTCCATATTGGTCTTATCGATTTGTATAGCAAGGCGCTTTTATCTGTGAAAACAGAGAATCCCCACCCATCATCATGTGATTTGAAATCTGAGTACTTATCGACGCGGGCGGCATCCACGAGGGATTCAAGAGCTATTCCAAAAGCATCTTGGCTAGCCTCATCTATGTATCCGTGCATGGCTATGAATCTACACATTCTCAGAGGGCCTCCTTAACTCTACTTTATTAGCAGTCTGTTAATGCACTTCAGGAGAGGTATGAGGTTGTCATTAGTATCTATTCCTTGAGCTTGTAGTTGCCTATCAATTTCGAGCAACGCTTTTCCTCCCTCCTTAGTTTTCATTCCTCCCTCCTTCATAGCTGCCAGTAGCCCACTCTTAATGCTACTACTTATTTTCTCATCGTTTAAAAGTATACTGATAAATCCGCTTACCGCCGTGTTGTTAAGTGTCTCGCCATTCATGTATCTCCTCTCGGCCTCCGATAAGCACTCGCTGACCTGCGCTTTCAGAAGGTACTCGTAGTCTCTTCTTTTCTCAGCGGCTAACGCATTTATTAGCTCAAGTAGTGAGGCGTCGGAGACATTTGATTCATTATAGCCTTTTCTGTTCAGAATAATTTTAGCTTCTCTATCGAATGCCTTTAAAAACTCGAAGAACTCCCTTGCATTCTCGTTGGTGAATGAAGAATATATGTAGAGCTGTTCGCCTCCAAGCTCATTTTTGACTAAGTAGTGCAGGATATCGGCAATTGAGGCTAAAAGAAGAGGTGGTATAAGCCTCTCCTCAAGGCCGGAGGCGTACGTGTACATAACGCTCTTTATGCTAGAAAGCACAATGGATAAAGGAAAATCACCAACAGCTTTTCTACCTCTGCTTAATAAATCGCCGAAGTTTATTACCTCATCAATTATTGCTCCATACGCCGAGACAAAAAGCATTAGGTTGTCGTATCTCTCTAAACTCGTGGTGAATCTATGGAGAGCACCGGGCTTTATGTATGACGATAGGGTTAGATATAAACTATGAGTGGCCTGAATCTTAAGTCTCCTTTCCTTCCTAAGAGAGGTGATGCTCAATACCAATTCCCTTTAATCAAAGCAAATCTCTGTTTCTGGAATTATTGTTTTTGGAGCATAATGAATATATCCTTAAGAATTAAGCAAGAGAGCTGCTTGCTGTGGGTGGGCCAAGGGCTTAAGTGGGAGGTAAAAACATATATAATATCAGTACATAATATATATTTGGTGTGAAAAATGAGTGTAGAAGGAGAACAACAATTACCAAACGAGATAAGCTTCAAGACGGGGCCGGTTAGGGCGAGCGGATATGCTATCAAGCTTAGAAGGGTTGTCAACGCCGCGCTGAGGGAGCACTACAAAAGCAAGGTTCTTAACCCAAAGAAAGTCAACGAGTACGTAACTAACCTTAACAAAACTCTTTATCAAATTCTCATAGATAGGCTGGGGGTGCCCAAGGACCTAGTCGTAGATATCTCGGGTAAGATAGTTACTTCGGGGGACTCTATACAGATAAAGGACGTAGAGATTACGTTATGGGACAAGGACGAGCTACTTAGCAGGAGTGTCACTAAAGAGCTTAGAGAAAAACTCGAGAAGCCAGCGTGATCGGGCATTCCCAGAACTGAAAGGCCTTCATAAGCTAGAGGATATTTGCAACACAGATTAATTCAACAATAATCGATTCTATGCATACACATTTAAACTGGATTGACGAAGCATTCTCGAGCATGAGCATTTATTTTTAAGACTTTCTATTGGTAATACTCGTTTTGTTCTTTTTAATATTATTGCACCCCGAAATAATCAGTGGAAGATAGCTATGAGCGATGACACAATAATCTTCCATAATGATTTGGAAACTGGCTTTATCGCTAGCTACAAGTTAAGCACGGTTTCCGATGAATCGCTGGTTACAGCACTTGTAGATGCAATAAGCATAGAGAGCCTTAACTTCTCTATCTCAGGGATATTCGATGGCTACTCTGTGGTTTTATTTAATGAATGGGTAGCCAGAGCAGGTCCATTTACTTATAGCTATGAGCTTTACCAACTAATATACGAGAAAGCAAAGATAGGCCTTGAGGATGTAGTGGAGAAGATCGGGGAAGACGGGTTATACCTGCTCCTATCTCTTCCATTCAAGGACGATGTTCTCGATGAGGAGAAAGAAGCTGCTAACGAGTTACTGGAGATGTTCTTCAACGAATTGGGATTGTTGAATGAATACAGAAAAACACTTGGTATTCTGGCTGAGGAAGCATCTAGAAAAGGCAGACCAGTTCATAAGGTCTACTCCTCGTTCATCGCTCATATACTAAACAGAGCTATTAACGAACTGGTAGTAAGTAATGGAGAATGAGTCAAGCTGGTTCACTAAGTACATAATCACACTGCTCAAAATTCATTTAAAGCAGACAAAGAGCGATTTCGATACTAAACCCCTGTTGCCCCCCTCTCTGAGCTTCCTTGATAATTATTTTCGCGAGAGGGTATCAGGCATAGCTAAAGAGAAACAAAACGGGTTTGAATGCATGTTCTGCGGCAGGGTTTTTGCCACGCGCAAGAGCATATACCTACACCTAATCAAGAAGCATAAAGAAGATATCGAAAGTTATGCTCAGAGCTTAATAAAAGAAATCGAGGATAAGGTAAAGAGAACTGGCGAGTTACTACCATAGTTCTTTCTTAGAGAAAGTGCTTCACAGATTAAAACAGGACTCAGACCTCACACGGGTCTTCATCTTGGCTCTGACCGAGGATTCATCATCGATGCAACAATTAGGGCATAAAGTATCTTTCCGTTAATCTTACTTTTCCATCGAGGTATATGAATATTCCTCTCCGTACACCCTCCTTCACGGCTTCTTCGACATCAATTGGGGGTTCTATTCCATAGGACTCCCTGAATAGTGTTTTTAGGTCGTCAATTGTTCTTGGCACCAAGGGCTTTTCCTGGAGAATTTTCTTGATTAGATTAATGGTATCCTCCATCTGGTTCCATGGGTAGAGATACCATACCCAATCAACGACTTCATCGACGTAGTAATCAGGGACGAACTTAGCCACGGGCTTTATGTACTGCATCGTTGCTACTTTTAGTTGCTCGGGCTTGTTGTTCCTCTCTATGTATTCCTTGCTAACAATTATGCTGCGACCAGTATCGCATATATCATCTACGAGAAGAACCTTCTTTTTCTCCAAGTTAGCCGTAAATGGATACTTCACAATCGCGTCTTCGAGGTGGCCAGCTGTTTCAACCCAGTGTTCAACCTTTATTGTTAATAAATCCATAACGCCCAGGTAATCGCATAAAAGCCTCGCAGGCGTGACCCCTCCTCTAGCTATTCCTATGATTACGTCTGGCTGATACCCGGAGTCTATTATTTTTCTTGCCAGCTTTTTACTCCAATCAACAACGTCGTTCCACGTTACTAGTTTAACGGGTATCTTGGGCATAGCTCAAGACCATTTTTATACATGATATTTACTAGTATTAAAGCATAATTTATCTTCATTCAAAATAAGACAGGGATGTATCTATATTTTTAATTAAGTATAGGGCGTTAGAACACGTAACCCTATATGCTGACCTCCTCCCCGCCCTAAATGGGCGATGGTTCCCTTTAGGGGGTTCACTGGTTCCCCGCATCTATTCGGGGCTACATCTGTCATCTGCGGGGCAGTCGGGGTGGCCAGAGATCCCCCCATCATTGTTTGTATGAGTAGTTGCGCTCCCCCGCATCCACGTGCTTAGGGGCAACCACAGTTCTCGATTAAAACAAGAAAAGCTTAAAAGCTTTTCTTCTCATCCCGCCCTGAAGAGCGAGGCTTTCAGTTGTAAATTTATTTTGAGAAGAGTTAATAATGTATAGAGGTGCCGTCGTGATGGCTCTGAAAATCTCTATTCCAGAAGCAAAAGCCGAGATTGGAATTATAGGTGGAAGCGGCCTGTACGACCCCGACTTCGTTGTTAACCCCGTTCAAGTAAAGGTCTATACCCCATATGGTCAGCCCAGCGACTACATAACCGTTGGTGAGATGGCTGGTAGAAAGGTTGCTTTTCTACCGAGGCATGGAAGAGGCCACAGGATACCTCCTCATAGAATAAACTACAGGGCAAACATATACGCTCTCGCTAGCCTCGGAGTTAAGTGGATTATATCTGTCAGCGCTGTGGGTAGTTTAAGAGAAGACATAGCTCCTGGACACTTCGTTGTCCCTGACCAGTTCATTGATATGACCAAGAAGAGAGAGTACACGTTTTTTGATGAGGGCGTTGTCGCGCATGTCAGCATGGCGGACCCCTTCTGCGAGTGCCTGAGAAAAAGGCTTATAGATGCGGCAAGAAGATTAGGGGTGTCTGTTCATGGGAAAGGAACATACGTGTGCATCGAGGGACCTAGGTTCAGCACTAGAGCTGAGAGCAGAGTGTGGAAGGAAGTGTTCAAGGCAGACATAGTCGGCATGACCCTTGTCCCCGAGGTCAACCTGGCATGCGAGGCGCAGATATGCTATGCTACGCTAGCGATGGTAACGGACTATGATGTGTGGGCTGAGCACCCGGTGACAGCGGAGGAAGTCGTTAGAATAATGAACGCTAACGTTTCGAAAGCCAGAGAGATATTAAGGATTGTTGTAAAAGAGTTACCAGCTGAGCCTGAAGCTGGGGAGTGCTCCTGTTGTCAGAGCTTGAAGACAGCATTGATGTGATATCACGGGTTCTCGAGAACATCAGTACCAAGGAGGAATGGCTGGAAGAAAAAAGCGATTACCTAGCGGATTTTATTTCTCGGCACGCCAAAGTTATTTTTAGCTATACTGGTATGGGCGTGATTCCGGCAAAATCAATTTTTCTATCTCTCTCCATACTTGCTCCCGAGAAAGAGTACTACTTGAAATCCGCCTCTCATTTAGCGTATCACTATCTACCATACATAGATGATGCAGGAGGCGTTGTTCTCCTCGTTGGCTCAGCGTGGGAGAGAAGCGAGCTTCTCAGAACAATGGATGCCCTGAACATAATGAACACGGACTACGTGGTGGTTGTTCCATACAAGCCCGATGACTTAACTATAAAAAAGATAGAGAAGGATAGGTCCCTGATTCCCCCCTCGGCGATGGGCATAAGCGAGTACGTGTACCTAGCATTGAAAACAGCTATTAAATCAGCGGCGAAGATAACCGGCAGAACAGATATGAGGATGAAAAGGCTAATAGAGGAGGTAAAAAGCCTAAGTGGCCTACAGGAGTACTTGGAGCCCATATGCAGAGATATCTCCTCGTTTATCCATGACATATTAAGTAGCAAGCAACCAGTAGCAATACTTTACTCACCATCAATGGAGGCTCCAGCTCTTCTCCTTCAGTATCTACTCCTAAGGCAAGGAGTACTTAGCGTAGCCATGGATTTCAGTGTGGCGCCGGCAGAGAACCTCGACAAGTTCAGGGTTTTAGCTATGTATACTGGCGTTGAAATTGATTTATTCAAGGAAGTAAACTTTAGGCTAATTAAGCAGGGCGTAAAGCCTCATTACGTGAAAAGCGATTTCGACCCGGTAACGAACCAGCTGTACGTCTTAATAGCCGTAGACTCGGTTCTCAGAACCGTCTTAAAAGAAACCTGAGGTTCCTGATATATAATAGGCAAGTATATTATTTTTTCGTGGTTTTAGATTTATTGAGGTTGGCTGAAATGAGTGAGAGCGGAGCAACGATAGTTTCCGTTAAGGCTAGGGACGGGGTAGTGATTAGCGGTGATAGAAAGGTTACCTATGGGACGCTTATTCTTAGCAGAGGGGCGAAGAAGGTTCATTTGCTGACTGACAGGGTTGCAGTAGGGTTCTCCGGGATTATAGCGGATGCACAAAGCATACTCAAGCTTCTGCAGGAAGAGCTGAGGTACTACAGGCTGGTTGCTAAGACGGAGATGTCCACTGAGGGTATAGCTAAGCTCTTGTCTACTGTTCTGTACTCGCAGAAGTTTTATCCGGTTACAAGCGAGGTAATAGTGGCGGGCGTAGATGTAGAGCCGAAGATAATTGTTCTTGACAGCCTGGGGTCCACTCTTGCTGATGAGTACGCTGCTATTGGCTCCGGGGCCCCAATAGCTTATGGAGTATTGGAGGAGGGCTACTCGAAGGACCTCAGCTTAGAGGAGGCGAAGAAGCTTGTTATAAGCGCTATTAAAAGCTCCCTTAAGAGAGACGCGCTTAGCGGCGGAGCCATCGATGTTATATCCATACCTATTAGAGGCGAGCCCAAGGAAGAGGTAATCGAGGAGAAAAGCATCAGTTAGCATGGAAAATTAATCATGATTGATTACTCCGTAGCCAAGGCTATACAGGAGGAGACGAGGAAAAAAGCTGTTTTCAACCAAGACTTTGTTAGCAACCCAAAGCTTGTGGCAGCACTCGATGTTTCTTATAAAAAGAGCAAGGCGTTATCAGCTGTGGCTGTTTATAATCTTGAGAGGGGCGAGATCGTTGAGGCTAAGGCAACGCTGATCGATGTCAAGGCTCCCTATGTTCCTGGGTACTTTTTTCTTAGAGAGATAAATCCTCTTGTGGCCGTATATGGGCTGGTTGAGAACAAGCCTGATGTAGTGATGATTAATGGCCATGGCTATAGTCATCCTAGAAGAGCAGGTATAGCGACGTACTTCGGTGTTTTGTTATCCGTCCCGACTATCGGCGTAGCAAGAAAGTTGTTGGTTGGCGAGGAGCAGTGCAGAAATGAGCGGGATGATACATGCATCGTGATTGATAAGGGAGAGATCATCGGAATGAGCGTAAGGTCTCACATCGAGAAGTTGTATGTCTCGTCTGGGCACGGGGTATCACTGGAAACATCTATAAGCATCGTTAAATCCATTATTGAGAGGCATGGAGGAAGCCTTTACCCCATGAAAATTGCTGACCTGATAACTAAGAGGTGCTGGGCAAATGAGCAGGGAGGAAAACATTGACTACGAAACACTCAAGAAAATAGTGTTCCTGGTATTCGTCTTTAGTAATGGTTCGCAATCGAGAATCAAGCAGAAAGAGGTGGCCGATAAGGCAGGGGTTAGCCAGCAAACCGTTAGCAGAATTCTGCAGGAGCTGGAGAACGAAGGCTTAATAGAAAGGCGAATAGGCGGGAAAGGAGAATATGTTTTGCTAACTGAGCAAGGATCCTCCTACCTGAAGATTCTCGGAGAAAGAATAAATAGCATCCTCAACGGCCCCAGGAAGATTATTCTTAAGGGAAGGGTTATCAGTGGCCTAGGCGAGGGCGGCTTCTACGTTAGTCTTCCATACTACTCCGATAAGATAAAGGAGATACTTGGGCAATCCGCTTATCCCGGCACTCTTAACGTCGAGCTAGATAAGGATTCTCCTTACGATAGGCTGTTCATTGAGAAGATAGCTAATATTTACATCCCCAGCTTTAGTAATGGGAGGAGAACTTACGGTAGCGTCAAGGCTATTAAATGCAGCGTTAATGGGTATGTGCCATGCGCAATCATTGTTCCATCGAGGACGCATCACCCACCCAAAGTTATCGAGGTGGTCTCGCCAGCCTACCTCCGCGGTGAGCTTGGCTTGAAGGATGGAGACGAGGTTTTCATAGAAATCGTTGGTGAAGATAAGCAATGATTCCAGCTGGAGACGAGAACATACGTATCGAGAGAACCTTTGTTAACAACATACTGATTCTCCTCAACATAGCTGTTTACATATTAATGGTATTTAGGCCAGACATACTTCTGCCTGGGGCAACATCCTACGATGAAATTGTGTACAGGCTAGGAATGATCCCCATATTCGTGGTTAACGGAGAGAGGCTCTGGAGCATATTCACATCTATGTTTATACACGCTGGTCTCGCTCACCTTCTCGGAAACATGCTTTACCTATACGTCTTCGGAGACAACATAGAAGCAGCTATGGGCAGGCTCAGATACCTTGTTTTCTACCTTCTTAGTGGCCTGGGAGCAGTGGTTTTCCACATAGTTAGCATAAGCGTTCTGCCGCCGGAGTCACTGCTAAACAGGGGGTTATCAACAGCGAATCCATGGGTCATACCGGCTGTTGGTGCCAGCGGCGCTATAAGCGGAGTGCTTGGGGCCTACCTGGTTATGTACCCGGGCGGAATGGTTAGAACCGTGAGCTTTTTCTTCTGGATACCAGTAGTTCTCAGAGTACCGGCGGCGCTGTTCATAATTGTGTGGTTCATATACCAGCTAGTAATGGGCATTTTCTCCTTGACAACCGTTTCGACGGGCATCGCCTTCTGGGCCCACATAGGAGGCTTCTTAACCGGCATAGCCTTGGTTCCCATACTCACCGATAAAAAGAGATTGAGAAAACTAAAGTTCTATTCATACTGGTATCAATCATCCTTTTATTGAGAACCAATAATTCTCCTTAAGCTATCGATGTATGGAGGCCAGGCTACCCCCTTCTCAGTTATTATCGAGGTTACAAGCTCCGGGGGTGTAACATCGAATGCTGGGTTAAGAGCCTCGGTGCCCTTGGGAGCTATCTCCAGCCTACCAAGAATAGTGGTGACCTCAGCGGGGTTTCTATGCTCAATAACTATCTTTTTTTCCTTGTAGGAAACTGGGTGAATAGTGCTTGTGGGCGCAGCTACGTGAAAAGGCTTCCCGTGCCTCCAGGCAACGGTTGCTATGGTGTAAGTCCCTATCTTGTTAGCTACGTAGCCATCAATAGTTATTCTATCAGCCCCAACTATAACTCTGTCCACCAAGCCCTCGTAGAACAGGTAACCAACCATGTTGTCCGTTACAAGCTTGAAGGGAATGCCCGCCTTCTTAAGCTCCCACGCCGTCAGCCTTGCTCCCTGGAGAAGAGGCCTGGTCTCGGTTGCTATTACTCTTATGCTCTTTCCCTTCCTCCACGCCGTCTTAATAATTCCGAGAGCTGTGCCTAATCCTGACGTGGCTAGTGAGCCAGTGTTGCAATGAGTCAGTACAGTTTCGCCATCGGTAATCAGCTCGCTTCCAATCTCCCCCATTTTTAAATTAGCTTCTAGGTCCTCAATCATTATTGATAGCGCCTCGCCCAGCACCTCTTCTTTCAGCTCACTGGGGGAAGAGCCCTCATACGCTCTTATTACCCTCTCCATTCTATCCAGAGCATAGAACAAGTTGTATGCGGTGGGCCTGGTGCTCCTCAGTATTGATACAGCCTTTAAACCCTCGCTCTTGAGCTCGTTGACTGAGCCCGAAGCGTTGTAAACAGCCATAGCTACACCTAGCCCGGCCGCAACTCCGATGGCGGGCGCCCCTCTTATCTCAAGGTTTTTTATGGCCTCAGCAAGCCTGCTGACATCTCTTGTTTCCCTGTAGACCTCCTCCCATGGGAGAAGCGTCACGTCCAACCATACTACCTTCCCGTCTTTCCAGTAAACAGGGGTGAAATCAACCTTTCTTAACAATGACTCCAGCTTTTCTCTTAGCTCCTCCAGGTTTTTGCTCAAACTCGGCAACCTCCCAACAAGTCTTATCTTGGATAATTCATTTTCAGAAAATATATATTTGAGTATAGTGATGGGGGTGAGCTAAAAAACGGTTAATCAGCTAGCTTGGAGTACCTTATCAGCACTTCCTTAAGCTTCTTCAAATCAAAATCGTTTTTGAGCTTAACGACAGCTATCATCCCGTGACCACCAACATCAATGGCTAGCCCCTCCTCCACCAAGGAGTTGCCGATTATCATCGCTGAGTTGTTCCTTGTCTTTATGACGAGGATTGATGAGTTTCCAAGGTTAGCCAGCAGCGCTACCGGGGCCCTTAGGTTTCTGCTTATCCTTGTGGCCAGGCTTGTTACCCCTCTCCTCTTCCACTTTTTCCTAGCGTCTATGAACTTGAAGACCCCCACCTTCTCAGCGGTTATTGCTAGGTCAACAGCTGCTTTCTCTATTTCCTTGTCTTTCTCTGCAACCTCCTTCTTCACTCTCTCAAGTATCTCGAGGTCGTCCTTGCTAAGTGGGATCGGCAGAGGGTTGCTCATCCACTTAACCATTTTCTCCCAGAAATCGGGCTTGTGCTCGAGCTTGAGGGCCCTGCTTATGGATGCTACCAGCTCAACTATCTTGGCTAAGTCCTCTCCAGGCCTTTTGCCGAGCTCTATTATCTTAACCGCCTCCGCGTAAAGCTTCAGTTTCTGTGGAATCTTTAATCCTCTTTTCTCCAGTATCTCGACTAGCTGGTAACTGGTGGGCTTCCTCATATTCATTCCAATAATGTAGAACTTATCCATAAGGCTACCTATTTTCTCAAAGGTTATTGGGTGATGATCGACGTATACAACTTTGCTATCCTTGCACTCATTGAACACTTTATTAAGTAGAGCTTTAAGCTCACTGGTTAACGGTATATCAAGAATAACGAATGCTCCCGCGCAGCCCTCATATTTCTTGTTGAAGTGAGCAACCTCCCTGGCCCCAGTTGGGTAATAAATAATGGTTCTTTTCCCATCAAGAGGAAAACCATCATGGAGCTGTGTATAAGTAATTATAGCAGCTGAGACAGCACCATCGGCATCCCAGTCAGCAATCACGGCAACAAAGTCTTGGTTTAAAATCAAAACTAAAATCACCTCTTGCAAAAACGATATTGTAAAAATACCTATAATAAAAACTAACTTCCACTCATCACAGGAAAAGAACGGTTGTCAATAACTAAAATGGGCGGCCACACCACTGAGCCATGCAGACACCCCCCGCCACGCTGCCAGGGGACTGGGGGGCTGGTCCCCCAGCAACGTGGTATCTGCATGGCTCTGGCCATAGTTAAGCGAAACACAGTTCCCCCACTACCTGCCTGCAGACTAGCTGCAGGCAAGTTGATCGGAAAGCCTCCCGAGCAACATGTGCTTCGAGAGGCTTTCCGTGGGGTTTCCGTGTTTCACTTAACTATGACCTTTGAGGCGTGGCCGCCCAACTATATATTGTGGTCGACTAGGTATATAAACCATTTGTTCTAGTAATACCAAAATTATTTGTAATCAAAGATAATACCCCTGGGTATTGGTCGCTAATAACGCGTGTTATCGTTAGCTGTTCTTGAGAAAAAAGTATTAACTCACGGTGTATCATCATAAATGAATACTTTGTTTAGAGGTGTATGTTTCATGATGATTGTCTTCAGCGATGATTTCATGAAGCACGAGCCCCCCAGCTATCACCCCGAGAACCCCAAGAGGCTTGAGCTGATAATTAGGGGGCTGAGAAGCAATGGGCTTGACTACATGTTGACTGGTTGTGAATGTAGTGCCGATATAAGGGATGCAGCGGTAACAGTGCATTCTGATAGCTATGTTAGCTACATACTACGTAAGCTAAGGGACGCGCCAACATGGCTTGACGAGGACACATACCTTTCAACAGGCTCTGAGCAAGCCATCAAGAGAGCCCTCGGATGCTCAGTGTGCTTTGCCGAGAGAGCACTTAATGGAGAGAAGATAACAGCTTTTCTTCTAGTTAGGCCCCCGGGGCATCACGCCGGGATTAACGGCGTGGCTATGGGCAGCAATAGCTTGGGATTCTGCATATTCAACAACGCGGCGATTGTGGCTAAGCTTCTCAGCCAAAAAGGAAACGTCTTCATGTTAGATTTCGACTCTCACCATGGAAACGGTACCCAGGAGATATTTTACACGGACAAGAAAGTCATTCACCTAGATATACATCAGCATCCGGGAACGCTTTACCCAGGCACAGGCTGGCCTGACCAGACTGGTGAGGGAGAGGCCAGAGGCACGAAGCTCAATATCATTCTTCCTCCAGGGGCCTCTGATGACATAATTGAGGATGTTCTGAGTAGAATGGACCTGTATCTACAGAGGTTTTCCTTCGATTACATCGTTGTAAGCGCTGGCTTCGATGCTTTCTTGAATGATGGTCTCGCTAACCTGAGGCTAACCGAGATTTCATACTACAATTTGGGTAGCTACATCCGTAGCATAGGTAAGGACAAGCCAATAATCGTTTTATTGGAGGGAGGGTACTCGGTTGGGCTCGAGAGAGGAGTGCCTGCCTTTGTTAAGGGCTTGTCTGGCTTAAGCAAGAGTAACGAGTGGCTTCAAACACGCAGTGATGATAGGGCATGGGTAAAGTATCATAGCTGGAGAGAGGAGTACGAGGGCTACATCCTCGGCCTTTCAGGCTAAGAGATTTTTTAAGCAATAATATGTTAATTTAAACTAAATTCATAAACGAATATGGAGTCAATAGGTGAGACAACATAACTAACCTAGATGTTATAAAGGAAGTGATAACCGAGTTAGGCTTAACGGGCTTGGTTCTACATAACTCGCCTAACCTCGTTTACTTAACCGGGGTTAACATAAAAACCTTTGAGAGACCAATGTTCCTTGTCTCCAACGGCGAGGAGCACGTTCTTGTAGCTCCCAAGCTTGATAAGGAAAAGCTACATCGCTTTGAGGCCTCCGGAGGAAAAGTGGTTGTCTATGAGGATGGAGCTGACATAGAGAAGCTATTAGCTAGCTTAGCGGGGTCCCTTGGAATAGAGAGCGGCAAAGTCGGTTTCGATGAAACGGTTTCCCTAAGGGTATACAGGATGTTGTGCAGAGCGATAGGCGAGATTAGGCTAGTGGGCATAACTGACGACTTATTGAGGAGAAGATACGTGAAGAGGAAGAACGAGATAGAGAACATAAGAAGAGCTATTAACATACTAGACGAGGTTTACAGAAAAATAGAGGCCAGCCTTGAGCCAGGCTTGACGGAAGCTATGCTTAGCTCGCTTATCGTTAACTGGGGAATGGAGCTCGGGGCAGACGAGGTCTTCTTCTCAGCTGTTCAGGCTGGCGAGAACTCAGCTATACCTCACCATGAAAGGTCGGCTAGGAAAATCAGGAGAGGCGACGTAGTTGTCATCGACATCTCTCTCACCTATAACAACTACTTCGGTGACTTGACAAGGGTTTTTGTGCTTGGCCCAGTAGATAGCAAGTTGAGGGAGAACTACTCAGTTATCAAGAAAGCAGTTGAGGAGGCCTTCAGCAATGTTAAGCCCGGCCGGAAAGCATCATTTATCGATGATGTTGCGAGGAACTACCTAAGCAAGCACGGCTTAGCGAGCTTCTTCGTTCACAGGCTTGGGCACGGCCTAGGCGTGGAGGTCCACGAGCCTCCCTACCTCTCTCCCACCAGCAACGATGTATTGGCTGATGGCAATGTCTTCACGATCGAGCCTGGCTTGTACTTCCCAGGGAGATATGGGCTTAGGCTGGAGAGAAACGTAGCTGTTTTGGGAGGGGAGCCTGTTTATCTAGATAGCTATGATGTAGACATTGTAGAAAACTGACCTCCTCCCCGCCCTGAAGAGCGAGGCTTTCAGTAGAAAGGTAGCCTTCAGAAAAAGCTTTCTATACGAGCAAACCCCTCTATCTCCTTCCACTCAACGTTAAGGGCTTCGAGTATTTGCTCGAACGTTGACTTAACAGTTTCTATGTACTTAGCTAAATCTATATCGGTTAGCTTCGCTAGCTCGATGGGCTTGACGCCGTCTTTTCCCTTAACCTTGATGTAACTTATTATGTCTCCCTTACCGAGCTTTTTCCCCATTGCCTCCAGCATCAATGCTGCCTTGATGTGTTGCGGGGTAACATCCTTGTACTCGTTAAGAGGCTTGTTAATCATGACGTTGAAGGCGAGCTCGTCAAGCATGTATTCCTTGTACTTAAGCTTTCTGTAGACCTCTTTTATCTTTTCTATGATAACTTGTTTCCCGTGCTCGAACTCGTCTGGGTTATTTATCCTTGAGAATATCTCTATTACATCCTTGAATGCCTGTTTCACGAACTCCGGCTGGTTTCTCTTTTTGCCAAGCAACCCCTTGATTACGACCTCGCCGCTTTGAGTTACTCCCAGATAGTTCTTCTTTAACCCACTGAAAGCTATAAACCTGAAAACCTTGTCTAACTCGAGGTCAAGCTTAAACTCTTTCTCTATTATTGCGACGAGCTTGTCGATAGCCTCCTTGGGCGGCGACCAGACAAACATGCTATCAGTATCTCCGTATAGAACAAGCAACCCGTTCTCCGATGCTATCTTCAAGGTCTTCTTAATCGTATCTCTACCTATCGCGGTTACACTCTCAGCTACCGCTGGGGTGTAGAGAGCGAAAGCCTCGCTCCCGAACACGCCGTAGCTAGCGTTCAGGAACACCTTGAGTGATGCCTGAACAACGTCGTACCACTCTTTCTCCATCTGGCTTATTCCCTGTTGCTTGCTCTTCTTTTTGTACACTTTTACTCTCAGGTCTCTCAGCAAACTGATTATTTGTGATGAAAGCCCGGGCTGGTCAAAGCAAACCTTGTGCTCTACCTCCGGGACAACCCTCACATCCTTGCACGGGAAGAGAGGATTAACGGTTTCGTAGCTGAGGTTCCAGACCTTCATTATTGATGGGTACAGGCTGGCGAAGTCGAGCACGGCTACATTGAAGAACACGCCTATCGGGGGGTCTAGGACCACTGCCCCCATGTATTTCTTTCCCTTGATTATAGCTCTGCTTTTTGTTTCCCCCTTCTGCTTAAGGAGGTCATCTTTTGTTGGGATAATGATGTTTCTTCTTCTGTGCTCCCAGTAAAGCATGTTTTTAATCCAGTTGCTAATCTGTGTTCTAGTTAAATCCTCTATGCCGGTCTTGGAAAGCCTGGCTAGAGCCACAACAAGTTTCCATGTTAGATAGTTCTTCCACTCGATGAGCTTGAACGTTATATTAGCATCGCGGAAGTTGTACTCGGCAAGCTCCTCGAGGCTGAGCTGGCTTACCGGGAGCTCCAGCTTTATTTTCCCAACGCCGAGGATAGCGCTGGCGACGGCGTCGAGGGTATTCTCCCTGTATGTTCCACCGTAGGCGTAGGTCTTGAGGGCCTTGTTATCAAAGACCTTGTACAAATCAATGTGTATTGCTCCCTTGAACGTGTAGTAGTCCTGCTCGGGCGTTATCGGTATCTCGTACTCCCTGAAGCCAAGAGCTAAGGCGCGGTTCCTGAGGTAAGGCAAATCGAAGTTATCGCCGTTGTAGGATACTATAACGGTGTACTTCGTTAGTAAGGAGAAGATGTGTTGCAGTAGACTTATCTCCGAGTCATGTACGACGAGCCTGAACTCCCTTTCCCTAGGCTTGAAGGAGCTCATGAGGGGGTACGCGACGACGTGGACCTCTTTCCTACCATCGCTTCCCATAACAGCGACGCTCAGTATTGGGTACGGGGCTTTCTTCGGGTCAGGCATCCTCGTTGTTATTGGCGAATAGACCTCGACGTCTATCGACAGGATGCGGGGCACCTGGGCGGGCTCCTCTAGAACCTGTATGAAGTGCCTAGCAAGACCTCTTAGGCTGGGCTCAAAAATTTCCTCGGGAACAGCTCCCGCGTAGTCATCCTCTCTCTTGAGGGGGGCGATGCTTGAGCCGTTAACAACGTACGTTAAACCGGGTATTAGCCCATTATCGTATATGTAATTCTGGTAGTACTTGATGTTGCTCTCCCAGGTTTCATCGAAGTACTTTCTAAGCTCTCTTACGGCTAATGGGTCGCTGACAACAACCTTGGTGTACATATCCTTCCTGTTGTACAAAGCATTGTGCTTAACTACTGACTCGATGTTCACTATTTTCTCCTGCAGATCGGGGGGTATTCTCCTCATGATTTCCCTTTGGTCTTCCCTCACAATGAAGTATGGCTTGTGGTTCTTCTTGTCGTACCAATACAGTATCTCCGCTTTGTCATTCATGAAGACAAGAACAGCTTTGTTTCTATCGGGATCGTAGTATGCTCCTATAAGCGTTCCCTGGAGATACGCGTTATCCGCTCTGAAGAACCATAGGTATATGCTCTCTTCCTCGGGGATAGCTTGTCGAGGCGCTTTTTCCTGCCCGCTAGACACAACCGATACCTGCGTGTTGCTCGTCTTATCCTGAATCACTGTTTCTTGCTTCCCGTTTCTTAACATACCGTCTGTTTTATCCTCGATCCCCGCTTCTATGGCTCTTCTGGCCTCCTCCTTAGTGAATAGGAAGTCAATGGATGAGCCGTTTTTCCCGCTCTCAGGCTCTTGTTTGGCTACAGGCGTGCTTTTCTCGGGTTTAGAGGGCTTCTTGCCAGCCTTATCAGCGCTGCTGCCCACTATGTACTCAGTCAGCTTCTTGTTTCTGCTGGGTGAGCGTGCCAACCATAAGCACCGGGAGTAATTGTTTAGGAGTAACCGTTGCTACAAATAGCGGTTTCACTATATCAATTCTTATCTGTTTTCGAACTGCTTAAAACTTTTGCAACCATTTCCTCGTAATACCCAACAATAACTCGGGTGTACCCCTCCAGCAAGGAGTCAGTAAAGGCATCCCCAGTATCGACGAGCATATACTTAATTCTCCTCAGCTTATCCTTAGTAGACACAATCAATATTCTGCTCTTATCTCCAATAAGCCTCAAGACCCTTGGCGTGAGCTCCTTGTTCCCCCTCCCTACAAGAAACCCACTTCCGCCGATGGGCGAGAGGAGGATCCTCGCGTCCTCCTTTTCCGTTAGTATTCTGGCCAAATCACTTGATGAGCATGGATGACAAACAACCTTGCCATCAGATATGCCCATGAAGCCTAGGAAACCCTTCGTAAATCCGTAGAAACCAACTATTTTTTGGAGCGTTCTTCCAGGACCAATAATCCATGAGCCCTTCAGAGGAAAACCGTATTCCTCCTCGAGAAATTTAGCGATTCCCATGAGCTCCTCTTCATCAATGGTCGATGCAAGGTCCTTTGAGTCTTGGAACAACATTTTCCTCTCGCTATGAACAGTCTTGCAGGTGGTTTTGTCTATAATCTTGTAGACTCCTTTTTGAAGAAGCTCTTCATCCACGAGGAAAACCTCCTTCTCAATAATTTCTGTTTCCCCCTCGATGAACAGCGATAGAAGCTCCAGCAAGTGATGCTCGCTTAGAACGAAAACAGGGTTGTACATCTTGGTTCCAGCGGGGACGCCTACGATTGGAACTTTATTGTTGCTTCCCAAAGCTACATCGAACGCTGTGCCGTCACCGCCAAAGAAAATGATTAAGTCCACGCCCTCGTCAGCCATTTTGACCGATAGCTCCCTTGAGCAAAGATTGGCGCTACTCCTACACTCAACTATGACATCAGGCTCAATGCGTGCCTCAGCCAAGCTTTGGTGCCCGTATAACCCTTCGCCAGCAAAAATTTCCACCAGCCCCTCTTCCTTAGAGATAAGAGCCTCCCTGAGGAATGAGAGGTAGCTCACAGCCCTCTTGTAGCTAGGCCCCTTCACGCCCTGCTCAGCAAGCCATGAAAGACCATCAGAGCCTCCAAGCCCCAGCGGGCCGCCGAGGCCAGCGATAGGGTTCACTATGATGCCTAGCTTCATTGATAATCACTTCTACCTATAATCACACTACTCTAAACCAGCGTCTCCCGCTTTAAAAACTCATCTATTACGCAGGATTAAGCGGAGATACGATTGATTATCGACTCGGAAAACAGGTTTCTCAGCGTTGAGCCCGTAGCTATTCCCGAGCTACACGTGCCGTTACAGAGGAGAATGACGGAGGTAACGTACGGTGACTACCTCGAGTACAAGGAGACCAGGAGAAAGGTAGTTATAGGGAAGATTGAGCTGAGCTTAGATGTAAAGCCATCGAGGCACCTTGAGCCACAAGACTTTGAGCTCGAGAAAACAACCGTGTGGAGTTTCCCCAAGAGGGGTGACTGGGCGACTCACAAGCACAACAACAGGTACAGGGGTAACTGGGCCCCGCAGGTTGCCAGGAACCTCATATTGCTCTACAGCAAGGAGGGAGAACTCGTCCTCGACCCTTTCATGGGGAGCGGCACAACCATTATTGAGTGCAGGCTTCTGGGAAGAAGATGCATAGGTGTCGACATTAATTACGAATCAGTCATCCTGGCTTGGTCAAGGCTAGATTTCAAAATAAGCGATGAACCTCCCTACAAAAACGTGAGGCTTTTCCACGGTGACGCGAGATTCCTTGACAAAATTGATGATAACAGCGTTGATTTGATAGCTACCCATCCTCCATACACAAACATAATAAAGTACAGTGGCACATCAGACATCGAGGGCGACCTGAGTGGCCTGGGCATAAAGGACTACATAGAGAGCATGAGAGCAGTTGCGTCAGAGCTCTACAGGGTTCTGAAGCCCGGCAGGACACTCGCAATAATGGTTGGCGATACGAGAACCAAGAAGCACATCGTGCCTCTCGGCTTCATGGTCATGAAGGTTTTCCTGGAGAGGGGCTTCATACTCAGGGAACACGTAATAAAGGTTCAGCACAACATGGTGGGCAGCATTGTTTGGCGTAGAAGAAAAAACGATTTTCTCCTATTGGCTCACGAGCACATATTTGTGTTTAGGAAGCCCGAGAGCCCGAAGGAAATGAACGCCTATAAGTGGTCAAGCGTTGAGGCCTTGAGAATATAGCTCGATTAATACTAAGATTATTTAAGCACGAGGATTTTTAACGATCATAGCCGCTATCATTAGCTAAGGGTGAAGGCTCCGCATGCAGCACGTTAGCTTTGATGAGCAATCAACTCAACAGGCGAGGAGATACTGTGCCGATGAGCTGTTTGACTCTGAGGTTTACCGTAGGCTTGCCGATATTGAGAAGAACGATGCTCATAGGAATATACTGCTTGAGTTCTCAGCTCAGGAGAAAGGGCACTACGAGTTCTGGAGAAGCATTGGCGGAGAATGCGTAGATGAGGTTAAGCTCTGGAGAGCCCGTCTCTTCGTCCTGATGAGGAGGCTTCTCGGCCTGACCTTCACACTCAAGTTTCTCGAGAGACATGAGAAAAGCGTGACTGAGAGCTACAGGGGATTCCTAGGCAAGATTAGTGATGAGAGGCTGAGGAAGTCACTACAAAAAATAATCGAGGACGAGGAGATTCACGAGAAGACGCATATGCAGGGGATAAACGAGAAGTTTGTTTCCTACGTTGGCTTCATAGCCCTCGGCCTGGCCGATGCTATTGTTGAGATAACGGGCGTTCACGCAGGCTTCCTCGGGGTGACTAGCTCGACCTTGATTACAGGCATCGCTGGCCTGATTGTCGGGATATCAGCGGCTATATCAATGGCCTCAGCTGCATATGTCCAGTCCAAGCACGAGCTGCGGACTAACCCTGTGACATCAGCGCTTTACACTGGGCTGGCCTACATAATAGCCGTTGTTCTGTTAGCCGCTCCTTACTTTGTGTTCAGGTCAATGAGTAACGCCTTCGCGATATCCATCATCACCGGCGTTCTCATGGTTCTAGGCTTCACCTTCTACGGCTCAGTGTTGCAGGATAAAGGTTTCAGGAGGGAGTTCCTGGAGACAACATCTCTTCTATTCGCCACAGCTATAGCCACTTACTTCATAGGTGAGGTCATAGGAGGATACTTCGGCATAAGAGGAATATTTGGCTGACACATTATTAGTGATTCCATTCCTGCAGAAACCCAAAAACAATTTAGAGGCAACATTTTTCTCTGTACCACTCAATTGTTTCTCTAATCCCTTTCTCCAAGCTCTACCGCGACGTGCAACCAAGTTTGCTCTTAACTTGTTTATAGAGTAAGCCCTAAGTATGTTCTGTAGACGCGCACCGGAACAGAGCTTGTTGAGCCGCTAGAGGAGAGGACAAAGCCGGCACCTCATCAAAGTTTACCAAGAGCTTCTTGTAAGAATCTCCATGTAGAAGCTCCGAGGGAACAGCTAGTTTTATTAGGTCCTCCTTATCAGTTGAGCCGGGTCAAGCCCTAATCTCCTGAAAAACTTGTCGTTTTTAAAAAAAGTTTTTCTCAGAGAAGAACTTTAAGGATTCCCTGAAGAGCTCTATCCTGATTTTTCTAGCTCCTCAGGCTTTCTGTCGAATAATTCGGGGTCCCATGCTAAGTTCAAGAGGTGCTTGACGTGTTTATCTTTCCTCAGCAACTCTGAGCTGTCAGCGTGATTTATTATTTGGTTGTAGGATGGAGGCTCCTGGCCCACATGCGTTCTCTTCCAGTAATCAATATCTCGAGTGTTAAGTTAGAGCAACGCTTATTATAGTTGTTTGATTATCTAAGAACAATTCATACGTTGTCGAGGAACTACTCTGTTCTCTCCAGCACCTCGATAATTCTGACGAGGTCCTCAACTAGTTTCTTGAAGAGCTCTTTCCCTCTATCAGCCGACGCGCTTGTCTGAACGCCGAAGACACCGCTCTTGGTCTGCTCTGAGGTATATAGAAACGTAGTCAGCCCGGAGATAGACTCGTTTGTTCTCGGGGCCTCATCCACCACTTTATCATTTCTTACTAGGCTTGGGTGGAGATACATGTTTAGAGATGTTTCAGCGGCTCCAGCGTGGCCTCTCTCCCTCTCATCGAAAAGCTCGGATAAAATCCTAGAGCTGCTCGTCCACCACTGATATATGAAAACCTTGATGCCGAGCTCCTCCCTGGCCCTCCTGGCAAGTATCTGGAGAACTGGGAGATTTCCGCCGTGTCCATTAATAATCAACACTTTCTTCACGCCCCACCTCTTGAGTGAAGCCATAATATCGAAGAGATAAGCTTCGAGAGCTCTCTCGCTGACCGTTATTGTTCCGGGATAATCCATGTGGTGGAAGCTAACGCCGAAGGGAACAACTGGGAGTGAGACGACGCCCGTTCTTATGGAGGCCTCCCTCGCTAATGCATCAGCTATTAGTGTATCTGTGCCCAGAGGGTTAGCCGGCCCATGCTGCTCAACTGAGCCAACTGGAAGAATGACAGCGCTTCTCCTCAAAAAATATTCTTTTGCCTCCACGTATGTAAGGCCGTGTAAGTAGCTTTTCATAACAGCTAGCCCTCCAAAAGATGACTGAACATTGAATTAGCAAATAAAGTCTATTTATAGTTAGTGCTGAGCATTGAAACAAGGATCTTCTTGCGTATAAGCTTTTAATTAATCATCTCGGACAAGCTATTTGTTGATTCGTCAAATTAAATTAAGGATAAAAAGGGAAACTGGTACCAAGATGCGCGAGCTCTCTGTAGCTACTTGCCAGATTTGAGCTCCTCAAGCCTCTTATCAATTTCTTTTAGAACGACCTCTGAGATGTATTTCTTCAGCTCTTCAAGATACTTAATCTCGTCTTCTCTACTTAGCCATGGCGACGTAGGTAGCGTTGAAGGGTAATCTCTGAACCAGAGCCACCAACAGCCTCTACCTCTCCAGAGCCACCCAGGCCTCAGATGCGGGGGCAGATGGCTCCATGGACCGAAACCTGGATACGGCTTGTACCACCATGCCATTTTACTCTCACCATTTTAGAATATATTTCAAAGCAAACTTATAACTCTTTCGGTATATTCATCGTAAAATCCTGAAACATGTTTCATGATTCTAATATTTACTCTTGAATAGCTTTTTCTAATGGAGTTATTTTGATTGGTTTGTGCTCAACTAATGCTTTCGCTAGCTTAGACCTCGCCTGCTCCAATATGCGCCAAAAAGTAGTTTTAGAAAGATTCATTCTAGTAGCAGCCTCTTCCGTCGTTAAACCTTCATAGTGTATTAATGCGAATGCCTCGACTTCATAGTCATAAAGCTCCACGGCATCTTCAACGAATAACTCTCTAACAGGCCTTACCGGTAGGTAGAAGAGATTTTCAACACTTATGCTGCTCCTAACATTCATCCTAACGCCAGCACGTCCCCAACGATGACAGCAGCGCCTAGGCACCAATAAACACCTATTTTTGTAGGACATATAATATTTGTTACCTGAAACATAAATAGTGTTTCGATAAGCTTCATAAGTATTAAGTGCGTCTATTTACGATTTAAAGCCTTACTTTGAAGGACAGGTTTTCAGAAGTGAACGTAAACAGAACAGATATGCTTTGAGCCGCCGGCGGGTTTCGAACCCGCGACCTCCGGCTTACAAGGCCGGCGCTCTACCCGCTGAGCTACGGCGGCTCTTCCTTATTTTAGTTGTTTAGTTGGGTTTTTTATTGATTTCTCTCTACTCGTTTGTTCTCCTCAGGATGTTTGCCAATAGAATGAGCGCTATAACTACTATTGCCGTTAGCGCTACGAGGCTGGTCGTGCTGGTGAAGGCTGGCTGGGCGGTTGTGGGAGTAGATGTCGCGTTTTGCTGAGCCGTTGTTTCTGTGCTTGTCTGCGTTTGCTGGGGCGTTGTTGCCTGGGTTGTTGTTGTGCCTTGCTGTGTTTGAGTTGTTGACGAGCTCCCAAGCTGTGTGGTTATGGTTGTTGTTTCCTCCTGCCTAGCTATTGTCATCGTTGATGCGTACAGAATGATGAGTGCCCTTTCATAGTAGCTTAGGCTTGACTCGTAGTCGCTTTGCGATGCGAAGGAGTCAGCCATCATCAGGTACATCCTAGCTGATATTGGCGGTGATTCGCTGTTCCCCAATATAAGCCTCGAGTGCTCTGATAGAATACTGACTGTTTTCGTTATGTTAAGGGAGAAAAGTGATTGTAGAGCTATGGATGACCTCATCAGGACATCCATGGATAGGTCGAGGGCCCCAGGGTAGTCCCCGGCAGCGAGGAGAGAGGAGGCAAGCCCCAGCAACTGGTAGAAGCTTGATGTATCAACGGCGCTGGCACCAACGCTTGATTGGAGAGCATCAACGTAGCTAACGCTCGAGTAACTGTAGCTCAGAATCCATGAAGCAAGCCTCTCAACTTGGCTACTAGTAATCATGCCTGAGAAAGTCTGGTTTAGAAGGCCTATCCAGTACTCCAGGGACCTCAGTCGCCCCCATGCATAGCCAAGGTTAGCTGATGCATCAACTATATCCCCATTCCCAATCGCCTGGTTTGCTGAGGAGAGCACGTTCTCCGCATCCCTTATTCTAGAGTGAATCTCAGCTAGTAGGAATAGGTTGTCGAGTGAGAACCCGGTTTTCGTGTTTATAAGCCCGTTGTACCTGGCCTTGTAGCTGTTCAGCATTGCTGTGAGGTTATCGTATATTCCGCTTAGGTAGCCGGCGGGGTTGGCCGTCAAGGATGCCTCGAGGAGGTACTTCGCCATCATTGCCTGGTAGGCTGAGACGAACGCGAAGGACAGGCCGGCGTAGTAGTAGCCGCCCCTCCAGTTGTCAATAGCTCTTGTGTAGAAGTCAGCCGAGCTCTGAGTCCAGCTCTGAATAGTGCTCCTAATGGTTCTCGAAGAAACGCTTGCTAGCCTTGATTGAACATCGCTTCTAATCTGAGCTGATTGGTCAAGGTAGAAGGAGTACTCCCTTCTAGTTAGCTCCAGCTCCTCATCGCTCAGGCTCGGGGAGCCGTAAGTCAGTTTCAGGGGGTAGGCGCCCGTGAACTCCCTTAGCACGTCAACCGCTGTTGATGCCTCCACCACTCTCCCGCCGAGCTTAAGAGCCACGTCAGTGACGTTCCACGTAACGGTAACAGGCCTTGTAACTATGACTGAGCCAACAGTCTCTGTCTGGTACTTCGTCTCGCTGTATAATGACTGCCCCACAGGTATCAGCACAGTGGTGTACCCCTTACTAATGGCTGCCTGGACCTTGTATGGGATGCCGCCAACAGGCCCTATCAGGCCGTCGGGGAGGATCATCCCAGTTGATGCAACGCTCGCGTTGAGCTGCTTGTGGGTCAACGCTGAGTAGACGGCGGCGGTGATTGCTGAGCCAGCGGAGGGGCCTCCGACCAGGGGAGAATCGGTGATGATTGATACCAGGAAGTCGTAGTCAAGGGGGTTCACCCTGGCGTAGTAGCTGGCTATCATGACCGCCGCCCTGACTGATGCCTGCATATCTATATCGCTTAGGGGCTCTGTGCTGACGTAGACCTTGCCCTCACCGGGATATAGGACCCTCACTCTTATCTCTCCAACAGTGCCAATTGTTGTCCCGTTGGGTAGCTGAGCAACAGCTAGTGCGGGTACCACTGCCTCCCCCCAGACACGCACTTGTTGCTGGGCGGTTGCAGGCGGGGTGAGGGCTGATATGATTAGGAGCGCGGCGAACAGAACCGATAATAGAGCTTTGTCACGCATGGGCTCCGGCCTCTGCGTTTTTCTCTTAAGCTCAATAATGGTTATACATAAATATAAAGAAAACACCGTTATTTTCCTGCAATGCTAGTGGTTGTTGAGCCATGCATGAATCCGTCATAGCGCTTGGGATTGTGCGCGAGATTGATAAGCATGTCAAAAGCTCTGGGCCACCAGCGAGGATAAGGGTTGTGCTTGGGGAGCTCCAGAACGTGGACGAGGTTGTCCTGGGCGAGTACATGAAGATGTATCTGGAGGAGCAGGGGCTCAGAGAAGTTGATTACGTCTTTGAGTGGGAGAAGGCCCGCTTCAGGTGCTCTGCCTGCGGCTATGAGTGGAGCCTGGATGAGCTCGGGCTAACTGATTCGGAGAGGGAGACTATCCACTTCCTACCCGAGGCCATTTACGCTATAGTTAAGTGCCCTAAATGCGGCTCAAGGGTATACGATGTCCTATCCGGGAGAGGAGTCAGAATAGTGATTGAGGAGAAGGAGAGATGATTCTTGACCCAAGAGTGGAGAGCGCTAAACATCAGCTGAGAAGCGTGAGGGCTGTATACCCCGTCATGAGCGTTAAGGGCGGGGTGGGGAAATCCACACTGACGGTCATGCTGAGCCTAGCTCTACGTGAGCTCGGGTTGAGGGTCGGGGTTCTCGACACCGACTTATCTAACCCATCACTCCACTACCTTTACGGCCTGGAGCACCGAAAAGTCGATGTAGAGGAGGACGAGGGCTACGTGCCCCCCTTGGTCCACGATGGCATAAGGCTCTCGTCACCGGTGATATTCACTGAGGGGGGGATCCTCCCAGCCAGGGACAAGGACTCGGTGAACGCTGTTCTGGAGTTGCTCGCGATAACTAACTGGAGAGACGTGGATGTCGTGCTTATAGATACTCCTCCGGGCATACATGATGAGCAGCTGAGGCTCCTCAAGCTTATGAGCGGCGTGCACACGGGCATCTCTAGGCCGGTAATCGTCACTACGCCTTTCAAGGTGTCTTTAGCCAATGTTTCCAGGAGCCTTGACTACATAAACAGCCTGCACAAGGGCGAGAAGATACTGGTCATAAACAAGCATAGAGGCAGGGATGAGCTATCAATGCAGGCAAGCTTTAAGTGTATTCTAAGGGTTCCATGGGACGAGAGGCTTGATGAAAGACTGGTGAGCCTGGAAGAGCTGCTTCAATCAAAAGCCTACGCGGAGCTAAGGAGGCAGGTTCACTCGGGCAAGGACTGCTTCTTCTAGGGCTTCTCTTCATGCATCCGCTTCTTCGTCAAACCCTCTCTAATGGTGGAAAGAGCCTCATTCATTCTACTCTTTGCTTCTGACTTAACCTCCTCAGCCATGTTCCTTCCTGTAGCATCAATCGTGACTATGAGGGGGCCAAGCCTCTCAACCCTCAGTATCCACATCGCCTCGGGAATGCCTAGCTCAAGCCACTTCACATCGATAACCTCCTTTACGAAGCTCGCGCCCAGAACACCGCATCCTCCGGGGAAGACGGCATAGATGGCCCTGTGCTTTCTACATGCCTCAGCGGTGCCTCTTCCCATTCCCCCCTTACCTATAATTATGCTTACACCCGTCCTCTCAATGAAGCTTGGGCTGTAGCTCTCTAGCCTGATGCTCGTTGTCGGGCCAATGGAGAGGCACTGCCACTTGTTGTTCATGCGCTTCATTATTGGACCTGCGTGGAAGATAGCCCATCCCTCAAGGCTCAGGGGCGGCTCCTCGTTCATAAGGGCTATTCTTCTGTAAGCCTCGTCCCTCGCCGTGGCTACGAGGCCGGACAAATAGATTACGTCGCCCGTCCTCAGATTCTCCAGTATGCCTCTATTCTTTACCGGAGCCTCAATGGTAAGCTCATCACGCATCTATTAGTCCCCCTCTATGCGTTGTTACATCAAAGGAGTAGTCATTTCTTATAATTAATTGGCCCTTCCTCAAGGCCCAGCACGAAGTAGTAACGGCCACAGCCATGCTCGCGGGATGCCTTTCCCCATACTCTATGTGAACCTCACCAACGCTCCCAGCCCCACCAAGGCCCTGGGGTCCTATGCCAAGCTTGTTAATTGCTTTCTCGAGAGCAAGCTCCATCTCGGATACCCATGGGTCAGGGCTTCTCGCTCCAAGAGGCCTGAGCAGGGCCTTCTTGGAAAGCCTAGTAGCAATGCTAATAGTGGGCCCAACGCCCACGCCCAGAACCATGAGGGGAGGGCAAGTGTACATTCCTTTCTCAGCAATAAGCTCCAAGATGAACCTGAAGACCCCCTCCCACCCATCAGCGGGGTCCACGACAACGGCGCCACTAGCCCTCGTTGAGCCCCCGCCGGCCAGGTAAAGCTGAACAACAGCATCACTGCTTCGCGGGACGAGCTCCACATCTATCCAGGGGAGGATTCTCCCCATGTTATCCCCCGTGTTTTTGTTGTACACGGGGTCAACGGCGTTGGGCCTCAGGAAGCCATTCAGTGTTGCTTTAGCAACGGCTTTTCTAATAGCTGCGAGGAGCTCCTCCTTGTGCTTGAAGCCCTCCCCAAAAGCCACCTGGAACTCCGGGGTCCCAGTGTCCTGGCACAACGGGAGCTTCCTGCTACGGGCTAGCTCGTTGTTCCTCAGAACCGCGTTGTATATTATTTTTCCGTAGGGGCTGTTTTCCATTCTAGCTAGCTCAAGTAGCTTGTTGCTAACATCGTCGGGCAAGACCACGGCTACCGTGGCTATAAACCTGTAAACGAGGTCCTCAAGCGCGTTCCCAGCGCTATTCATTTGTGCGCACTCTAGTAGAGCTTCTTTATGAGCTTGTTATCCAGCGCTAGCCTCATGTAGCGCTTGGGCCTCTCAATCATCTGTCTTATCTCATCCTCAAGCTCGCCTCTACTAATTTTCCTCCTCGCGAGCCCTAGCTCCATTGCTTTCTCAGCTACGGCGAGGGCCTCCCTTACGTACAGCTCATCATCAGTCATTGATGCTATTATCCTATTCTCGCTTAGCCCGGTCTCCTCAGTGTAACTGGCTATGGCATGCGCGGCGGCGAGGAACATCTCGTCAGTCATTTTCCTAGCGCTGACGGACAAGACCCCCCTGAACACGGCCGGGAAGCCGAGGCTATTGTTAACCTGGTTTGGGTAATCGCTTCTGCCCGTGGCAATTACTCTTGCCCCGGCCTCCCTGGCCTCGCCTGGAAGTATCTCGGGGACGGGGTTAGCGAGGGCAAAGACTATGGGGTCGCTGTTCATTAGCTTAATCCACTCTTTCCTGATGACCCCTGGGCCAGGCCTTGAGGCAGCAATAATTACGTCCGCTCCACTAAATGCATCCTCAACAGTCTTTTCGCTGGGGCTTGTCTCAACTGCTACCCTGTACTTGTAGGGGTTCTCCCTCCTCATCTCATCAGCGTCGTTTCGGTCCGGGCGCAGCACCCCTCTGCTGTCAATCATAACTATGCTGGTTGGCCTAGCCCCAGCCCTTATGAGGTACCTGTAAGTAGCTATGTTCGCTGCCCCCGCGCCGAACAGGATAATCTTGCTATCACTAATCTTCTTACCGGTGAGCTTCAGCGCGTTTATCAGGGCCGCGAGGACCACTAGCGCTGTTCCCTGCTGGTCATCGTGCCAGACCGGCACGTCAAGTTGCTCCTGCAGCCTCTCAAGGATGTAGAAGCACTTGGGCGACTCTATGTCCTCAAGGTTAATTGCCCCGAAAGAGTACTGTATGCTCTTCACAACGTTTACGAAGGCGTCGGGGCTTTTCTCATTGATTACCAGTGGCACAGCATCCACTCCCCCCAGGTACTTGAAGAGAAGGGCCTTCCCCTCCATGACCGGAAGGGCTGCCTCAGCCCCGATGTCGCCTAGGCCAAGGACCCTTGAACCATCACTGATGACAGCAGCGTAGTTCCACCTAAGCGTGTAGTTAAGGGAGGATCCCTCCCCCTCCTCAGCTATTCTCCTGCTAGGAGCGGCTACTCCTGGCGTGTACCAGTACGAGTAGTCCTCAATGCTTGTTATTGGCACTTTCGGCATAACCTCGATTTTTCCTCTGTAAAGCCTGTGTAGCTCCGCGGAGAACGAGAATACATCTCTCAAGCTGCTTTCACTGTATGCAAAAACAATGCTCAGCGGTATAAAAGCTACGCGTGCTCTCCGAGATTCCAGGCGTGCTTTTTATTCCATGCTGAGCGACCCTATAATGGCTTGGCCAACGGCTATCCCGCCATCGCCGGGGGGCGAGTATCTAGGGAGAACTACCTTTTTGTCTTTCAGCGCATCCCTTATCCCCTTAACTATAATTGAGTTGACTGCGGCTCCGCCGGAGACAACCACGTACTTGTAGTCATAGCTATCGGCCAGCTGGCCGAGTGCTCTGCCAAGAGCATACTGATAGGCGTAGGCCAGCTCTCCTTTATCCAATCCTCTGAGCAAGCCGTCCACAAGCTCGCAGAGAAGGGAGGGGACATCAACCCTGCTGTCTTTTATCTCCGCCTCAAGCCTTACTCCCCCCTCCTTGCTGTTCTCCTCGAGAATCATAGCTGGCTCCCCCTCATACGTTCTGGTTGCCGAGAAGCCGAGGACAACCGAGGCAGCGTCTAGCGCTCTGCCCATGCTTGAAGCGTGTATGTACCTCCCGGCCCTCCTCATCCTATCTATTACCTCGAGCTCCAATATGCCCCCTGGAAGCGCCTTATCCAGTCCTATCAGCAGTGCTTTGCCCAGGGCCTCATCGCCCATGCAGTCGAGCATTATTGAGTACGCGACCCTCGCTGGGTAGACGACGTCCCTGTCGCCCCCCGTCAGCTTTATTGGCCGCAGGCTCCCCGTTCTCCTGTAGCCCGTGAAGCTGAACTCCATCACCTCCCCTCCCCATATCTCCCCGTTATCACCGTAGCCGATGCCATCAATAGCTATTCCCACAGCGCTGGCGTCCTCCCCTTCGATCTCAGCTAGAACTGATGCTAGGTGGGCGTGGTGGTGCTGCACCTCGGCTATGACTGAGCCGTGCTTCTCGCTTAGCTTCTGGGCCGCCACTCTGCTTATGTATCGCGGGTGCTTGTCGGCAACGATAACTGCTTCTCCTATGTCTAGCTTGTAGTTCGAGGCCAGGAACTCTATATACTTGATTAGGTCGGAGTAGTTGCTCGGCTCATCCACGTCCCCTATGAACTGTGTGAGTATGACCTTGTCGTCGAAACCAACCGCGCCGGCGCTCTGCAGGTCAGCTCCAACGGCCACGGCCTTCATTCTGAGTTTGAACCTCAGCTCAAGCCACATGGGCGCGTAGCCCCTCCCCCTCCTGAGGAATGTGTATGTGTCCAGCGTTCTTCTCAGGACGCTGTCGTCAACCCTGTTAACGATCTTCCTGTTGTGTAGAAGGAAGTAGTCAGCTATGCCTCTGAGCTTGGCGAGCGCCTCATGGTTGCTTGTGACCATCGCTTCTCCATGTGGGTTTCCGCTCGTCATTATCGATGCCCCGAGCTCCTTGAGCAGCAGGTAGTGAATGCCGCTGTAGGGCAGGAACAGCCCCACGTGTCTGAGGCCGGGCGCTACGTGCTCGCTCATGGCACCGCTTCTCTTGGGGACAAGGACTATAGGCCTCTGTGGCGATAACAGCAGCTCCCTGGCCTCACTATCTATTACCCCTAGCTTATTGGCCCACTCGATGTTGAAGGCCATGACGGCGAAGGGCTTTCTCGGCCTCCTCTTCCTCTCCCTTAGCCTTAGGACAACGTCATCGCTGAACGGGTCAGCGGCTATGTGGAAGCCCCCGATCCCCTTGACAGCGACGATGTATCCCTCCCTGACCAGCCGGGCGGCTGTTCTTATCGGGTCCTCGGTATCCAGTGCTTCTCCCTTTTCATCAGCGAGCCAGAGCCTCGGCCCGCAGGTCGGGCAGCTTATGCCCTGTGCGTGGAACCTCCTCTCGTTGGCTGGGTCCCCGTACTCGGATAAGCAGTTCGAGCACAGCGGGAAATCCCTCATGCTGGTGTTCTCCCTGTCATAGAGAGGCGAGTACATCATGCTGTACCTTGGCCCACATTTAACGCAGCTGTTGAACGGGTACCTGTACCTCCTGTCGCGGGGGTCCTCGATCTCCCTTAAGCAGTCATCGCATATCGCTATGTCTGGTGGAATCATGCTTGGGCCGTGGTAGGTCTCCGCGCTTTTCTCGATGAAGAAGGATGAGTACCCCCTGCACTCAACACTCTCAACATCAACATCGTTGATTATGGCTGCCCACGGCTTCTTCCTGTGAAGCTCCTCAACGAAAAGCCCCGCATCGATGCCCTCCACCCAAATCTCAACGCTGCTGCCCGAGATGTTCCTCACGAAGCCCCTTGCTCCAAGGCTCACCGCTAACCTGTAGACGAAAGGCCTGAATCCAACTCCCTGGACAAGGCCCCTCACAAGAATCCTCGAGCAGCCAGTCAATCTCTCCAGCCACCGGTCAACAGACAACAGTAAATATGCTCTTAAAAGAAAAAAACAATAACGCATAAAGCACAAAACCCTTATTAATCAATACATAAACCAAAAAATAGTGGAGCGGCGGTCGTCTAGCCTGGATTAGGACGCCGGCCTGCCACGCCGGAAATCCCGGGTTCGAATCCCGGCCGCCGCACCAATCCAACTACTGAGGGTTCACTATTTCACGTGGGAAATATAAACGGTTATAGAAATCGAAACGCTAATTTCCGTCACATTTAGATTAATGTTGGAGCTCATTAAGGCGGGCGTCACTGGGGAGAAGCCTATGTACATCGCCACTCAATACTAGGTTGAACGTTCAAGCATTTCTACATGTAGTTATCTAAGGTAACTAAACGCCACAAGGGTATAGATAGACCCAAGACTAGCTCGACAGGGATTTGTGTGCCAAAATGAGGATGAAGCCGGCATCATCGTGAAGGCCTATGATGGGTTCCTCAAGAATCTCTGGCGTGCCTGGTTTGTTTCTCACTAGTGTTGACACGTAGAGTTCTGACTCAAACTCTGTGGTTTCTAGCAGTTCTTCGACTTGGTTGAACGTATAGAAATTAGCGTATTTGTAGAACTTGTGTCCTCTTTTAGCCAGCTCGCGGTAATAGTAACCCCAAGTACTATCCGCTGGTACAAATCCGAGCACTAATCTACCGGTCGGTGTTAATACTCTGCTTGCTTCGTGTAGCGCTTGTACTGGGTTGTCTAGGAAGCATAATGATATAATTATGAATACTCCTCCAAATGAACCGCTAGGAAACGGTAAGTTTTAACCTCTTGCCTTCACAGTTCTCAGGCCTCTACGAGCTGCAATGGCCAGCATCGCGTCTGAAGGATCTACCCCAATGTCTATACCTAGTGGAACAGCAAATCTGCCGGTTCCAACACCCACTTCAAGCCATGGACGTGGAATCCCGCGAGACGCGATTTCAACTGCTTTGAGCTCACTAAGACATAGTTCTCTGTGTTTTTCATACCATTCATCATAGTCGCTCCAATACTTCTCGAATGGCTGGATAACCATGTATACCGCCCTCCTCCTTAATTGCTATCTATGCTTGAAGTTCCTTACGAAGTACGCTACTTCTCCGTACCCCGTCTCCAGTAATAAGCCCTCCCTCATTAGCCCCTCTATTATTCTAACCGGGTCTTCGACTCTGCCCTTCAACGCCTCTAATACATGCTCGTGTATCAATGTGCGAACAGCAGACGTGTCTAAAAGCCATGCAACGGGTTCTCCACTAATCATTCTCGGAGGAGGCTCAGGCATGTTTAGTAGCTCTACTCTTTCCAGCACCTTCTTGAACTCTTCATATACCTCTACCAAATCTCCGAGACTACGGCCGAGACGCCTAGAATAGACCGGCCCAGATAGGTATTTTGCCGTAAAACCATCATATCCATAATAGTGTTATCGAGTCTAATAGTCTTCGCTGGAAGAACCTCAAAATGCGATTTATATGCGTCTTTGAAAGCCTGATTTTCACGCGTAAGCGAGCTGTGTAGCGATTTCTCAGCATCGTGTTCAATGTTACAGCTTTTTACTGGTTTCATAAATTGTCTTAGCTTTACTTAAGAGCTGTTTCATGAGCTTGGACATTAATAATGAGGAGGCTTTTTCGCGAGCATTAATGGACATCTCCTCTCTTTTGTTTGGATTTTTAATTAGCTCTTCAATTGCTTTAGCTGCGCCTTCAATATCGTTAGGCCCATTAACGATTATTCCGTCAACATTGTTTGTTATTAGCCATTTCTGACCATAGGTACCACTACTTATTACTGGGACGCCTCCATACATGAATTCTATTTGCGTTAATCCCAAAGCCTCCATTTTGGACATAATTATGTTTAGGTATGATGCTTTAATTAAGGAGGCCTTCATCTCTTCGCTTAGCTCGCCTGTAATTACTACGTTTTCTAGGCTTTTAGCCTCCCTAACAACTTCATGCCACTGATCTCCAGGTTTACCTGCAATAACAAACACCACGTTTCTCAGTTTTCTTAGCTTCTTAGCTACCTTAACAATAGCTAATGGATTTTTTCTCTCCTCAATGGTACCTAAATAGGAAATCACGTAACTATCTCTGTTTATGTTATATTTTTCTAAAAACTCCGCTGGTTTAGCGGTCTCTATAAGCATTGCTAAGTCATCGTCTAGCCCACCTGGAAAAATGTGAATTTGCTCAGGCCTTGCACCGTGATTTATCATATCCTCAGCTTCAATGCCTGTGACACATATTACTAAATCAGCAGACTTAAAAATCATGGGAAACGCTGTTGCATTCCAGGCCATTCTATAAGCTCTTTCAACGGGCTCATATCTAGTGGGGTCTGGGGGTTGGTAGTGCGAGATATGACCATATATAGTGGTGCGAGTGGCCTCACCTAGACTCATCATAAGCCTTTTCCATATAACCCATCTAGAAACCTCCTCGGGGCCGTTCCAAAGAGTTGAGTGAGTCACTATAAAATCTATGCCTAGCTTTTCATCAAGTCTTCTAAGAATTGTAATGAAGTCTCTAAACATTATTCGTCTGGGAGGCCAAAAGGTTTTAAAGCTATCAACCCTAATCACCGGGAGACCTATCTTAGGGTCTTTTTCAAACATCAAATAACCTTCTTCGCTTTTCAAAACTCTGTCAAGAGGCATCACAGCCTCGCCATCATGATATATGCTAGTAATAAGCCACGCCTCGTAATTTAACCGCTTAGCCCATTTAACCATTCTCTGTGCAACTAGCTCTTGTCCTTTACTATAAGATGTTTGGTACATTACCGAAAAGAACTTCATTTCTTAATGACCTGCTGCACTAAGTTAGCTAGTATTATTATAATCATAGTTATTGTCAAGCCCCATATAATGGGCGTTAACAAAATATATAGCGATCTGACGTTCAAACCGCCTTGCTCTAAAGCAAACACCAGTACTGCTATGTAAAATAGTATTCTTAAGTACTCTGCAACAGGCATTAAAAACGATGCTTCGCTTCTCAATTCCGTGCTTTTATATATGTACCCTATGAATGCATCTATAAGTATATAGCCTACAATCAATATTGCAAAGGCCTTGGCAAATCCTATCACGTATACCGAGACTACGCGATACAAAGGTTCAGAAATCTCGGTGAAACCCAGATTTGCGGCAGCTATAGCCACAGCTAACAACGTAGCCGTTATATATATGATCCAGGAAACAACGAGCCCGAAGAACTCGCTAGCTACATATCCACTCCGTAATATAGCTTTACCTATGGCAAACTTCTTAAACCATTCATCAAAGCCCACTTTTGCAAGAACATAGCGAATAAATCGTTTAACTAGAAATCCCGCTACATAACCTACTAGGATTGTGAGAGCTCCAAAACCTATTGCTCGTAGCAAGCTAAGGTAATCTACCTGAAACAACATAGTCAACCAACCATTTACTCAGCTCTTCAAATTTAACCTCATAATCTACATCTAACTCTAGTTCCTGGTTAAATTCATGTCGTACCAAAACAGCAATGTCAGCTACCTTAAATGCAGGTATATCGTTCTCCCCGTCTCCCGCATATATGAGCTTTTCCAAGTTAAGTATAGCTTTCAGCATCTTAACAGCTTCACCTTTATTTTTTCTAGACACATAGATATCTACGAAAGGATTGTGCTTATAGCTAACGATGTGTAATCCCTTAAAAGAAGCTGTTTTAATCACATTATTCAGATTCTCAGGCGGTTTTCCATATCCCCTCCAATCAATACTAATACCCAACAGAAAACCCAGTAAAGACCTCTTCTCCTCAATAATCGCATTTTGCAACCTCTTAGCGTCAAAATACACATCTTCAATAGCCTTGAGCAAGTTCTTTCCAATAACTACGGAGTCAAGCAATAAATATTCGTTAGTTAGAATTTCTAAGCCATTAACACAAACATAGCTATGAAAGAACGGAGCCTTACTTAAAAGGAATTTACAATCCTTACTACTAGCCACACCAAGCACATACCTTTTAGCCAGCTCCTTGAGCACCGCGGCAACATCATCACGAATCTTTGCATCATCTCGGCTCACGTTCAAGGGACTTAAGGTACCATCAAAATCAAATAAAACGCCTACGCGTTTCATGCACTAATACCTCAAATCATAACACATTGTGTAGACGATAATTTTTGTTTTTTATGCATTAACATGAGTTTAACAATAGTAGCTCAGCTTACTTTCTCTATGCCTTAGCGAGAACCCTCTCCCTTTAGGGCGAAAAGGAGGTCAGCTTGCACCAAATCTGGATGACTCTTGATATGAATTTAGGGAGCTCGTTTTTACTTCTCGAGCTTCGGTAGTTTGAAGAAGATCTTCTGAGCATTATCATTCCTGGTAGGATTAGCTGTGTCTTTGCTGAGCCTATTAGTAATTTGTATTTATTTGTAATACTCTCCATATGGTGTTTTGGGGTCCGCGCCTCTATTCTTAAAGAACATTTTGCCTCCGACGCTGTTAAACTCGTTCCACGGCTCGGAGAATGGATGGCTAATATTTAGCTAATCAAACCTATTTTCTTAAACATAAGTACTTTTATGGGGTCTATGCTTAGCGTGAATATTGTGGAGTATGCCAGCGAGAAGAGCACCGCGTTGACTGAAACTGGCTCTATTATTAGTCCTGATATTCCCAGTAACGTATAGGCTATGATCACGCCAACTATAGATGTTATGAGCATTTTACCTGGTTTACTTCTCCAGAAGTAATTTCTCTCTCTGAGTATAAGGACTCTGAACTGGCTTATATAGACCATGTTGAGCAGTGTGAATGTTTGCATTTGTTTCATGTTTAGGTTGAATACTCTGAGTCCTATGTATATAGCTAGTATGGCCTCTACGAGTAATGCTATTCCCACAACTAGTGAAGATACAAAAAGGCTCTGTATCCTCCACTTTCTTGGACTAAGCGAGGGCGAGGCATTATCTGTTGAGAGAGACATTGTCGCGAAGTCATTAGCAAATATAAGTAGTGTCATACCCATTAATGATAACACATCGTAGTGTAGCCACAACAATCCAAGTGGTAGGAGAAGAGTGAACTGTATGACCTTTGCTATTTTATTTAAAATCCATGTAAGGGCTCTTTGAAAAACTCTTCTACTAATATCTATAACGTCTACTATTCCTCTTAGTCCAGGGGCTAAAAGAACTACTCCGGCCGACCTCTTGGCGATGTCAGTTGCTCCACTAACAGCTATACCGAGCTCAGCTTGGCGTAGTGCTGGGGCATCATTTACCCCGTCACCGGTCATGCCAACCATGTGTCCTTTCTCCTGAAGAGCCTTGACGACAGCGTATTTATCTTCGGGGTAAACCTCTGCTATAAAATCAATGCTCTCTACAATCTCCCCGAGCTTCTCCTTTATACGTAAAAGTGGGTATCCCTTTTCACCGATTCCAACTTTTTTTGCAGTCTCCCTAGCTATTGGGAAGCTATCTCCAGTTAACATTAATGGCTTTATGCCCAGCTTTTTCAGTTCGCTTATGAGCTCTGCCGAGTCTGGTCTTGGAGGATCAGAGAGACCGATAACCCCGGCCACAGTCAATGCCTTTCCTTCTTCGCCATAAGCAACAAGAAGAGCTCTTAACCCCCTTTCAGCGAGTTTTACTAGTACTTGCTCGAGGCCTTGCGGGGTTTCTCTGCATAAACTAATGATTACTTGTGGAGCTCCTAGAGCTATCCTTATTTTCTTCTCCCCTAGCTCGATGACTCCCTCGCTCCTTTTAATTGAAGGGTCGAAGGGCGTTAGTGAGATTTGTTTTCCTCTCCTGGTAACACCGAGTTCTTTAGCTTTTTTGATTATCGCGATGTCTATTGGGCTCTCCGAGTCCTCTGGTGAGGCGTATAAAGCAAGCTCCAAGACCTCTTTCTCACTACCTACACTGATTGGTATTACCTCGCTTACCTCTAGAGACCCCATTGTAATTGTACCTGTTTTATCCAGGCAGAGGATGTCCACTGAGGCGGCATCTTCAACAGCATCTAGCCTTGTTACCAAGACGCTTTTTTGTGCTAGTTCACGTGCTCCAGCGGCCTGCATTATTGTCATAACTGCTGGGAGAGCGACCGGCACGCATCCCATTAGTATAGCTAAATCAAATGTTATTATCGAGATGATTTCGTTCTTTAAACCTGAGAAGAAAATGTATATGTCCGCGGCTATCATCACCATTACTCCTGTGAACATCGAATACTTCGTTATTGCTAGCATTACTTCCTCCGTGTGTGACCTCGGTCTAGCTATTCTGACAAGCTCCACAGTTTTACCAAAATAGGTGTTCCTACCTGTGTTTACTACGAGGCATCTGGCCCTTCCCCTCTTAATGATTGACCCAGCGAAAATAACTCCACCAGAAGATACTTCAACTGGCAGGCTTTCTCCAGTTAAAATCGATTGGTCAACCGAGACCTCCCCCTCTACAACCTTGCAATCAGCCGGCACAACGTCGCCGAGTTCAACGACAATAACGTCACCTGGAACAATTAAAGCCGCCTCAACGTCTCTGAGGACTCCATTTCTAAAAACTTTAGCCCGAGGAGCCAGCTTAGACTTCAGCATTTCCAGGACTTTTCTACTAGATTCATGATGAAGAAATCCTATAACTGCATTAATGACCAGAAGAAGCGTAATTATAACGGCTTCAACAACGTGTCCAATGAAGAGGGAGAGTATTATTGCGATCTCTAGAAGCCAGGGCATAGGTCCCCAGAACTTCTTTAATAACTCTAGTACAGGGTTTTCCTTCTTTTCCTCAATAACGTTAAGTCCATAAACAATTAATCTCCTCTTCGCTTCCACATCGCTTATCCCATTAGGCCTCGAACCAAGCAATTCGAAGGCCTCCTTTAGCGAGAGACGCTCAAAATCCTTAGTGCTAAGAACCTTATTGCCCATCTCAATCACTGTGCATTAAACAACCTAAATACATAATAAAGCAAGAACTCTCAAAATAATAATTTTGATAGGAAGACAAGCTTTTAATTATTGCATCAAAGTAGATAAACCTCTAGTTAATCAACATTGTCAAAATTATATCTTGAAACAGTTTGTCCCTGGATGATCGTTCTCTTCAATTCAAGTTTTTAAGTGTCTCATACAAGGACTTCCGCTACGCTTACTACTTACAAGCGGTTAGTGCTGTATTATAGGTGGCTGTTGAGTCAAACGACACGAAGCACTAATATAGGCTTTGTCAGCATGAACCTGGAGCAGTGCTTCAATCATCTATGAGGTTGCGTATTAATGTCATTTCGCTAAACCTACAACCTTAGGTGATGTCACATTAGCCTAGACTTCTCATTAAGGTATTTATCCCCCTCTCTAATTTTCCCCTTTTTAAGCTAGGCATCATATTTTGCTGAAGAGAGCTTCTCTAAGAGGTTCTCAGTTAGTGGCTCATAGTGCGTAGATGATGATGATGAAAAGATAAACCATATATATATATATTGAGAAAGCTGGCATGAACCTCAAAACCAAAAACAAAAATTGATTACTAAAGCAACCGTGAGCGAGAAATCTTAAAAATACTACATTTCTCATTGTTTGGCTTTTGACCACAATCTATCTATCTAATGGACCTGAGCAAAGAAGAACCTTTTTTTGGGATATTTCCAGGCTCTCTTCTCCCATTCTTCCACTCCACCTTCAACTACATTGAATACAGGGTTTGCGCGTAACTCCTCCGGTTTAATTGTTCTAATTTTTTCCAGCCATTTTTTATCGCGTTTTTCTAGTTTTCCGAGCAGGTGTTTGTACTCATATATGAGTTGGCCACGAGTCACTGATGCAACGCCTATTAGCTCTATCACCTTGATTTTCGAGATGTCGAATTTGTAGCCCCGCCTAGAAGCCTCCAGGTAGACCTGATATAAGTACGCATCAATGAGATCTAAGGGCTTTTCATAAATTTTGAACCTGTAGAGTTGGGGATGATTTCTATAACCCCGCGTCAAACCTTGAAGCACGCGTCTAGCTAATAAGCCCTCTCTCCATAGTGCGACCAAACCAACCTTATCTAAATACATTGGATGTAAAGACCAAAGCCTCATATAAACCACTTAGTATTCTAACGTCGAACACGTAGATGTATCAATAGTCGTTGAAGTATATATAATTATTAATATAATTTGTGTATAGTAGTGATTTTTTACTGTATAAAAATTTTTTACTATGATAAAGCAGGCGAGGTTCACGGCTGCCCTTCACAGGTAGAAGTAGATGTTCTGATTAAAAATAGTGCACATGTATTAGTAGAGGTAAAGGCAAGTCCATTTGGGATGTCTCAACGCTGTGGAGAAAATGAAGATTATACGAGAGGAGTACAGGAATAAAGCCAAGATTAGTCATAATAACTCAATTAATTAATAAAGAAGCACGAGAAGTAGCGGCGAAACATGGAGTGGAGGTCTACACCAGGGTCTAAAGGCATAGTCAATGAAATGTAAACATAGAGTCTGAGTAAATCATGATTGGGAATAGGAGTTTCGTGGATGGTTGAGGCTCAAAGCCTTGCTTTCCAAGAAGGATGACTAGCTGACGTACTCGTATACCTTATCTACCAGCTCCTGTACTTCGCTTGCCTTTCTGCTCCGCGGCCTTGGAAGCGTGTTCTCTATTATCCTCACTACTGTGGCCGGCCTCGGCGATAAAACAACGATTTTATCTGACATCAGCACTGCTTCCTCAACGTTATGGGTAACCATTATTATGGTTTTTATGGGCAACAGTGATGATAACCATATATCCAGTATCTCGCTTCTCAGGTTCTCCGCTGTTAGTGGGTCAAGGTTTGAGAAAGGCTCATCCATCAGTAGGATGTCCGGGTTCACGGCTATTGCGCGGGCTAAGTTTACTCTCTGCCTCATTCCCCCGCTGAGCTCGTTTGGGTAAAAGTCCCTGAACTCATAGAGCCCGACAATCTTTAGTGCTCTATAAGCGTTGCCCAACGCCTCCTTTTTGCTCATTCCTCTGGCCATCAGGGGCAGTAGCACGTTTTCCTCAACGGTTAGCCATGGGAGAAGAGTTGGGAACTGGAAAACGAAGCCAATAGAGGGCTTCCCGTCAAGGTGGAAGACGACCTCCCCTCTGCTCGGCTTCTCAACCCCCGCTATTATTCTCAGCAAAGTCGACTTCCCACAGCCGCTAGGGCCCAGAACAGCGACGAACTCCCTTCCAGCGGCGAAGCTGATGTTCCTTAAGACCTCGACTTCCCTGCCGCCTGTTGCGTAGCTCTTGGATACCTCCTTTACCTCGATGACGATGTCTCTACTCAATGACATATGTGCCACCTATTTTTCTTACAAGCCTAGCCCACAGAAGCTTGTTGATAACAACTATAGTTACGCTCATGAGGAGCGATGTTAACACCACGCCGTACATATCACCCATCTCCGCATACCTGCTCAGTAAGCTTCCAACCCCGCCCACATCAATGTTTAGTTCCCCGAGGCGAATGTGCTCAGCTACTATTGATGCATTCCAAGCGCCACCTGACGATGATATGCTCCCCGCAACTATGCTTGGCATGATGGATGGTATAAATATTTTCGTTATATACAGCCTCCCCCTTACACCGTATATCTCCGATAGCTCATCGAGCTCCCTTGTAACGCGGGTTAGGCCGAAAATAATCGTGTTAAAGAAAACGTACCATATGGAGCCCTGCATATAGATAAAAAACATGATTCCTGTTGGGAACCCCCCGAGAGCGGGCAACAGGATGGGCCACCACATCATGGCTGGGATAGAAGATAACACCTCGCCCAGCATGACTATTGCCTTGCTAAGCCTGGGCATCATGTGCGATATGTACGCTAGAATGATTGTTAGCGCGAGTCCAGCCGCCATCACTCCATACACCCTCAGGGCCGTAAGTGGCAGGTTAACTAAGAACTCCTCTATGTATATCCATGACCCGCTCAGCCAGCTAGTAGTAGAAAGGTCTATGTTATTGAGGCTAGCTACATCAAGGATAATGGGGAAGAGAATGGCTACTGCCAGCCTCCCCTTCTTCCTCCTAATCACGCTGTATGCGGAGGATAGCCTCTCCCATATTAGTCCCCGGATTCTTGAGACAGCTTTTTCCAGCTCCTCGTACACCCTGGTGAAGCCTACGAGAGCTTTTGTCTGCGTGTACTTCATGGCTACCGGGTTCCACAAAAGCAGGTATGATAGGAGAATAACGGCGAAGAGCATGGTTAGCCCGGCTACGTAAGCTGTTTGGTCGCCCTGCGCGTACGTTTTGATTATGAATGAGCCAAGCCCCCTTAAGCTGTACTCGGTCTTGCCTATTGATAGAACCTCAGCGCTTGTCAGGAAAAACCAGCCCCCAGCCCACGATACAATGCTGTTAGCGATTACAGAGTTCCTTGATGCCGGCAAGTAGATGTACATGTACCGGTGCAGTAGAGGCAGCCTGTAAACCCTCGCCAAGTCATCCACCGAGCTCTCAAGCGATTTAACGGATGTGTAGACACCGAAAATCATGTTCCAGACAAGGCTCGTGAAGAGAAGGAAGACGGCGCTTAGCTCAGCGCCAACGGCTGGCCCCAGCACCCTGACGAACACGACAAGCGCTGCTGGGAGGAAGCCAAGTATGGGTATAGACTGCAGCACATCTAGCAATGGCAGCATAACGGCCTCAACATACTTGTTCTTGGCCATGGCCACGCCGGTGAAGACAGCTACTACGAAGGAGATTATGTAGGAAGCAACCATCCTCGCTAAGCTAAGCCCTGTTGACGCTAGAAGCTCCCATGCCACTTCAGCCGTAAGCATTGAATCGCCATGTCTACTACTAGGTATAATTACGTTTATATACTGAGCAACAGAAATAATTTTAAGGTTGTTTCTACTAAAAGAGACGTTTATTGGTGTTAGCGAGGAATTGTCTCATAGTGAGCACGCATACGTGCTTCCCCCCGTTGTTCAACCAGACCATGTCCTAGGTTTTCTCGAGGTCATAAACAACTTAACTGGCACAGTTGACCCAATGTACCTTGGGGACATTTTGGGGGAGAAGATCGATTTGCTTCCTCACGTTATAGACGTGGCCTCGCATCTCGGCTTGATTGAGGTCTTGGAGAACGGGAATGTCAGGCTAACCCAGCTTGGCAAGGAGATTGTTGATGGCGATGTGCAGAGAGTTAAGGAGAGGATGAGGAAGATAATTGACAAAATAGAGCCATTCAGAACGATAATTAAGGTTCTGAGAAGAAAGAAGAGAATAATTGTAGAGGAGTTCATGGAGATAGCTGAGAGGTTCTACCCATACAACACCACAGAAGCGGTGAAAACCATACTGGAGTGGGGGGCTTTCGCGGAGCTTTTCAGGATGAGCCCTGACGACGAGTACGTCTTCATCACGTAGCGAGCATGACCGCAAGACTTAATTTTCGTGTAGCTAAGCATTAACTTATACTATAAGAAGCGCTGAGCGGTCCTAGCTAAAGGCCTATTTAATGCCAGCTAAACCAACAGAGCAATGCGGAGTCGGTGAGAGGCCCATGAGCGATGAGGAGATTACAGGCATCAAACCCATTCCAAGCAGTTCCAGGCCGATGGACTCATGGAGCCTTCTAGCTACGTGGTTCGGCGCGGGCATATCAATAGCCGAGTTCTGGGCCGGCGCGCTTCTGGTCCCGGGCGTCTCTCTGCTCAAGGCCCTCATCATCATTATTGTGGGCCACATAGTTGGCAACGCCCTCATGGGCTTCGTGGCCATCGAGGGCTATAGGGTTGGGGTTCCTACAATGGTTCTCGCTAGGAGGCCTCTCGGGTTAAGGGGCTCCTATCTAGCCTCAGCGCTGAACTACCTCCAGCTGGTCGGCTGGACAGCTGTTATGAACATTGTTGGTGCCAGGGCCCTCGCCTCAATATTCTCAGCACTAGGGCATCCCGTTAGCCTTAACCTATGCATAGTTGCCATAGGTTTTCTGAACACTGTTTGGGCCCTCGCTGGGCCAAGGAGCTGGAGCTGGCTTGAGAAAGCCTCGGCGTTGCTGCTCCTAGGATTGGTGGGCTGGCTAACAATTGTTATCTTGAGGACCGGCGGAGGGGTGGACTGGAGCTACGGTGATAAGGGGCTGCCATTCACGCTTGCCTTGGACCTGGTCATAGCCATGCCCGTGTCCTGGGTCCCTCTCGTGGCTGACTACTCAAGGCTGAGCAGGGGCGGGGCCTTCTCAGCAACGTTTATCGGCTACTTCGCATCAAGCAGCTTGTTCTACTTCGTGGGCGCATACACGAATGCTTATCTTGGCTTAATGGACCCTGTATCAATCATAGCAACCATTGGCCTTGGAGTACCAGCGATGCTCATAATCGTGCTATCAACCACCACAACAACGTTCCTCGATATATACTCAGCTGCCGTTAGCTTTAAGAACATTAGGCCGAGCGAGCCTCTTTGGAGGCAGGTACTGGCTGTTGGGGTTGCTGGCACTGCTTTAGCCCTCTTCTTCCCAGTGGAGGAGTACGAGTGGTTCCTTTTACTCATAGGAGGAGCCTTCGTCCCCCTAGCAACAATAATGATTATAGACTACTACGTAATCAAGAGGGGCAAATACGACGTCGAGGAGCTTATAGGGGAGGGGGCATCCCCTGTGAGGATAAGCGGCGTGATGGCTTGGGCAGCAGGCTTCGTTGCCTATACGCTTGTATCAAGGTTTGCTCCATGGCTTGGCTCAACCATGATAACCATGCTTGTAGCAGGGGGGATCTACTACGTGCTGTGCCGGGTCTTTGTGTTCGATTAGTGATTGTTAAGTCTGACCTCTCCCCTGCCCCCGAAGAGGCGATGGCTCTCTTGGGGTTTTACTAGTTTCCCTTATTTATTCGGGGCTCTATCCATCATTTGTAGGGCAACCGGGGTGGCAAGACCGCACACATAATATATTTGCTTAGCAGTTGCTGCTTCAGCATCCACGCGCTTGGGAACAACCATGGTCTTACCAGCTAATCGTCTTCTAAAGAAAAACTGTTTCTATTCATCACGCATTGAAAGGTGAGGCTTTTGGTTGTAAAATTTATTAGTTCCGGTGCGGAACTTAGTTCCGGAGTGGAACTATGGCACTATTCGATCTCAGGCCGAAGACGAGACGCGAGGACCTTTTCGACAGGGAGCGGGAGCTCGATCTTCTGCATAGAGGAATTGAGCGAGGCTATCCCGTTATATCCGTGCTTGGTATCAGGCGTATAGGCAAGACCAGCCTGCTGAAGGTGTTGCTTAGCGAGCTTAGTGGATTATACGTTGATATGAGGGGAGTCACCAGGAGAAGTGACCTTGAGGCCAAGCTCACCGAGTCAATGGAGTCCTCCTTAACTAGGCTCAGAAGGTTCTTGGAGGGGATAAGGGGGGTAAGAATAACGGGCTTATCTATCCAGATAAGGTGGAGGGGCAAAGACTCTCTGAGCCTGGCGGGCCTACTGGAGGAGATTAACAAGAAGAAGGAAAGGTTTGTAATAGTGTTGGATGAGGCACAGTCTACTCGGCCGCCGTTGTCCTACGAGCTGAAGAACGCTATTGCATACGCTCATGACAACCTGGAGAACATAACCTTCATAGTTGCAGGCTCCGAGGTCGGCTTGCTACGCGATTTCATAGGGTACGAGGACCCATCATCCCCGCTATATGGCAGAGGGATATACGAGGTCTTGGTTGAGAGGTTCAAGCCTGAGCTGTCAAGGGAGTTTCTCGAAAGGGGGTTCAGGGAGGAGGGCGTGGAGCCCCCCGTAGACATCATTGATGAGGCAGTGAGCTTCCTCGATGGTATACCCGGCTGGCTGACCTTCTTCGGCCGTAGGTACGTTGATGGTGATAGGGACCTAAGCACAATTAGAAACGCAGCTGTTGCAATTGCGCTTGATGAGTTAGGCAAGCTAGGTGAAAGGGAGAAGCTGGTGCTAAAGGCAATAGCGAACAACGCTAGGTCCTGGAGCCAGGTTAGAAACTATATTCTTGAGAAGTACGGCTTAGCTCTACCCAAATCCACTCTCAGCAGGCTAGTGGAGAAGCTGGAAAAGCTAGGGTTAATAAGGAACTACGAGTTCCTAGACCAGGTCTACAGAGAAGCAGCAAGCAAGCTAGTGGTTAGAATATCTTGAGCATCGCCGAGTTCAATGAATTAAGACTAGAGGTTTGCCGTTCCTAGACATTGCTCTCATGGCGGTTATTTGAGCTCGTAGTGCCGCTTAACCTTTTTAACAATATTGTGTGTTTAACTAAATGTTGGTGTAGCTTGTTGGAGCCCCTATGCAAAATAGGACAGGCAACAATCTATCTCGTCGTGGGGGATATCGCTGACTTTGAGGGAGATGCTGTAGTTAATCCCGCTAACACTCTCATGGTTATGGGTGGAGGCGTTGCGCTGGCCCTGAAGATGAAGGGTGGAGGCGAGATAGAGGAGGAGGCCAGGAGGCATGCCCCCGTCCCCATCGGTGATGCTGTTGTGACGGGGGCCGGGAGGCTTAAGGCCAGGTACGTGATTCACGCCCCGACGGTTGAGAGGCCCGCTGGAAGAGCTAGCAGGGAGAGCGTCTACAAAGCAACGGCTGCCGCTGTGAGAAAGATACGTGAGCTTGGCTTGAGGAGAGTTGCCTTCCCGCTTATGGGGGCTGGGGTGGGAGGACTGAGCGTCGAGGAAAGCGTCTCGAGCATGCTCAGAGCTATTCGAGCACTGGATGTGCCGGTTGACGTATATATCTACGTGAGGGATGAATCTGTTAGGAAGAGAGCTGAGGATGCAGTGAGAAGTGAGTGTAGCTCCTAGCAGGATTGTCTACACCATCGGCTACTCGGGCCTAAGCTTAAGCTCTTTCATGAGAATCATCGGGGAGCTGAGAGCACAGCTCGTCGCTGATGTAAGGAGGTTCCCGAGAAGCAGGGTTCCCGGGTTCACGTCAAGCGAGCTTGAGGCTGAGCTGGCTAGGCACGGGGTGGAGTACAGGCCGTTCAGGGAGCTCGGCGCCCTTGGCATGAAGTACCAGGCCCGGTTCAGTTGCGTTGAGTCCCCCACCTTTAACGCGTATGTCAACTACCTCGTCTATGATGATATAGCCAGGCTTGCTCTCAGCACGCTCGTTGATGAGGCCTCGAGGAAAAGAACAGTGATACTATGCAGGGAGAGAAGCCCAAGGCACTGCCACAGGCAGTTCATATCGGATTATCTGCTATGCAGGGGGTTCAGGGTAATCCATATAGTTGGAGGAGGCATGTATGAGCATGAGCCGTCAAGTTGCTATGGCTTCATGGAGATGGCCTGCCGCGGCAATCTACCTTAGCACTGAAACAAAGTACCTTCATTAACGCCTAGGCTCAAAGCTAACTGCACAGGTAGAATGAACTGAGGGAGAAGTTGTTTAAAAAAGAGTTTGTTTAGGCACGAGCTGACCTAGGCTGATAGGAATCCACCATCCACCGGTATGACCGCTCCCTGGATGTAGGATGATAGGTCTGATGCTAGAAACAGTATAACCCTAGCTACCTCATCTGGTTCGCCCATTCTCCTCAGGGGCAGCCTGGCCCTGTATATTACGCCTGTCTTTATTGTCTCGATATCCATTTTCATCAGCGCCTCCCTCGTCAGCTTCTCGACGCTAGGCGTCTTTATTCCCCCAGGGGCAACAGCGTTTATCCTGAAGCCACGTGGCCCGTACTCCATTGCTAGGGCTCTTGTCAAGCCTATCACTCCTATCTTGCTTACGTCATAGTGAGTGAGCCTCTTAGCTAATGGTAGAAAGGCCTCCACGGAGCTTACATTAACTATTACTCCTCCCTTGTTTATCCTTGACCTTATCATGTGCTGCGACATCCAGAAGACGGACTTGAGGTTTATGGACAGCGTTCTCTCCAGGAAGGCCTCGTCGAGCTCGAGGAAATCCCTGAACTCATAGATGCCGGCGTTGTTCACGAGGACGTCGGGCTCCCTCCCCCTTATCTGTGACCATAATTTATCTATTTCTTCCTTTCTCGATAAGTCAGCCCTGAACACCTCAGCATCAGCGCCGAAAAGCTCCTTGATTTCGCTCTTAACGCTGTTAAGGCCATCGAGGTTTATGTCAACGAGGAATAGGTGGGAGCCGGCCTCAGCGAACCTCAGAGCTGTAGCTCTGCCTATGCCGGAGGCAGCTCCCGTTATTAGAGATGTCTTCCCCTTCAGGGATATCAGCTCGGATAGGGGCTTGAGCCCGGGATATGTTCTCTGAGACAAGCTCAACACTAAAAAGAATTATTAGGTGAAGCCCTTATTTTTAGCTAATTACGGCCTAGACCCCGATTGCCCTGCAGATATGCTTAGAGAGACCTAAAATTGATTATCAATTGGTTGTTGCAGAATAATTAGTAATTGATGTAAATTGATGTAAACGGTGAAGGTGCTTCTTAATTAAGCATTGAGCTTAATTCAAAGCCCCATGCGCATAGCGACAAGCGCTCTCGTGGGGTTAGCGGTCTCTCTCAATAGCCTGGGTGCTTAGAAGCAAGTAGACCGTGCGTTCATAAATCGTTGTGTAATCCACGTATATGTCGAGATACGTTTTTTCCGGTTGAGAGCCATAGCAACGGGGATCCTTCTATATTTTGGGCAAGGGCCGGGATAATGCAGAATAATAGTTCTAGTTATGCTGTTTAATGCGATGGCGTATCTGAAGGTTTTTTCACGTAACCTATGTTCTGCTGTACATCCACTCTATATATTCTTCGGTTGAGCTGAACCTCTTGTCTATCTTGTCCGAGAAAACCCTCGTTACATTTGTGTTCATGAATCCCGCGTTGGCCCAGTAGCTTAGCCATCTGTTTATCTCCACCCTTATGTCTCTTGGCCCAAGCGCTCCCGTCTCGCTGCGCGTGTAGTAGCGTCCAGCTGGGTCCAGGATGATTATTTCTCCCTTCCCGAGCGGCACCTGGACGGCCATGTGCCCTATAGTCTCGTTCTCAATAACTATTAGCTCAGCGCTGGCTCCGTAGGCTCTTATCATTGATGCTAGGAGTATAGCCATGTCCTCGCAGTCGCCCATCCTGAGCTTAAGGGTCTCGCTCGGCATCTGCCACATTTCATCCACGAAGCTCAGGTTGCCCATGGGCTTGTTAGGAAGCACTGGGTAAAGCCCATCGTACCTGTAGTCAATGTTGTCCACGACCCAATCGTAAAGCTTCTTTAAATCGCTCAAAAGCTCCGCTGTACTTGACTTATCGGTCCACCCACCCGTGATGTTTAGGACCAGCTCCTTAACCAATGGGTCATCCGGGGTTACAAAGACGCTTGCGTTGGCCCCGCTCCACCTGTTGTTCACGCTGTCCCTGAGGGAGGAGTAGGCATCCACGTACTCGTTAAGGGTTGAGTTGAGGATGGCGAGCTCAGCGCTCAGGTCGTTTATCCTGGACTCGTAAAAAGAGATGTTGCCTGAGAGCCAGCTTATCAGTTGTTTTTTCCCGCTCTCGAGGACATCAATCCTCGAGCTAAGGGCTGACAGCTTGTCTTCATACATGGTTATGTTGCCCTGAAGCCAGGAGCGGAGAGAATCTCTCTCAGCCCTGAGAGAATCAGCTAAGCTAGTGTTCCCTCTGAGCCACGAATCCATCTCCCTAACCAAGGACTCATAGTGGCTGAGAGAGCTGTTCAGCGAAGCCACCTGGGACTCAAGCAGCTCCTTCTCAGAGCTCAGATTTGATAACCTGCTCTCGTAAAAAGATACGTTCCCCTCAAGCCAGGACCCCAGCTCCTTGATAAGCTGTTCCCTGGAGCTAAGCTCAGATAGCTGAGACCTAAGCCCAACCACGTAGCCTGATAGAAAGCCAATAACAACAAATATGACGACAAAAAGGAATAATCTTCTAGATACAGTGGATTCCAAGGTTAAGACCCATGATTCCTAATCATAATACCATATAAATTAAAGTTATGGAGTACACATGAAGAGCACTTAAGCTGATCATATTTGTTTATCAGTTTATAGTCAAGAAAGTTGCTATTAAAAAACATGATTCTAGCGAGGGTCCTTCTGAAGCCTTTGATTATGCGTTGATGCTAAAATATAACTTCAAGCGTGACGCCGCAGTCGCATGGCTCTTTTGGCGTGGGGCTTACGCAGAGTGTGTCTGTGAAGCCTGTTATCTGTATGCTTATTTTTGCCTCGAAGCTCGTGTCCGGTGATGGCTTCTTTATGATGTAGTAGTGTGTGCTCTGTAGCGACTGCCCTGGCAGCAGGCTCTTCTCGAATAGCGCTAGTATGCAGAGAGTTGGCTCCCCGACATACACTGAGCCCTCTACTGGCGTTACTGTTACAAGGGCAAACTCTATTCCCCCAGCGCGCTCTCTGCCCGTGGCGTTGCTTGCTATGAAGTCGATTATTGGGCCGCACGGTACTGGCCTATAGATGCTTATTGCCATGGGCCCCCTGTTCCTCACCTCCACCACAACTTCCAGGAGGGCGACGTCGCCTTTCCTAGTTCTGAGGGCTTCAAGTAGCTGGAGTGTCTCCTCTGGTATGGTTATGTTCCTGCTCCTCAGACCCTCAACGTATTTCTCAACTTCTTTTTCTATCTCGCTTAGCAGGTTCTCATCGGTTATAACGTTTGCCTGGGCCCTCAGCTCAGCCGTGCTGTTGTAAACTGGGCATAGCCTTGAGGCCGCGACGCTCTCCAATGGCTTGGTGGTGCTTGATGGAGGCTGATACGGGGGCTCGGAGGGCGCGGGAGAAGCTGTGGAGCCCGCTTCTCGTGGAGGAGCAGTGTACGTTGAGCTGCTACTGGGTTGCTGGCCTGATACGTGCATATACACTAAAAGAGCGGCCAGGGCAACAACCACTAAAGATAAAACAATTGCAACCTCTCTCACGGGCATCCACTGTATCTATTAGTTATTTCCGATTCATTTAATCCTAATCATTGGAACGCTTCTTTCAAAAAATCGAACAAGCGGAACTGATTTCAACACGCATCTCCACGATATTATTCATAACGAAGCAACTAGGCGAGCCCCAGCACAATTGAGGGGGAGGATCCCCCCAGACCCTCCAGTTCATCTGACCTCCTCTCCGTCCTAAAGGGCGAGGGCTCCCTTGGGGCGGCTCACTGGTTCCCCGCATCTATTCGGGTCTACATCTGTCATTTGCGAGGCAGTCGGGGTGGTCAGATATCCCCCCATCTCAACATTGTTTTAGTGGCTGCGCTCCCCGCATCCACGTGCCTGGGAGGGGGGGGGGCAACCACAGCTCTCGATTAAAACAATAAAAACTTATAAGCTTTATTATGTTATCCTAGCCTTAAAAGGCGAGGCTTTCAGTTGTAAAGCTATCTTTTAAAAGCGTGATGCCGGTAGCCTTTCTGTGGGCTCATTTTCAGCTACAAGCCGTATTCATGGTTAAAGGATTTATGACCTTTCGGCATAATAATGTATCTTGATAAGGAATAGTGATTAAGCTTTTCCAGGATATGAAGCCCTCGGTGCGTGACCCTTGTGCCGCGGTTAAGGGTTGAGGGGGACAGGCTGGTTATAGAGCTGGGGGGACTGGAGAGCGTACTCTCGCTCAGGAGGAGGCTGGAGATACCTCTCAGCTGTATTGAGAGAGCTTCCCACGTCTGGAGCCTAAATGAGGATGAGAAAAAGCAGATAAGCCCTAGGCTGAGGATAGCGGGCGCTTATCTAGGCAAAGCCATCTATGGGCACTACCTAACAAAGATGGGCAAAGCCTTCTTCGCAGCGAGGAAGTACCCAGAGAAATCCATAGCGCTTTACCTAAAGGGATGCCTGCCATACAAAATAATCGTCATAGATGCAGAGGACCCGAGAATTTTAACACTACTAATGGAGAAAATAAGAAGATAGCGACAACGCCTTTAGAGGCTTTGAAAAACAAAACAGTAATCACTTCGCAAAATAGTTTTTGACATCGGCAATCGAAGCCTTATCTCTTTAAATGTACAAACTAAATAAGCGCTTTCAGCATAACTGTTTTTATATATTGTAGTTGCGGAGCTTGGGTGTTGTTTTTTGCCTAGCTACTCGACTCACAGAAGGGTATACGAAATAATTGGCCTAAGCGCTGGCTACTGCTTTGTTAATGATAGGATTGTAGATGAGGACCCCCCTAGAAAGGGATGTTTTCCTGGGTGCGGGCAGCATAGAGGCTCTTTTAAGGCACTTTGGATACAGGGATAGGGAGTTCCCCTACATGGCTAAATTTGTTCCGGAAATTCTTAGACGAATTCGTTGTCTCCGCAGTGCCTTTATTATTCTTTTGATAGTAGGCCGACTTTTTTATAATCATTAAGCGTAGAGCTCCTAAACGGTCAGTAATATTTATTTTTTAATAATCTGTATTACTTTGTATTACTTTCTTTTTCAAAATTACATTAATTAATTCCTATGCCAAGCTTTAGATTAGGGTGACTTGTGTATAAGCATTTTCTAGATTTGGTTGAAAAAACAGCCAACTCGATTTTTATGGCCTTTATTTTTGTACTTATTATAATTATTATTGTCTTTATTTATGTCTTTGTAAATAACGCTTTCAATTCCATATTTAATCAGGGCGGAGCCTCGGGGGAGTGGACCGAAGCAAGCAAAGTAGCCCTCAGTTATGGAATAAAGAGCTACGATACGCTTATGAACATCTCAGATATATTTACCGTTCTGCTAATTGTCTTAGCTATTCTATCAACAGTCATAGCGATTCTCAAAAAGACCAGCTAATTTCTGTATAATAGCTACAGCTTTTCCTCAATAAAACCGGCTCTACATAAAGGTGTAAGGATTCCTTAAGACTTATAGCTGACTAAAGGGTTTGTGCCAAGCAGGAGATACAGGCTTGACGTGAGGAGCTACCCGATAACCCTTGATGATTTGAAAAAGACAATGAAATTCCTGAGGGAGAGGCAAGAACAGTACTACCTTGTATATAGACTAATACTTGAGGAGTGCTCAGCCTCTCCTATACTTTTTTACTCATTAAGAACTACAGGTCCAGCGAGATGGTGAAGATAAAGAGATAAACGGGCTTGATTACGGTATCCTAAGGCTTGCCTGCATCAATGACAAAGGCTTCTGCAAGCACTACTTTGGCCTGAAAGAGACGGCTAAGCCATGCGAGTGAATATGCTTCTCATTCGAGACCAAAAGGCTTCTTGAGAATCACGCTGACGAAGACATTAATAAAAGACTGCTTGAGAAATACATATGCAAACATGAACTGTTTCTGCCGAAACACATGAGGAAGATCGCGCGGAGGCTCATGGAAAAGGCCATGCCCAGGAAGTAGCCAGGTTCATACGGAGTGGGTCAAGAGAACTAATGATCTCTGAAGCCAAATACGAAGAAATACTAGACGTGACAGATAAGCACTACTCAAAGTATCTAGATTATATCTAAATTACTTGAGTGATGCTCTAGGATTATGATTAAAGTTTAGAAGACTCTGACCATTCTTAAAATTTACATAGTAAATATTTTATAGTAAATATTTTAAAAAATACCACCAACATTATAGATGAATTCATGTGTGATTTACCATGCCTTATTTGAGGAGCAAGGTGCTGGAGATTCAGGAACGTTGGTTAAATTTTGTAAAAAACCCAGCTTACAGACTACAGGCTGAAAGTCTTAGGACTGTATCTAACCTTCTTACCGAGCTCATGTATATTGAGCCTGGTCAATTTATCTTGGAATTCCTTCAGAATGCTGAAGATGCTTTGATGGAGGCTGGCAAAAAAGGGTACTTCAAGGTTGAGCTTTATAGAGATAAGGTTGTCATAAGTAATAATGGCAAGCCATTTGTTGAGGAGGATCTTGAGAGTTTATGTGCTATTGCGAGTAGGAAGAAGCCCGCGCTTGGATATAAAGGCTTCATAGGTATTGGATGGAAATCTGTATACAAGGTCTCTAACCATGTAGAGGTATGTTCCGCTGATACATGCTTCGAGTTTAACGAAGACTTCTGGAAAAGACCTGAGGCGCATGAAATCTTGAAGAATTATAATTTGAAGCCGGAGGAAGTTTTATGGCAGTTAACACCAATACCAACTGAACCAACAGAAACCCTACCAAAAGATGAAACCAGATTCACTGTATATTTCAAGAATTCATCTCTAAGCAATGAAATAGCTAAAGTGCTTGACGAATTGACGCCTTCAATCTTTCTATTCCTAGACCACGTAAACAAAATCTTGATTAGCGATTATGTAAACAATAAGCATAAGAGAATAGAGTGGTCTGTAGAAAAAGAGGAAGAATTTGATGATGTGAAGGTAAGAGTTATAAGAGTTCATGTTCTTATGGATGGAAGCGCCCCCACATGGAGCGACTTCTTAGTGTTTAAGAAAGAGTTTAAGGTCCCTGAAAATATTAGGATGGATCCTGTGAGTGTAAAGGCTAAGAGGAGCGATGTCATAAAGAGAGAAGTGGCAGTAGCATTTGAGTTAGACCCCGGAACAGATGACTTAAAGCCTATTGAGGAGACCCGGTTCTGGCTTATGTACTCATTTCTACCATTAACAGAGGTTAAAACTGGCCTCAAGTTTCTTATTCAAGCAGACTTCATTGTTCACCCTGGTAGAAGGTACATAAATGTTGAGGCTAAGTGGAATCAATGGATGATGCAATGTATTGCTGAGCTTTTAAAGACAACAATCAATTATCTTATGAAGAAGTATAAGAAATCGTACCTAATGGTCTTTGACTACAAACCTCTAGGCGACGAAATCTGGTACAAGTTTATAGAGCCATACATCATCAAGACCATTGATGAAGTTCTTAACGATCCAGTAGTGCTTTGTTACAAGGGGCATGAAGTTAGATTAAGCCAGGTAGTGAAAGCTTCTGGGGAGGTTTACGAAATTATTAAGTATGGCCTTCTTGACGAGGGAGACCTTAGGTATATCTATGGTGTTGAGAAGCATATTTTAGACTCAGAATTAAAATTACGTAAGGCAGACGAAGATAAAGTATCTAAATTAACTTTGGTAGATCTTCTTAATGAAAATCTGCTTAGGGCTTTTATGAGCAGGAGTATAACATTATTGAGCAAAGTTTATGAATTAGCCTACGGAATAAAAATTAATATACCGCCTGAGAAACGCTTTATTGTAACATCTCCTGGAGAACTGAAGCTTGCCAGTAACGTGTACATTCCTAAAATACCAGAACACATTATTGAGATTGGCAAGAAGTTTCCCGAAGTAAATAACTATCTAAAGTCTCTGGACTTTGTTCACGAGGAAATGATGAAACTTATTAATGAAGTAATTCTTAAGTGGTTTGGTGTTAAAGAAGTTAGTTTGAAGGAGATTGCTGAGAAAATAATCTTAGAACACATTGTTGCAAGGAATCCTCCACCGGACAGGGAGAAGCTACTTGCTGCGACACTTCTAGTTAAGCAAGCAGGTATAGTTATTGTTGGACCTATATGGGTGTTAACAAAGGAAGGAAGTATCGAAATATCAGATAATGTTTGGAATCCCGAGCTCTTTATAGATTCTGAGGACGTTGCAAAGATTTTGAACGTCGAGTTACTAGATATTGATGCTTATAAAAGGTATGATGGTGATGTTGGCGGTTGGGCAATATTTTTTGCTAATGTTGTAAGAGGCTATATACTATACGATTGCCAGTACTATTACTCTCGCCGGCTCTGTACTCTACGTGGATATGTCTGGGACCTTGTTAATAAGATTAAAGAGGCTTTGGAAGAAACCTCTATTGACGATAACATAAAACTTGTCAGATTACTGTATAGATTGTATTGGTACTCGTCCGAAGCTCAATGGGACAGGGTTAGGGTTAAGCTTGTTACAGATGAGGATAGCTTTGCATACTCAGACCAGTTACTGTTACACGATGTTTATAGTGCTACTGAGCTGTGGTGTAAATGGAAAGCTAGGGGCTTTTCAGTAGGTCCTTTTGTTAGTCCAAAGTACGTAAAAAATCCCGATGCGAGACCTTATTGGAAAATATTCTTTGTAGAGGTTCTAGGGGTTAAGGATAGCGTTGGCAGTGAAGTTATTGAAAGATTTGCTGAGTGGTTTGTTGAGGGTAAACTTGGTGAAAAAGGATACAGGATTATTAATAAAGGTGGCGAATGTGACTTTAAGATTGATGTAAATGGGGAAATAATATGTGTAGAGATTAAGGGGAGGAGAAAAAGTATTAATGAGTTAGAAGTTGATTTAACAGAGAGTGAGGTAAAAACCGCGATGGAGCTAAAGGATAAGTATTGGCTTACAGTGGTCGAAAGCATACCTAATAACCCGAGGGCGTGGGTTCTAAGGAACCCGGTAAAATTAGTTACTTGGATTAAGTTTCATGGTAAGGATATTAAAAACTATGGCGAGGTGTTAGGGGATGAGTGAGCAGATAGCCGAGTCGCTTCAAACACTTAAAGCAATAGATGAGTTGATAGATAAATACTTAAGCGAAGGCTCTGTAGAGAAGGCCGTGTCATTATGTTACATCGTTGAACATGGATTTGATGCTGCTTGTCGGTATATATTGCTAAAGTTCAGCTCCTTAAAGCCATGCTTAGAAGTTATAGAGGATTTGAAAAAAGCCGGCGTAAGTAGCATTCCGGGTGACGCTAAGAGACTTGTAGAGGCTAAGAGATTAATACTGCGTCAGTATCTCATAAGGGATGCTTTAGACATTATTGATAAATTGGACCCTTTAGTTAAAAATATAGTTGCTATAGCTTTATTGATGTTTGAAAATATCAGGGATTTATCTCAGAATATAGCTGAGGAAATATTTAGACTATATCAAATTCTCATAGGAGAGATTCTGCCCAATGCAGTGAAGGAAGAGCTTTGCAGATACTTATATCGATTACACATATTAGACCCATACTTCAATCGCCTCAGCCCCGATGCACCTTATATACTTAAAGCCTTAAAAGATAAGGTTCCCAGAATTATCATTGAATTCGAAGAATTCAAAAGTGAACCAGGAAAAGAAGAAATAGCTTAACCTTAAAATAATCAATCATACCCCCAAAGCATCTTTTCTTTTATCAAGAAATCTTTATATTGAAATTAAAACTATTTAAATGATTATTTATATATTTTCGTGATCTTCTAGCTTGCATAGCACTATGCCTTGATAAGCATTGCCCAAATCTTTCTAATATATTTGCAACTTTGGTTTTCTTTACTATGTCTTTATTATATATTACGTATTCTTCGAAAACTAGCTTATTATACTTACTACTTAATCTTCCTTTACCATTAAGCGTCAGATAAGCTATAGAGCATTTTTTAAGTTATTAAAACATATTTAAATTATTAAAATGTAGTTGTATATGTGGTAAGGTAATGAGCAAACTAAATTTCGGGGAGTGGAGGCTTAGGAGGGCTAGAGGAGTTATTGAAGAATATGTTTGAGGCGTTAAGAAGCGAGCATCGAATATAAACTGGGTCATGGGTGTTTTAAAAGGGGCCTTCGGAGTCTCTAAGGATGAGGCCCTAATGCTAATAGTTCAAATTAGAACAGATAGGACCTCCCTACTCGATTCTAAGAGGTTGGAGAGGCTTGAGGAGCTTGAGAGAAGAATTAGGGCAGAAGAATGGTAGTATCGATGATGTCAGGCGTCCCTACTGCTGGTATGAGGGCTCATAAGGAATTGGATGTATATGTGGTGGGAAGTCAACTATTGTGAGTGCTCGAAGTGTGGTGTTAGGTTTAGTTGGCAAGTAGACCCTGAAGGCAGAAGAAAGAGCTATATAATAAAAATATATGTTAGATAAAAGGGAGGTGCAATGAGTTCAAGCGACTCTGTCACAGAGCGAAGCTTCTACCCAGTTATTATGGAGCTTGCCAAAAAGACTAGCGAAGAGCTCGGAGTAAAAGTGGTGAGGGTCTCTGAGATAGGTGTTGGTGGCAAATATCCTGATGTACTACTGGAACTTGACGGTCACAGAATTCTAGTGGAAGTTAAAATAGATAGCGAGAGAAAGCTACTAGATGACTTGGCCAAGATATATCCTATAGCTACGTCAAAAGGTTCGGGAGTCCTCCTCCTTCTCCTGCCATCAGAAGCTAAGAGGATCTACCCAACAGAATTAGAAAAAGCCGCACCCAAGATACGTGTGAAGAGAGGCATTCTTCTAACCAGCTGGGCATCTAGACACTCTGAAGATATAGAGCTTGAAAAGTTTCTAAGATTAGTCGTCGAAACAGTAAAAGAATTTGAAATAGCGAGGAAACCAATTGTAGACTATACAACAATAGCACTAGTATCCAGGGAGACAATAGAAGAGCTTGCGGGAGCTATAAGACAATACATAATGACCGATCCAAAACTATTTGACCAGGCACAAGCTGTTATTGGTAGATTCGACTTCTATAAATCTCTCCTCGAGGATCTTGTTGAAAATGAGGAAATAATAAAGACTTATATAGCAGACATAATGGCTTACATAGTTGTTCTTAGCCTACTGTTTCTACACATAGCTTCTGTAAAAAGACTTGGAAAAAGCGTTCTACCAAGCATAGAAAACCCTGTTTCGCCCCCTCAAGGCACTCTCGGCATTATAGAAAGAAACATTAAGACGAGTCCCTTACACACTGAGTATAGGTTCATCGCTGAGCCACTCATTTACATTCTAGATATCCTCAGCTTACCACAGGAGAGAATAAACTACACGCTATCACGGTATATTTACTCAATACAAGCGTTAAAACCCGAGTATGTAAACGAGGAATTGCTTGGCAGGATCTACCAGGAGGGGCTTCCACCAGAAACCAGGAAGAACCTGGGCGCGTTTTTCACAAACCCCATTGCAGCAAGACTTTTAGCATATCTAGCTATTGAGAGATGGGATGAAAAAGTATTGGATCCCGCCTGTGGATCGGGAACTCTATTAGTCTCTGCATACGAGGCTAAAATGAGGAAGGCTCTAGGGGAGGGATTGGATAGGTCTGACACCCATAGGGTCTTCTTGGAGAAGCACATAGTTGGAATAGACGTAATGCAATTTGCAAAGGAGCTTTCATCCATAAACCTTTCGCTACAACATGTTGAGACACCGGTAGAACCTAGGGTATTCTGGGGAGATGGAATACAGAAAATGATAACAGCGATTGAAAACCCAGAAGACGATCCACTACCACAGCGCTTTCTAATAGAGTGGTGGATAACAAAGGATAAAGAGAAGTACTTGAAACACCAGCTAGCACTCGAGAGCTTCGACCTAGTTATAATGAACCCGCCATTCACTAGAAGAGAAAGAATACCTGAAAGCGAAAGAGCCAAATTAGAAAAAGCCTTAGGAAAAATCGTGAGGGGGAAAGTAGGCTACTGGGCATATTTCTTTACCGCTGCCGATAACGTGATAAAAATGGGAGGCAAGCTCGCGGCAGTAACTCCTGAGGAGTTCTTCGTTGGCAGTAGTGCCGAGAGCGTTAGGAGATACCTCCTACTTGGTGAGGTAGCCGGTAGATCTGGGGCATTGGGCAGGGTCTACGTACCTGTGTACATAGTTAAGTCGGTTAGGCAGGTGGCGTTTAGCGAGGGAGCCTCCTACAGGGACTACCTGGTGGTGTTTAGGAAGGTTCCCCCGCAGGAGGTTAGCCCCTACACGGTTATCGTACTGCTGAAGAAGAGACTGGATGAATTAAAAGGTAGGGAGCACGAGGTCGCCGAATCCGTTAGGAGGTTTACGGAGAGCGGGGATCAGATACTCAGGGGGAGGACTTCGACGCAGTGAAGCTGGGGAACGTGGCCGAGGTCGCTAGGGCTAGGATAGACAACCTCAAGCCCCTGGTAGCGTTTCACACCGTAGAGGCCTACAGGCTCTACGAGAAAATAGCTAGGGAGCTGTCGGGGCTCCCTATACTTAGAGACTTAGAGTCGAATGGGTTGATCCAGATACACAACTACAACCCCGGACAATTTACGGCAAGGGGTAAGCACGTGGAGGGCTACGCCACCAGGCTGTTCATAAGGAGGTACGGCTCCCGCGGGAAGGTACTCTTCGACCTTGAGAGAGTAGAAGGGGGGATAATACTCCTCAAAGTGGTTAGAGGCGGAACCACCATAAGGGTAGGGCTTAAGGATGTAGTACCGGCTCTGAGGTCTGTTGCCGGTGTGAGGTACCTAGACCTTACCGGTAGGGAGGAGTACGCCTTAGTTAACCCAGCTTCCGTAGGCCCGGAACTGTTTAAGTCCCTTGGTCTGGTAGACTACAATAGCGTCAGAGAGGCCGCTAAGGATATCAGGGATGCATACGATAGGTACTCCGGTGAAATACTCCTTGTGCGGAGATTTAGAGTAACGTCTCCAAACGTTTACTTCACAGCCCTATACTCCTCGAATAGAATGCTTTCGCCGGCCACCATGAACATCCTTAGGCCTAGAAACCTCGATAGGGATCTTGTGAAAGCCCTGGCCCTATACCTCAACAGCACGCTAGCTCTATTCCAGCTCCTCTCCCTATTTGTCGAAACCGAGGGTGCCTGGGTCAGGTTTGATAAGGACGTATGGGCTGGCGTATATGTTCCAGGTCTGGAGTCCTTGCCTAAAGATGTACTGAATGAGGCTGTGCAGATATTTAACGAGGTTGCAAAGATCGAGAAAGGGCTCGAATCACTTTACTCAAGGTATTCTTCAGGGTCAGAGTTACAGAAGAAGATTGATAGAATAGCACTTAGGATGGTAGGGCTTAAATGGTCTGATGAACAGCTAAGCGAGCTTTACAAGGCTATAAAGCTCGAACTCGATGTAATGCATCGTATTTTAGAAGAATCGCGGGTTGGAAAAAGAACGAGCCGAAGAAAAGAGGAGTCTGAAGACGAAGAAGAGGAATCAGTATCTCGGCAATCGAGTATTCTTAATTGGTTTAAGAAATAACTGCATTTAAACTAATTCTGATAGTATGTGGTATGATTACTATTCGAATTACTGCTACTCTTTTCACTTCACTTGCATGTTTGATTTGAAAACTTACAATTACTATTACGAATCCCCTACAAGCAGTAAATAGCAACTTTCCTAATCGACTCTTCCTTATCTGAGAAGAAGTGATGGAAATACAGCTTCATCGGAGGAGGATCCCCCTTGCTATTATTTGTTTCTAAATGAGTACCTCGTTATTTGCCATGGCAATCAAGCGCAAATGCTTCATGCGCAAATAAGAGTGGGGATCCTCCCAGACCATGCTCGCTTCTGATATGTTGGGCTTGCAAGCTAAATTAAAAGAAAAAAGGCGTGGAACATCTGGGCTGCAACCTGCATGGCTAAATCAAGCTACCTAATAGGTTTAGCTAAGATAGTTTCATGAGAAACTGGAATTGTGTAATTTTAGTTGAGCATGATTGAGCATGGTTTCATACTAGTTGCAGAAACTATTACTTATGGTTGATATTAACAGTTCACATCCGTTGCTTATAATTGCTCATGGAGAGCATCCCACCCCCATAGATTAATGCTCCTCGTAGAATCTTCAAAGTCTGGGGAAATCTAAAGAAGTCATCACTACATGAGGGATCCCCCATAATTCTGCCTGTTTTCAAACGCTTTGAAAAACACTCCATGCTCAACCATGGAAACCATTGAAACCATGAGCAACCATGCGAAACTGCCTCATATAGAATGGTATCAAACGTTTGGGGACTAATCATAGTACAGAACTCCCATGCACAACCATGAGCAACCATGGAGAGATCCTCCTAATTCTTCCTAATTCTTATTGTCTATAAGGAAACATAGCTCCTCAACTCTCATCTTGTGAGTAAAAGCCCATCGAGCCTATCCAAGCTCGGGAAAAGCTATGGAAGCATCGCTCTATCGGGAGGGAGGATCCTCCCCAAAAGTGGATAGGCTAGGCAAAAAGCAAAAGTGATTTGTATAGGAGCCTTGACGAAAAGTTAGATTAAAAGGCTAGTAGTAGTACTCGATTGTAAATGTAACGGTTACGCCCTGACGAATGTCTGGGTTGGCTATATGGTCGTCATGCTTAGTAGAACATCTTCCACAATGCTTCTACTGTTCACATAACCTAAAGGAACTGAGACATATAAAGCTACAGGAATGCCGAGATTGCCAATAAGGGACCTTTGATAAAGAGTAAAACAGTTTTTAGTTATAGATGTGTCTTATGTAGCTATTTTATAATTGTTATAATTATATTGAATATAAAAGTTTGCGGTTTTGCGTTAACGCATCTTTTGAAGACGTGAACGTTAAGAAGAAAAATTAAAAACTAAAGAAAAGAACTTAAGCTATACGGCTTCTTAATGATTGTTCGATGTATAGAGAAGGTTCCCTAGTACTTTCTTTTGAACAACTGTTTTTGTTTCGATTATTGCTGTTTCTCCCGCTTTTCCTCCAGTAGTCCTTTCTCTTTCGCCTTGCTTATTATCTCCCTTATTAGCTCGTCTTCACTCCTGCCCTCTGTTGCTACTCCGAGCTTCTCCGCTAGCTTCCTTATAGTCTCGTAGTCCACCTCCTCTCTCTTTGCCTGTGCCGGTATGATCTGTTGCTCGGCTTTCACGGGCCTCGCGGGCTGAATAGGCTCACTGGATATCTCCGCGCTCGCTTTCCTGAACTCCCTCACAGCCTCCCCAAGAGACCTCGCCAGCTGAGGTATCTTTGATGGGCCAAGCAGAATAAGGGCTATCAGAAGTATGATGAGTATCTCGGGTGTGCCGACATCAAAGGGCATTCTCTCACTAATTACAATTTTTGTTCATGCTTCGTATATATTTCTGAATAAACTCACAAAATTACACAGTTGCTTAATAGCTATATGTACACAAAGAACTACTCGAATATCACACTGACCGGCAGACAGCCACTTATCTAATCACTTCCCGGAGAAGGGGAGGAAACATTCATCATGGCAATTTAAACCATCCTTTATCCAACCATAAGCATTGTGGAGACATCAGTCGCGATGAGTACTTTACATATGCTACAGCGCGGTGAACGCTAGTCATCACCAGAGCAGCGTTTATTTTAGCCTTCCTTTCTCTATACTTGATGACCAGCGCTGTCACGAGCGATAGTATGCACCATGCGGCTATCCCCAGGAATCCAAAGCCCAGCACGATTTCCCCGCGCTCTCGCGGGATGCTTGATGCGTACAGCGTTAGCCCCCACAAGGCGTTTATCGCTCCATGAAGAGATGCCGCCGGCAGAACACCGTTGCTCAAGCTCACAACTAATAAATGAGGATATGTTAAGGCTATGCACAGAAGCATGAATAGAAGCGCTCCCAGCGCCCTGTTATAAGTGTAGTTGAAGCCCAGGAGCACTATCGCCGATGCGTGCCACAACCCCCACAAAGCCCCAATCAAAGCCACGTTTCTGGAGCTTGGCTTAGAGCCAAGCAGCTTGTATAAATAAGCTCTCCATCCAATCTCCTCTCCCAAAGCGAACAGGGCATTAATTGTGATTGCGAAGAGGTACGCTTGAGGTATCTGGGCAGAGGCGTATAGCCGAGCCAGCTTCTCTGCATCCTGGCTGGTAACGCCTGCATGCGAGCTCTTGAGTATATCAGCAACTATGTTCACGTAAGCATTGAAATCAAAGTAGCCTAGAGGCAGCGCCAAGAGAACGTAGATGCCCAAAGCCAAGTATACGAGCAGGGGGGAGAGCAGGTATAAGGCAACGGTCTTTTTGTTAAACCTGAACAAGCCCCATAGCCAATCCCTAACTCTCTCTTTTTGAAGCCTGAGGCAAAGAACCACGGCGAGAGCAACGCTCCACATCCTGACGAAGCCCCACACAGCGGCAAAAACACTTGTGGTTGCTTGAGTCGAAGCCAGGGAAAAGGCACGAGAGTAGAAAACAACGTCCACCATCAAGACGAGAAGATACGATACAAAAATAAACACGAGAGCTTTGGACGAAGTATTGGTATGGAGCAAAGCATCCCCCAAGATTATAGCACTAATTGTTCTATACTAATCGCTTATAAATAAGCTTATAAATAAGGATGAAATAGTTGAAAACAAAGCATTTCTCCCGATCTTTGAATACATGTTCATTACTTTGGGTCCGTCTTAACTCAGCTGTTAACCTAAGGTAAAAACTTACTTTTATCAAAGTACGCCGAGGCTCGTAGGTTTTTATCTGCGTTTCAGGGCTTAGCTATTATCCAGGGCCTTGTTCTGTATACTTTGTAGCCCAGCCTCAAGTATATGTTTATTGCTTCCTCGTTCTCCTTGTTAACGCTGAGGAACGACCTCGCTCCCGATGATACCACTTTCCTGGTGGCAGCTGAGACAACGGCCGTTGCGTAGCCCCTCCTCCTGTGGGTGGGCCTAGTGTAGACATCGCATATAAGCCCTAGCCTGGGGAGCTTGGCGCATATAGCCCCGGCTGATACGAGTTTCTTATCAGCGAAGACCCCGTAGTAAGTCCTCCTTGACAGCATATCAACAACCTCCTCCATAGTCGCCTGGCTATCCCTCTCTCTATAGTAGCCCAGGAAGGCATCCGCGTGACCTCTTCCCAGCCTGACAGCCACGCTCTCGTTCAGGCTTGGCCTGAAGGAGCCCTCATCACAAATCATGTCGCTGAACCAGGCCGTCTCAACTGAGCTGAAACCCAGCGATGAGAGGTACGATGAGACCGTTTCGATGAGCTCCTCGCTCCGCTCGTAGAGCTCAACGACAACTGGCTTGCTGGAGTCAAGGCTCAGGCCTCTGAGGAGCTCGAGCCCCTCCTTGCTTGGAAGGTGAACGGAGCATCCATGGCTATGCCTCCAGGCAAGCACATAAGACTGAATACCACCGCTGGATGAGGGCTTTATAACGATATCTGTCCTGTCAAGTTCGTAAAGCAAGTCGTATAGCAAGTAGAAGTTAGGGGGCATGGGCGCCTTTCTGTAAAGCTTCAGGGCGCTGGACAACAGCTTCCTGACATCAACGTTGCCGCCGCCAAGTATTCTTACTACCAAGCAAGAGCACCAGCCAAAGACATATTTTGAGCTAAACGGCCACATAAACCTTATTAATGATGACTAAACAACCGTGAAACAGCTACGACGGGGGCTGTTCCCGGAGCCTATGGCCTCGGCAGCTCCATCCTATTTATTTACAGAGATATTCATCTTGGCTTCGCTAAGGGTTTTTGCATAGCTTAAAATACTTGACCTTCCTCGCCCCCCTAACCACCACCTCACTGCAGACCTCCCCCCTCGCCTCCATTCCTCTCAGCACCTTGTAGAAAGCCCTGAGCGTGTAGCTCTGCCTCTCCTTCCACATCTCGTATGCCGTCATCCTCCCCTTCTCCCTCAGAAGCTCAATTATCTCCTCTCTAAGCTGGCCTCTCCCAGTATACAATCTGTAGGGCTTGAAACCCATCGTTAAGACGGCGACCGAGCTGCCGAGGATCCTCGCGACAGCGAAGCTCACAGCAGATATTGGCATGGTCACGAACCCCTTCTTCGTGAGCCTCCCAAGCGCGTCGAGTACCTCCTCAGCCTCAATCTCAGCTACTTTGACCCCATGCCTCTTGACTATTTCCGGCACACTAGCCCCCTTGACCACGGCGGCAACCACGGTGTACCCTGGCTCAGCCCCGGCTCTTCTTAAATCATCCAGGCCTTTAACCAAAGAGTAGGCGAGGACCCCCGTCTCCACGGGGACAACTATGTTCTCAGCCCTAACCCCTCTCTCATAAAGCTCAAAGACAATAGTCTTTAAGCCCTCAATAGTCAGCGGGTTCAGGTAGTTAATCCTGGCCTCATCGCCTATGATCGTGTCCTTTGTCGTGACATCCACGTTATTCATCCCATAAATTCTTACAATATCATCCATGCTTAAGGAGTCGAGGCTCCTCACGAGCACCCTGACTTTGGCTATTCCTTTCAAATAATAGAGGAGCGACTGCGTGAATGCCTCGATGTACTCAGTTGCCATGAGCCTTACGCCCGTGCTCCTGGCGTAAGAGGCAATAACAGCGGAGGCCCTATCAGCGTACGTGCCCGTGGGGTTTTTCTTCTCGTTCTTAACCAAGACGCCATCAACACTGCTTATAGGCGTCAGCCCCTCCCCGTGGGACACTGTTTCCCCGAACCTGGGCAGAAGAGAGCCGTACCTCCATATTCCCGGCCTGGACTTATCAACCCTGAACCGGGGCTCAGAGTACTCGATAATAACGGGTCCCCCGCAGAATGGGCAAGCTGAGTACGGGGCATCGAGCTCCCTGCCACAACCAATGCATCTATAAAAATAGTTATTGTTCCCCATCACTGCTTTGACCTACACAGCCCTAACAGTTTATCATGCTTTTACTAGCCTTAAAAAGTACTCGTAGACCTTCTTCTCACCCGTGATTTCTGGATGGAAGGCGAGGGCCAGCAAGCTGTCCTGCTGGGCTGAGACCCCGACTCTGCCCATCCCCGGGTAATCAATGAAGCCCGTTATCCTAGCGGGTGGCCAGGCGTTCTTTATTTCCGGGGCCCTTATGAAGGCCGCCCTCACTCTCCCTATCTCATCGATATCCACGTCAGCTATGAAAGATTCCCTCTGCCTCCCAAACGCGTTTCTCACAACCTCTATGTTCATTAACTTTAGCGTGAACTGGTCTTTTGGCCCAACGGTTTTATCGGAGACGCTCTTGGCAAGGAGAACAGCGCCTGCGCATGTCCCCATTATCGGTGTTCCGCTCTCAGCTAGGCTTGCTATCTTGTCTGCGAGCCCTCTCGCAACGATGAGCGAGCCGATGGTTGTTGACTCGCCCCCAGGTATTATCAGGGCATCAACGGAGCTCAGGTCATCCACCCTCTTAACAGCCACGGCTTCAACGCCGTCTAGCTCGCGCAGAATCTGCACGTGCTCGAGGAAATCGCCCTGCAGGGCCAGCACTCCTACCCTGACCAAGGCTACTCCCCTCTCACCTGCATCAGCTGCTCCGGCTTCAGCGCTCTTATGTCTATGCCCATCATGGCGCTCTTCTCAGAGACCATTTTCTGAGCCTCGACAACGGTCTCCGGGTCATCGTAGAATGCCGTTGCGAGCACTATTGCCCTCGCCCTGCTGTCCGGGTCGCTGCTCTTGAATATTCCTGAGCCAACGAAGACGCCATCAGCACCCAGCCACATCATGAGGGCCGCGTCAGCAGGAGTAGCTATCCCCCCGGCGGCGAAGTTCACCACGGGCAATCTTCCAAGCCGGGCTGTCAGGAGGGCTAGCTCGTATGGGACCTTGTTCTCCTTCGAGTATAGCCAGATTGCCTCAAGGTCCCCGCTCAGGTAGTAGCCCCTGAGAGCAGCTATGTCCCTGTTGACGAGCTTCATGTGCCTAACAGCCTCAGCGACGTTTCCCGTCCCGGGCTCCCCCTTAGTCCTTATCATTGATGCCCCCTCGTATATTCTCCTCAGGGCCTCGGGCAGGCTCTTGGCCCCGTTGACGAACGGTGTCCTGAAAGCCCACTTATCGATGTGTGACTTCTCATCAACGGGTGTTAGGACCTCGCTCTCATCTATCAGGTCAACGCCTATTTCCTCGAGCAGCCTTGCCTCCTCAGCATGACCTATCCTGCACTTGGCAGAGACTGGTATAGTTATGACGCTCATTATGTTGCTTATCACCTTTAGGTCAGCTGTTCTCGCCACCCCGCCCGCCATCCTTACGTCATATGGTAGCTTGTCTAGGACCATTACTCCAACAGCACCTGCGTCCTCCGCTATCTCGGCCTGCTTCTCGCTCGTGACATCCATAATGACTCCTCCCTTGAACATTGATATGAACCCGTACTTGACCAGAGGAGCCCCAGTCCTTATCGGTACAAGCTCAGCCCCGCTTTCTCTCGCCTTATCCCTAAGCTCCACTAAGTTGTATATAAGGTCCCTCAGTTTCTCAAGGAACACGTATGAATCCACGAGCTTCATTTTCCCACAAATATGATAGTTAGCACTGAACAGCTTATATCTAATATTGAACGTTCAACAAAACAGGAGACGAGGAACAGCTTCATCTTTCGAAGCATTGCGCGTCAACGAGGTCAATCAGTTCTCCGGAACAGCTGTATAGGCAACTACAAGAAGCAGTGCTTCAGTCTCCTTGAAAAGAAATGTTTAGCTAGATGCCTAATAGATTATCTATAGTAACGAAACAGTATTATAGGTTTTTCATGTTATAGGCGAAGTTTATGTATCATGCTTATATTACTGAATAACAATATAGTAATTATTGGGGGGTAAACATGCCCACAATTTTCGTTGTCAAGAGGGATGGAAGCAGGGAGGAGTTCGCGCCGGAGAAGATAGTTGTTAGTTGCCTTAAAGCGGGGGCGACGCTCGAGGCATCAAGGAAGATAGCAAAGATTGTTGAGGCTAAGCTTCTTGAAGCAAATGCAACGGAGGTATCAGCAAAGGAGCTGACGAGAATGGTGCTGGAGCTCCTGAGAAAAGAGAACGAGGAGTGGTACAGGAACTGGATAATATTTGACAGGGCAGTTAAGAAAAGAAGAACAGAGGAGGAGCTCAAATAAATCTTTTTCCCCAATTTCTTAACCAAGCTCACTGTATATGCCGAGGAGCAAGTTAATATTTTTAGCAATTAAAGATAGGTTCAAATACAACTTAAACGTGTAATTGATTTGGTACTTAGATATGTCTAGCTCTCAGTACGGTGCGTTTGTTTTAACGACTATGGATTGGTTTGAGAACTGCTTGCAAAAGAACTGCACGGTTTTCCACTTTCCTCCAGGCAAAAATCCGAGAGTAAACAAGCTATCCAGGGGAAGCGTGTGCTTGGTTCTAGCTAAGCCTGCCCCAAAATCAAAAAGGGAGGACTGGCTCATTGCTGGGGAGTTCATAGTTAGGGATGTAAAGAGGGTTGATGGCGAAAGTTTCAGAAGGCTCTATGCTTATAGGGCAGTTGAGATTCCAAGCGCTCCCTTCCCTAAGCCGAAAGAAAACGCGCGGGTCATAGAGTTCGATAGGCTAATAAAATATGATAACCCTCTCAGGCTTGGTGATTGCAAGGACATAAGGACATCGACGAGCAAGCTGCCACTGAGCAAGTGGATAATCCTGGGCTTCTCGTTGCTGAAACCCGAGGACTCCTCAGCAATTGTTCAGGCTATCAGGAACCGTGCCATGAAAGCTATTCATGAGGAGGCCCCGAGCCACGACGAGCTCATCAACGAGATAGTCGAGCTGGGGGAGAACCTCAGCTTCATAGCCAAAAAGGAGGAGGAGACTCCTGACAAGCTGTACAGAGTAGACGCCACGTGGAGAGACTCAGAGAACCACTCTCCCCTCAAGGCCTTCGAAGTTGAGCTGAGCGGAAATGTCGATATAGCCCTATCTAGGCTGATGCATGCTTACGACAAGTGGAGATGCGAACAGCTATGGCTAGTGGTAAGCGATGAGTCAAGAGCTGATAGAGCCAGGAAGCTGGTTGAGCCAAAGCTTGGGGGGGCATTTAGTAGGATAAAGGACAGAACAAGGGTCATAAGTTGGAGAGAAATACACGAGCTTTACGAATCACTGAAGCCACACAAAGAGTTACTTAAAGACTTGGCAAGGAGGCCTCCCTAAGAGAAGTTTTCACTATTTTTCGGTAGTTTGACGAACCATTTAACCATCGCTTTCTGTGAGCGAGGGGCGTTGATCATTCACAGCTTTTACAATTGAAAGCCTCGCCTTTTAGGGCGGGGATGGATAGAAGGATTTATAAACTTTCTCATTTTAATTATTTCCTTGATGATGAGTTAATCGTAAGCTGTGGTTGCCCCTAAGCACGTGGGATGCGGGGAGTGCAACCACTAGGCAAATACGCTGTGGGGGGATCTCTGACCACCCCGACTGCCCCGCAAATGACAGATGTAAACCCGAACAGATGCGGGGAACCAATGAAGCCCCTAAAGGGAGCCCTCACCCTTCAGGGCGGGGAGGAGGTCAGAATGACCTCTGCGACACAATTCCCTGAAACCTCCTTCTTGGCGACTTCTCTGCTCGCACTGCAAATCTTCAAAAATACTCCGCTCCAGTAGCTATGCTTTCAGACCCTCTTGCAACTTTTAATCACATACAACTCTCGATTTTGTCAGCCGCGTAATACACCATATAAAATTTTTAAGAAATTATACTTTAATTGTTAAACAAAGAAGTACAGCAGAGTCGTCGCTCCGAAAAATCCATTAAAAAAGAAATAAAAGTGCAAAAACCCTCCTTTATGGAGGGTTAGCACAAATGGAATGTATTAAAAAACTTTAAGTTTTAACAATCGAGGCAGCATGCTCACCGGCAATTCGGCCGAACACGGCGCATCTAGCCAGGCTACCTCCTCCTGGATAATTCTCGAAGAAGAACCCTCCAGTCAACTCTCCAACAGCATATAATCTAGGTATAGGCTTCCCTTCCAGGTCAAGTACACGGGCATACTTATCTACTAATGGACCACCAAAGGTCAAGGTTATTCCACATACGTAGTTTATACCATAGAAAGGCGGCGTCTCTATTCTATATGTATTCTTGGTTTTCGGTGGAGTTATGCCTTCAGTGTAGCCATCCCTGACGGCATTGTTGAACTCCTCGATTGTTTTCTTCAATTCATCAACGTCGATGTTAAATGTTTTCGCCAGCTCCTCTATGCTACTAGCCTCAACAAGTTTTCCTTTGTACTGTACCAGGAAGTAGTCACGCCACCAAGCACTTACTCTTTTAAGGCCTTCGGAATCCAATATGATATAGGCTAGTCCGTCTGGTTGTTCAAGAGCGGCCTTTCCGGCTTCCACGTACGTAGCGACTCCTTCATCAATGAATCTTTTGCCATACTTATTAACTATTATACCCTGTGGGAAAAATCCCCCTGGATTAGCGTATGTTCCAGGCTGAACAGTTGCTCCGTGGTATTGGTCCATGAAAACCATCTTAGCCCTTACTTCCAAGAGCATTCTGTGGCCATCTCCAGTGTTGTTAGGCAATCCCCTAAGGATCGCGTTGTAAGCTACCTTGGGTGATATGTACTTAATAACCATCTCCTGGTTTGCTTGGAACCCTCCGCATGCTAGTATCGTGGCCTTAGCTTTAAAGTCTTTGTAGCCATTCTTTGTTAGTGCCCTTACGCCAACAACCTCGCCTTTTAAATCCACAAGGAGAGAAACGGCTATGGTTTCTGTTAAAATGGGTATTCCTCGCTGGTTCACTGCTTCAATCATGCTTTTCATTAAGGCAGGGCCTCCTCCATCAACTCCTGGTGCGTTGGAAGATAACCATTTTTCTTTAGGTAAGAACTTAACGTTAGCAACTTTTGGTAGCCACTCCATAACTGTCTCGTATGATTTTTCAGCTAGCACTTGTATAAGCTCCGGTACAGCCTTATTTTGTGTAATCTTCATAACGTAGTTAACGTAATCTGAGGGCGGGAAATCCGGAGTCGATATTAAGAAGGCTCCGCCAGCAACTGACGAGTTGCCCCCCGGTATGGGAGCTTTCTCGAGAACAACTATTTTTCTAACACCAGCCTCATAAGCAGCTATAGCTGCAGTTAATCCAGCCATACCTGCTCCAACGATAACAATATCGTACTCCTCGGATGGAGGTGAAGGGGGGCCAACAGTAACGGTCTGCGTTGCTGTTCTAGTTATTTCCTGAGTTTGAGTAACCGTCTCTGTTATCTTTCTAGGGGAAACAGCACTACCAACAGCCGCACCAGCAACTAATCCAACAACAGCTCCCGTTACTCCAGCTAGAAACTCTCTTCGAGAAAATTTGGGTTTCTCAGAAGAGGACATACTTTCACTCTAAATATATTTTATATTTATTATTTATTATTTATATTTTTTTGATTAATTTAATAATGAAAAAAGCTTGCGCGTTTAATCATAATTTCAGAACTTTCAATGGATCTTTGTATAGGAGTATAACTAGCCAGATCATCAAAGCAACCGCAACCAATGAAAAGCCCAGAGCCAATGAATCTGAGCTGAGTTCAAAAAAACCCTCTCCTCTGGCGTAACTAAATATATGGTCGACGAACGCCATTAGTGTTGCTCCCCAAAGCATCAATGACAAATAGTTTAGGCAATAGTCTTTGTTGTTAGCCTTGAGAGCGTACCATGCCAAGGTAGAGAATATGGCAGCGTAGTTCAATACTAGTAGCCACAAGGACCAACACCTAGCTTTTAACTAAAAATAAAAATAAGAAAAGAAAAATATTTTTTGTTTAATTAACAATAATTAACCGTTAAGACCGGTGAAGCATTATGGCATGCTTTATAGTTCCCTTGACATTGGCAGTAATAGTGAGTATTGTAAAAAGGATAAGTAGGGGTCTGGCGGAGAAGATAAATCTTGGCATGCTGGAAGTCCTGTTATGGGGAGGAGCAGGGCTTCTAGCACTAGAGCATATTTGGCACGGAGAAGTTGTTCCATGGCCTCCTTTCCTAACAGCTATGCAGAACCCTGAGGAATGGTCTATAGCACTACATGAAATGGCAACAAACGGCGTAGCTATGACAATAGCGACCTCAGCTTTATGGGCAGGTTTACAGTTAATAAGTAGAAAGCTCGGAATAAGTCTTCACAGGGAGGCTATAGAAAAAAGAATTACAACAACGATATCTACGGAGAAATAAGTAATTTTTATTCAGTTTCTTCAAATATCTTCTTTATTTTATCCTTAGATAATGTGAGAACAGGTTTCTCAGGCAGAATACCCTTTGGCCTGAACAAAACTACCAGGACTATTATCAAGCCTATTAATATGTACTCAAGCCATTGAGGCACGATTCCTAGAACAGCTGATATAGCTCCCTTGTAAATTATGATTGCTGTTCTCGCCACTGCGTATAGCAAAACGCCGACTAGCACGCTAAGTTATTCCCTGTCTCCCCAGCCTCATGAAAGCCCATGGCCAGAAGGTCTAAGTTACTCTTGTGTACGTGGTTGCTTTCATGCTCCCAGTATACAAAGCCCATAACGCACCTGCCACAGCGGCTATAGCGCCCCCTATTATAAGCGTCTGCGCTCCTGCCTTGACTATATCTTTACCGTAAATATTCGCTGCTACCTCAGCGTCTCGAATAGCCTTTAGCATTCTTGAGAAAGGTGAGTGAGCTAAAATCTCTACATACAAGTATACCAAAATCGCTATTCCAAGCGGAACTTAAGCGGCTACTGTGAATCTGGTTTTTCCACAAACAAAGCTGAACGTGTCTATAAAAGAAACACAGGTTGTACTGCCCACTAGCAATTCGTAATTCTAGGCAATTGTTATTATCAAATCACCAAAAGCTAAAAGCGTTATGCCTAGATAGGCTTCCTTTAACCTAAAGGCCGGGCGTGGGCACTAATAACCCACGAACCCCCAACTATGTCTGCCAGCGCTAGTGTTAGGATAAGTATCCCTATGGATAGTACGGGTTGGCAACTAAAAGCTCATTCACCTTGGCCACTATGCCGAAGTTGTTCGTATGTTAAGTATAATCAGCCTCAAGGACAATCCCAAATACAAACAATGATTTCGAAGTTAAGGTTTTCTTCTCGTCTATCCTATGTTATATTATGGATGGTGCTCTCTTCTTGCGTGAGATAGGAGTTGTAGCCTCGAGCGCGCGGTCCTATGAAGCCCCCGTCCTGATATTCAAGGGCGCTGAGCAGTTCGTCAGGGAGGAGGCCCTAGTCGTAATCGATGACGCCAAGTTCTCGAGGAGGTTCCTCGGCGTTCTGAGGTACGTCACCAAGCTTGACCCATTACTTAACCCGAGCCAGAGGTCAGCTGTTATCGAGAAGCCCGAGATAGCTGATGAGGGTTTAGATATTCCCTACGAGACATCTTTCGTCAGGATTATAGGGGAGATTATCGATGGAAGGATCGACCCTCCATCCAGCCCTCCAAACCCCAGGTCCAGGGTAAGCGTTGTTGAGTCTCCAGGAGAGCTTGACCTGAAGCTCGGCGAGGGCCTGGCTATAGGTCTTCACAAACACAGTGGTCTCCAGATTCCATTCAGAGCCGAGGCACTTCGCTACCACATAGCTGTTGTTGGGACAACGGGCACAGGCAAGTCAAGGCTCGTCAAAGCAATAATAGACGAGGTGCTGGAAAAGACTGGCTGGAGCGTGATCGTATTTGACCACACCGGGATGGACTACGCCCCGTACTGGAGAAGTAAGGTGGTCAGGGCAGACGAGGTTGTTCTCGACGTTGAAACTATATCTGATGGGTTAATCGCGACCATCGGCTCGGCCGAGAGGCTTTTCGAGGAGTATGTACCGTTAGCTCTCATTCGCTACATCCTGTGCGGTGGCTCAGGCCCTTGTAAGGACTACCAAGACCTAAACGACCTAAAAAAGATGGAGATAAACATAAGCAGAGAGATTCTCGAGAAGAGGACCCTCGAGCTATCTAGAAAGAAGGGATGGAAAGCAAGCGAGCTGGCGAAGACCACTGCTGATGTCGCAGACGATTTGGGGGCTCGCCAAAGCACTTGTATGAAGCTGGCTCTTTACATAGCTCTCTTCGCTGAGACCTACGTTAAGAGGCTTAACAACATGTCCTTAACAATCAACGAGCTAGTAGAGAAGGCGAGGAGGGATAGATTACTGATTGTGGACCTCAGCACGGTTGAGACAGAGGCTAGGAGAGCCATCGTTAAGGGATTCCTCGAGAGGCTCTGGGACATGGTGTCCGAGAAGCTCGAGCCAGCCAACACTCTCATAGTTGTTGATGAGGCTCACAACTACGCCTGCATGCAGGGCTGCAGCCCATCGAGCGCCCTCATAGAGAAGACGCTGAGGGAGGGGAGGAAGTGGGGCCTGGGAGTGCTCCTGGCCAGCCAAAGGGTCATAGACCTATCGCCGGACGTCAGAAACAACGTCAACACGGTGTTCTTCAGCAGGCTTCAGACACCCTACGACTACGAGCAGCTGAGGAACTTCGTTGACCTGGCCGGGATTAGGCCCGAGTCCCTATCGTTGCTCGAGACAAGGGAGTTCTTCTTCGCCGGCCTCGGCAACCCCCTGAAGTACCCAATGCTAATAAGGGTGAGGGAGGTTGGAGAGCCGGGCAGGTGAGCTGATTCCGGAGGAGTCGGTGGGCGTTGCACCCGAGATAGTTGAGAAGGCGCTAGAGCAAGCGACGGGAAAGCTGATCGACGAGATAATGAAGGTGAGAGGCCTGATAAGCGACGTGAGAAGAGCTATTGAGAGCAGGGCCGACCTACTGAGAATAGGGAGAGCATCTGAGCCTGAGCAGCTATGCTACTTATCAGTTGACTCCGGATTCACGGCTCCATCAGTGGAGCTCGTGGGCGGGTACCTGGGGATAATAATAGTTGCGACTGTTCTCTACGGCTCTAGGTGCGGGAGAAGCAGCGTTGACTCAAAGCTATACGCTAAGCTATGGTTCAACGAGGACTTAACCGAGGGGGTAGCCAAGTACTACGAGAGGCTCACGGCTAGGAGGCTCCTTGAGGAGAAGAGCAAGGGGAGGCTGAGCTTCGATGTTCTCCTACTTGACGGCGAGATTGTGCCTAGGGGATTCGCGTCGAGGACAGCGGGCGGCGAGGACGTGCTGTCGAGGACCGTTGAGGTAACCGGTGAGGTCCTCAGGCTCGCTGACAAGACGGATACAGCTGTCGTGGGTGTCCTCAAGAGAAGCTACTCCAGAGACATAGTCAATATCCTGGGATTCCATAAGCTGAGGCTTAGCGATAAGGCTGTCCTGAGCCTCGTGCTCAGCCCGGGGGAGTACCTGGTTGCCGGCAACCACATAGACATCTACAACGAGCTCCTCAGGCTGAGGGAGAAGCCGGGGGTGAACAGGAGGTGGCTTGAAACAAGGATTCGCTGGTACGAGAGCCTCGTTAACAACATGCCGGAAGGATACGCCGTCAAGCTTGCGTTCTACAGGGCCCACAGAACTATTTATCCCACATCAACAAAGATAGAGTACGTTACCAGCGACTCCCTCGATGAGGATGAGCTCATATCGAGCCTCATGCATGTAAGCGCTGGCTCAGGCATACCCGCACCCATAGACTACGCTGATGTCTTCTCAGCCGTGACAAGGGAGCTTAGACAAACGGCTTACCAGAAGCTTCTTGCAGAGGTGGCTAAGAGGGCCAGCGGCGAGTCAAGAGACATACTCTCCCTGCTATCGCTCATGAACCCCGAGAAGCTGATGCACATAATTGGCTGAAAAGGGGCTTCGGATTCCGCTAGGCAGCTCTCTCCTCCTTGTAGTAAATCTCGCCTAGAGCCTTCGGGATGGGAAGCTTCTTCCCCAGCGGCGACGCTATGACGGCCGTTATGAAGACTATCGATGCGAGGTAGGGAATCATTGATAGTATGTACTGGGATATGCCGTACTCCAGCTGGTAGACGTAAAGCGACCTCAACAGGTAACTGAAAATCACTGTTGGCAGAGTTATGAGGAGGGGGTGCCAGAGGGAGGATATAGCAAGGGCCAGTGCCAGGAAGCCGTAGCCCATGCCTATGTAGGGGGTCCAGGCCTTGCTGTAAAACAACACGTAAACGTATCCTCCAAGAGCAATAATTATGTAGCCCAAAACCAGGGATAACAGCCTGGTTCTCCACACGTTAACTCCCAGGTAGTCAGCTGACCTCGGGTTGTACCCGCAGGCCCTCACGGCCGTGCCTATCCTCGTCCTGTACAGGAATACCCACGTCGCAGACACAGCCAGGATGCTCAGTGCCAGCACAGTGCGCCAATCCAGGGGGGTGCTTATCGAGAGGGTTCTGGGCACGCCTCTCTCTGTGGCCAGGTCGAGGCCCCAGTACCCTATTAGGACGCTTAAGCCATAGAAAACCATGTTTGTAACAAGGCCCGTCAGCACGTGGGATGAGTGGAGAAGGTTAACGAAAAGCGCTATCAGCAGAGCGTAGATAGCCCCAGCCACCAGTACCAGGGCGAGTGATGCAACGGGCCCATAAGCAATTGTCGCTGAGTAGCAGAGAGCGAAGATAAGCGTGATGAACCCGTCTATCCCCAGGTTCAGGACGCCGCTTCTCTCAACTATTATGTCCCCCACAGCAGCTAGCAGCAGGAAGAGGAAGAAGCTCTCGAAAAGCTCCTCAACAATCATTTCCTAATCACCACCTTGTACTTGGATACAAATATAGATACGAGGAGCAACATGAACACAAGGCCAATGAAGAACCTGGCGACGGGCTCCGTGAGCTCGCCCACCTGCATGACCATTCTGAGGTAGTGGAGAGCTGAGACGTAGTAGGCTGATAGAGGCATGAGAGCCGGGTTCAGGTCAGCCAGCCACGCGACCATGATTGAAACGAAGCCCATCCCGGCCCCTATCTTCTCGCCTGGAACAAGCTTTCTGTGGTACATAAGTATCTCGTTGCCCCCCACGAGGCCGGCGAGGGCTCCCGAAACGAAGAAGGCCAGGATAATCAGCCTTGTGCCGGATATGCCGCTCAGCTCGACGGCTGCTGGGCTTGACCCGTACCCCCTGAGAGCCGTTCCTATCCTTGTTTTGTAGAGGAAAAGGTATATGACGGGCACGAAGGCGATGGCAATCACCAGGGACCAAGGAGAGAAGCTGTAGCCGTGGACCCACTGGAGCTTGCTTGCATCCGGTATGAGGTCCGTCTCCGGGTACCCGTATACTCTTCTCCCCCTCCACGGCCCGTAGACAAGGTAGTTACAGAGGCTGTAGGCAACGTAGTTCATCATGAGCGTTGTTATGGCCTCATTGACGTTCAGGTAAGCTCGGAGAATGCCTGGCAGAAGAGCCCATAAAGCCCCCGCAAGCGATGCGGCGAGAAGAGCTGCTAGAGGCCCTACAACACGAATTTCCCCCAGAGGTGTGAAAAGCGCTACGTAGGCAGCGGCGACAGCCCCCATCACTATCTGGCCCTCGGCGCCCAGGTTCCAGAGCCTTGCGTGGTAAGCAACTGCTAGCCCGAGCCCCACTGGGAGAAATACGATGAGGTACCTAATCATGTCAGGTCTAAGAAAGGTTCCCACTACTCTCTCCGTGACTGTCCAGGCATCAACCCCAAGTATAACTGATATTGAGAGAATCGCTATGCCTATCCCAGCTAGCGCTGCGCCGAGCCTGACAACAGCGCTCAGCGTGGGTGGAAGGTCTCTCCTAACAACAGCTATCTTAGGCATAGGTCGACATGGCCTCCTCTATTTCCTCTCTTAGCCTCGGGTACATGGCTGGCAGTGTCTTGACTATTCTTCCATTAGCTATAACGGATATTTTATCCGCTACGTCTATAACCTCATCAATATCCTCGGAGACAAGCAGTACTCCCACGCCCTTGCGCGCTGAGTCCCTTAGAAGCAGCTTCACTTGCCTTGAGCTCGCCTCGTCAAGCATCCTGGTTGGGTTGTGAACAATCATGCATTTTGGATTGAGTAGCAGGGCTCTTGATAGTGACAGTTTCTGTAAGTTGCCCCCTGAGAGCATGTAGCTCTTGATTCTGGGCTCGGGCGGGCTAATCCGGAGCTCGCTTATCACCTTTTTCACGGTATCACTGCTAAGTCTGCCGGTAGCGAATAGCCTTATGTTCTCCATAATTGTTAGGTCCAGGACAACTCCTGTTCTGAATGGGTCCTCGGGAATATAGACAAGCCCTTTCGAGGCCCTCTCCGATGCCTTGCTCCTCGTCACGTCCTCCCCATCTAGAACCACTCTGCCCTCCACAGCCTTCCTGAGCCCTGATAATCCCTCGCACAGCTCCTTCTGGCCGTTCCCCGCGACCCCGACAACGGCGTGCACGGAGCCTCTCTCCACAACCAGCTCATCAATGCTCACCGCCCTCTTCCCGTAGTCATCGAGCACTACGAGGCCCTCGGCCCTGAGCACCTTCCCATCCTCGGCCTTCGCCTCCTCTACTCTCTCGGTAGCAACGCTCGGTGAGACCTCCTCGAACATGGCCTTCCTCAAATCATCAATACTAAAAACATCTTTTCTGCTGAAAATCCTCACGAGCCTCCCTCTCCTCAGGACTGCGATCCTATCACATACCTCCAGGGCCTCAGGTATCTTGTGCGTGATGAATATTACGGAACCCCCGATGGACGCGAACGTTCTCAGAGCCTCGTAGAACCTTGCCTTCACATCTCTTGGCAGGTAGGTCGTCGCCTCATCCAGTATGAGTAGCCTTGGCTTGAAGCTCAGGGCCTTAACGAGCTCGACGAGCTGCTTCTCCGTGTAGCTGAGCGAGCCTACCAGCGCGTCAGCGTTGAGCTTTATATTAAACCTGCTCATAGTTGACTCGACTATTTTTCTTGTTCTTCCGCGGGAGTAGCCGAGAAAAAGCGCTATGTTGTCTAGAACGGATAGCTCCTCGACAAGCTGTGGCCTCTGGCTAATCATAACGATTCCGCTGAGCAAAGCCTCCTTTGGAGACGAGAAGAAAGCCCTGCGCATCAAGCCATCCGTGCGGAGCTCTATGTAACCGCTATCAGGGACATAAACGCCGTAGATTATCTTCGTTAAGGTTGACTTTCCCGAGCCGTTCTCGCCGAGCACCCCCAGTATCTCTCCGCTCTCCACGCCCAGGGATACGTTGTCGAGAGCCACAACGCTTCCGAAGCGCTTAGTTATACCTACAAGCGAAATCAAGGCCAATAAAACAACACCTTACAGTGGATGTCAAAAAATAAATTAAATAAGAAAAATATTGTTTTAGGTCCTGCCCATGTACTTTACCCACTCAACGAACCAGTCCATGTTCCACAGGTCATCGTGAGTCAGCCTCTCACCATCCTTCACTACTACCTCGGAGTTCACTGGCTTGCCTGAACAGAACCTCGAGTAAGCGTCTTTTCCTCCGAGCAGGCAGTATCCCTTGAGCGGCCCCTCAAACGGGTCGAAGGAGGGGGCGACGGGCACCTTTGGTATAGCTTTTAGGTTTGTTGACACGCTCTTCAGCGATTCGTACTGGTGCGTCAGGGATGTTCCCTGGAGGCTTTGCAGGAGTGGCGCTTCCTTCATTTGCTGGTACCTATTCATGACATAATCGTAAGCGCTGACTTCGGCTCCTGTCTGCGGGTCCTTGACCTTGATGCTCTTCAGGACGGGCTGGAACTTCGGGTTCACCATCATAACTGTGCCGTTATCATATATGTGGCATCCCAGCTCAACAGCGCCTGTGTTCAAGAGGTACCAGTAATCAACGTTCTGCAGATTATCAGGCCTGTAAACGCCTGACTTTACCTTCGCGAGTATATCAGCGTATATCACCTCCCACCTAACCAGCTGCCCGCTTACAACAACATCTGGGCCATAGGAGTACATTGGGCTGTAATGGCTGAACACGTAGACCTGCTTCCCGGTCTGGGTGTAGAGGGACTGCGCGAACTCGACTATGCTGCTGCTATCCTCCGTGAAGGCTATCGCGTCAACATCGTATTTCTCAACAAGGGTTCTGGCGGCCTCCTTGGCCTTGTCCGGGTCGAACCACGCGCCTATCTCTATGACGTAGACGGTGATGTTCTTTCCAAGCAGCCTACCCATCTCCTGGGCGCCGATAGCATAAGCGTTGATGTGTCTGACAACCTCCGGTATGGTGAAGGCTGCAACGTATCCGATTTTCCCAGTCTTCGTCAACGCGCCGGCCATCAGGCCATTGAGATAGTAGACCTGGTAGAGGTCAGCGAAGTAAGTCCCCATGTTCGGTGCTCTCTTGTAGCCTGAGCAGTGGAAGAACATGACGTTGGGGTACTGCTGGGCCTTCTCGAATGTTGGGTCCATGTGGTCGAAGCTTGTTGAGAATATGACGTTGTAGCCAGCCTTTACGAGGTCGTCAATAACGCTGGCCGCCCCCTCCTTGGATACTTGCTCCTTATAGGTCGTTTCCAGCCAGTCGCTGTAGAGGGCCTGGACAGCTTGTCTTCCAACCTCGTGTGCATGGCTCCATCCAAGGTCGCCTATCGGGCCAACATAAATGAAGGCTGCCTTGACTTTCTCCGGTGGCTTATACGTCGTTGCTGTTGCCTGTGTTGTCGGTGTAGCCGTGGTTGAGGGCTTAGTGGTGGCGTAGAGAGCTACTATGCCTATAACGACGCCAATGATTAAACCGATCAGAAGCCCGGTCATAAGAGTTTTATTCATTCATTCACCACCATTGGGGGAGATAATAATTGTTTTTCCGTTTGTTTATATGCTTATTTACGCGAACAATGCCTGGAAAAAGGGCTTATGAGATTATCAAATTTTATAAAAACACGTCTTATTACCTCTAAAACCAATCTGGATGGAGGATTATCGTTTAGAAAGTAACATATTTATATAAGGTGCACTTTTTTTCTTATTGGTGCACCATTTTGGTTAGCAGAGAGCTCATCGAGAAGGCGAGGGAGCTCCATGGGCACGTATGCCCCTACCTCGTACTTGGGTTAAGAGCATCAGAGATAGCTATGAGTAAGCTCGGAGTAGGCAGGGCGGGTGTATCGGAGAGCATAGAGGAGGAAATAGTAGTTATCGTCGAAGCTAATAACTGCATGAGCGACGGGGTCCAGGTAGCGACGGGCTGCACTCTGGGCAATAACTCCCTTATATACATGGATACGGGGAAGAACGCAATCACTATTTTCAAGAGGGGGGGCAGGAGGGGGGATCCGCGTCTACATTGATGCCGAAAGGATTAGGCAGAGGTACTTTGACCCACGAGCAACGGAGCTCTTCAGAAAAGTGGTTGTTGAGAGAAGAGGTAGCCCCGATGAAATCGAGGAGCTGGACAAGCTATGGGAGGAAACAGGCATGAGAATGGCATGCTTACCGGAGGAGGAGTTCGTTGTACAGGAGGTAGAGATAACGGAGAACCTCGAGAGAGCACCGATATTCGAGAGCGTCCGTTGCTCGGGATGCGGGGAGCTCGTGATGGCTCCCAAGGCAGTCTACATCGATGGAAAGCCCTTCTGCGCTAGCTGCGCTGAAAGAGATGTGCCAGCTGTTGTTGGGAGAGGAATAGTGACTGCTTTCAGGACACCCTTCAAGGTAATAAAGCGGATTAGCTAGAATGTAGGGTGAAGCGTCACGAAAGCCTCTATAGCGGTAGCCGTAATTTTTGTTTTAGCCTTGATTGCCATGGGGGCCTCGCTTGCACATAAAGGCCCAAGTAACACGCAAGCCACTATCGCTACATCCTTAACAGGGGCGCTAACATCTCAGACGGCCTCAAGCAGCATAGCGGCGGAGCAATCAACCCAAGCACCTCAATCGATATCTATGAACACCTCAACAACAACGGTTACGCAGACATCGACAGTGAAGCAACTCGTCGACTTTGCCGGCAGAACAGTTCTTGTTCCCAGCAACGTTACTAGAATAGTCGCTATAGGCCCCGGCTCTCTAAGGCTTGTTGCTTACATCGGGGCAATGGACCTCGTAGTCGGGGTTGAGCAGTTCGAGAAGCAATCATGTGCTGGCAGGGACTACGCTATGGCTTACTGCGATGTTATCCAGAACCTACCTGTTATTGGGCAGGGAGGGCCGAGAAGCACGCCGGACCCCGAGAAGCTGATAATCGCTAAGCCGCAGCTCGTGATTATGAGCAGGCTTTACGCTGATTCCTACCCCCCGGATAGGCTTGAGTCAGAGATAGGCGTCCCGGTCCTCGTCATTGATTACGGGGCCCCCGGCTACCTTAAGCTCGATGACTTCAAGAAAGCCATTCGGCTTCTCGGCTCAGCCCTAGGCAGGGAGAGAAGAGCAGAGGAGCTAATCCTATACATAGACAACCTGGTCGCTGATATTCAGGGCAGAGTCAGGAACGCTGAGCACAGGCCGAGCGTTTACATAGGCGCCGTCTCTTATCAGGGAGCTCAACCCTTCACGGCTTCCCAGGCGAGGTTTGCGCCGCTGGTCCTCCTCAATACATCATCGATTGTTGATGAGCTCAAGCCGGAGGGAGGCTACGTGAAAGTTGATTTTGAGTGGCTGCTCCTAAGGCAGCCCGAGTACATATTCATTGATGAGAACAACCTCAACATCGCTCTTGATGACTTCTCGAGAAATAAGGAGCAGTACTGTAGCCTCGAAGCCTTTAGGAGCGGTAGAGTATACGGAGTTATACCTTTCAACTACTATCACACAAACATTGCTACAGCCCTCGCTAACGCTTACTATATAGGTAAGGTCCTTTACCCCGAGGCCTTCGGTGACGTGGACCCTGTATCAAAGGCTGACGAGATATTCAGCTTCTTTATGGGCAGGCAGATTTACCAGGCATACATAGGTAGTGGGTACCCAGGCTTCGTTTCTCTAAGCGATGTTTTCAGGTGTAGCTAGATATTGAGCGCGAGGAAGCTTCATAGACAAAGGCTTTTATTCCTGCTCGTAATTCTCGTTTTGCTCTTTATTCTTGTTCCATTATCTGTCTCCATGGGGGTAATCAAGGCATCTTTCCTGGACGTCATCAAGCTTATGTTCAACGATGGGGGCGTTCCTCCAGAGATTGAAGCTATTCTCATGCTTAGGCTTAAAAGAGCGTTAGCTGCAGTGGCTGTTGGCGCGATACTTGGCGCGGGCGGGGCATCAATGCAAGCTGTTCTTAGAAACCCCATGGCCTCCCCATTCACTCTCGGCATATCTCATGCCGCGGCCCTTGGAGTAGCTGTCTCACTGTTGATGGGCGTATCGGGCACGACAAGCTATAGAGTAATAACCGTTCACAGCCCATACTTGCTTCCGCTCTTTGCTTTTATCTTCTCATTGCTTCAGGTCGCAGTGATACTCGCCTTGTCTTACAGAGCCGGCTTAACGGAAAGAGCCATCATCCTGGCCGCGATAGCTATAAGCTTTTTCTATCAAGCTTTGCTGAGCCTTCTCCAGTACCTGTTCCTCAACGAGCTACAGGTGGCAATGGTTGTTTTTTGGACGTTCGGTGATTTAGGGAGAATTGACTGGACGGGCCTCAAAATAACCATTGGAGCCGCGGTCCTGTTATCTATATATTATATGGCCAGGTCGTTTGACCTCGACTTAATATCACTGAGCGATGACGTAGCTTACTCAAGCGGCGTTAATCCGAAAAGGCTTAGGCTCGAGGCAACCATAATGACTGCTCTGGGAGCATCCGTCGCCACTTCATTCGCCGGCGTCCTCGCTTTCCTTTGCTTAGTTGCCCCTCACGTGGCGAGGCTGGTGGTGGGCGGCGCTCACAGATACCTGCTACCTGCCTCTATGCTGACAGGGTCTTTGCTAGTGCTGGTAGCGGATACGCTTGGCAGGGTTATTCTTAGCCCTGTGGTTCTCCCAGTAGGAATTGTTCTCTCGCTTGTCGGCGCCCCACTGTTGGTTTACCTGCTACTAAGGGGCGGTGGCTGATGGCATTAATAAAAGTTATTGGAGTTGAAGTGAACTACAAGAGCGTTAAGGCCCTTGAGGATGTAACCCTAGATGTAAGTGAGGGCGAGATAGCCGCTGTTCTGGGGCCCAACGGCAGTGGAAAAACCACGCTGCTGAGGACAATTGATGGTATAGTTAGACCGGTCAGAGGCTCGGTGTACGTGGACTCGAAGAGCGTGGCGAGGCTCACAAGAAGAGAGGCGGCCAGGCTAATAGGCTATGTTCCACAGCACATAAATGTATCGCGTGGAGTAAAAGTCATTGATTTCGTGTTGACGGGCCGAAGACCACACATCAGCTTCTCTCCCTCAGATAGGGATGTAGATATAGCGCTTAGCTACATGAGCACGCTTGAAATAGAGCATCTCGCGACGAGGGATATAACGGAGCTGAGCGGCGGGGAGCTTCAAAGAGCGCTTATAGCAAGAGCTCTCGTGGCTGAGCCAAAAGTGCTTCTACTTGATGAGCCAACATCAAACCTGGACCTCAGGTACCAGGTAGCGATACTGGAGCTGGTATCGGAGCTATCGAGAAAAAAGAAAATAACGGTCATGATGGCTCTCCATGATTTAACGCAGGCATACAGGTACTCGGATAAGGCAATACTGCTGAGCAATGGCAGAATACACGCTATGGGAGCCACGCATGAGGCCCTCACGCCGGACACAATAAAGCTAGTATTTGGAGTAGAGGCCCTCGTTCTAAGTGAACATAAAGCTATTATCCCAGCGTTCTATGGGCGATGAAAGGCATGAATCACGAGTGAAAAGAATCAGATATTGGGTTCTAGTGGAAAAGTAGTTTAAAAAAAAGATTTTTGTTTACCAAACTAAGTTGGGGAATTCGAATTCATGTTTCCTTCCAGTTTTTAATACCTTTGCTGGTGTGTCGAAGTATGCCTGGGCTGCTCCGAGCCATGATAGTAGCGGCCAGTTGCCGAGTGAAGGGTCACTCATCTGGACAACGTTTGGCGTGACACCATTGAATCTCCACTTATCAATAGCTAGGCCTTTCTCATAGTACTCTGCCGGCGATTTTGTGAACAGTACTTTCTTCGTTACTTCCGGCAGGCTCTTGACAGGGTTAACGGCGTCCTCCGGCACCACGGCTTCACCCGGTAGCTCCGAGATAAGCCTTGCCAAACCGCTTTCCTTCACCTCGAAGTACGTTGGCTTAGTCGTTATCGTCTCAACCCATCTACCCATTCCATACGGAACCATAAGTACTCCTGGGGCCACAGTTGGTTCAACAACTGCTGGTGCCTCGAAGGAGCCGGTCGGGGTCTCCACCCTGACAACATCTCCTGTCTCGATTCCGAGCTTCCCTGCATCTTTCGGGTGAATAACAACGTAGTTCTCAGGCATAACCTGTTTTACCCAGTAGTAGAACTGGCTTCTATGCTTGGTATAGATTGGCCCGGTGTGTATGACTAAAATAAACGGCCAGTCCTTCTCATTATACAGCTGCCTTATGGCCGGCCCAATAAAGGTTTTCTGCGCCTCCTTGCTGACAGGCGCATACAATGATTGTGGGAAGTATTTTGGTCCTCCATAGAACTTTTCTCCTGTAACCGAGTTTCTGGTCTTTGCTAGCTTATCGTACCAAAGCCTAAGCTGCCTGTCCCCGGGCACGCTACGCTTCGAGTATCCACGGCTATCAAAAGAGTCCTCGTATCTCGTGAACACCCCTCCTCTCGCCAAGCCATATGCAGCGTATCTCCACTCATCCGGAGCAATAATGTCCTTGAACCTGGCTATTGGATAGTTCCTCTCAACGAACAAAACATCCTCCTCTGGCACGCTCTCGGGTATGAGCTTCAGGTCCTTAGCGTGCGCTCCTGCATTAGCGAATACCCTGAGTATGTACTCCCAGAAGCAATGCATCGAGAACCACTGTCCTTCGTACTTTCTTCCCTTTACGCCCGGGATAGCCTTGTCGCCGTAGCCGGGCATGCCCATAGCTTTGCCCAGGTCAATTAAGAGTTCCCACATAGACGCGTATCTTGGGTGGCCATTGGGACACGTTCCTATCATCATGGTTAGAGGCATGATTACCGGGCTTCTCCAACCCTCAGCTCGAACTACCCCTCTCCCGGGCGCGTATAAAAATTGAACACCGTTCGTGCCGGTCTCAAGATAGGTCGTGTCAGGGACTATTAGGTCAGCGTAGAGGAACGTCTCATTGATTGTCGTTGTCACCGCGACGAAAAGAGGTATTTTTGTTGTGTCCTTTAGTACCTCAATGAACTTAACGCCATAATTCACTGCTAGTACTGGATTAGCATAGTACAAGAATAGAGCTCTTATTGGGTATGGATAGGCTTCAGCTATCCCAGCAAATGCCTCGGTGTAGGATTCCTCCGGCGTGAATGGGTACCATGGTCTTTTTGTTGGGAAGGCGGCTTTCACCGCTTCCTCGCCGCTTTTGCCCTCCTTTATAGCTTTTTTGACCCTCAGCCAGTACTCGAGCGTTGAAGCGTAATCAACACCGTGTCTATCAATCGGTGGTCCCCACCTGACTGGTTCGCCGAACCCGGAGTCGCTCACATTGTATAGATAGGAGTTGTAGGAAGTCGTTGAAGGCCTGCTAAGCATGTCTCCTTTCATGTGGAAGTTAGCTATGAGGGTGTCCAGCACTCTGTAGGCCCAGACAGCGTACTCGCCGTTTGGATGCATCCCGACTCCTCTATGTATAACTGTTCCTGCTCTTGGCGCGGCGTCGGCGAAGTCCTTGACCATCTGTATGACCTTCTCTACATAATCCATGAACTCAGAGGTGTCCCTTGGATATGGGCTGGCCAGCTCTAGCCACTCATCGAATGATTTGCTGAAGGCCTCATCGTATAGTATCTGGAAGGCTGTTTTAACGAGCACTTCATCCCCGCTTTTTAGTTTAATCTTGCCGGAATACAGCAGCTCGGCGTTCTCAACATCCTTGTAAATAGCGAACTGGTCGTTGCCAACATATACTACTTGGTCATCTGTATCAGCTAAGCCTAGGTCTCTTGCCTTGAGGTACTCGCCAGCTCTGGGGCCTTCCACTATCACTAGCCACGTCGCGTTGGTATGAACTTGGTAGCCTAGCTTATTTGCGGCGTCTAGGCTTGGTATCGCGAGGAAATCAGCGTTGTATCTCTTGTTCTCCAGCATCCATCTGATAGCGGCGAACGCTAGTGCCGCGTCTTCTCCAGGCTTTATTGGAATCCAGATGATGTTTCCATGACAGTTTGTCCTTGGGGCTACTGGGTTAACGTAGTATAGCTTAAGCTCACCCTCACATGCCTTTTCTATCATCGCGCCCTGTCCTGTGGCTCCTGGATGAAGTCTGCCCATGGACCAGCCGGCCCCTATTATTACCCTAGCGCCATCGGCATCGGCCTGCAAATCATAAGTTCCGCACCAAATCCTGTTCCCAGCGTAGTACCCCAGCTGGCACGAGGATGTGTGTCGCAGCCAGTTAACAGAGCCCAGGGATCGCACCCATCTCCTATAGAATACGTCGGCGTTGTCCTGCCCTCTGCCTCTGAACCAAACTAACATGTTTGCCTTGGGGCCAAGGTCAGGCCTATTGGGGTCTATCAGCACATCCTCTAGCTTTAACCCTTTCTCGCCTAGGATTTTAGACCACTTCGCTTTAAACTCCTCAATAGCATTAACCAAGTCATCGTAGGTAGTCTTCGTGTCGGCAGCTATTTTCATTAAGTCATCGACGTCTTTTTTCATATCTGATAACACGGAGTTTGGGTCCTCGAAGCCGGCTTGCTTTAGAACACCGTAGGTGAACAGGTCTCTTATCCCGGGTATTCTTTCCCCTGTTTCCTCGATTGTGCATCCATCAACTATGCATTTAATAAGCTCCTCCCAGCTAATCGTCTTCCATTTACCACTTCCTCTAGGGCCTGCCCTCTTGAGTGGCTTGAGCACTCTGTAGGGGTCATAGACGTAGTATATGCCTGACTGGCCTTTCGGGCACAGCGTACCTGAGAAAGTGACTCCATCGGAGCTGTCAAGCGTTTTTGATACAGGCGTGTCATAAGCTAGTTGTTCGTACCTTTTTATTTGTTTATCAAAGGAAACAGCCCTATTGTATGGGTGATACGGATTGCCTATTATCTTCTCAATTACCTCCACATCACCATGCCTAACTACACGCGCGGTTATGCCGCACCTAACGTTGCATCCAAGGCAGACCGACCTTACGTATCGAACATCTGCTCCGGACTGAGGGTCAGGAGTGTAAGGCATTCTCTTCGGCCTTATTATTTTTTCTATAACGGGCCAGTACCCGGCGGCGGCCACGCCGAGGGCGGCCGCGGCTGCCAGGGCCTTAAGATAGGTTCTCCTAGTAGTCATGGTTTTTCACCTCGAGAGGGAAAATAGATGTGAGAACAATGGCTAGGAAAACTCCGGCAGAAATTATTCCAACCATGACCATTAGCTCGGGGGATAGGTTGTAAGTAGGTTGTAAGTAAGTCATGCCTGACCTCACGATCTCCTGTGCTCTTATTATCGCGTTCCATTTGTTAACTACGGTTGCAGCGAAGCCCGTGAAGGGAATGATTATGGATAGCGATAGATATCTCATTGATACTAGCGATAGCGCGAAGGTCAGTAAAAATAGCCCTATGGCCACGTAGCTCCATCTAATTAGCGGTGCTAGAGAAGCGTAGTAATCTGTTGTGCCGAAGACGTTCTTCCAGTACCATAGCTGTATGACAAGTATGGCAGCAACCGATACGGCGCCTCCACCATGAATCGTTATCAGGGATGCAACATCTAATTGCTGCAGCCTGCTTCGGCCAGATATCCATGCAGCTAGTATCGCGGCGGCTGTAGCGGTCACAAAGACATCGGCGAAGTACATTATTGGTAGTAAAGTCCAGTTTCTCCAGGCAAAAAGCTCTGTCTGCATGACGAAAAGCGTGGCCGGGTAAATTGACCAGAAGGCAAGCGGTACCAAGGCAATCGCGGCTACCAACTTCATCACGGGCTTAATAGCTCTGAACCGCTCAGGCGTAGATACGCCAAGTGATAGAACCTTGTAGAGGGGGTTTCTGGTAGCTAGGTACTTGAGATGCATGGGGTACGAGAAGTATAGGAGAATGAAGAGAAGCGCTAGGACCCATCCAAGAGGCCACATTAATCCTCCCATCAGCGCTATCATAGATGTTCCCGGATGTTGCTCAGAGGGAACGATCTGCGCATTTGAGAATAGCAGGGTAGCTCTATCGGGGTTTCTTAAATCAGCGAGTGGTCCGAGCAACACGACTGTGAAAAAGGCTAAGCCAAGCGTTAGTAACATGGGCATGGCCTTCCTAAGTTTGTTGAAGAGAAATGCTAGGAGAGCGAGGATTAGTAAATCAGCGCCTGATATTAGTAGCGAGTAGGCAAATAGCGTCGGCAACCATACTATTGGCTCAGCATACTCATTTGGGTACATGTACCCGTAGGGATACATCACCTGTTCGCCTCCGAGGGGAGATCTCTATAAAATATCATCGGCTCGGCTCCGGTCCAGGTCTTCAGTCTCTGAGAAGACCCTTTGCTCACTAGGTTAGCTATAGGCGATGATGGGTCGTTCAGGTCGCCGAACACCCTCGCTCCAGTAGGACAAGCCTCGACGCAGGCCGGGAGCTTACCGTTGTAAATCCTGTGGTTACAGAAAGTACATTTATCAACAACGCCTTTAACTGTGTTGAAGAATCTTGCTCCGTATGGGCATGCCTGTATACACGCTCCACAGCCTATGCAGAGCTCATCGTTCACAAGAACAAGCCCGTCTTTGGTTCTATATGTGGCGCCGGTTGGGCATGGAGCCACGCAGGGGGAGTTCTCACAGTGGTTGCACTGCTTTGGCACGAAAACAGTTGTGCCTTCACCGATCACGTGCCTCTCCACCCATGTCCTGAAAACACCGATGGGCACGTTGTTCTCAGCTGCACAAGCAGTAACGCATGCGTAGCAGCCATAGCACTTTGAGACATCGATGTACATTGCCCACCTCTTTCCGGCCTCGGCCTCAGCTTTAATCCCCGAGGGTATAACCATGGACAAGGCTATGACGGCGCCGGCCTTCAGAGCATCCCTCCTAGAAGTATAAACTCCGCTTCTCGGAGAATCCTTGTCAGTAATAATAGTACACCTCACTGTTCATTATGAGGCAAGTGAAACCTATAGTGGTGGTGTTATAAAAAGTTAGTTAAGAAGAATAGTTAACAATAATTACATTTAATGTTCTTTAATTATGCTTAAAGAACATCAGACAAAGCTGACCCCAGAAATTTTCTGGCTTAAAGAATAGCTAGTTGACAGAATTATAGCTGGTTATGCTGTTAATGGATATGGATAGCTCAATAGCCGAATAGATGATAATAAACCCACGGGGGACTCATGATTGTGGTTGAGAGTAGTTTTCAATATATATTTCTATGATGTTCTCTTTGACATTTACCTTGTGACTCGTTATACCGTATCCATCAAGAAGGCCTCTTATGTAGCTGGCGAACAGCTCCATTAATCCCTTCGCTGAGAGCGGAAAAGCTAGGCTGACTTCACAGGAGCTGGACTTGATGTTACATGTTGCGTTTCTAATGGGTAATATTAGTTTAAACATTAATGGGTCTTGGATGAGCTCGTGGAACTTTATGGATACGCTCAGCGTTGTACCAAGGGCCTTCCCTGCCTCGTAAAATGGAATTTTGTATCTGCCTAGACCTATTTCCTCGAAGATACTTGACAGTATATGTATAGGCATGGGAAAGGCGTCCTCGGTTTCAAGAGACGTCGCCATTTTTAGCAAGAGCATTAATCTTCTTGGGTTATATCCGTAGCGAAGCGCCTCTATTGTTAGCTCAAGCGAGTCGGATGCTAGCCTTAAGGCCGAGATTCCATGTTCACGTGTTGCTTTGCTGAACCTAAGGGCAACATCGCGGTCAACGGTAATTGTGGTTTTACCCGACAACGAGCAACCTCTCCACGACTTTTAGGTCCTCAGTAATAATTATTCTTAGCGTTTCTAGTCCCGGGCAAATCTCCTTAGCGTACCTAAGCAATGGCAAGACATGGACGCTTAGGAACCTATGCTGAATCATCAGGCTATCCTTCGAGTAGTCCTTGGCAAGATGCGCCATGAAGCCGAGCATAGTCGCGATGTGGTCGGGCTCCCACTTTGCCTCGTAGCCATAGTTTTCGTAAAACTCGTTGATAGCCCTGGAGAGAAAAGAGCGGGTGACCTCATCGTAATCCTTTCTAAGCAACGATGCCTTCAGCGCTGATAAGTCGCAGCCAGTCAAATCAATCAAGTCATCCTCAACGGGTTCTCCAAGCAGCTTAGCTGCAAACATTAGGTAGAGATGCGATCGTTCCATGAAGGCAAACCTGAATAAAAGCTAGAATAACTTTTATTTAAACATTGCACACGAATGAACTAGCTGTAATGCGCTGATGCTAAGAAAACGGGGAGTTTTGAATAACGGCTAAGTCTGCTTTGCCAGAGCTCCTGGGAACACGTCAGTGAACATATTAGTTCTTTTGGTCTGGTTAACGGCCCTTCCACCTCATTGATAGGTACTCTTCTGGGCTCAACCCAGCTGAATTCATAACTGCTTCATGGAAACTCCTGTTTCTAGCGTACGATAGCTTTAACTCATAGTTCATCATAGCTGGGCAAACCATACAGCCTATTCTTGTTAACCCCTCATCGTACAATGGGTTAGGGGGGATCCCCCTCCACATCAAGTAAAGCTGAACCAGCATGCGGGGCCAATCCCTTATTGGGAGAGCCCTCGCGACCTCCTTTATGTACGGATTCTCTGATAGCCTGGGAGTCTTCTCTCTCAGTGAGCTTTCATATGCTCTCGCTCCATCGAGGTAGACTCTGTAACCTCCTTCTCTGTAGAACTTTTTGAGGGCCTCGAGCTTCAGGAGCCTTGTGCACCACCTGTTCTCAACGCTCATGATGCCTCTTCTCCTGATTTCCGATATTGGGTCATAGATGCTTTTGAGAACAACGAGCCTTACCCCGAGCCTGGCCGCTACAGATTCAGCGTAAGCAATTGTCTCCGGGAACTCCATGCCCGTATCTGTGTACACGGCGATGACTCTCTCCCCTCCAAGAGCCTCGACGGCGAGGGATAAAAGGGCGGTCGAGTCGGCTCCCCCGCTGTAAGCAACAGGTACTTCATTCTGCCCGTACTTCTCAGAAACTCTTCTTATGAAGCTCTTGGCCTCATCAGCCATTTTTTCCAGAACATCCATGTTCTTATTGAGGAGGGAGCTAGCAGCAGGCTCGCCAAGAAGCCTGAACCCCTTTCTAGCTAGGTCCTTAATCTTGTAGCTGTTATCAGCAGTTTTCTTGGCGAAGCCGACGTAGTCCCCGGCCTTAACCAGGCAGTAGTCCGCACATTTACCAGTATCTATCTTTATCTTCTTGCCCTTAAGCCTCCTACTAACCGCTTCACTCTCCCTGATTTCATTAACGGCTGCCCCTATTCCTTCAAGAATGCTAGCGAGGGCACCCGTTCCCTCAACAGCCCATGCATCCTTATCTACCCTGTGAATAAGTAAGCCTAGCTTAGCTCCCTCACCGTAAATCTCGGAGGCATAATCAATCCCCGGCTCCCAGCTCGGCATTTTGTGAGCAACCAGGAACCTACTGCCCAGCGAGGCCTTAACTCCAAAGAACTTCTCGACGAATTCCTCCACACGCATCTTCTCCCATGAACTCATAAGCCAGAAGTCGTTCCTCAGAACCCAGCCCTCCCCGCTGGGAGACACGATTGGCACGTTTTCCTTTAAATCCCACCTCAAAAACCACTGCCTTCTCACAGCTTAACCAAACCTCAATACAGCTCTTGTCAACTTCCAGCAAGACATTCAGAATTCAGAAAAAAGACATTAATATAGAATCCACATACGTACGTGTCTTCAGAGTTTCGCGAGGCAAACACTAATCGCACCATGAGAAAAAATTAAAAAACTCGTTGCCAGAAAATGTTTCTGAGGGCCGGTAGCTCAGCCTGGAAGAGCGCTCGGTTTGCACCCGAGAGGCCCCGGGTTCAAATCCCGGCCGGTCCACCACCATTTTTGTTAGTTCAGTTCAACATTATGCTCTCATTTTTTAATTCTTGATTATTGTTAAAGACATTTCGTGTGTATAAATGCGAAATATGTGCAATAATTTTATTGTAAGATAATTTCCAAAAAATAGCTTTATTATTATTTAAAAAATAAAAAAATTTTTAGTTTTTTAGTAATATTTAATAAAATCACATATTTTGTATTAATAAAAGAAAAATTAAAATATAACCACCCTTTATATCTCTTTTGGTAAACAATGCAAGGGTGCCTATAATTGATTGATCGTAGAACTCTCATTAAGGCCGGCTTGACAACGGCTCTCCTAGCCTCTATTAATTGGGATAAAGCTATAAGGACGGCCGCTGAGACCGTTGCGAGCGGTGCAATAAACATTATTTGGTTCGAGGCTGCTGCCTGTGATGGTGATACCGAGTCAGCTATTCAGGCAACGGACCCTGACCTTATACAGGTGTTGCTAGGGAAGAGCCACGTTGTCCCGCCGGGCACCGTGGCCCTCAGGTTCCAGCACGTCGTTATGCCGGAGTGGGGGGAGAGAGCTCTAGAGGTTCTCCACCTAGCCGCCGCTGGTAGGCTGGACCCCTTTGTGCTTGTGCTGGAGGGCGCTGTTCCGCCCGACGAGAAGGCGGGCGCGCCGCCCGGAAGCGATATGTTCTGCTTTGTCGGGGAGGAGAACGGTAAGCCAATCACGTGCTTGGAGTGGATGAGAAGGCTGTTGCCAAGGGCTGTTGCCTTTGTCTCGGTTGGCAACTGCGCCTCCTACGGCGGCTTCGCCGGTAATTATGTGTGGGAGAAGGACTACTTTAGGAGAATGGGCTTCGACTACTTCGATAAGTTCCCCAGCGGATACGGCAAATCACCGACAGGCAACGTGGGGTTCTTTGATGATAAGAGAAGAGGCCATAAGGGACTCGTGCACCTCCTACCGGAGGCTGAGCCGTTCAGGAGATTTATTGATGGAGAGTGCGTGCCGACAGCGCCCGGTCAGGCTAACTGCAGGCCAGCCGTGGCTGTCCCGGGATGCCCGGCCAACGGAAACGGCATACTTAAAACAGTAGCTAACCTGGTGCTGTGGGTAAAGGGGTTAATGCCGCTCCCCGAGCTTGACGAGTTCGCTAGGCCCAAGTTCATATTTGGCCCCACCGTTCACGAGAACTGCCCGAGAGCAGCGTGGTACGCGGCCGGCGACTTCAGGAAGACGGC
>WYEQ01000037.1 GCA_009904015.1 Desulfurococcales archaeon | reverse complement strand
GCTTGGAAACTTCCTTCAGGAGTACTTCAATATTAGTTTACCCGTCTTCGTTAAGTACATGCTGTCTCCCATAAGCTTCATAAAACTCTCTCTCATAATTGGTTTAATCCACATAAACATAGCTCACGCGCTAACCCTGGCAAGAGCTTCCAAAAAGAGAGACTTTTCCCTAATGATACAGGAAGCAGGCATATTTCTAGTTCAGTTCTTCGGTATCCCACTGGTTCTGAAAATGTTCTTTGATTATCGAATGCCAATAATAGGCAAAATCCCACAGAACATATTGATTATCGGCAGCCTACTAAGCATATCGTTGATTATCTACAGTAGCATCAAGATGATGAGGTTCCTGGGACTCATGACCTGGATATTCCAGCTAACCGGGCTTCTAGGAGATGTTCTGAGCTACGTGAGGTTAGCCGGAGTCGGGCTAGCCACATATTATATTGCGCTGTCATTTAACTTCATAGTAAAGATGCTTCTAAACTGGTTTATGGGAACAGGCAACGTTATCCTAGTGATAGTTGGAGGAGTGTTCTCAGTTCTGCTACTGGCCTTAACGCACCTAATATCCCTTGTTCTCTCTTTACTTGGAGGCTTCGTGCACTCTCTTAGGCTATGTTTTCTTGAATTCCTATCAAAGTTTTACGAAGGCAATGGATCCCCCTTCTCTCCATTAAGAGTGGTTTTATCGAGAAAAATAATTATTAGTTAGTATGCTATTTTATCTTCACAATTGATAAATATTATCAAGAGCGCGGTGTAAGTAGCATGGTAGATGCATTCGCTTTGGGCTTAGCTAAGCTAGGCGCAGCCCTACCTCTAGTGGGGGGAGTAATTGGCTCATCGATGGGCATGTATTACGCTAACAGCGTAGCAGTTAATGTTTTGGCGGAGGATCCCAAGCAGTTTAGAAACGCGTTGTTTTTATCCGCCCTGCCTATGACTCAAACATTTTATGGTTTAATACAGATGCTTTATATCCTGGAGGTTTTCCTCCCGAAAGCAACAGTTGATTTAACTATTGGATTAGCTGTTCTTGGCTTAGGCTTAGTGGGATTTGCTGCCGAGCTTTTCTCCGCTATGTCTCAAGGAAAGATATGTGCCCATGGAATCTCCGAGCTTATAAGAACACAGGGGAAAATATTGACCAACGCTGTATTAATGGCTGTATACGTTGAGCTCTGGGGGATACTTGGCATAGTCTTCGTATTACTTGGTTTATCGTTGCTAGGGTGAGTAAATGTCGAGCAGCGACGTCGAGGTAATGAGAGAAATCAAGGAAAAACTTCTAAGCGAGGCAAGGGAAAAGGCTGAAAACATAGTTAAAGAAGCAGAGGAAAAGGCAAACGAGATAATCAGGCAGGCCCAAGAAGAGTGGAGAAGAAGATACGAGGAATACAAAAGACAAGAGCTCAAAAAGATATACGAGAAAAATGCACAGATAGAGTCGGAGGCTAGGCTCAAGGCACGAATAATCGTTAGCCAAACCAAAGCTGAAATTATTGAGAAATTATTCGAAGACATCAAGAGAAAACTTGAAGATCGACAATTCGATGTAAAGAAAAGTTTGGAGCTTTTACTGACTCAGAGTTTAAAAGAGGCCAGTGCCATAAAGAAAATAGTTGTCTCTCCAAAAGACAAAAAGATACTTGAAGACATCATCTCCGAGTTTGGTTTAAAGAACATTAATATAAAAGAGAACGAAAACATGATAGGAGGCCTAATCGTTGAGAGCGTTGACGGAGTAATAATCGATAATAGCTATGACACTAGGCTTTTGAATCTAAAAGAAAAAAGGCTCAACGAGATTCAGCGGCTACTCTGGGGAGAATAGTATATATGAGCATCACGCAGAAAGCTAGGCCGCTACTGCTATCCGAAGAAGCTCAACTAATTTTGACGGATGAGTATATATCAATGATACAGGCTAACGATATCAAATCTGCGACTAGCAGAATTATCCATAGGAGAGTAGGCGAGGCAATTAATATCTTTATTGAACAAAAAAAGATGTTCGGACTGGACGACTTATTTCTACTTATAGATGAATATTATCAAAGAAAATTAATGAATTTGTGTACCAGTAATAATAAATACACTTCTATTATGGAAGAAATAAGCGATTTACTAAATGGTTACTTAGCTACCCAGTGCTTCTTGAGCTTAAAGAAACCATGCGTGTTTTTCCCAAACGGTGGTTTATACAGACATTGGGTCTCAGGCGGCGAGAAAGGCCTGATAGACTATATGTCATCGAATAAGACACTTAGCGTTATTTACAAAAAAGCTGCGGAGACAGGTAAAATCGATGTAAGAGACTTCTTTTTCCACGCGAAGCCCTTATGGGATAAGATAGTTGTCCAGAGCAGCTTCCCTGCGCGCAAAACGCTTGGTTTATTCCACGACTTTGCGTTGTTAAGAACGGTATTAACCGTTGACAGCGTCGATACCACGATAATATCCTCTGCTTACATCCCTAGAGACGACTTATTGATGATTACTAAGGGTTTAAGGGAAAACAAGCTTGAAAACCTGAGATTACTAGATAAACATCTGCCCACTTTCAGCGAAACGTTCTCTGACTTAACGAGAATCGCTCCCAGAACAGCTTCTCTTGATGTAGCCCTTATATTATCATTAGGTTACTTAACGAAGAATTTGACCTACGATTTCAACGAGATAAACCTAAGAAAATACCTATTGTTGCTCCGAGAAGCTTTTTTACTAAGACTAGTTTACTTAACCTTTCTATCCGGGATGGATAAATCAATAGTTATGAACTTGATTACAAGGAGGTTAACATGAGTAAAGCTATTTTTATTGGTAGTGATTATTTTTCAGGTTTCTTTAACTTACTTGGTTTCAGCACCTATGCTTACAAAGGCGACTGTAATAATGCTATTGATTTCATTGAAAAGAACATTGAATCGGTAAAGATAGTCGTGTTATCCCGTATGATAGAACCCGCATGTATAAATATCATAATGAAGAGGCTGGAAAGCCAAAATGTAAACTACATAATAATACCAGAGCTCAGTGATATAGAAAAAGAAAACATCGATGAATACTATGATAGAATTATAAAAACATTAATAGGTATGTAGGTCACCATGTAAAAACGTCTGTCAGGAGAACAAAAATGGGGAGAATAAAAAGAATATCCGGTCCCCTCGTGATAGCTGAGGATGTTAGAGGGGTATCCGTATACGAGTTAATCGAGGTTGGAGAACAAAGGCTTGTCGGTGAAGTAATTGGTGTTCAAGGAGACGATGCTGTCATTCAGGTGTATGAGGACACGACGGGTTTAAGGGTAGGAGAGCCGGTTTACCCAACTGGTAATCCACTTGTGGCTGAGCTTGGGCCCGGTCTCATCGGCTCTATATTTGATGGTATTCAGAGACCTCTCCCTGAAATTGGCTTGCTCACAGGCATTATGCTATCAAAAGGAGTCAAGGAGCCCCCATTACCAAGAAACAAGAAGTGGGCATTCAAGCCTCTGGTTAAACAGGGCGATGAGGTAAGCGAGGGAGACTTCATAGGGGTTGTCGAAGAGACGAAAAGAGTTAAACACTACATAATGGTTCCTCCAGGAGTTAAAGGAAAAGTCAATTATATCGCTCCCGAGGGAGACTACACGATTATTGATACCATAGCTACTATAGGGAACACTGATTTAAAGATGCTTCAAAAATGGCCAGTCAGAAAACCAAGACCATACCTAGAAAAACACGATGTATCAGAGCCGTTAATCACC
>WYEQ01000028.1 GCA_009904015.1 Desulfurococcales archaeon | reverse complement strand
GCCTGACCGCATGTTCATCGGACTTAATTAGTGTTATCCTTGGGCCATGCTGCTGCTCGGCTTTTTCGATCACGTTATTCTTTAATCTCAAGCCATCCTCAAGTATTTTAGCTGCCTTAACCAAGTTAACAACCTTCTTCACGATAGAATAGCTGACCTTGCCTTTATAAACAACATCAAGGATATCGTAGCTATTATGCCACTCGCTATATATGCGTACCCGACGCTGTACTTAGTCACGATGAGCGTTGATAATAGAGAGCCTATGACGGTTCCGAGGCTTGAGAGTGCATTGAATGAGCTTGATGCACGCGCCCTATCATTATGAGGGACCAGGGAAAGCAGGATTCCAAGCATCGTTGTACCTAGAAAAGCCCATGTATAACCAACGAGAATCATTATTGTTGTTATAAACCACAAGTTTGGTTCAACCAGGCCGATAGAGAGTAGGGATGGCAACACGAAGAGAATGCATCTAGCCAGAGTAGCTAGTGATAGAACACTGTACATTTTCTCAAAGGTAAGATTCAGCGAGCTTATAGATTGATAACCAATAATACTAAACAAGTTGAAGAAAGCGTACTCGATGTATATCTCCTTCTTCGTTAATCCAGTTAGAATAAGCATTGATGGTAGTGGAGTGAAGAAAAGCCCCACAGCTATGAAGAAAACAAAAATGCCTAAAAGCGTCAAGAAATGCCTCCGCTTAATATTAATGCTCAGTCTCCTCAGAAACAAACGTAGATAAAAAACATCGTATCTTATGTCAGTAAGTTTATCTACAACATCTATGTTAATATGAAAAGAGTGATGATGAGGCAACGGGCCAGTCAATATCTTGGGTACTCCATACTCAACTTCTCTTCTAATATTAATCACGTTAACCAGAAATACTACCCCTAAAGTTAGTATGAGGAAACCCAGCTTAATCACACCTGTAAACGCTCCAGCCAATAAATACCCTATTGTAGAGCCCAACGAGTTGTAATAATTGTATTTTAAGGAAATCTCAGATTCTCTCTTGACTCTCCTGCTAATCAGATTCACGGTTAATGGGTTGAGAATGGCTAGAGAAAATGAAAACAAAACAAAGCTAACCAGAATGACATAGAAGTTTTCACTAAAAGAAACAAAGGCAAATATAGGGATTAAGGCACTTGATAACAAAACAAAAAGAGCTTTGATAAACTTGTTTCCTAGCTCTATATGCCTCCATATAAAACTCATAAACGTATAACCAGCATTATATGCGAACAAAGCCAAAGTCTGTTTAGCAGGCGAACCAGTAATATCAAGGATTCTTAGTGATACGTATAGATTGAAAACTACAGAAATCATTGATAAGACGATGGCGAGAAAAGAAGCAGAAGATACTATTTGTTTTAAATATCTCTTTGCAACAATGAACGGAAACTTTGTCTTCATGTCAGTATCACTAGTTCTTTGTCATCGAGATTCGCTGATTCAAGGACTTATTCATATAATTTCGTGACCTATTCTTGAAGAAAAATTAAAGATAGTGATGCCAACCACTCTGTTATTTTTCACTCGAACAACAACATCGTTTTCAAGAAGAAGTTCTTCATCGGCATCCTCAATATCATATCCAAAGTTTATGTACAATATATCGTTTCTAATATCATACTCAAGCCACAGCTTATCCACATCCTTTATTGTAAACTCTTTTCTATCTTCCATGCTCAACGATATCCACCGTATACTGCCCAGTTTGGCTTATACATAATCATTGAGATTAGCTCTTATATGTCTAAATAAATCTTTTCGAGCACCAATAATCAAATCAAAGTAAAGAACGCTAATGGTTCCCATAAAAAACATAGTTAAAAAGCTCTCTAGAAACCGGGTCTCCTGATCCTTACTACATCAGGGTTGACTAGATTTGGAGGGATCCTCCCCTCATAGAACGCAATTAGGTTTTCGGCTACCGCGTCTGCCATGGCGATTCTGGCTTCCCAGGTAGCGCTGCCTATGTGCGGTGTTAATACAACGTTCGGAAGCTTCGTTAATGGATGATTAGCTTGTAGTGGTTCTTCCTCGAAAACATCGAGGCCAGCTCCATATATCCATTTATTTTCAAGAGCTTTAACCAAGTCTTCCGTTTTCACAATTCCTCCCCTCGAAGTATTAATGAATATGGCTGTCCTCTTCATGAGTTTGAAGTGCTCCTCTCTTATCAAATGCCTCGTTTCCTGAGTTAATGGTATATGTACAGTCACGATATCGCTTGTTTTTAAAAGCTCTTCCAGAGGCAGGTATCTTGCCTTAAGCTCTTCTTCTTCGTGCTCTGGTAATCTTCCTCTATCATAATAAACAACATTCATGCCGAACCCCAGAGCTCTTCTAGCCACCGCCTTACCTATTCGGCCCATGCCTATGATACCAATAGTTTTTCCTCTAAGCTCTATTCCCAGCATCATTGATGGGTGCCAAGCCACTTTACTCTCCCACCACTTCCCGCTCACAACGAAATCGTGAGCCTCGATAATCCTCCTTGCAACAGCGAGTATCAGCGCGAATGTCAAATCAGCTGTGGCATCCGTCAATACGCCGGGAGTATTGGTTACGTAAATGCCCTTCGCCGTCGCGTAATTAACATCTATGTTGTCATAGCCAACAGCGTACTGAGCAATGATCCTGAGCCTTGACGAGCCATCTATTAGCTCTTTGTCAATCTTATCAGTTAGGAGGCTTCCGAGAGCATCAATATCTCTAGTCTTCGATAACAACACGTCTCGTGGAGGAGGAGTAGGTTTATCCCACACCTCAACTTCATAGTATTTTCTTAACTTTTCTATAGCTCCTCCCGGCAACTCCCTTGTAATAAATAGCTTTGGCTTGGGAATGGTTATCACCACCAAGGGTTTAACTAGGATATACAAACAATAAATATGTTTCATTCAAACAATTAGCATAGATAGCCTCTCACATCATAGAACGTGGCCTCATCGATACAAACATCAGCGATCTTTCCAAGCTGCTTATCAGTAGCGTTCTTAACAACGATTGATACATAATTATCCGTTCTTCCAACGATATAGTGTTGACCTTTCCATCTAAACCTTTCGACAAGATAGGCCTTAACTCTCCTACCAACAAGTTTGGAGTGCCACTCATAACCGATTTCTTCATAAATCTTGTTGATCAACAAGCTTCTTCTTTTCCTCTCTCCATAGGTTAACTGCTTCATTCTAGCGCTAAGGGTATGCGGCCTTGGCGTGTACTGAGCTATGTGAACTCTCTCGATTCTAAGCTCCTGAAGCAATTCTAGTGTTTTCTGGAAAGCTAATTCATCCTCGCCGGGGTGACCGACAATTATATCGGTGGCTATCTGGACATCTTCTATCTCTCTCCTAATAAATTCAATCATTTGCTTAAACTCGCTGACGCTATATCTTCTCCTCATCAACCTAAGTACTCTATCATCGCCAGACTGAACCGGGAGATGCAGAAACCTGTATACACGCTGATCGTTTTTCATTATCTCAACTATATCGTTCATAATAACCTTGAACCAGTTGGGGGTCATCATCCCAAGCCTGATTTTCAGCAGCTTGCCACCATAATCAATTGAGAGAATGCTCTCTAGCAGGGAGGGAAGCAAGGGTTTCTTGACTATGTCATACCCGTAAACAGCTAGGTCCTGACCTGTTAGTTGAACCTCCACTACCTCGTAAGGAAGAGAAGACACTGTTTCCCGTAGCTTTTCTATTACCTTATCAGGCTTACGACTAAGAAGGTTCGGCCTAGCTAGTTTGGTAATACAGTAGCTACAGTTATCCAGGCAACCATCAGCGAGAGGGACGGAGAGGATCGGGCCTTCTCTGTGGATAACTGGATTAAGAGCTTTTTCGGCTAACGCCTTTTCTCCTAACTGAAAATTAAACCCGCCATTAAGGTATAAATGAATGAGTGATATAGACATGTTGTCAAGCACAATCGCGCCTTTGCATTCGCTTTTCACGAATGCAGGCTGAGCGGATGCCAGGCACCCTGTCACAATCAGCTTCTTGCCCTCAATGCACAGTTCTTTTATCCTACGTAGCATTCGTTCTTCGGTATCAAGCCTAACTGTGCAGGTATTAATAATTATGATATCTGCCTTATCGATGCTATCAACGCCGATGTACCCTGCACTCCTGAGTCTCTCCTCGATTAAAGCTGAGTCGGTCTTATTAAGAGTACAGCCATAAGTCTCAATGTAATAGCTTCTCATCTTTCTTCAGAAGTATATCTTTTTCATGAGGATAATTTTATTAACACATTTACCAGATGCTCTATCGCTTTAATACTGTCTCGACAATCCCTCCTAGCATAAGCAAATATGGTTGGTGCTTCACCAGCTTTCTCAATTGCAGATATGAATGGAGATATTTTATCGATGCTTACTGTAAACCCATCAACATCAACTAGTGGTAATTCCTCCTTGAGCGACGATATAGGAGGTATAATCTTAACTATAAGCTCACAGTCAAGACTTTTCGACAGCTCCTCCGAAATTCTTTTCTCTAAAAGTTCGACGTCCTCGTACATACGATACAAATCCTTTAGCAGCTCTGCGGAGTCTCTGTAAAGCAGGCCTTTCTGCTCAGCAATTCTAGAGAAAACTATGTGAAAAGTAGCTTCTCTCTTGAAGAGCGGCTTCAGGGTTTTCCTCCTAAGAAAAACCGCGTCAAACCATTCTTTTTCATTTGGCCCCGAGAACCTATAGGCCGTTTTGAGTAGGTATTCAACAAGAGAATCATCTAACAAAATTCCTTTTGTGAACGCATAATCAAATATCTTCTTAGAGAAGAACAAATCACCAGCCTCAGTAACGGTTCTTCCTAGAATAGGCGTCAATGATTTTTTAACTGTGCTCCAGTTATCAAACACGAACTTCAGTGTTTTTTCGTAGCAAGCCTCTGTAGCTATTACTCTATGATGAAGGTAAACATACTTAAACATCATGTATCTGGCGTAATACAAATCTTCTACGTTTGACAAGAGTTTTGCCGGGATAAGAATTTTTACTTTATTATTAATTCTTTTTGCCTTGATGCTACTTACTAGTCTTTCAATATCGATTAGTCCAAACTTTGCCCCAGTATTATATGCGTCTCTTACCAAGTAGTCTATCTTATCTATATCCGTTATTCTGCCTGAAATAACGCTTCGAACAATGCTTATTAAGTCCTCCGTGAAAAAGTCTCTCCAATAACCATATACCTCATCATCACATAAAACCTTGAGTGAAGCCTCGACGACTCCTGCCGGAAACTTCCCTAATTTTTTCATTTTATTTACCAATAGTTTAATCAGATTACATGTAATTGCTTCGTGTAAACTTAGGTTACGTGCGACAGCGTACTCGTAGTCCTCGATTACCCTGCCGCTGACCCATCCCTCTTTGATTCCCTTAGTCAGTACAGCCTCAGTTGCGTGGCTGTATGGCAGATGACCGATGTCGTGAAGTAAAGCCGCAACTCTAAATAGCTCCTTAAGCATAAGACTATCAGGTTCTCTTCCTATAATCTCTACTAGCTCCTCATCAGCGTTTTTAACCAGGCTATCAGCGATTAATCCAGCAGTATGCATGGAGCCCAGCGAGTGCTCGAAACGAGAATGCTTAGCTTGTGGATAAACGAGATAAGTGAAGCCCAGTTGTTTTATTCCATGCAATCGTAGGAAAACCGGCGAATCGACGATTCTAGCCTCCAAATTATTCAGGTAGATAACCCCGTGAATTGGGTCTTTGATAAACGTTTTGTAACGTAGCCAGTCAGTGATTTCTTGGCGTGATTTGCTCCTCAATCCTAAGCACCAATTACACCATATTAATAACGCATTTCAAAATAATTATTTTTGAGGAAACAACGATGTTGCTTGACAAGCTGCTGGTTAACTCAAGGCTGATTATTTCTGGGGGGCTTCCAGAAAAAATTCTTGTGAAAACGATAGACTACGAGCCAGGTGCTATTACTCTTGGAACCTACAGCAGTGAATTTATTGCCACTCATCCTCCACCATGGATAGCAAAGGTGTTTGATGATTGCTTGGCTAATGCTTATGGTGTCAGAAAAACAATTATGGGAGCCGCTGAATTCATGAAAGAAGCGATAAGAAAAGCAAAAGACAGAAATATCTCCGTTATATGCAGCTTTTTAGAGAAAAATCATGATAGGATAAAGAAGGCAGTAGATATATATCATAGTCTAGGTTGTGATATCATAGAGCTTAATCCCATGCCTTTATATATCACTATGCAGACAATGCTCCCGGGCGAGAAATCTTTTATTAATTTAGTATCAAAAATTATCAAAACAATCAAGGAGCAGACAACTGTTCCCGTTTCAATTAAGTTCCCGGGCTTCATCAACAAGGTCGCTGATGCTTGGAGAAGCTGGAAAAGCAGTGGATGCGATATTGCTCATGTTATGAACGCCGTGATTCCAGCTACATATCTCGCCCCTCCGAATTATAAGCCATTACTTGGGAGCCCCAGCGGTCTGGGCGGCTTAACGGGTAGATGCATAAAACCCATAGCAATTGCTAAAGTAATGCAGCTTGGAAATTCTGGCGAAACAGAGATAATAGGTACAGGCGGAGTAATCGAACAAGAAGACGTTAGGAAATGATTAGTGCGGGGGCCAAGGCGGTAGGTATACATAGCGTGATATATCTTAAGGGCCTAGACCAAATCAAAAAACTAATAGAGGCTACCAGGGAGTAAACGTTGAGTGAAAGAAAGATTCTCGAAAAAGTATCTGAAGCCTTAACTATACTTATAGAGAAAAATGCCCTGAAGGTGAAAGAAAAGTTAAACATAGGTAGTTTTTCTTTTTTATTATTGCTTGAAGGATTTAAAGAAGCTCTTACCATAAAGACTATTATAGACAAAAACCGCGTATTTATAAGCAAAGATGAAGGAAAGACCGAAGAAATAAATATCTATAAGATCGACAAGTATTCTCTCGTCTTTATCATGAAGCGTAAAATCTTGGAAGAATGGCCTAACGCTAACGTAGACGTTATGGATGAGATTATAAAAGGTAACATAAGATTTATTGGAAACATAGCGATACTTATGTATTTGCTAGACGAGAATAACAGTGTTGCTTAACCCTTTCTAAGCTCTTTGCAAGAAATTCCACAACTGGTTCATCGCTTTTTTAATTGAATCGCCAATAAGAAATGGTGGCAAAAGCTCTCTATACATTTTCATAGCCCATGATGCTATCAGGAGGAAGAATTGGGCTTTTGTTTACAACTGAAAGCCTTGCTCTTTAGTGAGAGGATGAGAGGAAAAGCTTATGAGCTTTTCTTGTTTTATTCGAGAACCGTGGTTGCCCCTGAGCACGTGGATGCGGGGAGCGGAGCCACCCATACAAGCTGTGATTGTGGGTCTCTGGCCACACCGACTGCCCCTCAAATGACAGATGTAGACCCGAACAGATGCGGGGAACCTATGAAGCCCCTAAAGGGAGCCCACGCACCACAGGGCGGGGAGAAGGTCAGATTATCATTGAAACCAAAGAGACTCATCGACCACAATTCCCTCGGTTACGAGAAATATCGCTAGGTCTTTAGCGCTTATTTCCTTGTTATTAATAACTGTCTCACTTATATCCCCCCAGTCTTTTTCCACACTAATACCGAAATCCTCCTCTAGCCACTCAACCATTTTTTCCATGAGGGATAGACCCTCCTCCTCATCAACACCGTATTCTTTTTCAATGCTAATTACATATTCAAGTAGCTTCTCTTTTATTCTTCTCTCCTTTTCGTAATTATATCTAACCTTACTCAAGCATAATCACAAAAATAAGTAGTTTTGTAAAGGTTAATTTATAAATCTATTTTTTTATTAGCCTTAGTTAACAATTATTGATCCACGCAAATTACACGTATTAAACTCAGGGAGTGGAACATTTAGTGGAGTTACCTCACCCATCTAAAGAAATTATTGGAGAAGAAAGCGATGTATTACTTGGGAAAAGAATAGTTCTCGGCGTGACGTCCAGCGTTTCTCTTTACAAGAGCATAGACTTAGCTAGAACCCTTATGAAGAGAGGAGCTGAAGTCACCGTGGTTATGAGCGAGGAAGCTACCCGGCTGGTATCGCCTGAGCTGTTTGAATGGGCAACAGGTAATAAGGTATTTCACACGAGGTTTGGAGGGGAGGTCGGCCACATAGCTTTATCTGAACATAATGATGCAATGGTTATTGCGCCTGCAACAGCTAACACTATTGCTAAGCTGGCTCACGGCATAGCTGACTCGCCGGTAACGCTCACGGCGTTATCGTTCATGGGTGCTGGCAAACCACTAATTCTTCTCCCAACCATGCATAAACAGTTATACACGAACCCGCCAATCCAAGAAGCTCTGAGAAAACTGATTGACAGCAAAGTCATAATCCATACGCCGAGATTCGAGGGAAACAGGTTAAAGTACCCTGAAGTATGGGAAATAGCTTGGCATATTGAAACCGCTGTTCTAAGGGGAGAGGATCTAAAAACCCTCAGGGTACTTGCTACAGCCGGCCCAACGAGGGAGTACATAGATAGGGTGCGGTTCATAAGCAATGCTAGCACCGGTAAAATGGGTGTATCAATAGCTATGGAGGCGCTCTTTAGAGGGGCTTATGTGTCGCTAATCCACGGTCCTTTAACAGGCGTTGAGCACACGTTAAACAGAACTATTAAAACTGTTACTACAGAAGAAATGTATAACGCTGTAGTCGAAGAAATCAAGAATTTCAACCCAGACTTGGTATTCCTAGCCGCAGCTCCGGCTGATTTCACCCCCTTACAGAAAGCGCCTGAGAAACTACCCAGCGATAGGGAATACGAAATAAAGTTGAAGCCTACGCCAAAAATAGCTGAGGCGGTATCAAAACTAATTAGCGAGAGAAGCGTCTTAACAATATTCACGGCAGAAGTAGCCGAGGATGACCAGCAACTTCTAGAGAAAGCTATTGCCAAGATGCAGAAATATCGAGCACACATTGTGGTAGCCAACAACGTTGGTAGAGAAGACATTGGTTTTGCTTCTCCATTCAATGAGGTAATAATCTTTGATGGGGAAAAGACAATAAAAACGGGGAAGAGAAGGAAAGAGGAAATAGCAAGGACGATAATAGATGTCGCTGTTAAGAAACTCAGAGAAATGCGTTGAAGTTCCTCATCACGTAACTGGTTTTTGGAGGCCCATATATACCGGTGACCCCTTAACAACAGGTTCTATTGGAGCGGGTTTAATCATATCTCCCTACACAAAGACCTGTCTACATGATACAGATGAGAAGCTCAAAGTACTAATTAATAACTCAATATTAGAGCATACAACGTTGAAAACAGCTCTCGAAAAACTGTTAGAACACAACAAAGAGATAATGGGCACCATCCTAGTGAATGAACCTCTTCCGGTTAGAGTAGGCTATGCCACAAGCTCCACCATAACATTGTCTACGTTACTAGCACTAAAAGAAAAGCTTGGTTTACCGAGCACTTCTTTAGCCCAAATAGCACATGTAGCCGAGGTTATTAACAAAACCGGTCTTGGAGATGTGCTATCAATATACAGTGGGTACGGGTTAACTGTTAGAACGAAGCCTGGTGCTCCTGGAATTGGAGAGGTAATTAGCGTTCGAGTTCCCGCGAGCATAAGCATAATTACATGCGCGCTTGGAGTTATGAGCACTCAAGCCATGCTAACGAGTTACGGTGCCTACCTAGAAAAAATCGGGGAAGAAATTTTTAACAAGTTCATCGAGGAAATCGAGCTCTCTAATTTTCTGAGGCTTGCAAAAGAGTTTTCTACAAGAATCGGTTTTCTCAATGATGAGTTAAATAAACAAATAACTTCAATATGTAAAAACTGCCTTGGCTTCTACGCCAAGAAAAAAGTGCTGACAATACTTGTAGAAGATGCGTACACCACCGAAATAGTTGAGAAAATACTTAAAACCAAACTCTGCGTTATGGGCGTTCATGTTCATTATCCAGTTAATACTAATAAATTCACAGAGAGTTAAAACCAAATATTTTAGAGGGAGTTAATTAATTGAAAATCGAAATTCCTCCATCTCATCCTAGATACAAAAGTCTGTTGATAAGGGAAAAATTAGTTGAAGGCTTCGAGAAAGGACTAGTAGTTCCGCAGGGATTAATTGCTCAAGGAAGAGGAGAAGCCTTTGACTACTTAATTGGAGAGAAGACGGAGAGCTTCGCGGTAAAAGCAATAGAAGCAGCTGCAGCATTGCTCTTATTGTCAGAAAAACCTGTTATATCCGTTAATGGTAACGCTACAGCACTTGTTGGTGAAGAGCTCGTGGATTTTTCTAATGCATCGAGAATACCATTAGAGATCAATTTGTTTTATAGAACGGAGGAGAGAGTAAACAAAATTCGTGATTATCTCCTAGAGCTGGGAGCAAAATATTTGTATTGGCAAGCAGACGGTGTTCTTCCCGGTCTCGAGAGTAATAGAAGGCTTGTAGCAACAAGAGGAATACTGAGCGCGGATACCGTTCTCGTAATGTTGGAAGACGGAGACCGAACGGAAGCTCTTCGCAGGTTAGGAAAGAACGTAATAGCTGTGGACTTAAACCCATTATCAAGAACATCGCTAGCAGCAAACATAACCATTGTGGATAACGTTGTTAGAGCAGTACCGCTTCTTAAACAAAAGTACTTCGAGTTATCAAAGAGACCAAGAGAAGTATCTAAACAAATTATCACTGAATATGACAATAGAAGAATAATTAGTGAATCCCTAGATTATATGTCAAAAAGACTTAGAGAGCTAGTTGGCAACTTGTTAACTCAGAACACTTAAATTACCAAAATTATTGCTACCTTCCAAGCCTTTCTTTTATCAGCTCCTCAGCCTTAGCAATAATTTCTCTAACGATTTTTCCTACCTCTTCATCATTAATTCTTTTGAAAGCCTCGATTTTCAGAGTCCCGTATAACCACTCGATTTTTCCATCATTAACATTATACTCTATTCTTATTCTAACTGCATCTCCCTTGTCTATCTTTAGTCTATTAACCAATATTTCATATAATACGACGTTAAGTTCAGCGGATGCTCTAACCACCTCATCCGTTGAGACATTGATCGACTTAGCTTGGGCAAAAAGAGTTCTCCTAATTTTATCCGCGTAAGCCCCAGCTATAACTAGCCCAGAACTTAACTCATAGGGCAAAATTCCACCCCTAAATAAACTAATTTTACTAATAACTAGTTTATTCAAATCACATAAATATTAATCTTCCAATTAAGATGTAACACGAATTTCAAAAAAGTGTATTTGTTTTAGAAACAAATTTTTATATTGAGGTTGCGACGAATGAGCAACAATGATATAAAACTTATACCTCTATATGCTTCAGGCTACTTCAGAGTAGATGTGTGGGATGGAATAACGAGTGTTATTGAGTACGTATATCATGATGCTAACTGCTATTACTATGGGATTGCGAATAACAGCGAAGAAATAGAAAGAGAGATTTTCATTCTTAAAAAGAATTTTCAAAGCTTTCTAGACGAGGAAGAGGTATATGTTAACGATGAAAAAACGAGGGGGAAATGCATACATGTAGAAATCTCTGCGCCTACATGTAGCCCCGTGATGATATACTTCTACAACAAAATCGGGGGCAAAATAAAGAGGGGGCTAAATCGTTACATGAATTTCTACGAAAACGAGGAATCAACTTATCCATATCACTTTATTTGGTGGTTTCCCGAAGGAACAAGTATTAAAAAAGCAGATTTTTGTGGCAGCAACATCATCGTAACGAAAAATGTTATTATTGGAAGAGTAAAACCAGGGGAAACTCTATGCGGCGAAGAGCTCATAGAGTTCGTTATTGAGTGATAATATACAAAATCGTTATGGTGTAAGTCTTTCCGGGTCTCTTGGGAGAAGCTTAGCCTCCCTGATGTTCTTTAGACCTAGTGTCGTCATAGTAAGCCTTTCTAAACCTAGCCCGGCGCCTCCATGAGGAGGAGCACCATACTTAAACATCTCGAGATAAAAGCTAAACTTTTCTGGCCTCAATCCTTTCTCCATCATCTGCTCAACTAATTTGCTGTATCTATGCTCTCTTTGGCTACCACTGACTATCTCTACACCCTTATATATCAAGTCAAAACTTCTTGTGAATTCAGGGTTATCATCGGATTTCATTGTGTAGAATGGCCTAGCAATCCAGGGGTAGTCAGTAATGAAGAATAAATCTGTTCCGTACTCGTTAGCTACCGCTTCCCCTATAGCTTTTTCATGCTCAGTTGAGATATCATAGTTGCTAGGACATGGTGTTGGAGTGCCCTCAATTAATCTGCAAGCATCAGTAAGCTTTATTTTAATAACTTCTTTAGGAAGAGTAATATCAACGTCCAACAGTTCTTTCACCAGCTTCGAGTAGCTTGATGCAACCTCGCTTAACGCCCTTAACGTAGCTCTTTCAACCATATCCATGACATCTTCGGGGCCCTCGATAAATCCCATTTCTATATCAATGGATTGATACTCCGTCAAATGTCTCGGTGTATGGTGCTTTTCCGCTCTATATGCTGGGCCAGACTCAAACACTCTTTCGAAACCCGCTATAACCATCATTTGTTTATATAGCTGTGGACTTTGAGCAAGAAACGCTGTTTTATCAAAATATATTACTGGAAATACCTCTGCTCCTCCCTCAGTTGCTTCTGCGACGAGCTTTGACGTATGAATCTCGATAAAGCCATTCTCCCTATAGAAATGCCGCATAGCGTTTTCTAGTTTGTCCTGAACCCTGAATATTAATAGATTTCTGGGAGACCTTAGGTCCAGAAAACGCCAGTCAAGCCTCTTCGCTAAGGAAGTTTTCTCCCAATCGTCCGGAAATATTGGCAAAGGAGCTATAGTTTTTGATAAAACAACCAGTTCTTCAGCTACGAGATCTACGCCACCTATGCTTGCCTTACTAGGAACTATTTCTCCTTTGACAGCAATAACGTCTTCTTGCTTGAGCTGAGAAGCTTCATCAAACATTTGAGGCGACTTGTCTCTCTTTATTACTACTTGTATTAATCCTTCTCTGTCTCTAAGTATAACAAAGCAGATTTTCCCCACTACTCTGAGTCTATGTACCCATCCAGCAACAACTACTTTTGAGCCAGGCGGAGCCTTAATAGCCGAGTTTGTATATATCCTATCCTTCAAGCTAAGCAACCTACCCCACCCACGCTTATACCGATAAGCCCTCGTACCTCTCGTAAACCAAGAGTGTCGTGGTGGATAATATTCCATTGATTCCTCTTATATGTTTCGTCACCAAAGTTCTCAAATCGTCTCTCGTCGGAACATCAATAACTACCACGATATCATACGTTCCATAGACTAGATAAACCACTTTTACCCAAGGCAGTGTTCTTAGCTTTTGCGAAATCTCGTCTTCTTTTCCTGGAATACAGTTTATAAGAAGAACTGCCTCCATTGCATCCACGACAATAATGTAAATTGTTGTAGTGGATTTTAATCTTTATTCAATTCATGGTCTTCAAGCTGAGGGTGATGTAATTAAATATGCATGTTTATGCTCATTGTCTTCACTTTTCAAACAAAATTCTCTGGACTTTTGCTCCGAATAACGGGTTAATAGAGGAGAAAAATCTAATGATTCTTCTTATTGATGCGTAATCTAGGGCTTTCGGCGATTTTTTTACATATGAATAAAGAAAATCTTCCATGTAGTTGCTAATTTCTCTTGGAGAAGCCCCCGTATACGTGATAGAAACCGCCAGTATGTGAAATAGAACGTCCCATACTCTATAAGCATCTTCATAGCACTCCCTAATTGCCTGCTCAGCGTCAATTACATATAGTTCATTGTTAAGCACTACAAAATTGGATGGCTTGGTGTCGCCTAAGCAGTAATTTTCATTGTGCATTTCAGCTAGTTTTTCTCCGAGCCTAACAGCATCATCAGTGCTCAGCATTACTTTTTTGCCATGAATATATTCCCTTATCATTATCAGTTCGTTTGGATAGTAGCCAATAATGATGGGAGTTCTCACGGCACTTGGGGGATTAACGAAGAATTGGTATTCTCTAACCATTCTTTTCCAGGGGTCAGTTTCGAATGGATACAATAGTTGTATGAATGGGAAATTAGCTATTATCCACTTGGTTATCCCAATAATTTCCCCATAGCTTTTCTTAACGTATTTTTTTCCGTTAATTTCAATAATTATGGATTGACTCAACATCTTTGATTCCTTGACCCTTAAAGATGTGTGGGAGCCGATGGTTTTTCCTCAGTTTCTATTTCTCTTAGTGCCTGGGTTGTTATTTTTTCCTCAAGCTCCTCTCCTTTTCTGAACAGCTCTCTTGTATCAAGCTCGATGTTAGCTATTTTCGATATTGCCTCTAAGACTGATGCTACAGCTAAGTAATCCATCAGGTTGCCAGCTACGTATATTTCTCCTGTTTCCCCTAGGAGAACCGCACCAGGCAAGCCATACATATATGATAGTCCTGGTATCAAGCCGTTTAGGCCTGAGATTCCACCCTCCATTGGGCTTAAGCCAATGTCGAGTAATCTTCTGAGAAACTCCCTGTGCGTTGATGCTACGTAGACTTTCCTAGGTTTGGATGGATTTGATGTAACGTAAGCGGCTGCTGATATAATGCTTAGCACCTTTTTATTGGCGAGGTATTCAAGAACAAAATGAGCAACCATGTTTTGGCCTTCATCTGTTTGTGGTTGAAATGATGAGGTCACAACAGCAATGTCCACGTCTCTTTTCGAATATATATTAATACTTGGAGTGATTATTAGTCCATTATCAACTACAACGTTGGCTGGGCTGTGAATAGGATGCATGACGACCTCTAGCTCGAGACCAAGAGCGTTTATCAAATACTCAGCTACTCCTTTACCAACCAACGCCATTCCAGGAAAACCAATAAGCACTATTTTTTGTTTCAGCATTGTTTTCTTTTTCTCAATGATAATGCCGGTTTTAGCGTATTTTTCCATAAATCTCACTTTTTCAGCTATAGTTCTGAGGGGTTCTTAGCTATATGTGTAAAAACCCGGCTTCTCCCCCATTTTGTTTAGTGATGAAGTGGTTAATAACCTAAAGGTTTTTCGATTCGTTTATAAAAAAGCTAACTTTTTTGCCTATCAGACGATTTAACGAGCTTCGCTCAAGAGGCTATCCTCAATGAAGGTTATGGTCGAGTGACTTTCAACGCAAGCATAGCCGAATACAAGACAATAAGTTAAGAGAGAGTCTAATTACACCTGAAAGCCTCGTTTTTTAAGGGAGAGATGAGCAGAAAAGTTTATGTTCTTTTCTTGTTTTTAGAACCGTGGTTGCCCCCAGGCACGTGGATGCGGGGAGCGCAACCACTCATACAATAAATAAGTAGTGATGGGGGGTCTCTGGCCACCCGGCTGCCCCTCAAATGACAGATGTAGCCCCGAATAGATGCGGGGAACCTATAAAGCCCCTAAAGGGTGAGTGTTCCCTTTAGGGCGTGGGGGAGGTCAGAGCTAGTTTTACTAGAACAATAAGTTATAGACATGCCCTATAACGTAAGTTATTAAGTTACTTAAAAGCCCACCAATAGCTAATGCTGGTATTGATTTTTTCCCTAAGCCTAAAACATAGGATACAGCGCTACCTGTCCATACTCCCGTTAAGGGTACTGGAACTGCCACAAACAAAACTAGTCCTATGAACGTGAACTTTTCCTTGCTCTTCGCTCTTAATCTTATTTTCATTATGTAATTCTGGTATAATTTATTCAGAACACCGAGCTTTGGATTAGAAAAAACTCTATCCAGAAAAGGAAATATTAAGGGAATGGTAAAAGCGAGTGTCAGCGTCGCTATTGATGCAATGAAGAAGCTATCTGTTAGGTCTAACCCGAGCAAAGGACCGGTAAGAAGCGCGTATCTCCCTTCAAATCCCGGAACAAGAGATAACAAATATACATATATATAATTTTTGACCATAATATGAATACCTTTAAAGCATGATTTCGATTAGTTGCTCTTAGGTTCCATGAAGTATTTATAGGTATTTACGTATAATTGATGCTCTTTGTACCTTCTTATATCTGGAATATGCTTATCCTTGACGCCATACCTATGTGGATGAGCAGTTTTAGCCCATTCCTCAATGGGGATAGAGTGTTTCTTCAAAGCGTAGTCCCTGTAAACATCATTTAGAACATTGTATGCACAGAAGGGAACTATTCTCCCATCAGGCAGCGCGTAATGAATATTGCATCTCATGACTCTCTCCACATCATAGTTGTACTGGTCCATGAAGTGCATGATGCCAAGAAATATCGTGTTGTAGTGAAACACTCCTAATGCATCGTAGTTTCTTTCTAACAATACTTTTCTTATCAACGAGCTAATCCTTGTTCCTGTTGGAAGCTCGTCCTTCTTTATAAACGATGGTAACTTTCTTAACAACGATAGTAACTGAATGTAGGTGAGGACCTTACCTTTAGACTCAACCTTCGATGCAAGGTTATTCAGCGTCTCTATGAATCCTTCTACATCAATGTACTCTGTTACAGGGTGATAGATTACTTTTCCATTATTTTCTTCGACGAATATATAGGTTGCAGCGCCGCATGCAATATGATTAGCCATGTAGAACTGCTCCTTCTTCGTGACAGCCTCTATGAACTTGGAGAACTTGGCTGCAACTGGTATTGGATACCATGAATCCTTGCTTATCATGCCTCTTGTCTGCTCTTCTACTAGGTTAATTACATCTGGAATAGTAATCCTGAATCTATTTACATCGCTCATTCTTAATCTTCCGACAAGGCTTACGGGCTGGAAGTTCACTGACCTAACTATGTCTCTGTTTCTAGCTGCAAACTCAACTATTTTTCCAAGCTCATGGTCATTTACAGTCTTTATAACAGTAGGAACGAGAACAACACTGGTCATCCCAGCTTTTCTAAACGCATCAAATATAAATGGTATTTCGTAGTGATTCTTCGGGTTAGTTTTAGGCGTCACGCCATCGAAGCTTAGGTAAACCGTATTGACGCCGGCCTCCCTGAGCTCTCTCACCCATTTTACAGCCAGGTCCGGGTTCTCTAAATATACCTCGGCTATTGCAACCCCCTCAGTATTTAGCTGGATATGCCTGACCCCCTCTTCTTTAAGGGCCTTGATAACGTCCACCAAATCATCACGCATTAATGGTTCTCCACCCGTCAGCTGCACAGCTATAGTTACATTTTGTTTCTTAACCTGCCTTACCTGGTTACGAATTTCATCGATAGACGGCTCATAAACATAGCCAACCTTATCAGCATAGAAGAAGCAGTACCAACAGCTAAGGTTACATCTATTGGTGACCACTATGTTTAGTAGAGCAGTATGATTTTTATGTAGACTACATAAACCACAGCTAAATGGGCATGGCGCTGTTACAGGCACATACGGATAAGTGCCTCGGCCCTCCTCAGCGTATTTCGTGAATTTATAGTACATCGAGGCATCTCCATAGTAGAGGTCCTCGATTACCCCGTGCTCAGGACATTTTTTCCTTATGTACAGCTTGTTTTCTCTCTCAACTATAATGGCTGGGAGGAGACGCTCACAGTAAGGACAAACGCTATTTGTGTATCTTATGAGCTTTTCTCCTTGGAGAAGCTCTGGGATTTCTCCTCCGATTTTAATGACTTTATCGCCAATATGTACTTCTGTTTCATTAAACTTTGATGCTGGTTTTAGCATCTCTGTTTCCTGGATAACCATTCTCACTATCACTCTCGAATGCTTCATTCACCGTGTTTAAGTTTTTAAAGGTTTTTTCTCTTTTTACCGTAAAAAAGAGAAAATAGTAACTAATATTTGTGGTCAAAGGGTTTAAGTAATAACAAATGAAAAAACGAGAGGATAGCGAATGCAAAAAAAGCAGAGAATGCTTTTCAACTTGATTGTGACTCATTATCCAGGCTACGATAACTATGTTTTAGCGAAGACACAGCTTCAACAAGCACTTGAAAATATACAAATAATTGATTCCCGCCAAAGCTTGATGCTTATTTTAGTCGATGATCCCTACAGAAGCATCGAGATTATAAGAGAGAAAATTAAAGGAGAAACGCCTCTACTGAGAGTTATTCCCGTTGATGCCATAACTGATGTTTATGTAGATAGAGTTGCTAAAGCGGTGAAAGAAGTATTCAGCTCCAAGGTACCGAAGGATAATACATTCAAAGTTGAAATAGATGGGAGGCTTTTCATGAGTAAGGAGGGGGAAGTTATCCCGTTACACACGATGGAGGCAATAGAGCAGATAGCTTCTCTCATAGATAACCCGGTTAACGTTAGAAACCCAGACTATCTAGTGTATATTAAGACCCTACGTCTATACAGAGTAACTGAGTTGGCAACAATAACTGTGTGTAAACCAAACCAAATACTCAGATACGCCGCGGGTATTGAGCAATGAAGTATTTCGGAACAGCCGGTATCAGGGGAGAATATCCTCACTTTGTCTCGCCTGAGCTAGCTTTCAGGGTAGGACTAGCGTTATCGGCCTATCTAAATGAAAACTCGTACATAAACGTAGCATGGGACTCCCGCACAACAAGTCAACTACTAGCGTTAAGCGTAGCATCAGGCATCATGGCTGGAGGCTCCAAGGCCCTGTTACTCGGGATGCTACCTACCCCTGCTCTTGCATACAGTGTTCGTAAATTAGGTTCCAAGGCAGGCGTAATTATAACAGCTAGCCATAACCCACCTAAGGATAACGGTCTCAAGATTTTCGATGAAAAAGGAATGGAGTACACTGAGTCTAAAGAAGAAAAAATCGAGGAGCTAATAGAAAAATCCGATAATTTAAAACAACCCTGGAACAAAGTAGGAAGTTTCGCTATACATGATGGGATGCTGCAAGAGTTTCTGGATGACATATACCATCGCTTCTCAAACATAACTCCATCACTACAACTAAATGTTATAGTGGA
>WYEQ01000017.1 GCA_009904015.1 Desulfurococcales archaeon | reverse complement strand
TAGTGCTACTTCAAGGTGGATAAGTACAAGCTAAACATAATTGGCTACGATGATGCCTTCGCCATAGGCGATAACGCTTCCCTGCCCACAGCGAAATCAGGCGTAGGGGCACATCTCCAGGCAGAGGTAGTAGCGGACAATTTGCTGGGCTATGAAGCAAAGTTTAATGGAAGAACGTTCTGTCCATGTATAAGTAACGATACAGCATCATTCGTGATTAGCGATTATGACCACCCACCAGTCAGAGTTCGATGTTCTCGTTTCAAGAGATTAATAGAAGAGGTCTTCATCGCTGGATACTGGAGCTTCCTCAAGTACCCGAGAATGTGGAGGCCACTCATGGAAACCATGTTTGAGGCAACAAAGCCCTCTGTTCTAGGTGAGATTGGATGGTAGAAGATGCTCGTAAATTAGAGTTGGATGAAGAAACTATTAAGGGCTTGGTAATGCTTGCTAAGCTTGTAAATAAGGCTGAGCAAAGCGGGGTTTTGGAGATAATACAAGCATTTCTAGATGAAAGTGTTATCGATAAGCTAGCAAAGTACATTGTCACACCCGACTTGCTGAGACTTCTTGATAGGCTTGATTTGGTAATCACGGCGGGCAGCTACCTTGCTATATCAATGGAGAAAGAGAGGGAGCCGAAATCCCTGTTAAGTCTGCTCAACACCATAAGGAAAGACCCAGAAGTAAGGCTAGGTCTGGCCAGGCTGATCTATTTCTTAAAGCTCCTTGGAAGTATAAAACCAGAGGAACAATGATTATTTATATCAATAACGATTAGTTAGCCTTTTTTTCTAAGCAATGCTATAAAGAAGCCCGGGGTATCCATGACATAGGGGGTAAACCTCGAGAACGGGTATTCAGAAAGCGTTGTCTGTGGAAGGGGGATAGGCGGCTCCTCTGGAACCAGTCCAAGCTCTCTTATCGCCCACTCAGCGTTACCCTCATTCTCCTCGAATGTTAATGTGCAAGTTGAGTAAACTATAAGGCTGCCGGGCAAAGCGATTTTGGAAGCAACCTTCAATATGCTTCTTTGAAGCGCAACGAGGTTTTTCAAGGACTCCTTCGTTAAAAGCAGGGATGTCTTAGGCCTTCTTCCAAGATCGCTGCATGGAGGATCCACAATTATTTTGTTTGCTCTTAGAGTTGGTAGATATTCGTGAATTTTTCGAGAATCATAAACCAAGGTGTATATGTTGTGCCCTAGCCTTTGGGCGTTTTTTACTATCCGCTCGACCTTCTTCAGCGATCTATCTATTCCTATAACTAGTGCTTTTCCTCCGCTGAGTTCGTATGCGTGGGTTATCTTTCCTCCGGGGCTCGCAGTTAAATCAATAACAATATCTCCCTGGCTGGGCTCAAGGCTTCTTGCAACCATCATTGAGGGAAGGGACTGGTCAAATATGTATCCATCGGTAAATACGCTTGTTTCTCTAAGCTTCGGTGTTTTGAATAAGCTCCTTTCTGTCACAACCGCCAAGCCTGTCTTCTCCCCTGTCTTCAGTGGATTGTTTACGAGTCGGCCATAACCAAATACTGCTCCTTTACTATCCATTATAGCTACCTCGTCGCCGACTGACCCATGAACTTTCAGCACTCCCGGGGCATAAACGTTGGCTCCAAGCAAAACGCTCTCAGCAGTATATTTATCTACTACTACGTATTTCTCCGGTTTCTTATCTAGGTGATAGGGGCCCTCAACGAACGTGTATATCGCTTCTTCGATTCTGCCGTCCTTTAAGAAAACGTAACCTTCCTTTCTAAGAAGACCTATGACGTAATCACTCGATGACCTAAGTAAATTTACCCTAACATAGTATCTTCTAGAGGGAATAGGCATGTGGCATATGTAATCCTCTATTGGCACGCTGTATATCCTGGTTATTTCCCGAATTTTCTCCAGCGCGTAATCCGTGTACTCAATGGATAGTCTCTGCGAATCCAGGTTGCACTCATAGCTCCTAGTCAAAGATTTCTACCCTAAACAACATCAGGTTAGCAGCTTGATACCGGATAAATTCTCTATGTCCTCGGGAGACAGTACCCCTGGGCGAACAATCCTGGGAGGGTTAACAGTCGTGTCAATAATTGTTGATGGTCCCTTATACTTGGTTGGGCCATCATCGATGAGCAGGTCTATTTTTCCGCCAAGGATTTTCTCTGCGTCATCCGGCGTGAATGGGGAACTCATGCCTGCTGGGCACGCGGACGTGGATATTAAGAAACCATTAAGCTCCCTAGCTAGTCTTTGTGGAAATATATGGTCAGGTATCCTTAAGGCAATTTTTCCGTTGTGCTCAAGGGGCTCCGGCAGAATGCCCCTGCTCTTAACAATAAGTGTGAGGGGGCCGGGCCAGAAAAGCTCAGCTAGTTTTCTAGCGTTGCTGTTAAAGACGCCGATTTTCTCAGCGTTCTCGAAGGTATCAGTCACAACTGGCATAGGTGCCTTTGTACCTTTGATTAATAAAAGTCTTCGCAGCCCGGGTTCATTCTGGATATCAGCAGCCATTCCATAGACAGTATCTGTAGGATACACCACGATTGCTCCGTTCTTGAGGGCATCTGCGGCTTCCTTGATTATGGATTCCAGCTTGTTTAGGAATAGTTTTACTCTCCTCATGTTTAATGCAGCTCTCAATTATTGAGGATTAGTTAAGCATTAAAATATTTACTCAAGAAGCCCCAAGATATTACTTAAGTGAACTAGAATGGATATAGATTTTTTACTGGAAAAAATCCTCGATATAGCTAAGCAGTACTATCCTGATGCGGTTGCGGATAAAGTCTTGATTAAGAAGAACAAACTGTTTATTTATGGGAGAATAGATGATAAGTGGTTTAAGATAATAATTAATAAGCAGAAGGGAGATGTCCGCGTATATTCCCCCTCAAAAACAATAGAGCACGTCCTGAAGAGGAGGCTCGAGAAGTATGTCCAGAACAAGCGCTATATATAGAAAGAAGATCAGTGTTGGGCTAGAGATTCTGGCAAAGGTTCTTTCAGAAAACATTACTGATAGAAAAGCTATCGTATCTATACTTAAGGATTACTATCAGGCAAGCGGGGTCAAGCCATTCATGGGGGCGAAAGTTAGGGAGGACCTGTACGATAAGGAGCTGACAACGCTTTACGTGATCGGTAAGTACGGCATGGGCCTTGATGAGGATAACAGAGAGGTCTTCGAGAAGATATTTGATAAAGAGTTGAAGATAGAGAAAACAATTGAATTGTTGCTCTCAAGCATGGATGCGCAACAGAAAAGAGAAGCTATAAAGAAAATAATGGAGACAGAGATTGATGGTAACGAGGCCTCAAGGATTTTCAGGGTAGCCTTCACAAAAGTAATTCTTGGATTCGGAAAAGAGGAGGATTTCGCAAGGCTATTATCAGCTTTCCAAGAGGCGTTTCCAGAGCACAAAAAAACAGTTGAGAACTACGCTAAGTTCTATATCGCTTACAGGCTATCAGAGAAGTTATACACAGGCGAGATATCAGATAAGCTTAGCAAGGAGATTGAGAAGCAAGCAATGAATTTAAGGCTCGGTCTGGGCTTCACTCTTCCAGATGATAAGTACATTTACGCTATAGCGAAGAACGTTTTCGGTGTTCCCCCGGAAAAGCTATCCAGAATTCTCTCGTTAAAGGAGGAGGCAGGGGATCAGAAAGAGTGAAGGAAGTACTAGGCGTTAAGTTAAGCAGAGGTGTTATTGAGGCTGAGAAGACAATTATCCCCCCTGTCCCCCAAGGACATTCCCTTGTAAAAGTACGAGAACTTATGATAACACCACTAAATATCTTGCATCAACATGAAAAGCCGCTTGTAGGCATATTGCACGGAAGCAATATAGATAGTGGAAAAGAGGTTATTTCAACTGGAGTGTGCAATGAACATGGCTTCTATAATAATGAGTTTTTAGGGTGGAGCCTTACTCCCTATCCATCATGTGGTTTGTACTCGCCTCCAGAAAGCTTGGAAGATAAGGTTCTATACCCATTGTTATCAATAGTCCAGGACGCCGTGGATAACCTTGAGGGAGAGGTCCTGGTTGTAAGCAAGGGTGGATTACTATACTCGTTGTTCGAGTCAGCGGTAACGATGAAGTACAGGCTTTACAGCGGTATAGGAAGCACGCATTTAAAAAAGGAGCCTTTGATATCAATTGATAAGCTGAAAGGCTCTTCGTGGGACACAGTTCTAGTCTTAACTATTCATAGAGCTCTCATTACAGACGTGTTCAGCTTGATAGGTGATGCTGGAAAGATTCTGTACACACCTATTAATAGATGCGTTTCTAACCAGCTGTATATTAACTGCTCTAGTTGTA
>WYEQ01000016.1 GCA_009904015.1 Desulfurococcales archaeon | reverse complement strand
CACCCTCGAGTTGTTCTTGGCTATAGCAGTTCTGACCCCCCACACCGTTGTCATTCCCTCCGTTCTTTTTACTTCCGGAGGCTCCTCTCTTCTATCAAAGCTTGATAAGCTAAATCCTAGGCTCAGTATTTTCTCCACTTTTTCATTTGAATAAGCTATATTTGCTGCAGCTCTGTAGGTTGGGTCATGCTCCATAATAGTTAATATAAAAGTAGCTATGTGCCTTGAGACCCCAAACTCAGGCTTAGCCGGAATTATTATTCCGTTCTTGTACCTCGAGATTCTTCCCGGCACAGCTGCAACATCATTTATTGTTCTGGCGTACAGCCATGGCAAGGACATACCTATGTTTAGGCCAACCTCAGGCACCAGTTTGCTTATCTTTTCTTGGTTCTCGAGCAGTATCTCTATGGCTTCGCTTAAGTTTACTAATACTCTCCATCTTTCTGCAGCTTCCTCTAAAACTGCTATGGGATTTACTGGTCCATGCCCTCTGCCAATGGGTAGTGAGTAATAAAGAGCTTTATCTATAAACTCAAGGGATTTTTCTACTGACTCAACTAGGCTGAGGCCTCTTGCTAGGTGCGCAGTTATCGCGGCTGAGAATGCGCATCCCGAACCATGGTTGTTCTGAGTTTGTATTCGCCGATGCTCAAATATCCTGAGCTCTCCTCTATAGTACAGAACATCAATTACTTTATCGCTCTTAAGATGCCCTCCCTTAACAATAACTGCCTCAGGGCCATACTTCTCATGTATAGTGATAGCCGCTTCCTTCATCTCATCAATGCTATTTATGCTAAAGCCCGCTAGCGATTCGGCTTCAGGTATGTTAGGCGTAACCAGGAGAGCAACGCGTAGCAGCTTGTTTTTCAGTGTATCCACGGCTTCAGGCCTTAGTAACGGAGCTCCAGACTTAGCTATCATGACTGGATCGACGACTAGGGGTACTCCTAGCTCCTCTATTGTTTTTGCGACCACCTCTATTATGTTGCTATTGCTGAGCATACCTGTTTTTGCGGCATCTATTCCTAAGTCCTCGTGTACAGCTATGATTTGCTCCACAACCATGCTTGGTGGAAGATCGAACGTTGCCTTGACACTATAGGTGTTCTGTGCTGTGATGCTCGTTATAGCTGTTGTTCCATGAACGCCAAGAGCAGCGAAGGTCTTTAAGTCAGCTTGAATACCTGCTCCCCCACCGCTGTCGCTACCAGCGATAGTCATTGCAACAGGTATCCTCACTTTCTCTCACCAAAGAGCTTTCTGGTCTCCGAAAACAGAGTCCAGAAGGGATCCTCCTCTGGTAGTTCTACTTGTTTCTTGCTACCATCTTTTTTAATAAGTTCTACCTCGGGCTTATCTATTACTTCGCCTATAACGCTTGCATCGATCCCCTGGCTTCTCAGCAACCTTAAGGCTTCGTCAGCTAGGTTAGCGTTAACTGTTGCTATAAGTGTGCCCTCACTTATAGATGAGTACACGTCTACATCAATGTTCGTAAGTCTTGAGAAAAGCTCTACGACCTTTTTAACCTCATCTCTGATGAAGAGCTTGTTCTCATAAATCCTTACTCCATACCCGCTGGCATCCTTGAAGTCATGTAAAGCCCCCCATACTCCATACTCCGTGGCGTCATGCATCCCTGTGACACCTGTTCTGAGGCCTAGCTTAGCTAGCGTCAACGCGTCCTTCACAACGCTTTGTTCCCAGAAAAGTCTCTCCGCCTTGTCAGCGAATTCCTCCCCATAGTGTTTTTTCAATACATCGGGGAACATAACCGATAATATACCAGCCGTCTCTATTCCCGGCCCCTTAGTCATGATGACATAGTCTCCCGGCCTAGCCATAGCCGGAGTAACATACTCTCCCCTTTTAGCAACACCCATCATTACAGCGCCTCCTATCATGGGGAAATCTGTTCCTTCGTATCTACCTGTATGTCCTCCAGCAATCGACACGCCTAGCTTCAAGCACTCTTTATGTACATTTACCCACAGCGCCTTGAGGTCCTCCTCACTCATCTTTAAAGGAAGGTTTAAATCAACGAAAAGATATCTGGGTGGAACACCGGAGACCGCTACATCACTTGCGAGTATGTGCACTGCAAACCAAGCGCTTCTCTCCCATCCATACTCGGGGACAACGAAGAAAGGGTCAACCTCGACAATCAAGGAGTAATCGCCTATATCTATGACCGAGAAGTCTACTCCCTTGCTTGGAGGAACGATTAATGCATTATCACTCGCACCCAGGTATCTATATATAAGGTTATCCATTAATTCTTTGCTAAGCTTACCGAACTTCATGGATTAAACCCCAAATCGTATTGTGGGAAGCACAGAAAAATAATCTATCCTACTTATCATGTTCAGGCTCCGATAAATATTTGGTCAGTGACTATAATTTTCAATAGTTTAATATGAGGTTCAGACTTATAGTCTTCTATATGTGCTTTTTCTTTGTAAAAGTTTAATAGGATACATTATTATAATAATTTTTTGGTGAGTAATGATGAGTTTGGGTTTAAAGGAGCTCGTTGTACCTGTTGAGGTGCCTGTTTCCCCTCTATCAAAAAAGGAGGTTAAGCTACTAGAAACAACTTTGATAATCGGCACAGTCTTCAGAGAGGATGTTATAAAGCAGATTATATCGAAGGAGGAGGTGACGACTTGGGTGGATAGCCTAGCCGTCGCAGCCGCCGCTATGGCGATGGAGAAGGCTGGATACCCTGTTTCTAAGATAGCCGAGGAGCTTGGCAGAACAGAGGCTACTATTAGAAAGCATCTCAAGGGAGAAACCAAGGCGGGTCAATTAGTAAGGGAAACGTACGAGATGCTACTGAAAAAGCAATTGAAACTAACTATCCCGTTTATAGGGGCAGAAGAAGCTAAGGAAGATATAAACAAGCTCAAAGAGGAGCTGGAGAAAATAAGGAAAGAATTAGAAGAGGCAAAAAAGGAGAACCAAGAGCTTAGAGCAAAACTAGATAGCGCAACAAGCATTTTGGACAAACTGCTTGAGATCGCAAATGAGCTTTCAGGTATTTTGAAAAAATAGTTTTTTATACTTCCTCTTCACTTGATGCTGAGGACTCGATTACCTCTGTTCTTCTTATCTTTAGAACCTTGTTGTGATAAACAATGATGCCTTTATCCGTTATATCGAAGGGATGCCTCCTCATGCTATGGCTTGTCCCTCTCATTTTCCATATTATCAGGCTTCTCTTCAGCTCTCCATCAACTTCGTCTAGGTCAAGCCTGATGATGCCGTCAGTAGCGTGCTCGACACCTGGTCCTCCGAATCCTCTCTCGGTTACTGAGACTTGGCTTACGAGAAAAGCTGTTACTCCAAGACCACTTAGCACTCTTTTCAGTTGCATTATTACTCCCCTGGCTACCGAAGGCTTTGTTATGTATAGTGTTGAGACAGAGTCAATCACGGGCCTCTGGGCTCCCAAATCCTTTATAGCGTCTCTAAGCACATCTGATAGGTAACCCACGTCGGTTGGGTCAGGCACTACGTATCTTAGCTTCTTGGCGTATTCCCCTATACCTCCAGTGAAGGCATCAATTATATCGAACATGTTCTTTTTCTCATATATAGATACATCCCATCCGAACTGCCGCATGTTTTGTTTAATCTGTGCTGGATGCTCCTCCAATGCCACGTATACTCCTGGCTCACCGTTCTGTAAACCGTACCAAAGGAATTGTTGGCTTATTATTGTTTTACCAGTACCAGGCCCACCGCTGATGAGAACAATGTTTCGCCGTGGAATACCGCCATGCAGTATATCATCGAGGCCGGAGACCCCTGTTTTCACTCTCTCTATCTTTTCGCTCATACAAATCACCCATATATATTATATCTCTGAGTGTTATTTATTTGAATTTATAATATAAATAAATAACGTAGAAATCAATGACAACAACTCCATATGCTTCCAGTACAGCCACGGACGGCCAACCAGCGGTCAATTCCACGATGAAAGCGATGATTGGAGAGAAAATAAATAGCGAGGAGAAGACCACTGCATCATCCTTATTCCTCGATAAAAAGCTCTGTAGCAAAAACGGCGTCATCGATAACCATGTCTGGATGAAGAACCATGATGAAACAAAGGTGTGTGGCCTGGTCCCGCTAGGGTAAACACCAATTAATGATAGGAACAGAGAGGCTATCATTAGCCATGAGGCCCCTATCAGCTCAAGCTTGCTTCTGGTTTTTGTGGCTATCCACATGCTGAATAAGTATAGCATTGCGCCAAGAGTTATCAGCCCGTAATTATAGACGTAGGGAGCATTTGCCCTTGGTCCGCCCAGGTCACTGAAAGCATCATGAGTAAACATGAACCAGGGATTCAAGCTTACAGAAATTAATATTATCAGCCAGAAGAATAATACCCCAAGAATGCCTAAATAACGAAAAAAACCAAACACATGGCAAGAAATCTTGGTTGAGGCCTTCCTCATTCGCTTCCTGCCTGCGCTATTTATGACTGCATTATTGCTTGCAAGTACGACCTAACCGCCTCTACCACGGCTT
>WYEQ01000030.1 GCA_009904015.1 Desulfurococcales archaeon | reverse complement strand
GGCTTCCCATCCATAATCTTTTACAAGTTCCGCATAAAGCGACCATAGATCACTGTTGTTTGAGCCCGAAATATCTCCAGTGATGACGCCAAACACTAGCCTCATGTCAGGATAATTTTTTAACAAATGATCGATGAGCTCCATTTGGTAATTCTGAAAGACAACGTTCTTTCTGGATAAGTGAAATGTTATATTATGAATATATGAAGGGTCTGCCACGAAATCATCTACTCTAAATATTACCGTAGAGGAGTATTTGGCATAAAATTTCGGTGCTCCTTCGTACTTGATCATACCTCTGTCTTCACTAGCATTTATGTCAATCGCTATAGCAAGAATGGTAGCTAGGACCAATGTCAAAATTAATACCTTTTTTAAAGTTGGCATTTTGCGACGACCCCTACCATTTGCTCACTTTCTTTTTAGTTATCGCTTGATACAAAGAACCTGGAATTGTTATAAGTGCGATAAGCGCTTGGCTCCACAGAATTAGCGGAACAATCAGAATAGTGGACTTTGAATTTTGCATTGTTCTCCTTATGTTAGGCTCATTTCTATAGAGGCTTACTAAGAACATGTATATCGCCAAGGATTCCAAAACGCCGGTCAAATAACTTATTCCCAGATAGCTCAAAGGGTATTTATATATAAACGCTATTATCAGGGATATGGGGGTGAATTGTAGGGAGCCGAAGATGTATTGAGATAAGCCTTTAGTATAAATGCCGAAGTGAGCTAGGAAGGCCGTAAAAAAGACGTTCACTATCACGAATACAAACGGCAGACTGCCCAAGCTCGTATACAATGATGTGAGCAATAAATTGCGTTTTCTCTTTGCTATAAGCCTTTTAAAACGAGTGACCAAAAGCTTTTGTACGCCTAGAGTTATTCTGTATACCTTGGAAAGGAACCTCTTCAGGCTAGATGGATCTACAGTATAAGAATAAGCCCCTGGCAAATATGCTACAGTATATCCCATGAACTGCAGCTCCCAACTCATTGATGTATCTTCAACATAAGTATCCTCTGGAATCCCCCCCACTTCAATCAAGGGTTTTACCTTATACATGGCACAGCTTCCGTTGAGACTATTCACGCTGTTGAAGACGGTTTCGGAAAATCTTACGGTTAAGAGGTAGTAAAGCGAAGCTATGTTCCTGAATGCTTTAGCGAAAAACCAGGACAGTCTGCCTTTTCCTTCGGGCCTCCATAGTAAGATAGTTCCATTGGCCCCAGCTACATTCTCGTTTTTGCTCAAGAAATATGCTAGCTTTTCGATATATTTTCTTTCTATTATGGTGTCAGAATCCAAGATGAGCATATAATCGTGTTCTTTGGCAACATCTTCCAAAACTGAATTTATCATCCTCGGCTTCCCCGAATGTTTTTTGAAGGAAACAACCACTATTTTGATGTCTTTCCCAGATTTAGTAAGCAAGTTATAAACAAGCGAACTCTTTTCATTACCGACATTGACTTCAGTTAGCGTTCCTCCTAATTCCTTAACCAGATTTGCGACGACATTCAGTGTCTCATCTTTTGAAGCGTCGTCCAAGATATAGATCGTCTTAGGTGTAACGGTTTGATTTATTGCCGAAAGGATCGAGCTCCTTATGTATCTCGAAGCATTCCTAGCAGGAATTAAAACTGCGACTTTGTAAAAAGAAGTTTTTGTGCTCCTCATAGATGACTCGGGGATCTGTACATACTTCTTATAATTGAGCTTCCAAGACTTGAAAGTTATCGCTGCTCTATATATTGGGACAATCCATATGAAATAAAATATATATTTAAAGTATGTAATAAAGGTGCTAAACTTTACTAAATCATCGAACTCTACGATCTGCGGCATATTAATTGGAAGCATCGGGGGTCGCACCTTTCTTACTATGACATATAGCTATCTCTTAATATCCCCACTAAGACACTCTTGTTTGTCTTAATTGTATAAAAAGCTTTATTTAACAGGAGCGCCTCGCCCTAAAGGACGAGGCTTCCAGCGTTTAGCTTTGGCTTTACGCCTCCAGCCTCATCTGCTGGTTTGAGGGGCTTACTGCTCCCCTATCTCGCAGAGTTCATTGACCTGGGGGCTATATTTATGTTTGCATTTAGATACTCCTTACTGCAAAGAGGAACATCCTCTGAGATTTCTAACCCTGTAGAGGCAAAAAAGCTTTTCTCACTTTCCTCGCCATCCTCGTCGTGAACGGCGAGGTTTTCAGTTATAAAAAACCTTTTTGCAAGGGGGCTATCCATTCCCTTCCTCATAGGAAGTAACCTTTCCCCCTTAAATTCCTGAAAAGTTAAAATGTCGACTTTTTTTCTTTCCTCAACGTGAATAGGGAACTTCTGTATGGAAGAGAGGCCTCATGACCTAAAGTATATATATTATTTGGAGTATTTCTTTTAACATATTATCTTAATAGGGTGGTATATAGGTTGGATAAGATATTCGATGATAGCAAAGTATTTTACAAGTTTGACCCGGAGATCCCTCCTATCGGCAGAGTATTACCGGGGGAAAGAACGAGAATTCGAACAAGAGATTGTTTTTCTAATCAATTGGTTGACGAGAATCAGCAACTATCCTCGATAGATTTCTCTCAGGTGAACCCTGCAACTGGGCCATTATACATCGAGGGCACTGAAAAAGGAGATGCCTTGGTTGTTCATATACTTAAGATAATAACTGCCAGCTCGGGATTAGTAGTTTCGTTGCCCGGAGAGGGTTTTCTCGGCGAAGATGTAAAAACTAGCAAAAACAGAAGGTGCTTAGTTCGAGACAATTTTGTGGAAATAGCTGGCGTTAAATTGCCATATAGACCGATGATAGGGGTGATCGGAGTAGCATCCAGTGACAAGCACCCCACAGGAGTTCCAGGAAGGAGCGGCGGTAACCTTGATACTAAATACATAACGGAAGGAGCCACTCTTTATTTGCCGGTAGAATACAGTGGAGCCTTATTTGGAGTTGGTGACCTTCACGCTGCTATGGCGGACGGTGAGGTTTGCGTATCCGGATGCGAGGTGAGAGGCGAAGTTGAATTGGAGTTCAGCGTTTTGAAGGGACTAGCCCCGGCTTGGCCAGTAGTTGAGTATGGAAATACTAACTATATAATAGTGTCAGCAGGCACACTGGAGGAGTCCCTCAAAGAGGCGGCTAGGACCACAGTAAAAGCTTTGTCTAAAGCATTTTCCATTGACTGGAACGATGCTTACATGCTATCCAGCCTCGTAGCGGACTTTCAGATAAGCCAACTCGTTGATCCAAAAAAGACAGTTAGAGTAGGTATCCCTTCGAGCGTGATACGGGCTGAAGATCTGTTAAAGGCTATGAGGTGATTTGACATGGCAGAAAAAGCTGAGCAAAAGGAACAGCTAAAAAGAGTTCTAAAAATGAGGGATCTAATAGCGTTCGCCATTATGACGATGGTTCCCATAGCTCCGATGGGTATCTATGGTATTGTAGCGATGCTAAGCAAGGGACATGTACCAACATGTTACGCGATCGGCGCCTTGGCCATGTTCTTCACCGCGTGGGGCTATGGTCAGTTCGCCCTGAGATTTCCCGAGGCTGGTTCCGTTTACGCTTACGTAAGGGAAACGCTTGGGCATAATGTAGGCTTCATAGCAGGCTGGGCAATACTCCTCGACTATGTTCTAATACCAGCCCTAGTAATCCTGGTCTCGGCCCTTTGGCTCGAAGCTCTTACTGGAATAAGCTTAGTAGTATGGGCAACGATCTTTATCGCATTTGCTACAGTGCTTAACGTCTTAGGAGTAGAGCTGACAGCGAAGACCTCAATGGCGCTGTTTCTTTTTGAGGATTTTGTGCTTGTCGCTTTCGTAGTAGCCGCCATATACAAGGTCGCCACGACCCCTGGTTTGAGCTTTAACTTTACTCCTTTCTACAACCCGGGAGAATTTTCGTGGGGGGCGGTATTATCAGGAACTTCGGTTGCTGTACTCAGCTTCCTAGGCTTTGATATAATGACTACTTTAGCAGAAGAAACAATTGAAGCTAGGAAGGTCGTTAGCAGAGCAGTGATATTGGTGATCCCTATAATTGCTGCGATGTTTATACTTCAGACCTACCTCGGAGCCTTAGTGCATCCTGGCTATTCGTTCGAGAGTCCGGATGTGGCGTTCTTCTATATAGCTGAAGAGGCTGGCGGCAAATGGCTGCAGTACCTAACGCTCCTCGGCACCGTTTTAGCGTGGGGAGTTGGAGACACGTTGGCAGCTCAAGCCGGAATTTCTAGGATTTTATTCTCCATGGGAAGGCAGGGACATCTGCCGAAACTGTTCGCAAAAGTTCATCCTAAATACAAAACGCCATATGTCTCGACGATAATTGTGGCTTTGATAACAGCACCGCTGGTGTATTTACTAACGTTGAAAGATTTATCTTCGGTCGTTAACTTTGGGGCCTTGACGGCATTTGCCTTTATGCATGTAGCGCTGGCCTACAGATTCATCAAATTGGAAAAGAAGACGCTGTTGGCTATAATGCCGTTCGTTGGGTTTGTAATTACCGCCGCCATTTGGTACGGACTAGACATATATGCTAAGGAACTAGGGCTCGTTTGGCTCGTGCTAGGAATAGTCTATCTCGCATATATAACAAGGGGCTTCAAAGTAAAGACGATAATTCCAGTGGAGTAAGAAACAGAGCTTTAGCTTTTTTTCTTTATAGCAAAAAAAGATATTTTCTTTCGGGAAAAATAGCTGATCGGTGTAGCCTTTTGGTTCACGAATGGGCGTTAGCTGAATCTATCGTGAATTATTTGTCATTGGAGCTGCCTGGGAAAAAGGCGGAAAAGGTCGTGATAGGCCTAGGAAGGCTTCAGAGCATTGAGCAGGATATCCTAGACTTTGCTTTAAGGGAACTACTTGTACAGGCAGATATCCATGTAGAAGAAATAACTTATGTTATAATAGAGCCTAAGCTCAGATGTCGCGCATGTGGATATGAATGGAAGCTCCTGCCTGAAGAATTGAAT
>WYEQ01000013.1 GCA_009904015.1 Desulfurococcales archaeon | reverse complement strand
TCCGAGAGTCGCCTGTTCCGCTGGGCCCGTCGTCTAGCCTGGTTAGGACACCGCCCTGACGCGGCGGGGGTCCTGGGTTCAAATCCCAGCGGGCCCACCACTGTTTCTATTAATATGATTGGTCAAAACACAGCTGGTGAGCAGAGTAAGAGTTGACGCTGAAAATATTCTTTTTGATTCAAGAATGATTTCAAAAAACTGATTGTTTTTTCACGCTTGTGGGCTCGCAGTCTGCGTGACCTGCGTCGATATTTTTGCTATTGCGTCCTCTAATGCGAAGTACAGCAGTATTGCTCCTAGCCAGTTGAGGAACGGTATAACGAACAGTACGCTTGATATTACAAGGAACGTGCTGCCCGTCTTCTCTCCTATTCTTATGAGCACTATGCCTGTTAGTAGTATGCCCAGCCACGCTAGCAATAAGCCGATGGGCGCGGTTATAACTACTATTATGAGTATTACTCCAATGAGCAGCAATAGCGATCCAGTTGACCCAAGCTTATACTTTGCTGGGTCAAGCGCCGATAACTCATCGAATCCCCTCTTATAAGTAAGTATGCCTACCAACGATATTACTCCTCCAATCACAATCACAATAGCAGCTGTTATCACTAATCCGATTTTTATTAACCATAACCTGAAGAGCCCCATTCCACTCGGAAACAGCGCTATACCTATGTACACCACGATGATGCCTATAATCAAGTACAATAAGCTCCTTCTGATGGTACCGAGGGGCTTAGCGATGCTCGCTTTAGTATCCATAAGACCCTCACCTATCTTTGTTGTTTATTTTACACGTCTCTAATATCTTCGCAAGCAAATATATAGTTATGTAATGTATAACTGACCTCCTCCTTGCTCTGAAGGACGTGGGCACTCTTTGGGCGGTTCACCGGTCACCTCGTCTGTTCGGGTCTGCACCTGTCATTTGAGGAGCAGTCGAGATGACCAGAGACCCCCAACAACAACTTATTTATTGTTTGAGTGGTTGCGCTCCCCGCATCCACGTGCCTAGGGGCAACCACGGTTCTCGATTAAAACAGGAAAAGAACATAAACTTTTCTACTCATCCCCCCATAAAAGACGAGGCTTTTAGTTGCAATCGTTTTGTAATCAAGAACAATGCGCGTTAGATTATGTACCAAGATTTTCTTTATCATAGATTTAAAAATCAAAAGAATGTTTCAAGAAAATATTATTACTATATACATCATAGTTATTAACATCCTGTTTCCTCTAATTATCCGGCCATTTATTATGGGCATTAGTGATGTCTGTTTGGTTTGGCGAGTGCATGGAGAGGCATCTTTGCTTAATTACTACATGAGCTATACCAAAAGCCTATTTTACTGACTGTTCTTACACATAGTAAATCCAATAAATAATGCATATAAGAGATACATATATGTTTGATGTATAAAACCAAGCCTGAACTGCTTAATAATCAAGATGCTTTTTTATCAAATGGTATAGCTCCAAGCCCCGAAAACTAGGGAGACATGGATAATTTATCGCTAACCATGCGTTACGATTAAATCAGATGTAGCTTTTCTATGCATAATTATTGCTAATGCCTCTCTTTATTTCCCGGCTAAAAGAATGATGTATATGCTAGCTTTCTGTGTTATTTTGATGTAGAGCATTGCGTTTTCGGTGTTCTATTATTGATTTGTGTTTCTGCTACGTGTTTCTTTTTTCTTCAGGAACACATATTTGTTTTGTTCCTATTTATTTGTTCTCCGTTCTTCTTTCTTGTTTATGTGCAACGTAGAATAGGGTCGCGATTAATGGTTAACTTTGACTAAAAGTCAAGTTAACCGCCAGTTAACTTTACCGATAACCCCCATGGAGTGCGATACGTGTTAATTTAATGATAATGTAGTCTGTTCATGTTCAGTGAATTAATGATATAGAATAAAAAGATATAACAAAATTATTGGTTTGTGAATGGTTTATTGTTGTTTCTTTATGTGGTATATCTTCGAGCCTATCAACATGTTGTTGGGTATCAACACCAACGAGCCGTCGTCTTTCTTAATGAAGGTGAAGAGGCTTGTGACATCGACTACTTCTCCGGTCTCACCAGCAACTGTCACGTAGTCACCAATCTTTATTGGCCTAACGATCAGCACGAACAAGCCGGCTATTGCTTGCCCCAGAACCTGCTGTGTGGCGAAGCCGATGACCAAGCCTATGAAGCCGCCTAGGGCGACTCCCGCGGCTCCGCCAGCAACCCCGCCGGCGATTCCGGCTAGCAAAGCGCCGACGCCGAGGATAATCATGATGCTCCTAATAGCTGCTGCCTGCGGGTGGCCGTACCTGAACCTCATGCTCCAGTACACAGTGTTGGCGAAAGCACTGACAATCATGTAGCCGAAGAACAGCGCCAGCGCTATGTTAATGTAGCTTCCATAGTCAGCGTAGATTCTGTCGGGCACTAGTGCCTTTACGACTACGCCAACAATGATGTAGATAACAATCCATGTTATTAATCTCACGATAGAGCTTCTGAACTGGGCTTTTACGTCTACCTCCTTTGACATATATCTTTCACCGAAAGAATGGATACATAAAAAACCATAAAAATTTTTCTACTTTAAAACAGCGGGGAATTGCTTATATTTGATTACAAACTATAATTATATACTTAAGTGATGAAGCATGGGCGAAGAGGAAGTATACCTCAAGTTCGTGGATGAATCGCACACACCGGATTTAAGCAGGGAGGTAGTAGCGACCTACCTTGTAACCCCCCAGGAGGGATTCGACATCAGACAGGTAGCGGGGGGAATAGCGGCTGAGAGCAGCGTTGGAACCTGGACACAGCTAACCACTTGGTACGATGAGAATAGAGTAATGAAGCTTAGAGGAATAGCTTACTACATGAAGAAATATAATGAAACCTCTTACATAGTCAGGATAAGTTATCCATGGGACCACTTCGAGGAGGGTAATCTCCCGGCCTTCCTAGCTGGGGTTGCAGGCAATATATTCGGGATGAGAAGAACGAAGTACCTTAGACTAGAAGACCTGTACTTACCTAAGCCATTCCTTGAGCACTACAAGGGTCCCTCAAAAGGAATAGATGGAATAAGAGGAATGCTCGGCATAAAGGATAGACCAATTATAGGCACGGTGCCCAAGCCAAAGGTTGGATATAGCCCAGACGAGGTTGAGAAGCTAGCATATCAGCTACTAAGCGGCGGGCTCGATTTCGTCAAGGACGACGAGAACCTGGCAAGCCCCTCTTACTGCAGGTTCGAGGCAAGAGCAAAAGCAATAATGAGAGCTATAGATAAGGCTGAGAGGGAGACAGGCGAGATGAAAGCTTGGTTAGCCAACATAACCAGCGATGTAAGAGAAATGACTAAGAGATTAAAGCTCGTGGCTGATTATGGCAACCCCTACGTCATGGTTGACGTGGTGGTCGCTGGCTGGGCCTCTCTCAGCTATATAAGAGACTTGGCGGAGGAGCACGGGCTAGCTATTCATGCTCATAGAGCAATGCACGCTGCCTTCACTAGAATACCTTACCACGGCATATCAATGTTTGTTCTCGCCAAGCTTCTAAGAATAATTGGTGTTGACCAACTACACGTCGGTACACCCGAGGTAGGCAAGCTCGAAGCGAAGAAACGAGACGTTCTCAACAACGTCAAGGTTCTACGAGAAACCGAGTATACACCGTTCCCCGAGGACGAGTTGAGGTTACCTATGAGCTTCCACCACATAAAGCCGATGTTCCCAGTGGCAAGCGGCGGTCTTCACCCAGGAACAGTGCCAGAGGTGATAAAGGAGATGGGGATAGACACAGTTATTCAGGTTGGAGGCGGGGTCATAGGTCATCCCGACGGCCCCTTCGCCGGTGCGATGGCTCTTAGGCAAGCGATTGAGGCCACCCTTAAGGGAGTGGACCTGGAGGAATATGCTTCTACTCATAAGGAGCTACGCAGAGCCCTTGAGAAGTGGGGTAGAAGAGTCCCGATTTAAAGGAAGAATTTATTATGCAAACAACAAGTAATGTTTTTCCGGTCGCCAGCTTTGAAGAAATGGCACTCACTTCTGATCGATGAAATTGAGAAAGAGCTGAAAACAAACATTAACACAGGACTAAGCGAGGAGGAAGCTAGAAAAAGGTTATTTATCTACGGCTTAAACGAGCTGAGGGTAAAAAAGAAACCTACCTACGTCTTGTTCCTGGAACAGTTCAAGAACCTTCTAATATTGATTTTGCTCATCGCTACAGCTATTTCCGCTATTCTCGGTGAGGTCATTGAAGCAGTAGCCATAGGTATAGTCGTGCTAGTCATGGGCATAATGGGGTTTATCCAGGAGTACAGGGCTGAGAAAACCCTTGAAGCCCTCCGAAAAATGGCCACACCCATGACTCGCGTCGTAAGGAATGGAGAAGAAAGGGAGATTCCATCAAGCATGATTGTTCCAGGAGACATCATTGTTCTCAAAGCAGGCGACATTGTACCTGCCGACATAAGGCTTTTCCAAAGCGTGGATCTAGAGGTCGACGAGTCATCGTTCACGGGAGAATCAGCTCCGGTAGAGAAGAACGCTAAGGTGGTGCTCGACGAGGATGTCCCGGTTAGCGATAGGATAAACATGGCTTTCATGGGAACAAGCGTCGTGAATGGATACGGGAAAGGGATAGTGGTTGCTACAGGCAACAACACCGAGCTAGGCAAGCTAGTTGGCATGATAGCTGAGAGCAAGGAGGAGAAAACCCCCCTTGAGGAAGAGCTGGATTACTTCGCTAAGAGAATAGGCTTATTAATAATAGGTATATCCGGTGTTGTATTCGCTTTATCGTTGCTAGAAGGCCTTCAAGGCATAATCGACTCGTTGATGACAGCGATAGCTCTCGCTGTTGCAGCTATCCCCGAGGGCCTACCGGCAATAGCAACGGCTATCCTAGCTATCGGGGCATATAGAATGGCCAAAAAGAACGCGCTTGTAAGAAAACTCTCGGCGGTCGAGACACTTGGAAGTGTGAACGTAATCTGCACGGACAAGACGGGGACAATAACTAAGGGCGAGATGACTCTCAAGCAGATATTATTTATTGATTCCAGCTACATGATAGAGGAGGACAAAGTAAAAATCAGCGTTGTGTCCTCTGATGGTAATCCTAATGAGGGTAACCTCGAGTTCCTGTTATCAATTATCCCGCCTCACGTCGGTAATGATGCACAGATAGTTAATGATAATGGAAGGACGATTTTGAAGGGCTCTCCAACAGAAGGAGCAGTCCTTTACGCAGTATACAAGCTAAAGGGACCTGGATGGATAGATGAGAGGAAAAGGCAGTATCCAGTAGTTAAGGTCTACCCCTTTGACAGATTTAGAAAAATGAAGAGCACGGTTCATAAAATCGACGGCAAGTATTTAGTGATAACATCCGGTGCCCCGGACGTTATTCTGTCTAGGTCAACCAGGGTTTTGACTAAAGATGGAGAGGCGGCTATTAATAAGGATACTTGGAACAAGTTAAGGTTGCTCATCGATGAACTGGGCAGCAAGGGGTACAGGACCTTTGGTGTTGCTTATAGATGGATGAGCAACTTTAGCAATGAGTACTCTGATGAGGAAGTGGAAAACGAGCTTGTATTCATGGCTGTTCTAGGCATAATTGACCCACCAAGAGAGGGGGTTGCGGAAGCCATCAAGATAGCTAGGAAAGCTGGCATAAAGGTAGTGATGGTCACAGGTGACCATAAGTCAACAGCAACCGCGATAGCGAAAATGATAGGGCTGGACGTGGATAACGGGCTGGTCATAGAAGGGAGAGAGCTTGACAAAATGAGTGAGGATGAGTTGCAGAGAATAATTGATAAAGTCGTCGTGTTCGCGCGCGCGACTCCCGAGCACAAGCTCAGAATAGTCAAAGCCTTTAAAGCCAGGGGATACAGAGTCGCGATGACCGGAGACGGTGTAAATGATGTTCCGGCTCTCAAAATGGCGGACATAGGTGTAGCCATGGGGATTAAGGGAACAGAAGTGGCAAAGGAGGCCTCACAGATTGTATTGTTGGATGACAACTTCTCCACTATTGTTGAGGCAATAAAGGAAGGCCGCGTTATCTACGAGAACCTTAAGAAGCCAATAAACTTCCTGCTCAGCTGCAACTTAGGAGAAGTAGCTACTATATTCGGGGCTGAGCTCTTAAAAATGCCAATACCACTGAAGCCTCTTCATCTCTTGTGGGTAAATGTCGTAACGGATGTAGCGCCTGCAACTGTTCTTGGTTTAGAGGCTCCGGAGCCGGACATAATGGATAGGCCGCCGAGACCTGCATCTGATAGGCTTATAACTAAACGCAAGCTCATCTATTATATTGCTATGGGCTCGATAATAGGAGCAGCACTATTATTATTGTACAACGTATTATTAAAGGAGGGGCTGGAGATAGCTCGAACCATTGTTTTCACTTCTCTTGTAGTCGCTGAGATAGGCTTAGTGCTAACTATGCGGAGCGAGACCAAGCACTTCTGGGAGCTGCCAAGGAACAGGTGGTTGTTGCCTGGCTTGGCAATAGCAATTTTGCTTCAACTCATCGTTATTTACACGCCTCTCAGAGAAGTCTTCGACACCGTCTTCCTGGATGCCAGGCACTGGGCTTTGTCTCTGATTGTCCCAATAGCGATAATACTTGTTGATGCATTAAGGAAAAGCCTAAAAATTAAGTTATAAGTTATTAGTTTTCCCCGAGCTCCTCCAGGTATTTCCTGGCAACTTCTCTTCCCCAGCTCCTCTTGTCTCTTAGCCTTCCCAAGAAGAACCTGAGAACCTTTGGCTCATAGACCCATTCTAATCCTTGAACTAAATCCCTGTTTCTATAAAGCCATGAAGCCCTATCAACAATGTACCTGACATGGGACTCCATGTATGTTCTTCTCGGGAACGCCAATCTTAGGAGCTCGAGGTCAGCGTAAATCTCCGTGCCATCTGGCAGTCTGTCAAGGCTCAGCGAGCCTCTCTCCATGCCTCTCACGCCTGATACTAAATAGAAGGCGCTGGCCAGGGCTGCCGCTGGGTACTCTTTCTGGGGTATGTGTGGGAGGAACTTAGCGGCGTTTATGTGGCATCCGAGGCCTCCAGGGGGTTTGACCACGGGGATTCCCCTTGCGCTTAGTTTTTCAACGCACTCCTCTATGAGCCTTAGTTCATAGTCAATTATGCCTTCATCTATCATTTGCCTTATACCAACGGCAAGCGCGCTTAGCTCTCTTAGAGACATTCCACCATACGTCAGGAATCCCTCGTAAACTGGAATCAGCTCTGATATGGCTTTGGCGTACTCCTCGTTGTTAGTTGCTATGAACCCGCCTCTAACTGAGCCAGCTTTTCTAGCGCTTGCGTAGTATATGTCGGCCATGCTTGTGATTTCTCTCAGGATTTCCGCTAGGGAGGAGTTCTTGTATCCCGGCTCTTTTTTCTTTATAAGCGCTACGTTCCAGTCAATCATGCTTCCATCAATAACCAGAGGCATCTTGTACTCATCACATATTTGTCTTACTTGTCTTAAGTTCTCGAGGGAGAACGGTTGCCCACCAACTAGATTAGTTGTCGCCTCCATTCGGATAAACACTATGTTTTCTCTACCGATCTTTTTTATGGTTTCTCTAAGCTTCTCTATATCCATGTTTCCTTTGAATGGGTAAGTGCTCTCTGTGTCAAAAGCTTCTTTTACTATTAGTTCCTCCATCCTTCCTTTCTGTAGAATTACGTGGGCCTTCGTGGTTGTGAAGTGATAATTCGTTATGACCGTTTTGCCGGGCTCAACAAACAGCTTTGATAATATGTGCTCAGCGGCCCTGCCCTGATGAACGGGGTAAGCGTACCTGAAACCCAGGATTTCGTTAACTGCTCTGAGAAAATCGTAGTATATAGTGCTTCCCGCATAGGCATCCTGAAGGTTGACCAGCGCTTGAAGCTGCTCATTACTCATAGCGTTAACCCCGCTATCAGTGAGCATATCGAGGAAAACCTCATCGCTCCGTAGGAGAAAAGTGTTCCATCCAGCCCTCTCAATTGCTTCTAAGCGCTCACTCAGTTTAGGTAACCTGAGAATCTCGAATACTCTGATTCTAAATCCATCTACGTGGAGGGATCCCCCATCAGATGACTTAACAACAGGCAAGAATAACACCAACAGAGAATTGAATAAAGGCAAGTATTATGCTTATCTGGACGTATATGTGAAAAAGGAGTTATTGATAAAGAGTGGTGGACCGGCCGGGATTTGAACCCGGGGCCTCTCGGATGCCAACCGAGCGCTCTTCCAGGCTGAGCTACCGGCCCTTACTAAATCTTTTTTTATTCAAGGTTTAAAAGGTTTAATGACAAAATAAAGGCTCTAGCTAGAAAGTGATTAATTTTGGCCGGAACAAACATCGATTATTTAAAGAGAAGAATAGTTGACACGATGAGCGTACTGTACGATAGGGGCTACCTATCAAGCGTTGGGGGCAACATAAGCTATAGAGCGGGGGAGATAATACTAATAACTCCATCGGGAAAAACCAAGTTCTTGATTACCCCAGATGATATTGCTGAGGTATCTCTGGACGGAAAAGCGCTGAACAAAGTGAAGCCCTCGAGCGAGCTACCAGTCCATCTAGTTATTTATAAAAGTAGGGGAGACGTGAACTGTGTGATTCATGCTCACCCTGTCTTTACAATTATCGCATCAATGATGTTTAATGAAAGCTTTTTCCAGGGGACAAAGATAACGCCGGAGTCAGCGGTCTATACAGGTAGAGTGAAAGTAATAAGTTATCGAAGCCCTGGTCAAGAGGCAGCCGAAGAGATAGAAAAGATAATAGGTCATAGTGATATAATTGTTGTCAAGAACCACGGTGTCTTCAGCACTGGCAGGGATATCGATGAAGCGCTGGCAAGATTAGAGGTACTAGAGGAAAACTCGAAGCTAATATACTACCTGTCCTTAATGTCTGTTGGTTTCGATGCATCTTTGGCCCAGAAAGTTATATCTGAAAAGTACGCTCTTCCCGGAGAAGAGGTTGATAAATTACTTAAAATTTACAAGAAATAGCAGTAAATATGCTCTTAATCGTTTTTTGGATTAATACGTGCATATATGAAACATTTAAATATAATAATTATTTTAGTTATAATGAAACAAAGGTGATTCTGTTGATGAGCAAGGAGGAAATAGTGCTACCATCAGGCAAGATATTGACTCTCCTAGACCTCGTTAAGTTTTGCTACGACTTCTCGGAAACTGATATTGCTATTTTGTTCGAGCTGGTTGACAAGGAGCCCAAATCTATTGAAGAGCTATCGGAGAAGCTTAATTTAAGCAAGGCTACCGTGAGCAGAACACTAGCTAAGCTATACTCGATGGGCTTTATTACCAGGATTAGGAAGCCCGGCGAGGAAAAAGTCGGTAGGCCAAGGTATCTCTACACAACGACTTCTCAAACTGTTAAGCAAAAAATGAGGAAAGACCTGGAGAAATGCAGTGAATTAGTAAAAAAGCTTATTGAGGATGCTCTCAGTAATCTGTAGATAATTCGTCCTTATAGTATAAAAATAAAAAACTCTTAGTTATAACCCAGCTTTATTAGTCTGTGATAGCTAATTATTATGTATTGGTGAGTATGAATGAAAAAGAGAAGAAGCATATTTGATGATATAGACGAGTTCTTCGAGGAGTTTGAGAGAGAGATTGAGGAGATGTTCGAGAGATTCTCCAGGATGGGTGCAAGGGAGGTTCGTGGACCAATAGTTTATGGATTCAGAGTGACTGTGGGGCCTGACGGCGTGCCTCACATAGAGGAGTTCGGTAACGTAAAGAGAGTTGGGGCTAGGCCCAGGATAAGCGAGGAGAGGGAGCCTATATACGATATCTATGAGGAGCCAGATAAGGTTGTGATATACGTGGAGCTCCCGGGAGTAGAGAAGGATAAAATCGATGTGAGTGTTAGTGAGAAAGAAGTTATCGTTAAGGCCAGTGATGATAATAGAAAATACTACAAGGAGATAGCCTTGCCAACCGAGGTGATACCATCAACAGCTAAGGCTCAGTACAAGAACGGTGTCCTCGAAATAAAGATTGACAAGAAAGTCAAGGAAGAGAAGAAGGAAGGAGTGAAAATCAAGGTTGAATAAAAGAGTATATGATGTAGCGTAGGAAATCGCTTCTCGTCGAAAAACCTTTTTTCCTCGCTAACTCATCAATTTTTTCCAGTAAACCGCTATCAAGCCTAAACGTAATAGTAGTTTCGCATCCCCTGGTCAGCACGCTGTTCTTGTCTTTAATCGATGGTGGATCCATGCTATCATTTTGTATATAGTTAATGATGAGATTACGTATGTAGTCGCTTCTATTGGAGAACCCCTCCTTTCTTGATATCTCTTCCAGCTTTTCCGCTATGATTCTATCTAGTTTTACCGATACAACTTTTTTGACCTGAATATCGAGCTGGATAGCATCATGTAGCTTTTTTTCTCTGAAAGAGACGGACAAGCTACAAGCACCCTGGCGTAACCACGTTTAACTTAACAGCAAATGTAATTAAAGATTACTTTAACATATAGAACAAAAACAGACCAGTTTCATCGAGGAGTTAATATGGAGAAGGATTTTCACGAGGAGTATATAGATTGTTTTATATGCGGAGCTAGGGGGACGCTGAGAATAGCTTACAGATACATGAATCTACCAGTAGAGGGGGAGGCAATATTATTGTCGCTTAGATGTAGCTCCTGTGGATATCAAGCCACGGATATCTATCCTTTAAGAGAAAGCAGAGAAAAATTTATAAAAATCAAGATAAATAGCGAAAAAGACCTAAACAAGCTTGTCTACGTAAGCTCAGGCTCAAGAGTACTAATCCCGGAGCTAAAGCTTGAGCTAGAGCTTAAACAAATAGATAAGGGCTTCGTAACAACTGTTGAGGGGATCCTCGAGAGATTCAAGGAGAAAACAGAATACGTATGTACACAGGAAAATGTGAGCTCAGAGTGCGCTGAGCTTCTATGCTCCTTGGAAAAAGCAATTAGAGGAGAGTTAAAATTCAGTTTAATCATTGAGGATCCTTTTGGGAGAAGCTCTGTTTTCTAGACGAACCGCAATTCGCATAGACTGGCTCTACGCCCATTGATACATTAACTGCTAGCTCCATCAGGTAGAGCACATCGCTTATTCTATTTATAACTGGAAGCATCGTGCTCTTGTGTTCTAATAGGTATCCTTCGTCAAGTGCTTTAACAAAGACTCTTTCAAGCCTCCTCACTATTGTTCTAGCTAATGAGAGAGCAGAGGATGATGGATGCCCTATATGGAGTAGGAACCCTCGGGGTGAGGCCTTTTCTTGGTAACGCTTAATCATATCTTCGAGGACCTTAACGTCATCTTCCGTTAGGCATTTTCCTCCTCCGAGAGTGAAGCCTATTCTGAAAAGGAGGTTTTGAAGCCATAAAAGGTCATTCTTCACGCTTTCAAGGCTATCAGGCAATAAGCTTAGAGCTAATCCAACCGAGCTCTCAGCTTCATCCAATGTTCCAACAAGCTCTATGAGTACATGGCTTTTCCTCACATACTTTTTCTGTATAATACAATACGTGTCGCCAGTATCGCCTTGGCCAAGGTTCTTCTTGAACATTTCTACCCCCATGGTCTAGCCAAATATTTTTATCAAACAATAAATTAACTTTGATAAACCATGGTTTCATGTAGATAACCCTATATCACGAGTGTTTTGCGATGTATGTATACACAGAAATCATCAACGAAGTAGTAAGAAGCATAGCGTCATTGCTTTCATTGCCTAGAGAGGATGTGGAAAAGCTGGTAACAGACCCCCCAAGCCATGTTCCATACGATTTATCCTTCCCAGTAATGAGGTTCAAGCTATCCGAAAGCGCTTTTCAGGAGTTAGTCCGCGAACTAAGAATGAACGAGCTTATCTCAGACGTATCGATTGAGAGAGGATACCTGAACATCAGGTTTTCAAGAGATAAACTAGCTGCCAGGGTTTTGCAGCAAATAATTATTCAAAAAGAAAGGTATGGCTCATGGCCCACGAGAGACGAGGTAATAGTTGTTGAGCACACGAGCGCTAACCCCGTTCATCCGCTACATATTGGTCATGGGAGAAACATGGCCATAGGAGACTCATTGGTGAGGATCCTCGCTAACTATGGGTACAAGGTCCAGTCAAGATTCTATATTAATGACCTGGGAAGGCAGGTAGCGGTTCTTGGATTGGGAGTATCTTGTCTGGGGGAAAAGGCTTTTCTAGACAAAAACATGAAGAGCGATCATTGGTTTGGCCTTATCTATGCATTGACAAATCAGCTATTAGAGCTGAAAAGACTGAAGGGTGAGAGGGAGAAAAGCGTTAATGATACTGAGAGGTACATAGAGCTGACCTCGCAGATAGACGAGGTAGTGGCTAACATCGCTAGATTATCTGAGAAATCACCAGAGCTCTTCGAGGCTTTATCGGATTGCATAATGAATATGGATAACCCAGAATCAGCTGTCCAGCTTATAATGTCTAAGTACGAGAGAGGAGATGCTAGGTATAAAGAACTTATGAGAAGAATGATTACGGAGGTTCTAAGCGGATTTAAAGAAACAATGAGTAAGCTGCGCGTCAACATTGATTACTGGGACTACGAGAGCGAATTGGTGTGGAGCGGAGAGGTAGACGAGATTATACATAATATTAGGAAAAGCCCCCTTTACACGTTATATAAGGGAGCAGAAGCCCTATCCGTGGACAAGATAGCCATCGATCCCGAAATTAGAAGAAAGCTCAGGATACCCGAAGGGCTCGAGATACCTCCTCTGGTTATCAGGAGAAGTGATGGAACAACCCTGTATGTAACACGCGATATCGCTTATACCATAAGAAAATTTAGGGAATCCAATGCTAAGAAAGTAATTAACGTGGTTGCAAAGGAGCAGCTTCTTCCGCAGGCCCAGCTTAGACTAGCTTTATACTCGCTAGGGTATACACAATACGCTGAGAACCTCATCCACTATGTTTACGAGATGGTTATTCTCCCCGGAACAAAAATGAGCGGGAGAGCAGGCATCTACGTATCTCTAGATGACATTCTTAAAGAACTAGCCGCGCTATCAAAGGCGGAGCTATACAGGAGATACGGTCAGCAGCTCAGCAAGGAGGAAATCGAGTCATATTCGCAAAAAATAGCTGTGGCTGCACTCAGATACTCACTAGTTAATGTGGAGCCAGACAAGCAGCTTGTTTTTAAAGAAGAGGATGTGTTGAACTTCGAGAGAAACTCTGCTCCTTATCTTCTCTACAGTTATGCTAGGGCTTACAATGTGTTAAAGAAAATAAGGGAAGAGGAGTTGCCAAGGGAGCAGGCAAACTATGCTAAGCTAGTTGAGGATGAAATTAGGTACAGGCTGGTCAAGCTACTGGCGAAATACCCATTAGTAACAAAGAAAGCAGCCGAGGAGCTAAGAATCGAGTACCTGACTTCTTATCTATGGAGAGTCTCACAGGAGTTTAACCAGTGGTACGACAGGGATCCAATACTAAAAGAAACAGACAAAGAATTGTTCAAGGCAAAAATCGAGTTGCTGATAGCTTTTACCTATGTAATGAAAAATGCTCTGCAACTGCTAGGGATAGAGCCGCTGGAGAGACTTTAAGAGCCACCTAGCAAGCATAATCAATTTGTATAAATACTTATCGATACAAACTTTTATGGGAAGCTGGATATGCCCCCTGCAATTTACTACGCTGATAAGAAGCCAGTGCTTATAGATAAGAACGCCAGCTTGCTAACAGCAACAAGGTATCTGTTGAATAATAACAGATACCATGCCGTTCTCGTTGAAGATGGTAACAAGCTTGCAGGCGTTCTGAGCATTAGGGATGTCGCTAAAGCCTTATTTATCATAGGAGAAGAAGCAGTTGAGCTTATAGAGGCAGGCTACCTTGCAAAAACGCTTGAAAACCCCGCTTATTTCTATGCAACAAAAGACGTGGTTTACATAACCGAAAACGAAAACTTTGAGAGTGCATTGGAAATAATGGTGAAAAACAACATTGGAAGCCTACCAATTGTTGATTCCGAAAGAACTGTTATAGGGGTTCTCGAGGAAAAACAAGTAATCAAAGCTATGCCCATTTACACCAAGAAACCAATGTGCGAGTATGCATCGTGGGAGCTAATACTTATCGAGGAGGAGGACGAGATACTAGAGGCAATAGGACTAATGGTAACTAACAACGTAAGAAGGGTCGTTATAACAAATGAAGATGGTGAGCCAATCGGCATGACTACACTTAATATTCTAATCGATTATCTAACATCCCCATCATCACTGGATAAGCTGCTTGAGGGAGATGAGTCGCCGTTATCGAAGCCTGTCAAAAAGGTCATGCTTAAACCATGGGTAACAGATTGTAGCTACTCGTTACGTGAGATAGCGAGCCTTCTAACGTTCGACCCTCTAGGAGCAGTTCTCGTTAAGGACGATGATAAATACGGCATAATAACGGAGAGAGACCTGCTAAGAGCCTTGAGAGATAGCTTTTCGTCCTAAGCCATAAAAATCAGCAAACCTTGCTCCCGTTCTTTACGGGCTCGATTGGAGATAATAGAACCGGTACTCCATCATCGCATCCAGCAGCTAGAAGCATCCCTTGGCTCACATGGCCCATAAGCTTCTTAGGAGCCAGGTTAGCGACGACAACTATTTGTTTTCCAACAAGTTGTGCTGGTTCATACTTCTCTCCTATGCCTGCAACTATTTGTCTCTCACCGAGCTCTCCTAAGTCGACTAATATTTTAATCAGCTTTTTCGAGCCACTTATTCTCTCAGCTGTTTTTATTGTCCCTATTCTTAAATCGAGTTTCGCGAAATCCTCATACTTTATGACATTCTCGCTCAAGGTTTATTCACCAATTTGAAGCTCGATCTCTAAGCTAATTGGGCCACATAGGATTTATAAGCCTTCGTTTTTGAGGGTTTGTTTAAAAAAACAGGAGCTAAGTATTTACTAGTGCTAGATGAATCGCTTTTTCTATATGAAATGTACTCCCTCAGCGTTTTTAACTACTATTCCCTTATACACGAAGTCAATTTGCCTGAGCGTTAGCCACAGGTCAAAATCATTTAAAGCACTTATTCCATCAATAGGCACCACCACCCTGTACCACCTCATAGCTGCGCTGGCAACTGTTTGAAGTACACAAATGTTAGCTACTGTGCCAACCACAACGAGCGTCTTTATATCGTTTGTTCTCAAGATATCATCCAGAGGGGTACCATAAAAAGCATCGTACCTTGTTTTCTCAATTACAATGTCATTTTCCGTTGGCCGTAACTCATCAATTATCTCCCAGCCCCAAGTATTCTTTTTAACATGTACCCCCCAAATGCGGTACTCCGGGTCGTTTTCATAGTGTGTATCTTTAGTGTAGATAACCAAGACGCCACTGTTCCTTGCTCTTGATAATAGATTTTTGATTTTGGGCACAGTGCTGGTAGCGGATGGGACTCTGAGAGAGCCCTTTTCATGCACGAAGTCATTTTGCATATCAATAACTAAAACAGCTGTTTCCCTTGAAGTTAACTTGACCTCATCTTTTATCTCTATTTGGGGTATGTTTATCATGTTCGACCCCTTATTCATAAATAATTACGGGTGCTTGACATATTAAAAATTAGTAAAGCTAATGGTGATTATGCATAGATATGTACAAGGACGAGTTCAGCTTCTATAGAAAAACCTATATCGTTGAATGGGTAAGCGGCTCTCTCAGTATCAATAATAGAGAGGAAACCATACATGGGAATAGAGTGTATTGCAATGGCAAGTGGCTTATAGTATCTAGGCACGGGGGAACCGGTGAAGAGCTAGCCAGGTACAATGAAAGCCTTGTTAGAAATTTATGTGAGCAAGTAACAAATGTTTCGCAGCAGGAAGCTCTCGTGGAAGAACAGTTTGTTGGGAGAGCAGAGTTTTTTGTATCTGAAAAAAACCATGTAGGCGATTTGCTTAAAAAAACTCTTTACGTTGCCTCGGTTTTAAGGGACTTGGGGATCACTGGTGAAATAATTTTTGTAACATTAGATGATACGAGAAAAATAACTCACTCTTTAGGTGAGGCTGAAGAAAGAAAACAATACACCGTTTTGTCAGTAGAGATTTACCAACAAAGAGGAACTGAAGTTGTGAAGGGCCGCTCTCAACTAGCTATCCCTGGCGACTCAGGTCGGCTAAGCGAGAAAAACATTGATATGCTTGTTGAACAGGCTTACAGAAGAGCCTTCTGGGCCTCCAAGTCTGTTGATACGAGCACTAGTGATAGAGGTAGAAAAACAGTGGTTTTAACGCCCAGCACTACATCAATTATCGCAAAAGAGTTCATTAAAAGAATAGCTTCAATAAAAAACGATAATCTTAGCCCTGGAAAACAGATTGTTTTAAGTAATTTAACAATAAGGGATGACCCCACCGCTCCAGATTCGCCTAGTATAAGGGTTTTTGACGATGAATGCATGAAGACTAGGAGAAAAACACTCATTGAAAATGGAGCTTTAGTTGAGCTTTTAGGCACAAGGTTTAAACGGAGAGGCTTAAGCAATCCGGGGAATGCCTATGGTTTATGGGAGCCCCCGACCCCGCTATATACTAACTTGCTTATTGGAAAGGGTGACTGGAGCGAGAAAGAAATCATTGAGGAAACAAAGGATGGTTTCTTTATTGAAGGAGCCAGCTCATACATGATTAGAGGAGATGTCTTGACGATTTATCCTGAATCAGCGTGGAGAATAAAAAGAGGGGAACTAGTCGAGCCAATAGCTATAAAGGAAATAAAGTTGCCTTTAATGGAGGCTTTAAGCAACATAGACGCCATAGGTAGAAACCATGAAAAAAGATGTGGCTGGGAAAAGCATTGGCTTATATGCGAGGAATCGATTATGCTCAGAACGCTTGGATATATCCTATAATTACATTATGAAAACTTCATGCAATCGGATAAATAACGGTTCTGAAACCGTTATAGGCGAGTTATTCGTTTCCCAATGCTTCGTCTAGAACCTCTAGAACATCAGCTAGCAGAACGTTCGCTGTTCTCCATGCAGGCCCAGCAGGTCCATGAATAATGATAGATTCGTCCTCAACTTTAAATTCAACAGTGTTGTATGCCCCCTCAGTAAAAGCCAAGGGACTGATTAACGGAACAAAAATTGGTTTGACGAAGACCTCTTTATTTGCTGAATCGTATCCTGCAACTTGTTTTAGCCTCAGGCTCTCCTTTATAGCTTTCCTGATCTCCTCTTCACTATAGATTCTCAATGATTTTCTATCCACATCTCTCATAGTAATGTTTATGCCCATTTCGTTGAGGAGTATAGTTATTTTTGCAGCGGCGTCTAGCCCATCAATATCTATAGATGGATTAGGCTCAGCTAGGCCCTCTTTAATTGCTTGGCTGATAGCTTCATCCCAGTTTTTGCCGCTTTCTATCAGGTTTAAAACATAGTTTGATGTAGCGTTCAAGATTGCTCGTATGTACTGGACTTTTCTGTACTTAAGCGACTTGGCTACGCTTAGGACAGGTGTTCCAGCAGCAACCGTGGCAGTGTATTTAAGCAGAACATTATGTTGCCTAGCGAGCTTCTTTAGTCCTTTGTAATCAATGGCCAAGCCAGTCTTATCTGCCGTTATTATATGGTATCCACTAATTATAGCTTTTCTATACATAGATAAATTCGGCTCACCAGTCTCGTATGAGGGAGGAATAACAAAAACAGCTATTCCAGACGGGTTCTCCTGTACGTAGTCCATAAACGAGATTTTGTTGAAACGAGGATGTTTACTTAGCGGCTCATTCATAGTGGAGAGCTTAAAGAGGTAATCATAATCGTCTTTTTCCCTCAGGACAACGCCTCCCATCGAACTGAATACTGCCTTAATCCTTAGACCTGAGAACAAGGGGTCATTAAGTCTCTCAACAACCTTTTTCCCAACGTTTCCGAAGCCGACAATAACGATATCCACGATAACCACCATGCGTATATACGCAATTGTTTTACCTCTTCGCGAATAATTAGTATTTTGAATAAAGGTTAATGGTGATTCACGAATTGAAACTAACTGAAATAAAAATCCCATTAACTCACGTTGAGGGCGAGTCAGACTCTTTTGGAAAAGCCAAAATTACTGCCGGTCAGTCGGTTTTCTATGTTAAAGAAAACATAATGAGCTCCGCTAAGCCTGGATATCCGTCGCCTCTCGAGGCTTTTCTTTCGGGCCTAGTGGGATGCGAAATCATTATGTTCCAGATGTTCGCTAGCCAGTTGGACTTGCTGGGCAAATTCAGTATGAAAGTGGAGGCCGATGGAGAATTCGAGATGGGAGAAGGACTCAAGAAACTAAATATAAAGTACATATTTAGAGGATTGAGTCTAGATGAAGCAAGAGCTCTTTTAGAAATGGTTAAGCAGAGTTGCCCTGTCTACTCTACCATTAAAAAATCAGGAGTTGTCATCGAAGAAAGCTTGGTAGTAGAATAGAATATATTTTTCTCAATGCTAAATAACTAATTGATGAGAAATGGCTGATGCCAACGAGTTCCCGGAGCTTTTGCTCAACAAGAAACAGATACTAATATTGAGAATACTGAGGAGCTTTTACAGCGATGAAGATGAAGTTGAGATGGTGACAGCCAAGGATATATACGACTTACTCTCAGGCTCTATATCTCTGTCCTACATAACACGTGTTCTTAAGCAACTGGAGAAGCTCGGGCTGGTGGAGAGCGAGGAGGAGCATGTTGATGGAGAAAAGATAAAATACTATTCACTAACTGAGCATGGAGCCGCAATCGTCGATGCTCTAGAGAAGCTGGCTTTAGAGATAAAGAGGCTGAACGAAGCGATTCTTAAGAAAGTCAGGTTTAAAGTTATCAAGAGCGGTAGTGGATACAAAATAACCTTCGAGTAGTACTTGTCATTTTATTGAAATAGACATAATACTGCTTAGTTCTTTAACAATTCTTATATAAAAGTTAGTAGAAGATTTTTTTATGGTGATAACTTTTGGTGGAGACTTATAGCTTGATTGTGAGGAAAGCTAGGCTAAGAGACCGTCCATCAGACAAGACGTTTGATATAGCTGTTGGTGAAGGTAAAATAGTTAGCATAAAGGAGCACATAAGTGAGCACGCTGAGCACGAAATAAACGCTGAAGGAAATCTTGTTTCCGAGACATTCGCTAATCCTCATATACATATGTGCAAAGTCTACACGTACCTGATGATTGGAGAGGAAGCAGTGAGGGCATACCAGGAAAGCGGGATGAGCGCCGCTATGCTTGCAATAGAAATCGCGAGCGAGGTTAAGAAAAAGTATCATGAATCATGGATATACGAGAATGCAAAGAAAGCTGTCCTCGAGTCTCTTCGATTCGGAGGAACCTATCTGAGAGCATTTGTTGACACGGATACGAAGGCTAAGCTAGAGGGGATAAAAGCCCTTCTCAGACTGAAAAAGGAGTTTCAGGGAATAGTAGACATACAGGTCGTAGCATTCCCACAGGACGGGATAGTAAAGGACCCAGGCGCAGAGGAGTACGTGGAGAAAGCCTTGGAGATGGGCGCGGATGTGGTGGGCGGTATACCATGGATAGAAGTTAGCCCAGAATTCGAAGACAAACACATAGACGTGGCATTCGAGCTCGCTAAGAAATACGACAAAGACATAGCCATGTTAACTGATGACGCAGGTGATACCTTCCTCCGAACAACATTCAAGCTTGCTCAAAAAGCTTACAAAGAGAAATGGTTCGGCAGAGTAACTGCTAATCACGCCAGAGCTGTGGCAACCTACAGTGGCCCCTCCGTGCTCAAGCTAGCTGAGCTAGCCAGGCTAGCTGGCATGTCACTTGTGACAGACCCTCAGACCGGCCCCCTTTATCTTCCATTTAAACAGATGCTACAGTTAGGCGTAAACGTTGCTTTAGGTCAAGATGACATAGCTGATGCGTATTACCCATTTGGAAGAAACAATATGCTGGAGGTGGCTTTCCTAGCTAGTCACATAACGTGGAGCATGACGCTGAAGGACCTAGATACATTTTTTGATATGATAACATGGAGAGCTAGAAAAGCAATGAACATTCCAGTATGCGGTATAAAGGAGGGATGCCCAGCCGACCTCCTGGTTCATAACTACAAGACGGTTTACGAGACGATATGGTACCACGAGCCACCAGCATACGTGATTAGGAACGGAAAAATAGTGGTGAAGAATAGCTCAGAATCTAAATTTTATATCTAGATAAACATAAGCGCCGCGGCCGGGATTTGAACCCGGGTCACAGGCTCGACAGGCCTGCATACTAGGCCAGGCTATACTACCGCGGCTCACTAATCACTAATAACAAGCATGGTTTAAATATTTTTTATTATGCCCTATGACTAATGTGTGCGATTTATTTCTAATAGCAGTTTTAATAATCAGTTTATTTAGAAATGAAGACAAAAACGTCTCGCGTGTTGAGTTGGGCATGTGGGAGCTTTGGAGAGTTAAAACAAGTAGCTTCGCGGGGCTAAATTACCCTGAAGAGGAAAGCCGTGTACTCATTGCCGGTGCGCCTCTAGATGCAACTAATTCTTTTCATCCTGGCACAAGATTTGCGCCCGAGTATATCAGGAGGGTCAGCGAGAGCTTGGAGCTATATAGCTATTTGCTTGATATGCCGATACAAAACAAAAAGTTCCACGATATCGGTGACCTCTTTCCAGCTGGTATGGATGTCAAGAGAAGCGTGGAGATAATAAACGATTTTATATCAAGCGAGTCTATTCCCAAGAATAAAAAGACTGTTATTTTAGGAGGAGAGCACACGGTTACGCTTGGCTCTCTTCCGCTACTCATGAAAAACACTTTATTAATAGTATTCGATGCACACGCGGATTTACGTGACACCTACCTTGGAGAGAAGTACTCTCACGCTACAGTTATTAGAAGAATCTCGGAGAATATCCCGTCTGAATCAATTATTCTGATTGGCTCAAGAGCTATTGACGCGGAGGAAATGGATTATATTAAGAAGCACAAGATAAGGCTGTTCACATCTAGATACATAAACACCTACGGCGCAGGTCAAGTGGTAAATAGGCTAAAAGAAGAGCTTGAGGGATACACAAAGGTATATCTATCCGTGGATATCGATGTCCTTGATCCTGCTTTCGCTCCCGGCGTAGGAACACCGGAGCCATTAGGCCTTGATATATACACGTTATTTACGCTGCTGAAATCAATTTTAGAATCAAAAGAAGTAATTGGAATCGATATCGTTGAAACAAACCCGCTGGTCGACAAGGGATATCAGACTTCGAGTATAGCTGCAAAAATAATCTTGGAATATCTAGCGTTTCAAGGCTAAATCGCCTTCACTTTTTTAACTCCCGGTTTTCTCACTTTATATACTATACGGTATCCACAGTACACGCACTGTATTCTTCTTAGCATTTCGAAGTCCTTAGTTGTCAATGTTCTACCACAATTAGCGCAAACGTAGTAAAATCCCTCCTCGAACTCCCCACTCACAGCAAAGCCCCTCAAGGGGATTTTGGCTTATTTTTAGGTAATAAATATTTGGTATCGTGGAATTTAATCCCACTTTTACTGTCCAAAAATAATTGTTTATTATAAATTTCCGATGTTTTAATGATATTATGATTCACTTTGTATATCTTTTTTACGGGAGAAACAAATTGGGTTCAGCTTTCCCCGGACGTGTGAGGCCGTACAGAGTATCCCCCATGCAAGTTTCATTGGCTATCATTTTTGCCTACCTCGTATTCACGATGGTTATAAGATTACTTTATCTTAGTTGATTGCCCTTTATTGTAATTGTATTGCTATATTTAGTGATTCGTGATTATAGCTTCGTTATTTACTTCTGCATATGAATTTAAATATACAGTATCTGCAAAGATTACTCCGGCTTTTCCTACAATAGTCCTCGTTTAACAAAACTGATGGTTCTTTATTTTTACTCAATGCAACATCAAGATACTTATCTTTGCTAGATTCTAAAATTAACTTGTCGTTTATACTCATAGTGTCTGAGCGCGTTTTCTGTATTTTGGATGGTACTTTTCTATTTCCTCTTTGCTGGGGAACTTTAAGTCCTCCTCGGGCAACAGGCTTAGGAGATTCCAGCCGAGATCGAGGGTCTCCTCTATTGTTCTCCTCTCATCTTCTCTTTGATTGATAAATTCTCTCTCGAATCTATCAGCGAATTCCAAATACTTTTTG
>WYEQ01000022.1 GCA_009904015.1 Desulfurococcales archaeon | reverse complement strand
CGATGTCCCATCAAGGCCGTACATAGCTATCGGCATCATTAAAAATTACCCTCTAGATGAAAAAACCCTTGAAGAGCTCATTCAGTTCCAGGAGAAGATACATTTGACTGTTGGGAGAAAAAGAAAGAAGGTTGCCATCGGAATTCATGATTTAGACAAAATCCCGTCGAAAAAACTAGAGTATAAACCAGTCCATTTGGACTACCAGATGATTCCTCTTGGACATAGCGAAAGATGGACGGTAAGGGATGTATTGAAGGAGACAATGCAGGGAAAGCTCTATGGCTCTTACTCCATTATGAATGACCATCATCCAGCTATTCTCTCAGACGGAGAAATAATTAGTTTGCCTCCCGTTATAAACAGCGATGTAACAAGACTAGATGTTGGAACAAAAAACCTACTAATTGATGTAACAGGCACCGATGAGTTCACTGTTCTTAAAACACTTGATTTAATTACGAGTGTTTTGTCGGAAAGAAAAAATGCTTTTATTGAGCTCTGCATGATTGTAAGAAACAACAATAGTTTCTTAACGCCTGGTTTAACTCCTACTTTTGTTGAGACAACCATTAGTGACATCAGAAGAACTCTTGGAGTAAAGCTAAGTGGGGACGATATTGTTAGGCTTGGAGAAAAAATGAGGTGGGAGGTTCTCTGGGATGAGGATAACATTAGGGCAGGAGCTCCGGAGTACCGTACAGATGTTCTGCACCCGGTGGATTTCATCGAGGATTTAGCTGTAAGTTATGGTTACTCCAACTTTACGCTAGAGCCAAAGCCAATCATCACAAAGCCCGGGGAGGACGAGTACACCGTCTTCAAGAAGCACGTGAAGAGAATACTTATTGGCTTGGGGTACACGCAGTTCTTGAGCTTCACAATGATTAGCGATGACCTAGCGAGAATAGCGCCTGAGAGCGGTATTTCTCCCATAAGAATAATCAATCCTATATCGAACGAAATGAGCAGTATAAGGCCATCAATTATTCCATCCTTAATCCAGGCAATAAGAGAAAGCCAGAAGTCCGGGCTGCCGCTAAGGATATTCGAGATAGGCTATTATGGATACATAGATACCAAATCCAAAGGTTTATCAACAGGAGAAAAACTAGCGCTGGCCCTGGTTGATTATAGGGTTGGATATGAGGATATCCAATCAGCGCTCGAAGGGCTACTATCAATTCTTGGGATAACACCGGTATACCAGAGATATTGTTCTGATATATTCATCAAGGGGAGAAGCTCTATAGTGAAATACAATGACACAGTGATAGGCTACGTAGGAGAAATTTACCCGCAAATACTAGTGGATAACCAGATAAAACATCCGGTCGGAGTCGCTGAGGTCTATTTGGACATACTTTATCACTTATGGAAAATACATTAACTGTGGCTCGAGAACAAATAATACAATAACCCTTTCTGCACGTGAAGCCTGTTTTCTGCCTGATCAAAAACAATGCTTTGAGGGCTCTCTATTACTTCATCGGTTATTTCCTCGCCTCTAATGGCGGGGAGACAGTGCATCACTAGTGGTTTTCTGTTGCTCTTCATCAGTAGCTCCATGTTAACCTGGTATGGACGAAGAATTTTTCTTCGATAATCAGCTTCTTCTTCTCTGCCCATACTAACCCATACGTCCGTGTAAATTATGTCTGCTTCTTTAACAGCCTCGATGGGATCAGTAGTGATGTTTATGCTTCCTCCACTGAGCTCAGCCAGCTTGATAGCTTTTAAGAGATAATTCTCGTTAGGCCATAGCTCCCTCGGAGTCGCTATGTATAAGTTGATGCCTAGCAAACCGGCAGCAATCATGAGGCTGTTCAGCACATTGTCCTGACCATCACCGATAAACGCAAGGTTCACGCCACTCACGTGTCCCAGCTTCTCCTTGATAGTCATTACATCAGCTAAGACCTGAACTGGATGCTCCCTATCGCTGAGAGCGTTGATGACCGGTACCGCTGAGTATCTAGCTAGTTCCTCGAGGCTCTCGTGTTTTTTAACCCTAGCAATAATTCCATCAACATATCTTGATACTACTCTTGCAAAGTCCTTGACGGGCTCTCCTCGGGATAACTGTGTATCACTTGCATTCAAGGTGCTGAATCGACCGCCTAGCTGAGTAATAGCTACTTCAAAGCTCAGCCTCGTCCTAGTACTAGGCTTCTCAAACAATAATAGGAAAAACTTGTTTTTTAGATACTCTGTTTTCCTAAAGCCGAGATTATGCAGTGTTTTGAGCATCATAGAGATATCAATTATTTTCTCTATATCCTCTCTGCTTAGGTTCTCCATGAGTAGAAGGTTTTTCTTCATTTTTAATCAATTAACCAACAAACTTTTCAAATGGAATATTAACCTAGCGTCACATGAGTTTTATATTCCTTAAAACAAAAATAATGTATGGGATACTGAGTTGTCGCCAAATTCTACTAAGGATTTTCTCTCTATGTTATACGAGGATAACGATATCGTTGTAATGCTCGCCCCACATGAGAATGAGTTGGAAAAAATAATCACGGAGATTCTCAAGAGAGAGAAGAAGCCACTGACTGTTAAGGAAATACACCGATATCTAGAAGCTATTGCTAGTGAGGAAAAAATAAGAAGAACCCTTTACAGATTGTCATCAAAAAACGTTGTTAAGCATCACAAGGATGGGAGATACGAGTTCGTTGGTTTCAACGGGGAGAAGAAATAAGGTTTTTTTCGATATATTCTCTTATTTCTTTAAGGTTTTTGCCGACAAAGATTGCTCCCGCGTCGTACAGTAATTTAGGATTCTTACCAAAGGGAGCTACGCCTATAGGCTTGCATCCATTGATGTATGAGCTTGACATATCCTCGGAGTAATCACCTATGGATATGCAATCAATGTTTTTCTCAGAGTTTACCAGCCGCGAGATAACTGTTTTTTTCTCGAACGGCCTTGATAAACTGATGTTGTGAAGAGTGTGTATTTCTCTTACATAATCCACTAACCCAGCATTGCCTAGTTCATCTGCAATAATTGTTTTATCCACTCTTCTGCCTGTAACGACAACAATATAATAGTTATTTTCGCTTAGGAACTGGACTAAATCATCCGCGCCAGGCATGGGGTTTACAGGCTCGCCTTTGAAAGTCTTAAAAATACCGCTGAAGTAAAACCAAAACTCAAACCTATCAGTACCAGGGGGATTAGCTAAATTCTCCTCTAAATACCCCCTGAGAAACTCCCTAAAGCCCAATCTCTCATAATTAAATTTCGCTCTAGCCTGATTATAAGCTCTAAAAAAATACGTTAAAGTATTAACAAGAGTTAAATCGTGATCGAGTATAGCGATCCTCTTCATGTGGCCATTACGCCTTTATTATAATGCTACATCGAGAAAATCAGATGGAGGTATTTTGCCTTTGCTGACATATTCGTTATACTTGTTTTCCAAGAACTTCATGAAGACAGGGCATGTATCAAACTTTCCTTCTCTGTCGCATTTTCCTCCAAGACTCAGGAAACACTGCTTTGTTTTCTTATCGAAGTATGGGCATAGCTTGTGATACTGCTTGGCTGATTTAAGCATTCTTTGCACCCACTTAGACATCTCGCTCTGCTGTGCTGAGTCGGATTTAGAAGCTGGCTCTCCAATGCTCATAGTTATCACCTTTGTTTGGCTATTGGTCTTTGCTTTAATCATTTTAGAATTCGTCTCTAATAAAAATATACAAATATAACTAGAAATTGAGTTATTAAGGGATGATGAGAAATTCAAGGGTTGATTAGTGATAGGCGAACTCGCGACTGACCCTTAAGTGATGGAAAAATGCCTTGTCCACTATACAAAGATGGCTTGTGCTTATCACCAAAAAGGTCAGTGCTTGCCCCTCCCGAGCCTGGAAGTCCATGCCAGAAATCACAGACAGAGTTCTCCAAGTGTCCTTATTACGACAGGTCCGCCGCGTCTAACCTTGAGAGATTACTCAGCCTAGCATTGAGGAAGAGCGGAATAGTATCCTCTATTCATCTATTCAACAAGCCCTTGAAGAGCCAATGCGAGAAGTTCATAGTCATACCGGAGCAGGGAGGCTACATAACTTATTGTGGCGTTCTAAATAGGTACTTAACAATATATGAGGCTGAGCTATGCGAGAAATACTATCAAACCTGCCCTCTCAGAAAGCTTTTGTATAGAAGCTAGACGGTTCGGGCTCCTTGTTGGTAGACTTGATAATGCTTCTTATTTCATAGGCAATCTCGCTAGCAATCATTCTTATGTTATCTTTATGCGATGGAAGAGCAACCTTGGAATCAACCTTTATAGAAAGCTCGTTTGCCAGTTGAAGAGCATCAGTCAAATGTATGTAAAGGCCTGTGTATCTGTACTTAGCAAGAAGGCTTTTAATCATTCTTAGTTTAACTATAGCTTCATCAACTAGTTCATACGTGTTGTACCAAATTGTACCAATTCTCTTTTCTCCAGCAACCTTCGTTCTCAACAGCCTATACGTGTTCTCAAGTGTGTTTAAATGATAATCAATACGAGCCTCAAGCTTCAGTGAGGCATACATTGATTCAAGCATATCAAGCTTGCTAGACAAGATTTACCCCTTAAACTAACTCGTAAACACCAACCTTTATAACTGGAGTGGCGAATTCATATTAATCATAAGCAAATAATCCTAGGGGCAAGGGATTTGCCATCCAAGAAGGCGAAGAAAAAGGAAAAAGAATACGAGGTCTCAGATAAACTATTAAGAATCATCTCGGTAGTGGCGCTATTAGTTATCGTTGTCTTAGGGGTTTACATAAGGCTTCAGCCAGCGATTAAGTACGACTACGAGTTGCAGGGAGATGACTCATGGGAGGTATACTGGGTCTCTAGTTATCTAGTTAAGCATGGATTAGCGGCTTGGTTCCACTTGGATAAAAGTAATCCCGATACACATATATTCTGGTATCCATGGGGGCAGGACTTCAAGTACGTTGATTTCCCATTGATTCATATGTTTAACGCTGCTACATATCCTCTCGCATCTCTATTTGGACTGTCCATCAAGCAGTGGGTATCGATTACCCCAGCTATATTCGGGGGGTTAATGATAATAGCTGGTTATCTTCTGGTTAGGAGGCTTGCTGGTGATATTCCAGCTCT
>WYEQ01000007.1 GCA_009904015.1 Desulfurococcales archaeon | reverse complement strand
AAACGGTGTTGATTTAAGAGTTGAGGAGGGGGCATCGCACGCTATACTTGGCCCTAACGGTGCTGGTAAGACAACTTTTATCAGAATCATTACTACACAGATAAAGCCCACGAGTGGGTCAGCCAAGGTTTTCGGCTACGATGTTGCTAGCCATGCGGCAAGCGTTAGGAGGCTTATCGGTTATGTTCCCCAGGAGATGAGCTTGTGGACCGATCTAACTGGGTACGAGAACATGCTTATCTACTCGAAGATATACGGGCTTGAGCCGGGGTCGAGAAGAAAGGTTATCGAGGAGCTCCTCGAGCTCATGGAGCTCAACGATGCTTCGAGGAGGCTCGTTAAAACGTACTCCGGAGGAATGATTAGGAGGCTTGAAATAGCAATAGCGCTTATGTCTAGGCCGAGGCTACTGATTCTTGATGAGCCAACGATTGGGCTTGACCCGAGAGCAAGGATGATGGTTTGGGAGAAGCTTTTGGCTTACAAAAAGGAGTCGAACACAACTATCTTTTTCGCTACTCACTATATGGATGAGGCTGATAAGTACGCTGATAGAGTCACGCTTATTGATAAGGGCAGGATTGTTGCTGAGGGAGCACCAAGTGAGCTTAAAGCTTCTTTAGGCAGCGACAAGGTAATCATAAAAGTGCAGGGAAACACCAATGAAGCTAGGGCTTACCTGCTGGATAACGGGTACTCAGTGGAAACAAACGGCAACGGTGAGCTCATCATAGCGGCTAAGAACCCTGCCCACGTTTTGCCAAGAGTAATTGAGGGCTTGTATAGCAGAGGGGTAGTTGTTCTAGAAGCAAAAGCAGTTGAGGCAACATTAGATGACGTCTTCATAAAGCTCACTGGCAGGAGGATAAGCGAGGATGAGCATGGAAGGGTCAGGGAGGTCTTATCCACGAGGAGAGCTATCAGGAGGGGGAGCTAGAATGAGGGGAAAGCTCAGCTCAGCGAGCATTTTAGCTATGGTTGAGATGGAGATTAGAAGGCTGATGCACGACCCCTCAGAGATAGTGGCTAGAGCGGTCCAGCCTATCCTATGGATAGTTGTCTTCGGCGTGGTTATGGCTAGAAGAGTTCTGCTTGGAGTAGAGGATTACAGGTCATTTATAGCGCCAGGCGTTGTTTTCCAGTCAGCCACATTTATTTCTCTTGCCTACGGAATAATGATGGTCTTCGAGAGAGAATCAGGCATACTGAAGAGGCTTCTCTCAACACCTATACCCAGGTCATCAATTGTTATTGGGAGAGCTCTCGCTGGGAGCATCAGGGCATCAACACAGTACGTCCTGGTTATTCTGTCAGCTTTTCTTGTCGGAGCACACTTTAAAACCAACGCCCCGTTGCTCATAGGGGGCTACTTAACCGTGATATACGTATGCATGGGCTTCACGGCACTATCAATACTCATAGCATCGTTAATGAAAACGAGGGAGAGGTTCATGGGAATAATAGGCGCTATAACAATGCCTCTCTTCTTCGCTAGCAACGCTCTTTATCCAATAAGCATAATGCCCACAGCTATAAAAATCGTGGCTCTCGTGAACCCGCTGAGCTACGCTGTTGATATGCTGAGAGGGATGCTACTCGGCCTACAGGCAAACTACATGCTAGATTTGATTTCAATAACCGCCTTTAATATGTTGGTCATCGCTTCATCAATAAAATTGCTGGACAGGATCATTGAGTAAGAAATCATATTTATCCCAGCAATCGTCTAGCTTATATTGTCTTTTGAGCACTTTTCTTCATGGAGAAGCGTGTTGGATACGCTGAGAATAGCTGTTACCGGCGGCGCGGGCTTTATTGGTAGCCACCTTGTCAGAAGGCTTGTTGAGATGGGCTTCGCCGTAACAGTGCTTGACAACTTATCTACGGGTTCTCTTAGAAACATTAATGATGTCTTGAGGGATATTAATTTCGTGAGGGGGGACGTGACAAACCTCGATGACGTGGAGAAGGCCATCAGCAACTCCGATGTGGTTGTTCACCTAGCAGCTCTCATCGATGTTGGGGAAAGCGTGGAGAAGCCGGAGCTTTACTTCGACGTAAATGTTAGAGGAACATTCAATATCGCGAGGGCATCAAGGAAGGCGGATGCACTTATTTTCGCCTCATCAAGCGCGGTTTACGGGGAGCCCATCAAAATACCAATAAGCGAGGATCACCCGCTAAGCCCGAGATCCCCTTACGCTGCATCGAAGATGGCTGGGGAGGCTTACGTTAACTGCTTTGCCGAGATAAATGGATACAGACCCGTTGTTCTCAGGCTATTTAATGTTTATGGGCCCAAGCAGTCAAGAGCTTACTCAGGAGTGATAGTCGAGTTCATAAAAAAAGCGCTGAGGGGAGAGCCCCCCGTTATATTTGGCGATGGAGAGCAGATAAGGGACTTCATACATGTAAGCGACGTTGTTAAAGCCGTGATAAATGCCATAACTAATAGCTCCGTGACCGGAACCTTCAATATTGGTAGCGGCGAGGGAGTAACGATAAACAAGCTCGCTTTACTCGTAGCCGAGATAGCTGGGAGAAGGGAGCTAAGACCCATTTACTCGCTGCCCAGGAAGGGTGACATAAGGGTATCGATAGCTGATGTAACGAAGGCTAGAAGAGAGCTTGGGTTCAACCCAGCGGTGAGCCTCGAGGATGGGTTAAGAGAACTAGTTAAATACTACAGCGCTCATGGATTTCAGGTTATATAAAGAAACTTAATAGCCTATACAGAGTCATGACGACTATAACGATGCCGAATATCTTCTTGAGAGCACTGCTCGGCACCTTCTTAGCCGTAAGCCTCGCTCCTAGATAGGAAGCTATGGAGCCAGTAACAACCAAAATTGCCACGAAGCCCAGGCTAATCTTCATAGTGCTGATGTGCGGAATAAAGGCCGAGAATGATGGTGGGCAAACAGCAACAGCATTTATCCCGGCGGCGAGCTTGGGCTCGTATCCAAGGAGTATCAGGGTTGGCATTAAGAGAAAGCCTGGGCCAACCCCCAGGAAGCCGGCGAGTATGGATATCGGTATTGCTAGCAAGGCAGCCAACGTTAAGCTTGGCTCCCTCGGCGACGAGGACTTAACAGGCTTAAACAGCCTGTAAGCCAAGTAGAGAACAGCTACGAAGTACACCACCCAGACATAGATTGAGGGGACATACTGCACTAGCAGTGAGCCTATAGGCGCTGAGGCCGTGGTTATAACAGCAAGTACAAACGCGTCTCTCCAACGAATAAGCTTGCTTCTGGCGAAGCCAGCAGCGCTGAAAGCAGCCGTGAAGCCGTTGAGCAGAAGAGCGACAGGCTGCACCTCGTGGACAACATTAGTCATGAACAAAGATAGGTAAGGAATAGTGGCGAAGGCTGCTCCGAGGCCTAGCATCCCGGACAAAAGGGATAGAACAAAAACCCCCACAACTACGGCAACATCAATAATGTTATATTCCATGTAAAATCCCACCTAAGAGCTATATGAACGGAAATATTGTTAACTAGAAGAGAGATAATAAGCTTTGTAATCCAAGAGAAAAAGACCAATAGACTTCTTACCTTTATCGAGGAGCTTGAATGGATTTATAATCAAGGTGTTTTTCTCGTTTTCATTGGTTCTCCTAGTTCCCCAAAAAATAATAATATAAGCCTGCTACTATACCATTTATTTAATTCTCCTGTTTTCTTCAACAAGTTCTAAAGCCCAGTGGTGAAAAAGCTTTCCATAGCGATTTACGCCTAGCTTATTCTCAAACAGAAATGATAGGTCATCGCATATGGGTATGTATCCAATTGGTCTTCTAGGAGGTTAAGCGGACGTGGACCCAAACAGATGCGAAGAGAGCACCAGAAAATACCGTTCCCCAAATCTAGCTTCTGGAGTGCTCAGCCTTCCTCCAGCTCTTCCTGGTTGGCTTTATGAAAACATCAACGTGGTAAATCATCTCGTTTACCTCTCTTACGAGCTCGATTATCCGTGACCTGAGCTTGTAGGCATCCCGTATAGTCATGTGGGGGCTGGCCTCAACAGCCACGCTCACAATGTAGAATGAGCCTACCTTGCGTGCATCAACCTTCTTCAAGTCAATCTTATCGAGGGATCCCTCCAGCTTTCTGTATATCTTGAGCCTTAGCTCAGGCTCAATGTTTCTGCCGGTTATTGTTTTGATAGTGTCTCCTAGAACCTCCATTACGCTGTGAAATACGAATAGGGTTAGTAGCGAGACAAATAAAGCCTCGAAGCCAGGGTTCCTGGTCATGCTAACAGTTATTAGACCCATAGTTGCTATGAACGCTGCGAGCGTGTCAATGAAGGCGTGTTTATAATCAACTTTTAATACCTCTAGTCCAAGCTCCTCAAAGTTCTTTTTCTGCACGTAGCCCACAATTAAAGTTAAAGTACCACCAATAACCGTGACTGCCGCTAAAGCTGGGTGATAGTTACCTTTTACTCCACCGGTGGGCATGTTTAGGAAGTAGCTTACGAAGAAGTACCCATACACTCCTATTATTACTATTGCCGCTATTGTAACTAAGAGCGACTCAAGTATCAAGGAGCCCAGAGGAAACCTTCTGTAAGTCTTGGAGGCGTAGGTTATAGATACAACAAATAAAGCTTCAAGAACAGTATCGATAATCCAGTGGGATAAGTCAGCCAGAAGAATCATGTTGTAGGATAGCAATACAGCCATAGCCTCGATTATAGCACCAGCTAGGCTTAGAACAAATGATAGCTTGAATCCCCTGAGAGCTAGCTTGAGCTTCTGTGAAGCTGCTTTGCTCATTAGAAATCACCGCTTCACTGATTTGGTTTTTCAATGTGGAATTTGCTCCTGTTAATATGCTCAAAGCTTTTTTAGCTAGACAAAATATATGGGAAAACTCGATAAAAAATAATATTGGTTAACTGAATGTAAGCTAGGGATGAGCGGCGAGTTGATGTATAGAGCAAGAGTAGCAATACTGTACAGCGCGCTTTTATCATTAATACTAGCTCTATCTGCCTACACATCATTGTTCCTGGGCTTAGACCCAAAGACATGGATCCCCCTTGCACTAACTGATTCTATTAATCCATGCGAGATTGTTACCCAGGTAACAATCGGAGTGAGCGTTGCCATAGCATCAACCGTGACCACGGGCTTCGTAACGGCAATTATCTATGCCTTCGGTGTTGTGACATCGTATTACTTGCTGGGTCTCGGGCTCTCCTTCATAGCAGTATACATACCTACCTGGCTGGCCGGCTCAGTAGCAATTGTTTATGGCGGATATGTACTACTTAAATCACTACTCGTGGAGGAGGAGTCCTGCCCATCATGTGTTGAGAGAGGGAAAAGCAAT
>WYEQ01000012.1 GCA_009904015.1 Desulfurococcales archaeon | reverse complement strand
GCCACGCAGAGCCTGGAACTCCGCCTCGCCAAGCTTGTACTTCTTGTATACGTCAACAAGCTTGACGACGGGCTTTTCAGAAATACCTGAACTCAATATTCAGTCACCGAAATTAATTCGCTACTAACATTTCTTAGCTTATCTATCAAATCAACCGGATAAAGGCTTATATCTACATAGGGGAATAAATTCTTAAATTTCTAGAAGCATGTTGAACACATCATTGAGGAACTATGATTCAACTTGCTTTATGAATAAGTGAGTAATAAAAACTGTTATATATTGAAACAAAGATTGGATTTTTATGAGTCATCTCTCAATGAGTAATGCCTGATATATAACAGAGGTATCAAGATGATGATGCTGAGTATCAAGGATGCGGTTGGTCTGGGGATAGCGATAGCTGGACTGCTGCTTTTTCTAACCAGCTTCCTGATAGTACAGAGCCAACCATTAGCAGCGATGGGTATTGGCGTCATCGTATCTGGGTTATCGGTTGTTCTGACTCCGTTGCACGTTGCTCCTAAGAGGGCTCTTAGGGAATCACTCGTTGTTTTTTCAAAAAACCTGGACGCTATCCTCGAAAGCCTAAATGTAAAGGGAAAAGCTATCTATACGTGGATTAACGGTAAACCACTATTGATGATTCCCCTAAGGAGCAGATCGGTCTCCATTCCGCCGAGCTGTAACTTGGGGTTAGAAGTAATCGGTGGGGAGCCATACCTCTGCCTGGAGCCACCGTTGCCTGGAGCCGAGGTTTCCGAAGGAAAAACGGATGAGCATGCTTTAACTCTAAGCGAATACCTAGTTGAAAGGATATCAGCAGCCGCGAGCGCGAGCTATACAAGAAGCGGCAACATCGTAGTAGCTACAATAAGTTACCCTAAGCTCCCCTTATCACCGGGGAGAATGAGCGTTGCCACAGGTTCTCTTCCCTCCTTGCTCGCGGGGATACTGATTTCAAGCGAGATAAGGGAGACACTGGTGTTTCTCGAAGAAAGGTTTGACAACAACTCACTCATAGCTACTTTCGAGGTAATCAGCAAATGAGAGCACTACTCTTCAATGCTATCTTGCCTCTGGGGTACGGATTAATAGTCATGGGCCTCGGTTTTCTCGGAGAATCGAGACTTGACGTGTACCTATCCATATTAACGCTGTGGTATTTCGTGCTCTACCTGATTATTAGGCCGCCTCGAAGGACTTATGACCTGCTTGGCCTAGGCTTGCTAGCAATGTTCTTCTACTTCGTGACCCTAAGAATACTGAGCATAATTTTCACGTGATGAACATGAAAAAGTTATTCGCCGTACTAGTAGTTATGGTTTTCCTATGCTGGATTTCAGCAAGTACTCTCGCCTCGTCAATCATAACGAAAAGACATGTTTCTCCAATCGAGCTTCCGCAGTACCAGTTAAACCCATACTCACTGTACCAACTCACTAAGCTTATATCCTCATCGCTTGTCGCCGAGAACTACTCTGTTGTTAGTAACTTAACAAACGCTCTGAAACTAATACATGCGACTGGAACTGCAAAGCAATTAGTCAGCCAGTTAGCTGTGCTTATAGAGTCACAATCAAGCACTCTCAATATTAACAAGAATACTCTCAACGAGATTCAAAAACTCCTTAGCATGGGAGATATCGAGGATGCCAGAGCTCTACTGGAAGAAATAAAAAGAAACATAACGATATCCGCTTACAATCAACAGGAAATTTACTTGGTAACAAAAAAACTTGATTCAAGCTTTAAAACCAACACCACACAGCTGGCTAAATTTCTCGATGAACTGCTTGACAGGCAAATAAACGAAACAAGAAACCTAGATGAGAAAATCCAAGCTCTCAGCGAAAAACAATCATGCGTTATATTCATAGAGAGCTATAAGAATGAGGCCTGGGTAGGGGAGAAAGCTTGGGTCAAGGTAAAGAGCTATGCATCACCGTTGGTGCAAACAAGCGGGGTGCTCAGACTCTATGCTAGGTCTAATGAAAGCGACATTCCTTTACTAGAGATTACAATTCCACTGAACACTGAGGATGAAGTTAGATTCAATTTACCGTACTTATACAATGATTCAATAAGCATATACGCTACTTTGTCTCCCCTGTCCGAAGACTTCAGGCCTTGCGCCTCCAACGTTGTTCATATTAAACTAAAGTGGACTCGTCCTGAAATATTTATTGGCTTAACTAATTTCACATATACTCCAAACTCAAGTTTGTCTTTGCTAATAGTTAATCGAGAACCAATTGAACTTGTAGGCACAGTAGAATATCCTTGGGTATCGCAAAAGGTAACTTTGGCTTCGGGAGAAAACATCTTTACAATATATTTGCCACCGTACCTGAATGACGGATTATACTTTATTGCCCTTAGAACCGAACCATTAGGAATAATTGGTCCTGGCAACTATTCATTAACGATAGAAGTAAAAAGAATACAAACACAAATTACGCTTGAAGCACCAAGAATACTTGTATCGGGATTACCCTCTAACATTAAGCTATGCGTGTTTGTTAACCAAGTCACTAGTTTTGAAAAACCTCCTGATGGAGTTCTTGTTATCAGCGTATCGGGGCGGACATCATCTATGGAGATAAACGATAGTTGTGTAACAGCTAGGCTACATACTCCATTATTGGTTAGCGGTGGAAGAACAAATCTCACAGTGGTGTTTAAGCCTTCAAATCCAGCTTATTCCAACTCAGTTGAATCAACAAATATTATTGTTCTAAACCCCCTGGTTCTACTCCTAGGGATTTCTATACTAGTTGTTTCTGCGAAGAAAAGCTTGTCGATTGTGAAAGATAGGGCCTCGCTAACCATTCCTTCAACGGAAATAAAAGAAAAATTGTTGCGAGAAAGATTAGCCAACATTAGATATGAGACTACTTATAGTCTAGCTTACATGCTAGCTGATGTAATGGAGAAGCTAAGCGGTGTCCCCAGGCAACCTTGGGAGACTCTAAGAGAATACTACGCAAAAATTAAAGATGCCCTCGGGGAAGCATCATCGCCCATCGAGGAATTGATCGCCGAGGTTGAAAAGGTTGTTTATGGTGCCAGTGAAGCTCCAAGCTGGATAACTGAGAAGCTGAAGGAACTAAAAGGAAGCGAGAAAGTATGAATTCTTGGCTCATAGTGGCATTGGTATTTGCTTTCGGAGCCTTGCTGTCAATCATTATTATCGCTGCCTCCCCATCTAATGTTGATTTCAGCCTCGACAATACGGGGTGGAACGGGTACTCCTGGCTACATGAGCTCGGTGCCCAGCAAATCTACACTCTAGAGGCGTTGCCTAGCTCTGCTAATAACTCAGTCCTTATCATACCTTCACCTTCCAGAGAACCAGAGCAGAACGAAATAGATTTGATAAAAGCATTTCTGTTGAGTGGTGGGACACTCATCATAGCTAATGATTATGGTTATGGAAACACGTGGCTAAGAGCCTTGAATACATGTGAGGCTTTCTTGAGCTCACCAATCCTCGACACTGTTCTCTTCGACTCCGATATCTATTTACCCAAAGCCCTGGGCTATAACCACACTGTTTCCTTGAACATAGCTGTTCCCATCAATACATCATGCATAGCTGATAAGAACGCTACCGTGCTGTTACGAACATCCATGTTTAGCTTCATCGATGAAAACAGTAATAAGCAGAAGGATGAAAATGAGCCAGAAGGACCGTTTGTTGTTGCGGTAATGTTTAATTATGGTGAGGGGAGACTCGTGTTGCTTGGGGATCCAAGTATAATGATAAACTACATGATTGAGAGGGAAGGCAACAGGGAGTTTGCTGAATCGCTGTTGCATAGCAAGCAAGTGTACATCTATGGAGGGGCTCTTGATGAAACGATCTTGATTAAAGCTAAATTGAGTTTAAGCAAAGCGTATAACTTGTTATTGTCCCCCGAGCTTAAGTATACGTTGGGGTTGAGCTTAGTGATAATTTTAACCACGCTGACGAGCAGGCTTTTATTCTTGTATGGTAAAAGAGAAAAAACGCCTAGCGTGCCTGATTTCATAGGCTTAAGCGAGAAGGAGCTTTTAATGCTGAGAAAGGATCTTCGGGAAGGCGAGAAGCATGAGTAAACAGGAACTACTAGAAAAACTCGAGGAGCTGAAGAGCCTTCTCCGCTCACTTCATGTTGGCCATGATGAAGCCATTGACGCATTATTGACATCTTTGTTATGTGAGGGGCATATTCTTCTTCAAGGATACGTTGGGCTGGGAAAAACAACCCTCGCCAAGATATTCTCAATGTCGATAGGAGGCTCATTCTCGAGGATACAGATGACGCCTGACCTGCTACCCAGCGATTTGCTCGGCACAGTTTACTTTGACTTCCAGAGAAGCGAGTGGAGAGTTAAACTCGGGCCTTTATTTGCTAATGTAGTGTTGATTGATGAGCTTAACAGAGCATCTCCTAAGACCCAGGCTGCTCTTCTAGAGGCGATGCAGGAGAAACAAATCACCATTGAGGGTAAAACCTATCCTTTGCCAAGGCCTTTCCTCGTTTTAGCCACAATGATTCCTATATATGGTGAGTCCAGCTACGAGGTCCCGCTTGGAGGGATTGATAGGTTTGCCTTCAGTGTTTTCATGGAAAACCTAACTAAGCAAGAGGAGCTAGAAGTTTTGGATATAGCTGATGAAATAGATAAAACAAACATGAAACCAATACTGGAGCCGCAAGAAATACTGAACCTAATAGAAATTGCGAGGCAAGTCACGGTTAGCCAGAGCATTAAGGAGTACATCGTTGATTTAGTTAGCTTTATTAGGACGCAGGAAGAGGTGGAATGGCCTCCTAGCCCTAGAGCCTCCATCTGGATTATGCGGGGAGCCAGAGCACGCGCACTACTTATGGGAAGAAACTATGTCATACCAGATGATGTCAAGGCTGTGGCCAGAATAGCTCTTAGGCACAGAATCGTTATCAAGCCCGAGTACACCATGGACAACGTTAAGCCAGATGATATTATTGAAAGCGCGCTAAAAAACGTCCCAGTGCCCTTGTCATGACTACCTTAACTCGTAAAGGAGTATTTGTTTTAGTTTTTTCTTGTTTCATGCTTCTATTCGGGATTTTCCTTAGAGATAAGGTTATGGTATTTTCATCAGTAGCTTTGTTCGTAGCTATACTCGTGGATACATTAGCCCTGCGCCTCGTGGTTTCATCCTCGATGAGCAATATGGCTGTGAAAAAACTCTTCGCTAGGTGTAGAGCTGGCTCTAGTACAACCATCAAGATAAACGTAAATGAGTTACCCTCCTCGAGAGTAAACATCGTATCTAATAACCCACATGTTAGACTAAGAAACGTAGAAAACGATGTACTAGAAGCCATTGTTGAGCCGAGAACAGCAGGGAAATACGTGCTGAGACCGTTCAGCGCAGTTTTTTCTTCAAGGCTGGGTTTAGTTGAGTATACGGTTGAGTTGCCATTACAATTAGAGATACTAGCTTACCCTAGAGTTATCCCTGTTCTCGCTAAGGCTCTTCTTGTCTTGAGGGCTGCTGGCAGGCGCTCGGCTCTACTTTCTGGCGGAGCTACTGGCATGGTCGGTTTTGTACGCGGTTTGGAGTTCGCTTGGCTTAGAGAATATGTTCTTGGCGATAACTTGAAGCTTCTTGACTGGAAGTCATCAGCGAGAAAGCTTGAGCTCCTTGTTAAAGAAACGAGAGAAACTGGAGGAGAAATATCGCTCACGGTCAACCTTGACGTGCATGGTCCCTACACTCTGGACTGGACTCTAAGCACTGCTTTATCATTGTTGCTTGGAAAAATACATGAACCTGGAACAGCGGAAGTAAGGATAATTCATGAAGGAGATATAAGCGTGGTCTCGAAAGCCTCGCTTATAGATGCTTTAAAGCTCCTAGTTGACTATTCAATGAAAGAACTAAGAAGAGGGGCTTTATCCACTTATTCACAAGCTCTCCCCATGCCTTTATCCAAGCTTGAAGAGCTATACACAATGATAACGGGTAGCCCAGAGCCCCAATCAGTAAGGAAGCCGGAGAAAACGCAAAGTAAAGCAAACAGAAAAGAGACCACATCCTTCGTGATTGGACCAATAACGACTAACACTGAGCTAATTGTCGACCTTGTATTTAGCAGTAACGCTAAGGTGCTTTACCCACCAAAACCATGGCTTGATGCAAAGAACCTTGTGGATGCAGTGCGAATATACATGGCACATAAAAAAGCATTGGAAGCCATAAATAAAAGAGCTAAGAGTTAATGCGTTGGTTTCACTCTTCTATAGCTTCTCTATCATAATGCTTCCCTATGCTCAGCGGCATCTCAAGTCTCCTTGACGTATATATCAAAATAAGAAGCGTCACAATGAAAGGCAACATTAATAAGAACTGGTATGGTACAGCTACTCTCTGTGCCTGCAACCAGTATACCAGCACCTCGACTCCACTAAACACTAGAGAGCCAAAAATGATTGGTACGGGGTTCCACCTACCGAACAGTGTGATTGCTATGGCTATCCAACCTCTACCACTCACTATAGTCTCGGTAAATGTCCCAGTAAAGCATAATGGCAGATACGCGCCAGCCAGGCCCATCAAGGCGCTCCCTATGATACCAAATGTGTACCTCATCAAACCAACATTTACTCCCAACACATCCGCGACACGGGGAGAATCCCCTACGGCCCTTAGTTTTAATCCAAAATGCGTCTTGAACAGTATGTAATGGAACAGTAATCCAAGAATAATTGTTATGTAAACGAGGATGTTCTGCGAAAAGAGCATCGGGCCTATTATTGGTATATCCGAGAGAACTGGGATTTTTATTGGCGATAATACCTGAACCCTCGGTGGAACGAGAACCACGCCTACTATAACCTTGTACAGGAAGCCTCCCAACCCCGTTGCGAATATGAATAGGGTTAACCCCACTATGAATTGGTTTATCTTCAGCTTATCGGACACAAAGGTGAAAATAGCTCCTAATAAAGCCCCTAGGCCTACCCCCACCATGAAGCCCAACATATAACTGCTTGTCTTATAAGTCGTTAGGAAAGCCGCGCTAGCGGTTAGCAACATTACTCCCTCACCGCTCACATTGAAGAGCCCTACTCTGCCGCTTATCATGATTCCGTAGCTTGCAAGCGCGTAGGGAACAAATGCGACCATTAAGTAAAATAGTAAACTCTCTATTGCTGATGCCATGTTTATCTCCTCTCACTTAGGTACTCAGCTATCATTATAAGCAACATGAGAAGCCCGAGCAGAATGAGTGATATCTCCACTGGGACACCCATTGTTCTTTGAAGAGCATTGGACCCAACATCAACCAGTGTGACAAAAAACGTGCTGAGAAACAGTAACAGCGGATTCCCCTTGACCATGAGCGTTAGTATTATTGATAATGGTGAGTAGAAACCATGCATCCCCTCTATTAATCTATAGTGATAGCCGAGAACCTCGATCCCGCCTGCTAGGCCAGCTAGAGCTCCACCCATTATTAAGGACAAAGGAGCGAGAAGCTTTACGTTAATACCATGCTTCTCGGAAGCTATTGGATTAGAGCCTGCAGCTCTTAGCTCATAGCCATAGGTTGTTCTTGAAACAACAATGTACATCCCTACTCCAACAATAATTGCTATAACTAATCCAGCATTGATGTTGGTCTGCGGAACAATGGTGGGTATACGGGCATTATTTGAGACCGGTATTGTCATCGGGTGACCTGCAAAGACGTCCCTGAGCGAGCCGAGCGCTATGTAATCAACTAAGTAGAACGATATAAAGTTAAAGAGAATCGTCGAAACAATCTCATTTACATTAAACAGAAAGAGCATGAAAGCGGGCATGGCTGCCCAGAGCATGCCTAGAAGGCATGCCATGATTAATCCTAATGGAAGGGCCACAAATGACGGTAAACCCCCAAAATATATCCCTGCAACCGCCGCTCCTATTGCTCCGAGGAGAAACTGCCCCTCGTTCCCAACATTAAATTTCCTCGCCTGAAGAGGCACTGCGAAAGCAAGTCCCATCAAATAAAGGCTCGTGAACTTTACTAAAAAGAGTCCTATAGCTCTAAGGTTCATGAACGGCGTTTTGAAGAAAGTAGCGTATCCATTAATTGGGCTGTAACCCAGCGCGAGGAGCAAAGTACCCATAAAGCCGAAAGCAACTAGTAGAGCAAAGGCGTAGTACAACAACACCCTGACATTTAGAACTGTTTTCACTTGCTCATCGCCTCCGCTAGTCTGTATCCAGCCATCATTTTTCCTATTACCTCCTTCGAGAATTCTTTTCTCTGTAATTCACCCATTAATTCTCCCTTGTACATCACACCTATCCTGTCAGATATGCTTATGAGCTCATCCAAGTCTTCTCCTATATATATTACAGCACCACCATTGTTTCTTACTTCAACTATTTTCTCTAGAACAAATCTCGTTGTCGCGACATCTAAGCCCCTAGTAGGTGTGTAAGCAACCAGTAGCCTAGGTTGTTTATCAAGAGCTCTCCCCACCATCAATTTCTGTAGATTACCACCGCTTAGCCTCCCTGCGATTTTCGATATGCTAGGAGTCGCTACCTTGAATATTCTCACTATTCTCTCTGCTCTCGCGGATATCTCATCTCTATTAAGAATCTTCCCCTTAGCGAATGGAGGAAATACATGGTCACCTAAAATCGAGTTATCAAATATTGGTAGAGATGGGAGAGCACCGTCTCTTACGCGGTCTTCGTAAATGACTCTTATGCCAAGCTCGATCCTTTTCAATATAGGCGTATTCGTTATATCTTTCCCCTCAAAGACAATCTTGCCTGAAGACGGCTTTAGATAGCCGGTTATAATGTTTAGTAGCTCGCTTTGACCGTTACCAGCTATCCCGGCAATACCGTATATCTCTCCTGGATAAACTCGGATGCTTATATTTTTCAACTTCAAGATGCCTTTCTCGGCATATACTACATCTCTTAGCTCCAAAACAGGCTCCATGCGTTGCTCACTAGGCTTTAATTCGAATTGATACAGGTTCTCTATCCTCTGTCCCACCATCATTTCAACAAGCTCCTCAGGGTTGGTCTCATGAATCCTTCTCTCTCCTACAAGTCTGCCTTTCCTGAGAACAGCTACTCTATCCGCTATCTCCATTACTTCCCTAAGCTTATGCGTAATGAAAACGAAGCCTATACCCTTTTTCTTCAAGTCTCTCATCAGCTTGAAGAGCTCCTCCACTTCAAGTGGGGTTAGGTTCGTCGTTGGCTCATCAAGAATAATTATACTGGCTCCCCGCAGGAAAGCCTTTATTATCTCCACCCTTTGCTGAACACCAAGCGGTAAGTTGCCAATCTTCTCATCTAGGGGGAGGTAAAAACCAAGACTCTTCATAAGCTCCTCGACTATTCTTACTTCATCCTTAACCCTTCTTGGCTTCAGGCTATCCATTCCCTTAACGTAATTTATGAAAAGGTTGTCCAAAACAGTATATGTAGGGATAAGCTTGAATTGCTGATGCACCATAAATATGCCTTTACTAATAGCGTCCTGCGGTGAACTAATTCTGGCGGGTCTACCGTCTATGCGTATCTCTCCTTCATCCATTCGGTATAAGCCAAACAATATGTTCATAAGAGTGCTTTTACCAGCACCATTCTCGCCTAGAAGCCCCAGTATCTCGCCTGAATTAATCGTCAGGTTTACGTGGTCAAGCGCCTTCACATCACCGAAGCTCTTTGATATATCGATGAGCTCTATCCTCAGAAAAATCACCATGTAATTAACAAAGATTGCAAAATAAGTATATAAACTTATAATAAATACACAGACGATACATATTCATAATATTTAAATATTAAAAACAAACAGTATAACAGATAGAGTGTGAAAGCATTGAAGACTTCATACATTATTGTTGGAATAGTGGTTGTACTTGTCATAATCGGTATAGCATTGGTTACTACACGCCCATCGCAGCAAGCGACTACCACTACCCAGGCTACAACCACTATTACTACAACTGTAGCGAAGGAAATCAGGTTAGCCGCCATATTCCCAGGGACAATTCAGGATGCTGATTACAACACGCTTGGATACACGGCTTTAAAGGCCGTCGAGAGCGAGCTAGGCATAAAAACTGCATATTCGGAGAGGGTGGCCGTTCCAGATGCCGAGAGGGTAATACAGGAATACATCTCTCTTGGATACAATGTTATATGGACCCACGGGGCACAGTTCAACGCTGCAGCCCTGAAGCTGGCTGAGCAAAATCCAAACGTCGTGTTCATAATCGAGACGGACTCGCCGTTGCAGAATCAGTCCAATAATGTGTGGGTGATTGACAGGAACTTCCCGCCCGGTTTCTATGTGTTGGGCGCGATAGCCGCTATGGTTACGAAGACGGGCGTGATAGGCTATTTGGGAGGCGTTGACTTGCCCTTCAGCAAAGCGGAGGTCAACGCTGTTTTGATGGCTATAAAAGATGTTAACCCGAACGTTCAGCTCAAGTACCTATGGGTAGGGGACTTCAACGACCCTGTCAAGGCAAGAAGCATGGCTGAAACACTCATAGCCTCCGGCGCCGACGTTATTTTGTGTAGCGTTAACCTAGGTGTGTATGGTGTTTTTGAGGCTGTACAATCAGCATCCACAAAAGTGCTGGTCACGGTTAAATATACCGATAAAAGCAACATGGCTCCTAACAACGTTATAACCAGCTATATATATGACTTCAGCAGTGCTCTGAAATACGTCATTAAGGAAATAGCTAAAGGGAACACCAAAGGCTACTACAAGCTACAGTACGGCAAAGACGTCTATGTGTTGTTCCCACTGAAGAACGTTCCACAGGAAGTAAATGACAAAGCAAGAGAAATAAGCGATAAAGTGGCCAGAGGAGAAATACGGGTACCATTCAACACTACTTTGCCGTCTTAATTTTCCAACGAACTTGCTGATACTCCGTGGAGGCTTTATACAAACCTTTTTTTCTTTGATTCTAATTAGTTATTGTTGTGGGAAAAATGAGGTTCTCCGGCAAGGTTGCTCTCGTTACCGGAAGCGCCATGGGCATAGGCAGGGAAATAGCATACAGGTTAGCTAGTGAAGGAGCAAGCACAGTATTATTCGACCTGTCAGATAAGGTGTTCGAGACGGCTGAGGAGATAAGGAAGCTCGGCGTCAAGGTGCTTGCCTTTAAGGGAGATGTCACCAATAAACAAGATGTTGAGAAGGCGGTATCCGAGACCTTGAAGAACTTCGGAAAAATAGATATACTGGTGAACAACGCCGGGATCTATCCGTTCAAGCCGTTTCTTGAGATGACTGAGGAGGAGTGGGACAAGGTGATGAACGTTAATGTTAAGGGAACGTTCTACTTCACGAAGGCTGTTGCCCCAATAATGGTTAAGAACAATTATGGTCGAATCATCAACATATCGTCTATAGCCGCGATCGTTGGGTTCCCGGCTCTAACACACTACTGCGCGAGCAAAGCGGCTATAGTTGGCTTTACAAGAGCGCTGGCACTGGAACTAGCTAGGTTCAACATAACTGTTAACGCTGTGGCGCCGGGACCAATAGAGACTCCGGGCACAAAGGCAATAATCACCCCTCAGGCTCTTGAGGCAACGGTCAAAGCAATCCCCGTCGGCAGAATGGGCCTCCCATCAGACATAGCGGCTGTAGTGGCCTTCCTAGCCTCGGATGAGGCGAGCTTCATAACAGGTGCTCTAATTGTAGCTGATGGAGGCTACACGGCTCAGTGATGCTCTGAGTATATAACAATTATTCTTTTTTTGATTCTTTTTCTCTGTACTCACTCAGCTTCTTCGAAAACTCCTCATAGGCCTCAACCAAAGCTGATAGTAGCCTTTCTTTAACACCGTGCTCATAAATCTTTTGTAGTAGCCTCACCGTTGTACCGCCAGGAGTGGCAACTGTGTTTCGTATGCTCCAGAGCTCCTTTTGCTCAGCTAGTTTACCGATGCCCTGGAAAACCATAGCTACGGACCTCATTGCTACATCTAGAGGTACTCCCGCGCGTAGGGATGCCAGCACAAATGCGTCCATGAGCTCAGCTACGACGGCGGGGGTTGAGGAGGACGTTATTGTTAATGCATCGAGAACCTGCTCGTCAACCCACTCAACAACACCGATGTAGGTAAAAATCTTTTCGATACCGATATCTTTTCTGTTTGGTGGGCTTAGAGCCGTGAATGAGCTGTTGACCTCGGCGGCAATATTTGGCATAGCCCTGTAAACACTTGGGGTGCCTATAAGCTCCTCAAGAGCTCTGAGAGAAACAAAAGCTGCTGTTGAGACAACCTTCTTGCCTTCCACCCTGATTTTCGCTAGCTCCCTGGCAACACCTTCAACATCATTTGGTCTAACCGAAATAATAATTATGTTTGATAACGAGACAAGCTCCTCGAGGCTACCGCAGATTTTCAACCCTAATTCCGCGGCCCTATCTAACATGCTCTTTGATTTATCGAAGACGTGAATGCTGCTTACTGGATAGCCAGATTTAACTAGCCCCTGAACAAGCGAGAAGCCCAGCTTGCCAACCCCTATTATACCAATATTCGCCGTATTCATATTCTCATCACAATTCATATCTAGCAAAGGCTCATCATGCTTTAATAAACTATCGTCGCGCTTGATACGAATGGCATTTTACTTAAAATTTTTTATTGTTGATAAAACAAAGCAATTTATTGGATGATGAAACGACGGTTTGCAGAGAGCTCTCCGTGAAGATACTTTTCTCGTCTGACTTTCATTGTTTCTTTTCTTCCTGGTTGCTCCGCTGCTGAGCGGATGTTTCTTGCTCAAGCTTTTTTAATTCTTCTTCTATTTCTTTTTCTATCGTCTCAATAGGTTTTGGAGGAGGCGTGGTGGCTAGTGTGTATCCAATCCACCCCAAAATCCCGAACACGCCAATGATGGCTAACATTCCTGTGAGCTTTAGTAAAGCTATATCATAGCTTGTTCCATACAGAATGTATCCATACACGATTATTACTATGGTGGATAAGACGAGTAATCCCCAACCAACTAGCTGGTCTCTACTCACCTTCTTCACCGAATATAGTCATTGTGATGCGTATAGTTAAATTATTTCTTGTGGGAAATATATATTATTGCTGATTTCTGTTGGAATCGGCTCCCCGAAAATGTCGGTTTTGAAAGAAAAAGCTGTGATTTTATTAGCGAAAATTGTTTTCTATATAGACGCGTTTCTATGGTTATTTATAAAAAGAAGAAAAGCGGAGACCATGAGAGACGTGCTTGAGCTTTTCTACTATGACTTTCTCCGTATTGATAAAAAAGACTTAGAGGTGGTCAGGTTGACGGATAACTTGCTTATCACGAGGGCAAGGAACCCCTGCCCTATTTTGAAAACAGCTATGAGACTAGGGATAGACACGAGGGTTATGTGCAGGGAGGTCTCCGAGCCTGTATGCAAGTTTATTTTACTTAGGCTAAACCCTACGCTTGTTTTTTATAGAAACTACAGCCATATCCGTCCTTACACTGATTTCTGCGAGGAAATCATAATTAAGGCTTATTGAAAACTAAGGAAATATCTCCTCTGCAATAACAGATGCCACGGAGGAGTTTGATGAGCTTGGATGCTATTAGCGTTACTCTTTTCTCAATAATAACGCTCGTGATCCTGCTCTCCATCAGGCTCCCTCTCTACATCACACTTATCGTTGTGCCCTTAGCATCCTCTCTTCTATATGGTGGTGGAAGCTTTTTATCCGTGGTTGTCAAGAAAACTTTGCTGAGCGGATCTACGTGGGGTCTTGTTCTAAATGTCTTCTCTGTTTCATGGCTGGTCTCCCTGTACAGCTCCCTGCTAATCGTGGATAGGCTGGGAAAAGAGCTCTCAAAGACTCTCAAAAGCAATTTCTTGACTCTCACCATAGTACCAGGAGTAATTGGTTTACTGCCTGTTGCAGGAGGAGCACTGATGTCAGCGCCAATCATTGATAGCGTGGGCGAGCAGGCTGGGCTAAGCAAGCTGAAGCGAAACATAGTAAACATATGGTACAGGCACATCTTTGTATACATTTATCCTCTAAGCCCTGTAATCATACTGACAAGCTCTCTCTTCAATATTAACATGGCTCAATTAATCGTGGACCAGCTTCCCTTGGCAGCATTGATGTTTATTCTCGGCTTACCAATAGTTGGGCTCAAATGGAGCGCGAATAAGGGTTCATCTAACGTTAAATCGTTACTAAAAGACTTAAGCCCAATAATAACCGCTGTGTTCCTGTCGTTCACGTTGACCCCAATAGACAAGCACGTGCCTATCGATAGATTATCAATGACCATAGCCGTGATTATAGGGGCTCTAGTCTTTATTCTTGTTGAGAAAGCCCCGCTCAGCGTTATCAAGAGCTCATTCAAGGATAAAAGAATATGGGAGCTATCACTAATATCACTGGAGGTCATGCTGTACAGGTTCTCGTTCACATTAATGAACCTGGAGCCACTAATTGATTTGATGAATAGGTCGAGCATACCGGGTAGCCTAGTGGTACTATCATTAACTGTGCTGTTCTCCTTTGTAAGCGGGGCGCCTACTGCTGGCATCGCTATAGCCGCGCCAATGATTCAAAGCATTATCGGCATTACGAGGGGGGTGGCCGACCTGGCCTACGCCTCATCTTTTATAGGTTACCTCGGCTCTCCCCTTCACCTATGCTATGTGTACTCCTCACAGTACTTCAAGACGAGCCTAACCGATGGATACAAGTACCTTGTCCCGCTGACCGGGGCATCCCTTCTACTTGCACTTCTCATGTACAGCTTTGTGTGGTCTTAGAAAACCGATATGAATCCAAATATTGCTAATAAAAGAACTATTGCCACAGCGCCTGTTATAGCAATGTAAACTCGGTCCTTGTTAAGAATAAACCATACAAGGGAGAAAACCGTTCTCAAAAAAGGAGTGAGCAAAATGAACGCCACGCCCAACGAGACCAATGCCCTGGGGGTACCGTTGGAAACGCCGTGGGCAACCCAATCAATCAAGCTACTAGGAATATACTCCTCGCTGTTTGCAACCTTGCCTCCGGAAAGCGTGAGGCCTGCCACTATTAGGATGAGCCCCGCTGAGACGCAGGAAATCAGCAACAGACTTATTATTTTCTCCAAATCGTACTTAGCGTTCATATTGCCTGCACCCCCTTTATGAGCATCTGCAGAACTATGTAAAGCGTGAGGGCTACCGATACCATCTTAGCCTTCTTGTCGCTTATTTTCCCAAGTATTCTTGAACCTATAATGCTCCCTATACTCGTGCCCAGTATTAGTGGCCCAACAATGAATGGGTCCACGAGCCCTGTCTTAACATAAACGGTGGCTGCTGCTAGCCCCGTCATTCCAATAATGAAGTTTGACGTAGCTGTTGAGACCTTAACAGGGAGCCCGATGACTCCCTCCATGATAGCTGTCTTGAAGGCGCCAGCTCCAATGCCAAGCGCGCCCGCGGCTAAGCCGGCTATAATCATTAGGGGCCCTCCAATAGCGGTATTCCTGCCCCCGTACTCCCTTAAGCGCCCATTTTCCCAGTATCTTCCATGTATCTTCAGGATAACCGTTAGCTTATCCATGCTCCTTTTTTTCTTCGGCTTTATTTTTTCTCTAGTGAGCAGTGATGCTAATAAGAAGAAAGCGAAGAAGAAGTACAGTATCCATGATGGAACAAGAACAGCTATAGACGCGCCGATGATGCCGCCCATAATGGTGAATAACTCGAGGTACATAGCTGCTCTGATGTTCGTGTAGTGGTCTCTGAGGTATGACGCGCTTGAGCCGGCCGATGTAGCGACTATCGTTACCACGCTGTTCGCTATGGCCGTTTTAACTGGGACTCCCAGGCCAACAAGTATGGGGGTTATGATGGATGCTCCTCCAAGCCCGGATAAACTGCCTAGAAACCCCGCTCCCAGGCCTATAGCGACTAAAGCGGCGATGTTTAAAACCAAGATGTTCATCCACAGCTAATAAAATAAAATAAAAAAGATTTATAAAAGAGGCTTCAGACAGGAAGCACTGTTTTTACCTTAAATCCGCGAGTTATGTATGCTAAGTATAGTATTCCAACTGCTATCCACGCTAGTCCCAGCTCTTTTGCGAGTATGTCAAGGCCGTACCAGACAGCCCCCGTTACTAGGAAGCCGATCGCTGGCATAACAGCATAAATATGTTTCTTCTCAATCTTCACGAACCTATAGATAAGCGCTATATGCATCATCAGGAATGTTGTTAGCGCACCGAAGTTCACGAGGGATGAAAGGTCCTTGAGGGACAGCAACACTATTAGTGGAGCTGTTATTAATGCTACGAATATTGTTGATACGTAAGGCGTCTTGTACTTTGGATGCACCTTAGCGAAGACCTTTGGAATATGGCCTTGCCTGCCCATGCTGTAGAGGATCCTTGCGATGCCTGCCTGTGCAGCCAGCGTGTCTCCCACTCCCCATGCTAGGACCGTTCCTAAGAGGCATAGCATTTGCACGGCTTTTCCCCCGGCCTTCTCAGCTATATAGTAGAAGGCCACATCAGGGTTCTCGAAGTTATAGCCGGGCTCGACCACTGCCGCGAGGTATGTCTGGGCAATGAAGAAGAGAGCTATGGTTGGGATAACCAGTATGACCGCTCTGCTCACAACCTTTCTTGCCTGTATGGTCTCCTCAGCAAGGGTCGTCATTATGTCGAAGCCGAGGAAGCTTAGGACAGCAACCGATGTTCCGGCAATAATGAAGCTCCAGCTAAAGTCACTGGGGTTGTAGAACGGCTTTAACGTGAAGCTCAGGTTGGGGTCAACCCAAACATGGTACGCCGAGACAGCGACGAATACAACCAGCACGAATGTCTCGAATATGAAGAGGGCCATTGAGCTCCTCGCGGTCATCTCTACTCCTAGAAGGTTCATCACTGTTGCGAAGAGAATAAACAGAATTGCGAAGATAACCATGGATATCCCCGTTAGCTCCTGTAGCCATAGAGCTGATACCAGTATGACCAGCGCTGGTATCAATACGTAATCCAGAAGAATCGTCCACCCAGCTATGAAGCCTATGTGCGGTCCAAGAGTCTCCCTTACATATGCATACGCTGAGCCCGCCTCTGGGTACCTCCAGACGAACTGGCCGTAGGTCCAAGCAGTGAAGAACATCGCTACAGCTCCTATCGCGTAGGCAAGCGGGGCATGGCCATGGCTGAGCTGAGCAACTATCCCGTATATGCCCATAGGAGCTATAGGAACCATCGTCATTATGGCAAACGCTATTAGATCCCTCATTCGGAGCACTCGTTTAAGCTCCGTCTTTACTTCCTCGTTTCCAACAGCACCTTCCTGGCTCACGTTGCTCACCTCGAGAAAGCTTTAGTTAACTTCTCCCAGCTTACAAGGCTCTTGGGGATCCTCGCCCTGACCGTTTTCCTCGGGTCAACGACCTGGCTTATCTGCAGGTCAACAGCTAGGCTCGCGAGCATGTAGGCATCGTGCCACTCGAGCCCAAGCCCCTTTTCAAGCACCTGGACCGCTACCATTGATGCCTCCTTGACAGCTTGGCTTAAATCCTCGTGGGACACCAGGATGTAGAACGCATCGGCTGTCTCAACTACTGGCCATGGAACCCTTAGCCCTTTGGCAACACCGACCTTAGCCTCAACCTTACCGGGCACTTCGCATGCAGCAACGCATATTTCCCCATCACCCATTGTTGCGTGAAGATCCCCAATACCCAGTAAGGCTCCCGTGAACTCTACTGGGAGGATCACCCTTGAGCCCACGGTTATTAGCTTTGTATCCAGGTTGCCTCCATGCCTACCCGGGGTCCCAGTAGGCGTTCTCTCTGATGTCGCTACTCCTATCACGCCTATCATTTTGTTGGCCTTCAGAGTTAATCCGCGGAACTCCACGTTTCCCTCGCGAACATAGCATGCACGCGTCTTGGCTTGCTTAACAAAGTCGCCCAGAGCACCCGCGCCGGGGGCTGTCACGATGAAGCCTCTATCAGCGGTCTCTATCGATAGTATATCCACGAGCAACGAGTCCCCCGGCTCGGCTCCTCTTACGTAGACTGGTCCCGTAGCCGGGTTAACCCTGGAGAAATCGATCGTTGTCACCAATTGCTCCTCGCTTAAGAGCTGGTTTGAGAAGCAGTCCTTGGTGTGGAAGACCACGGTGTCGCCTGGATCAACTGTTGCCGCTGGACTTATTGATGGGTCAAACGCGAAGAACGTGTTCTCCTCACTGATTACCACTCTCCCCACTGTTCTCCCCCTCCACGCTTAGGGGATAAGAAAAATTGTTTCTCGAGAAGGTTTATAAATTTTAATAAATTTAGCGCGGGAGAGGGGAGGCTTGCCCTAAGTTAACCAGCGCTCTCCCTGCCCGAGAATGAAGGTATCCGTACATAAATAAAAGATACAAGAACTATGGTATCTTTACCTGTATCGTAGCGAAGCTCCCTGTGGGCGTGGTTAGCTTTAACTTGTATGAGCCTGAGCCGATGGATGCCGCGAAGCTGAAATCAAGCATGTTAATCTGCCCTGACCTCAGCGAGTAATTCGCTATTGATGTATCTACAAGCCTATCACCACTGTATATAGATAAAGCCCACTGTCCCTCAGGGATGTCCTCCGAGCCCACGTTCCTGACATAAACAGTGCACTTGTTGGCCTGGCAACTCGCAGCGTCAATGACTATCTGTGTGTTCCCGACCTTCGCTGTGGCCACGTTGCCAGTCAAGTACCCACTGACGACGAGGTATACAAGGGTGGAGGCAGCGATGCTTATGAGTATTAACAACAGCGTCGCTACTAAGGGGCTGACCCCTCTTCTCTTACCCAAGCACACCACCACTCCAAAATAATAAGAGATACATTAAAAAAGAGGTAACCGGATATATAAAAACATTTTGACTTGGTTATAACAAGTAGAAAAAATACATAAAAATATAAACAAAATCCTCAAGGCTATTACGATGCCTTAACCCTCACAACATCGAATGTCCCGACAGGCGAAACAACCTTGACATCATAATAGCTTCCATGAGCTATCGTCGTCGTGTTGGACACTATTGCATTTATTTGTAATAGCGAGCCTGGCCCCAAAGATTTTTCATTATAAGTTACATTATATCCGACCATGTTTCCATTTAAATCGTACAGGTATATACTCCAGTTCCCCGAAGGAATCTCCTGTTGCCCAACGTTTCTCACATACACAGTGACGTTTGCGTTTGTTGCATCTAGTGATGCCGCCTCGATTACTATTTGTGATTGAGCAGTTGGTCTCTGCCCAGCTGATCCGCTTATGTAGCCTGTGACGAAGACGTATATTAGGGATGCCGCCGCGATGCTTATTAGTACCAGTAGCAACGTGGCTATTAGGGGGCTCACGGCTTTTCTGCTTGCAGGCATCATGATGACACCATCACCAATAGTGTCTTTTTTAACCAAGAGTATATATTTTTTGTTAATTAAAAAACTACTGTTTAGACTGCTTCATTCCAGGTCTAGGCTCGCTGTTCTTCGTCTTCTCGCCAGGCTTTCCTCCCCTGTCCCCCTGGTCACTATCTCGTATAGCCTCGCCACCTTGTTTGTTCCTGGCCTCAGGAGCCTGCCGAGCCTTTGAATGTACTGCCTCCTGCTGCCCGTGCCGGCGACTATTATTCCAACATTGACATCAGGTATATCGAGCCCCTCGTCGCCCACCGTGGTTAGAACTAGTACTCCTCTTGGAGTGCTCCTGAACTCCTCGAGTATCCTTTTTCTCTCCCTCGTGTCTGTCTCCCCCGTGAGGACTGGTGCCCCGAGCATCTCCCCCAGCTCCCTGGCCTGCTCCACGTACTGTGTGAAGACGAGTATCTTTGAGTTGTTTTTAAGCTCCTCCTCAACTATCTTCTTGACTGCCTCTGCCTTGGACTTCGAGCGGTGTATTAGCTGTAGCATCTCGCTGTGGACCTTGAGGGCTAGGGCCGCTTCCCTATCACCCCTCGAGGCTCTGTTCACGAGCTCCTGAAAAGTTAAGCCTCCAGCCAGGCTTCTGTAGAGCTTTCTCAGCTCCTCGAACCTTTTCTTTTCATCAGGCTTTAGCTCAACCTTGATTATCTTTGAGATGTACCTGGCCAGGTAGCCCTTCTCGGCAAGCTCATCCGGTGATTTGCTGTAGATAACCCCGCCCATGAGAGGGAAGAGCTCTACGTGTCTTCCATCCTCCCTAACCACTGTTGCGCTCAAACCCATCCTGTACGGGGCATACATGCCGAGGGCTATTGCCCTGAACTTATCCGCCGGTAAATGATGAACCTCGTCCACGACTAGAAACGTAAAGCGAAAAGCGAACTCGTGGATATGCCTATATGCTGTTTGGTAAGTAGTAACCGTTATTGGAGCGAGCTTTTTCTCCTCGCTGTAAAAGGTAGCTATGCTTCCACCCGGGGCATCAGTTAGCTCCTTTATCTTCTCCACCCATTGATGAAGCTGCTCCTTCGTAAAGGCAACTATGAGCGTTCTTACACCGAGCTCAGCGAGAGCTGCTATAGCGATAATGGTTTTCCCAGCTCCTGTGGGGAGAGCGATTATTCCCCTGTAGCCATGGCTTCTGAATGCTTCAAGCGCTTCTTTTTGATAATCTCTAAGCTCTCCCCTAAAACTAATTCTGCTAGGAAGAGGAACGGTGAAGGGCACGCCACTTTTATCAACAACGTTTACTCCAAGCTCTCTAAGCTTCTCCACGACTCTCCACACAAGCCCCGGCTGAATAACAAAGCATTTCCTGTTCCTATCGTACTTCATGAGGTCTTTCAGCCCGCTGATTCTCTCCCCAAGATATGTTCTTGGCTTTAGGAGAAAGACGTTTCCCTCGAGGAGAAGCTCGGCCTCCTCAGCTTCATTTCGCTGAATGTTCCTGAGGGCCTCGATAACCTGTGTCGATATTCCGAGATCCTCGAGCTTATTGATGATGTCCTCCAAGCCAACGTTGTTTCTGTTGGCCTTGTCCAAGTCAACCTCGAATAAGCTCTCATCATCTATTCTGCCAAGATACCTGCTGAACTGGAGTAGCTCCTCGAAGTCCTCCCTTGACAACCACCCCTTAATCCTGAACCTAATCCGGCCTTTCCCCTCAGTACCACTCATGCGTGCATAGCACCACCGGGTTCTCGATGCCGCAGACCAGGCTTCTCAACTCCTCATAAGGAATAACTGCGTCATCGCACATGCTAATCACTATGTCCTCTTTTTTTATTATGCGTGGAGAGAGGCAATTACTTATCATCTTGCCAATGGACTCCCAGCTCTCATTCGCTGACGCTATGGCCACGGGTATGATTCTATCGATAACCGGCTCATCCTCCGCGTAGCTTAAAACCAGTATGACTCCACTCCCTTTCTCCGCTAGCAAAGCCCACTCGCTTCTGAGCATTACGCACTCAGCCACAAACCCACTTATAAGTCTGGCCTTATCCTCGCCGCACAGCTTAGTGATGATTTCCAAAGCGCTTCCCTACCCTAACCACGGTTTAAAAATAAGGTTCATTGTGGCTTAAAAACAGATGCTGAGACCTCAGCGCGTGTGTTCCTCATCATGCCTGTACATCTCAGCACTTAGCATCCCAGTCATCGGTACGAGTTATTTGTTCTTCATCATAGTTAATAAACAAGTGCAACGCATTATAATAGATGAGTGCAGCCAATGATAGGTTGCTCCGACCTGGCAGCGATGAAAAAAATACTAGGGGATTTGTGGGGGGAGCCGGCGGAGGCTCTGGCCATAGCTATCGGGGCATTAAGGGAGGGTTATGGAAGAGTAGCTTTATCTAGACTAACCGGGCTTACGGAGAGACGTGTTAGAAGCATAAAGGAGTCACTTGAGAAGAAGTGTCTTAACCAAAGCAAAGAGTGCGCGCAATCGCTTATGAGCACCCTGAACAAACTGAAAGTTACGCGGACAAGAATAGATGACAAAACCCTCATATATATCCACCCTCTACACAACGAGCTGTTAAGCATTGCTGAGTCAAGAATTGTTTATTTAAGAGACCTAGTTGTAATTCAGCTTAAAACGCCTGGCTCTTTTGAGATAATAGGATTGAAAATCAACAATGAGTATAGAATACCTGGTTTGCCCCAGCAGCTATCCGAGTTATACATAAACAAGGTTTCAAGCGCCACTGTACCCGACAACAGCTTGTTCACCTTGTGGAGGAGCTACAAAGAGCTAATCGGTGAGGCAGCACTCATAAACGCCCTAGCCATCCTCTGTGAACAGTCTCGCATGTAGCAGTTCATTTTTCTTCTTTAAAAGATAAGGCTAATAGTTGTACTGTTTACTCAAGGATTTATTAGAGAATCTAGTAGGAGTAAACCGGTAGCAGAATTTCGCCTATGCCATCAATTCTTGTTTTTCTGAAGGATACACCGAAGACGTTTGCGAGAATTTGGGGTGAGCTCAGCAGGCTTTCCCTATCACCGTGGAAAACTATTTTTCCTCTGGACAAGACTACGTAATAATCGCATGTAAGCTGAGCGAATATAGGGTCGTGCGTAGCCATGATAACAGTTGCGTTTTTGCTTATCTCCCTTACTAGCCTAGCTAGCTCAGGCTTGAAGCCCATATCCACGTGCGCGTCGGGCTCATCGAGCAGGTAGTACAATGGGTTTTTACACATTCCGAAAGCTAACATGACTTTCTTGGCTTCGCCTCCGCTCAGCTCGCTTATCTTTCTCTCCAGTATGCTTGTTATTCCCAGCTTATCAGCTATTCTCCTGACCTCCTCGTAGTCTTTCTCGCGGTCAAAAAATGAGCCTGACTCCGTGTACCTAGCTGTGAGGAGGTAGTCTATTACCTTAATATTCAGAAGGGGATCCGTGTCTGGCGCCTGGTCTACGTAGCTTGTTATTTTCCTCGCTAGCCTAGTCGTTAGTAATACATCGCCTTTTCCGTCGATATAGATTGCCCCTTTCTTGTCTACTAGGCCACTGATAGCTCTAAGCAGGGTTGTCTTGCCTGAACCGTTGGGGCCTAGCAGACAAGTTACTTTTCTCTTCGGGATAACTAAGTCAATCTCGCCTAGCTTAAAGATGCCTCCAGGATAATCCACTATTAAAGAGGTTATTTTCAACTCGCTCTCCCCTTAAGCCTTGTTAACAGTACAATGAGGAAGAAGGGCGCCCCTATCATTGATGCTATTGCCCCAGCTGGAACCTCGCCGACAAAGCTGGCTAAGAGCTTCCTGGATAACAAATCCGTTGAGTAAACAACCATTGAGCCAATGGCGAATGAGGCTGGTATAACCAACCTGTTATCACCTGTTCTCAACAAAAGCCTTGATATATGGGGGGAAACCAATCCTATGAATCCAAGCAGGCCGAATAATGACACAACAATACTAGAAGCCACGCCCCCCATAATTACTGATGCAAGCCTGGTTAGCCTTGGGTCATAGCCAACCTGCTTTGCATGTAAATCCCCTATCATAATGGCGTTAAGGGGCTTAGCAAGAAAGATGTATCCCGTGACGACCAGCGCTAGGGGAAGGATAAGCAAGGGAAGCTTGTCTTTGGTGGCCAGGACAAAGCTTCCGACCAGGTAAAAAGAAGCGTAAGGATTGACCTTCACAACGATGTATGAAAGCATCATTGAGAACCCCGAGAACAAGGAGTTAATAGCTAGCCCCGATAGAACGTATGAAACCTCGCTTCCAGACATCTTTTCCGCTACACCTATGGTTAGGAAAAGCGATAATAAACCCCCCGCGATGCTCATGATGCTGGGCAGAGCAACTCCTCCCATAAAAACAAGATAAGACAAGTAAAAAGCAAACAAAGCGCCGCTACCTATCCCGAGAACATAGTGATCGACAAGGGGGTTTCTAAGGGATGATTGGAGAAAAACACCGCAGGCCCCGAGTATCCCTCCAGCTATTAGCGCGTAGGCTATTCTGTAGGCTCTGTATTCACGGAGGACTTCTTGTTGGATTGAGGCATAGTCCAGTGCATAGATAAAGCTTAAGATAAGGAGATAAAAAACAAGTATTGTTATTAGCAAGCTAGGCTTGGTTAAGCTCATTTTATCCTCCACGCGTATCTACCTATGAGGGCTCCAAGAACAAAGAAGATTAGAGCTACAGTCAATATCGTCGGTAAAGATAAATGACTGCCCGTGGGGCCAGCTGTGCTCGTGGTAGTAGTTGCGCTGGCCGTTGGAACAGGAGCTTTGGCTTGAGATAACTCGACGTACTTAATAATCACGCTTGGAGCTTGAGCTATAAGTGGCCCTGGCCTAAGCATTATGTCGGCCTCAGTCTCGTTTAGGAGATGGATCCTCCCCTCCAGCATGCTAAGACCGCTTTCCTTCAGCACTTTTTCATCTATTCCCATGGGGGTTACCAGTACGATGTCAGGGCTCCATTCAAGGATTTTCTCTATGTTAACCGCACTCCACGAGTAGGTTCTCGCTGCGTTTTCAAGCCCAAGCCTTGATAACACGTCATCGATAAACGTGCCTCTCCCCGCCACCCATATCCCGTTGTACACGCCGACAACAACTAGCACCTTTCTGGGAGTACTGCTCATGAGTTCTTTCTGAGCAATTAGAAATGCTGATTGAACCTCATCGGCAAACTTATCGACATAGTTGTTTTTGCCGAACACGGTAGCTATGATATTCATGTCGCTTAGCACGTCATTTATGCTTGATGACGAGCCGCCGTTGAGGTATATCACTGTGAGGTTGTAATCCTCAAAAATTTTTCTGAGAGGCAGATGAGCCCCCTTATCAGCTAGCACCAAGTCAGGCTTCAGCTCAAGGATTTTCTCCACGTTAACGGCGCTCCACCAGTACCCACCAACATCCACAACACCCCTCTCCCTGAGCAACGCTGAGGCATTCATGAGCCAGACAATACTCATTGACTGCGAATCAGCCCCCACAACTCTGTCGAGCTCGCCTATGTAAGCTAGGAACTCGGTTATGCTTGGTGACAACACTACTATTCTTGAGGGCCTCTCAGCCAAAGTTATTGTCTGCCCTACTGAATCCGTGACGACGACCTGAGCAAAAATCATGCTGGATGATGCCAGCGCTACTATTACTAATGTGACAACGAGTATTCTCAACAACGGCTTCTCCATAATGACCCCTCTGTTGGACAAGATGTCCAACAGAAAAGAAGGTTCATACGGGCTTATAAAAATATCTAATGGAAACACGGGCACCAAAAGCCATACAGCACGTTATCTTAGCGAAACTAGGAGCAAGCAGCTTAATACAGGAACAACATTGAGATAAGTGAAGATTGGTGGACCGGCCGGGATTTGAACCCGGGGCCTCTGCCGTGCGAGGGCAGCGCTCTTCCAGCTGAGCTACCGGCCCCCCTCTAATTATTTGTTTCAAAAACGCGTTATATTTTTTAGCTCGTAGATACGCTTTCCTTAGTAGTTATTCTCTTGATGACCTCATCAACGTCTATTTTGACTTTGAAGGTTTTCTCGAAGTACCTGGCAATGTATTTAACGTCCCTCTCGAGCAGCCTGAGAGCCATCGGATGATCCTTGTAGACATACTGGGGCCAGTCAATTATTACGGGCTTCTCGTCCGGATAAGCCACAATAACGTTGTATTCGCTTAAATCCCCGTGCACTATGCCCACCTTGTTGTAAGCTACATCTATTACCTGAAGAATTCCGTCAAGGAAAGCCTTGGGGTCATTCAGCGTTTTTGTTCTGTACAGCTCTTGTCCCTCCACGTATTCTATTAGCACAGCGTGCCTGCTATAGCCAACAGGCTTTGGCACATACTCGGTTAGCCTGCTTAGCTCTACCAGAGCCTTGAACTCCCTCTGCGCGCTTAGCTTTGATTCATCCAGCCAAGTGTGTATTTCCCTCTCAGTTATGTAAGGCCTTAGGCGGGCCGTCTGCCTAAAGCTTGTTCTACCAATTCTATAAAACTTCAGCGCCAGCCTGGACCCGCTTGGAGAGATAGCCTCATATATATCGGACTCTTTCCCCACATTGACTCGGTCACCAACAGCTTGAATAAGCCCCCTGTTGACCAGAGACTCGAGAGCCAAAACATCTAGACCAAAAGTCGTCAAGGTGTAGCCTACCTCTGCCCCCAGCCTTCTGCTAACAAGCCTCTTCGCCACGAGGTTGTCCAGACGCTCGTTGAGCTTTTTGGCCGGTATTCTGGTTTTTTTAGCTATAACCCTCACTGGCACGTACAGATAGCTGGATAAGCCTGACTCCACGGCCAGCAATATCCTCTTGTCATCATCATCAAGGGACTTATATGCCTCACCCAAGCTGTACTTCAATTAACACCACACAAACTGTTTCTTATATTCACCTTTAATATCATAAAAAATATATATGTTTTTGCAAATAATTTTACTTGTAAAATAGATAAATCATAATGGGGGGTATTTTTGAATACAGCGAGCACCACACAGGAAAAAAGAGAGGAAAAGCCCCGAATAGGAATATACGAAGTTGAAGGCGTCCTACACGTATGCGGCCCTGACTATATATACAGGGTTGCGGATGCGCTTTCAAACGAAACCAGGATACAAATCCTAAGACATGTCTACAAAAAAGAGGTTGATGTAGGAGATATATCAAAGCTTATCAAGCAGAGCAAAGCCAACGCTAGCGCTCAGATAAAGAAGCTGGAGAACGCGGGGCTGATAAAAACCATATATAAGCCTGGCCAGAGAGGAGTGAAGAAAGTATGCACTTCTGATATAAGAGAAATAAGGATATATCTAGAATGCGAAGAACAAGCTTAAGCTAACCAAGAGCTCACCATGATTTTTGGCGTAATGGCTATTTAACATAAGAGTGAAGGCGGAAACAATCTAGAGGGACGCTATTCTAGCCAGTTGAAATAAACTTATTTCACGTTGACACAACGAACTAGCTACTACTCTTGCAGCAGAAAAATTATTTTAACTTAGCGAGGCTCAAAAAAATTGGTGCTGGTTTTTGCAAAGAAAGCCCGTTGTCATCAAGATAAGCGGTAACTACGTTCAGCCGGATAACCCTGCTCTTATTAAAAGTTACGCTGATATGCTAAGAGATCTGTGGGTAAACAAGGGAATAAGACCATTCGTTGTGGTGGGAGGAGGAAAGGTTGCCAGGCAGTACATAGATGCTGCGAGGCTTAATGGAGCAAACGAGTCGTTTCTCGATATGCTTGGGATAATGGTGACCAGGCTAAACGCTACTCTGCTAGCAACCTCTATTGGAAGCAATGCTGTTTTGCCTGTTCCCAGCAGTATCGAGGATATAATTAAACTATCAAACGACCCATCGGAGAGGATAGTCGTTATGGGAGGACTCCAGCCCGGGCAATCAACAAACGCTGTCTCAGCAATAGTAGCTGAAATAACAGGAAGCAACATAATCATAAATGCATCAAAGATAGATGGAGTATACGACAAGGACCCAGAGAAATACCCCGACGCGAAGCTATTAAGAGAAGTGAGGCTCTCAGAGGTAAAGGAGCTACTGAAGCAACAGCTCTCCTACGCTGGTAGATATGAGCTCCTGGACCAAATAAGCCTAACAATAGCTGAGCGAAGCAAAATAAAAATTATAATAGTTAGGGGGGATGACCCCTCCAACGTAGAGAAGGCGCTAAACAAGGGATTTTATGGAAGCATTATTTACCCTGATTAATCCTCTAGGCTAGAACACGGTATTTTTGCCTTAATAATAGATTGTGACTATAACTGATAGTTTCTTGCTTCATTCCATCAAAACAGATTAGTTGGGTGAATTTTCCTCTCTAAATGCGTGGTGTTTCCTTTTCATTCTTAGCAGTTCTTGGTAAGCCTTTTTTCTCCATGGAGTTCCTTTGTAAGCTTCCTCCCTAGTGTTGGCTTTCTTACCGAGGACATATCCATTGAGACACACTATGCTGATAGAAAAGCCCATTCGTGCGAGCTCGTTATGAATCTGGTCCAAGTCTTTTCTTAGCTCATCACAACTTGTCAACGGGAACTCCAGAACCGCCTCCTCTGTGCCCCTTTCATAATCAAGTCCGAAGATTACCACGCCGTTGTGCTTTATAGCTAAGCTCTCCACGGCTCTCGTTAGAAAACCTGTTGCTAAGTTAGGCTTGTATTCCGGCAGTCCTTTTTCCCTAACCATTTCCTCCATGAAATCTACATCAAGCATTACTATGCATCCGTCAATAACCATTTGCATAACCAATCACGAATTTATCGATCAGAGTGAGACTAGGGTCATCATTCCACTGGAGGTCACGTTGCTGCCCACGTCATCATTTCATTATTTAGAAATGCATAGACGACCCAATAAGCCTTTGCTCTGCATAAATATGTTTTCTTAATTACCTTGATTTAACATATTTTTAGAAAGCTATGCATAGAGGAGCTATGCTAGGAAATGAGAATAACTCGTGATTTGTATTTACCCGTGGGCTATCCAGCCTTATATGTGAAAAGCATGAGGGCAGTTGTTATCAGTGATTTGCATCTTGGATTCGAGTCAGCCGTAGCAAGCGAGGGAATTTACCTACCTAGAGTTCAGCTTAAAAAAGCTATAGATTTAGTGACTAATTTATTCAAGATAACGAACGCGGAGAAGCTAATTATCAACGGGGACCTCAAGCATGTCTTCGAGAAACTAACGCTTCAGGAGCGAGAGGAATCTACAAAGCTTCTCTCGGTGGCCAAGGATTACTTCAAAGAGATAATTCTAGTAAGAGGTAATCACGATAATTACATAAGCATTGTTACAAGTAGATTTGATATACCAATAGTCGAGAAGCTAGAGTTAAACCCTGAAACCGTGGCTCTTCACGGGCATACCTATGAGGAGGAAGCCCTAAGATACAAGTACATCGTAGTAGGGCATGAGCACCCCTCGCTTAGAATACCAGATGAGCTTGGAGGAGTACTCAAATTCCCCTGCTTTTTACTAACACCCCTACGAAACGGTTCAACAGCAATTGTTCTGCCAGCCGCAGGTCACTACCAAACAGGAAACCCCGTAACACTTGATGAAAACCAGTACTTATCGCCATTAATAAAGGAGCAAGGCATTATTGGAGAATCCGTTCCATATGTCGTTGAGTATGGAAAAATCACATTGGAGTTTCCGCGCTTATCTAAATTGATGCTTATCAGTTAACTTATGCAATCTGACCTCCTCTATGCCCTTAAGAAATAATGGTTTCTCGCATCTATCAGGATTTACATCTTCCATTTGCTGGGCAGTTAGGAGAGGGGCGGAACTTCCCCCACGTGAATAGCTACCTTAGGAAACAGCTGGTTGTTTAATAATTCTCTTTCTCGATGGTCTGAAAGTTAATAGTTTGTAAAACAGGATTATTAACGGAAAGATCTCCAGTCTCCCCATGATTGATAACACGATAAATTCTAGTTTTAGTCCCGCCGGTAACGATGCGCCCGCGACGCCCGTGCTCAGCCCAATGTTTCCGAGAGCGCTTGCGACCTCGAAGAAAAGATTATCTATTCTGTAGGTTTGGCCTGCCATCTTAAAAGCAATTGCTAATCCCACTTGATACGTAAAGAAGTAGAGGAACATAACGAGAGCTGCTCTGCCAACACTATCAGGGGAGAAGCTGTACCTCCCAACACTGTACATTGTCTGGTAGCCTCTAGGCTTCCCCATCTTGTTGATTTCTTCGCGTATATACTTAAACAAAGCGATGTACCTAAGTATCTTGACGCTACCGGCCGTTGAAAAAATGCTTCCACCCACAAAAATAAGAGTAATTAATAATACCTTAAACTCTATTGGCGAAGCAGATAAGTTCACGCTCTGCCAGCCCGTTGTTGTTAAGGCACTCGTTATCTGGAATAATATGTCTATAAGACTGTATTTCTCGTGCAATCTGAACAGTCCGAACGAGGACAGCAAAGCCAACGTAATCGTGATTAACATTGCTCTTAGTTCCACCGAGCGGAGGAAGGCCCAGGGCCTCTTTCTAGCTATATACATGTCATGGAAGTTCGATGCACCGAGAATCATTACAATTATGCCAGCAATTTTGACAGCTAAGCTCATCGACGCGAAGCTATCACTACGTGTCGAGAAGCCTGCCGTGCTTATTCCAGTAAATGCCTGACACAACGCTTCGAAAGGCCCTAGACCAGCTATATAAAACAAAGCAAATGAGATAATAGTTAGGACTATGTAGAGCTTAAACATCTGAATGGCTGTTTTCTTGATGGTTGGCTCGAGCTTCTCAAGCCTTCCCTCAACCTCTGCTAGAATAACCAAGCCGATAGAGGGCTGAGCAATAATAGCCATGCTCATCACTACTACGCCTATTCCGCCCACCCACTGTATAATGCTCCGCCACAATAGGATAGGCATTGAGAGCTCGTCTACGCTTGGTATATAAATACCTTTATGGTCAATAGCCCCTGTGAACACTGTGAGTCCTGTCCCAGTAAACCCCATGACCGATTCGAAAAAAGCATCCAAGAGCGGTATTTTTAGAAGCAATACAAGTGGTAATGAATGAATGAGCGGGACAAGAAACCATAGAAAAGCCACTGTACCCAGCGCGTCGATAACGCCAATAACGGCCTCTCTATACAATAACTTATAAAAAGCTACACCTATAAGCAAAATACCTATACCCAGGAAAACAAAAACCACCGTTTCCGACGAGTATAGAGAAAAAATTTTTTCCATCTTCCCCATGAGTAACCCAGCCATAAAGAATGAAACAGAACAGGCTAGCAGGGTCAGGCTTTCTCTCAGCAAGCTAATCAAGATGATGACCGTACCAGTTAAAATCAACGCAACCGGCATTAATACATAGAAGACTGAGTACCCCTCCCTCAATAAACCAGCCGTATCTATGCTCAGCGAGAAAACACCCACGGATATTATGATTAAGCTAGAAATCCCAATAACCATGGACAAAGCGCTACCTATGTACATCAGCTTTGCAAAGCGAGAATGCTTTTTATAAGGCATCCGGGCTCCCGAGTCATTGTTGAAGCACTTGCAATGAGGTTATATTATTCCGTCTATAATAAAAAATATTCGTTCACAACTTGGTTTCGTGTTGGGAAAGATGACCAAGATAAGCGTTGTGCTCCCCACATATAATGAGGCCGAAAACATCAAGCTACTACTCCCGGCTCTGAAAAAAGTGCTTGAGGATATAACTAGCAAGAGCTACGAGATTATTATTGTTGATGACAACAGCCCGGATAACACCGCTACTGTTGCCAAAGAGACGGCCAGGGGTATCGGTATTGATAATAATCTCAAAGTAATCGTAAGAGAAGGGAAAAGAGGATTAGCAACGGCGGTTATAGATGGTTTCAAAGCATCCTCCGGCGATTATCTCGTAGTTATGGACGCTGATTTGCAACACCCGCCGGAAAAAATTAAGGAAATGTACCTGGAACTGGAGAAAGGAGCTGAGATAGTTGTCGCCTCCAGGTTCATTAAGGGAGGAAGAGATGAGGGGCTTAGCTTCGCGAGAAAAATTTTCTCGAAGGGAGCGGCACTGATAGGAAAACTCCTTGTTCCTCAAATCAGGGTGCTATCAGACCCGATGAGTGGGTTTTTTGCTCTTAGGAGAACTGTCATCGAGGGTAGGCTTGACCTAATGAATCCCAAAGGGTTCAAGATTTTACTGGAGATAATGGTTAAGGGCAAGTACTCCAAAGATAAAGTCAGGGAGGTACCAATAGTTTTTGGTAAGAGAGCTTACGGGGAAAGCAAGCTTGGTTTAAAGGAAATACTTGATTATCTTCTGCATATTCTCAGCTTGAATGAGTACAGAATTCTAAAGTTCATGGCCGTGGGAATAAGCGGCATTTTTGTTAATGAGGGTGTTCTGTGGCTTGCTCACTACAAAGTAGCTTTACCTGTTTACTTATCAGGTTTATTGGCAATAGAGACAAGCATACTCAGCAACTTTGCCCTGAACAGTCTTGTGACCTTTAGGAAAGAGAGGGCTAAGGGAACCGTTCTGACCAGGCTGGCTAAATATCACGTAGCTACTGCTATAGGCGCTTTCATAAACTATGCTACGCTGCTTCTTCTAACCCATTTACTCAGACTAAACCCATTGGTAGCAAACCTATTAGGAATATTATTAGGTTTTCTTGCTAACTACACGCTCAGCGAACATTATGTTTGGGAGAGAGTAGGTAGGTATGAGTGAAAAGCTAGGAGAACTATATTCGTTCTATCAAGAAATCAGGAACTGCTCCAAGTGCCCACTCCAAAAATCCAGGAAACGGGTGGTTGTTGGAGAGGGAGGATACAAGCGCCCCATACTACTGCTAGGCGAGGCCCCCGGGAGAACGGAGGATGCTCTCGGAAGACCATTCACCGGTAAAGCGGGAAAACTACTAGATGATATTCTTAGGAGAAACGGGTTATCAAGAGAAGATTTATTCATTACAAATAGCGTTAAGTGCAGGCCTCCCAACAACAGAAAGCCTTATAAAAACGAGGTTATCGCATGCTCAGCGTACTTGAAAAAAGAACTCGAATTATTGAAGCCCAAGGTAATAGTTACTCTCGGGGCAACAGGTCTGCAAGCGCTGAGCTTAATAGGAGTTCTCAAAAACAAAGACGATATACTCAATTACAATAACGTGAAACTAAAGGAAGTCAGAGACAGAACTTTAACTTTTCGAATAGATAATCTAGTGATAAAGGTTGTACCGACGTATCATCCCGCCGCATGTCTGAGAAACCCCTCCTTAGTAAGAAATCTCCAAGAAGACATCAAGAGGGCTGTAATCGAATTAGAGACTCCTTTTATTGACTAGTTTCCTTATCCTCACTATTCACGTGGAGACCCCGGAATCTATGATTGAATATGCTCTGTAGGCATTGTCGGCTCTCTGTTTCCCCTAGCTGCCTCTCCTTTTGCGCACGCTTTCCAAACACAAGTCCAGCAAGAAAAGATGAAATAAAGATGATTAACATTAAGGCTGCCCAACTCAATAGTGTATTCACCGTTTTTTTCTCGATTAGCAATGATTCGGAAGGTTGCTCGCTTGAAAATGTTTTCGTATACATGATTATAGGGTAAAGCGAAACAACTGCTTGGCTAGCCATTTGATACGCTATTAATGGGTCTTTATCTTTCATGAACTCAGAGTACTCTAGGTATAAGTTGGAAACAATTGAGTCTAGTTGATAAAGATTAGCCCTTGAGTAGAGCATATACCACGTTCTGTACTCCTCAGCTATGTACTTATCAAGCAGGTAGTCGGTCTCAGTGTTGAACGCGTCCATAAAAATAGCTATGTCCTGCGCTAGTTCTGTTGTTAATCCGAGCTTCAATGGAAGGCTCCATGCCTCCTTGTTCTCGGTGATTAGCTGATAAGTACTTTTTAGAGTCAACAAGTATTGCGATAGCTCGTTAGTCGCGTTTAGCTTGGTTATGAGCGACTCGACGTACCACACATATTTATCCAGATAGAAAATATACATGTTTATGTAATCATTCATCCTTTCACTATCAATTAATGGTTGCGAAGCAAAACTGGTGTTAGCCGCGTTTATCCAGAATTCTGCTGTTAGGCAACGTGCATCTGCTTGGGCCAATGTGTTTTTATCTGTAAAATTGGATTGCTCAAAACTGGTTAGTAGATTCATGCACATCCACAATCTCGATTCCCCTAATGAGAGCAACTCTACGTCGTATAGGCCTACGAGTTTTGAGCTGACTTTCTGTTTTTCTAACTCCACGAGTTTTTCTCTGAGAATAGAAGACTTTTCTTTGAGAGATTCGTACCTAGCGTGAAGCTCGGTTATGTTCATATTTGAGTACAAGGTCTGCAGATATCTGGTATACGCTGTGAACGCCAAGCTGGAGGCCGCGTACATTTTGCCTTGAAGATACGCCTCATCGGCGTATTTAATGTATGTCTTAACGATATCTAGCTCAACGTTTGTCTTATTCCTGAAGTACCAGTAAACGTTATCCAGATAGTCCCTTATATCCCCTGGGTACTCAGTTACGGGCCTCTTGATAAACGTGGAGTTAAGACCATAGCCCTGAGACATTATGTAGAGCTCATAAATACTTGCCACGGGAACAACGTTACTTGCTTGAGACTCTACTTCGACTAGGTTGCTTATTGGAAGAACCATGCCTTTTAGACCCATCTTTATGGTAGCGTTCAGTTTTGCTTCTACGCCTCCAACAGCTGTTGTTAATCCATTGATGTTAACTGCCCCTGTGATGGAGTAGTTGTATAGCGTGTTTACATTATCGTTGTTAATAAGCTTAAGAATAGCTATAGTTAAGCCCAGGCTAGCGCTCGGGCCGCCGATGCTCTTAATTTGACTTGGGAAAACAATCGTGAATCCTGATTTCCAATAGGGGGAGCTGGAGAGAATATTGGCAATAAATATGGATGACCAGATTGACGCGAGAGTATCATTATCGATGGTTCCTGGTCCCTGTACAATCAGTGTTTCATTAACGTTCTCTCTAACAGTGATTTCGAATACCTCCCCTGAAGAATCATAAACTGCTGGAACACGGATTATTATCTCTGAGGCAACATTACTAGAGATGGCTTGGCTAGCGAAGCTTAACGTAACCATGATGAGCACTAAGCAAACTAAAGCTTTTTTCAACTATCAACTAACCATTAATCGATGGTGAAAAAAGCCGTATATATGGTTATTTTAGAAAATGGTTAATTGAAGATAACGGGTGGAGAACCGTGATTATAAAGAGCATGGTGCTGATTAAAGCGAAGGATAGAGCTGGAACTCTGAAGAGGATATATGAAATAATCAGTGACTCGGGCGGAAACATCTTGTTTAACTTTTCCTACGTCGAGGATGGGTTATCCAAGATAATATTGGTAGCAGATTTACCTGAAGAAAGCCAGGAATATATAAAAGAGAAGCTCGATGAAGTGCTTGCCGATCCCGATGAGGACTACGATATTCTTCGACTCGCTCCTGAATCTTTTGATTACCTAGTTGATCCGCTCTCTATTAGCCCGGAGATCGCTAATAGCTTGTTTAAGTACCTTCACCCAGAGGAAAGAGTGCTTGTTTTATCGAAGCTCGATGAAAACGTTAGAAAAAGGATATACAAGGTTTTGTCTCTGCACATCTTGGCTGAAATCCTTGCATATGCTCCTATAGAAATAGTAAGGGAAATAGCAAGTAGCATTACGCCTTCGGACCTGGCCTTTTGCTTGGAGCACCTTGACCCTGACGACCTGGTTGACGTAGTTCAGTCCCTTGATGATTCGGCCCGTAAGAACGTGCTTAAGCTTTTATCGAAGGAGAAAAGAAAGGTTATCGAGAACTTGCTGAAGTACAAGCCAGATACGGCTGGAGGGCTTATGACGACGAGAGTCCTCATGGTGTCTCCCGAGACAACGGTGGGCACTGCTTTGGAGGAGCTAATTTCAGGTAAATACGAGATATGGGATGAGGCATACGTCGTCGATGCTGATGGCAGATTAATAGGTCTGGTCACTCTCTCTCGGCTCGTTAAGGAAGATCCAAGCAAACCGGTTATAAAGGTCATGAGGAAGGACTTTGTCGTTGTAAATAGTAATGCTGATCAGAAAGAAGTAGCGGAGGTGTTGATGAAGTTCGACCTCACGAAAGTACCGGTTGTAGATGAGAAAGGCAGGATGCTGGGCGTGGTTACAATAGATGACATAGTGGATGTAATCAAGGAGGAGTCTCTCGAGGAGACCTTGGCTGGTCTTGGAAAAATCGTCAGAGGTTACATTGATAATTACTTGATTGCCCCCATCCTATCTCTATACAAAGCCAGAGCTCCCTGGATACTGGCCCTGATCCTTGTGGATTTCTTTACTGCATCAATAGTAGCATCGTTTGAAGATAAAATAGCGAAGTACGCTATACTGGCAGCTTTTTTGCCGATAGTAATTGATAGTGGTGGAAACATCGGTAGCCAGGCAGCTTCTCTTCTTTTAAGGTCCTTTAGCCTTGGGCACATAACGCTTAAAGATGTTCCAAAGGCAATAAAAAAGGAGCTCCTAGTAGGGATGCTAATCGGCTTATCCTCATTCCCTATAGTGCTCGCGATATCCTTTTTAATATCAACAATCGCTGATAAGTCAATGCACTTCGCAACTATTGTTGGGATAAGCGTAGCTTCATCAATGATAGTAACCCTTACGCTTTCAAGCGTCATAGGAGCACTCCTCGTATTCATAGCCTACAAAGCGAAAATAGACCCAGCAACTATGTCCGCAGCCATGATTACAACGCTCGTTGATATAACGGGGTCCTTTATTTATTTCTCAATAAGTGTGGGTATATTGGAAAAACTACTGTGAACTCAATGGCTTCTTAACCAATACTGACTTTCTCCACGCCCAGTGGGAACGTGGGCTCTCTTTAGGGGCTTCATTGGTTCCTCTCATCTACTCGGATTTACATCTTCCATTTGAGGAGCAGTCGGTGTGGCCAGATATCCCCCCATCTTAGCTTGCATGGCATGAGTGGTTGTGCTCCCCGCACCCCCACGCTGGTTTGGGGGAACCACGATTCTCTATTAAAACAAGAAAAGCATTTATATTTCATCCCCGCCCTGAAAAGCTAGGCTTTCAGTTGTAACTTTTTATGTTTATTAAGTAAACAACAACTAAGTTAGTATTAGAGCACGACTCACACACCTTATTTATCAGGATCTTCGAGGTTATATCGTGGGGCCAAGCGAAAGTTCCATGAAAGAATGCGTAATAGGAGTGGACCTTGTATCGGGGTCTCCCCAATCAAGAGTAAAAAGCCCCTTGTATTCAGCTGTTATTTTATGTAATGGTGATTACATCAAGGAGTTAAACAAGATATCGCTTGCCAGGCTCTTTAGGATAACCTGGGAAATCAAGCCTAGCGTCATAGCTGTTGATAGTTTGCAAGAGCTTGCATCCAACAAGAAGTTGTTAATGAAGATAGGTGAGCTACTGCCGCCTGAGACCAGCCTAGTATGGATAAACGTAGGTGAAGAAGGGCATCCACGTAAGCTAATAGATATGGCTCAAGAACATAAGCTCATCGATGACGCTCGGAAGCCTTCCTCCATGCAAACTGCTTATATCCTGGCTATCCTAGCTAAGAATGGGGTAGGAAAACCAGTCTTCTCGAAGAACGAGATAACAAAGCTCGTGATTAGGAAAGCAAGGGTTGAAGGCAAAGGGGGCATGAGCAGTAATAGGTACAAAAGAAAAATAAGAAGCGTGATAAAGCAGCTATCAAGCGAGATCCAATCAAGCCTAAAGAATGGTGGACTAGAATACGAGGTTTATTACAAAAGAAGCATTGGTGGACTAGAAAAAGCTGTATTCATTATTTACGCTCCAATAAACGAGGTGAAAAAACTAGTTTCCCAGCGAGAGTACCAAGACGCCATAATAGAATTGAAACCAGTAATAAGGATACTCTCATTAGAGGAGAAAGAAGAGGATGAGCAACCAATCATTGTTGGTGTAGACCCTGGATACAACTTCGGCCTAGCTATAATGAGTATCGAGGGAAAGGTTCTATACATAGACACTGTGAGGGAGGCCAGCAGGGCCGAGATAACAGATTTAATCAGTAAATACGGTAAGCCCGTTATAATTGCTACTGATGTTCACCCTGTTCCTGAAGCCGTTAGAAAGCTTGCATCTAGCCTAAACGCGAAGATTTTCACCCCCTACGAGGAGGTAGAGACTCGCCTAAAAAGAGAAATAGCAAGTATGTACTCAAGCACACAGAACATAGTGATAAAGGATAGTCATTCGCGCGATGCACTCGCTGCAGCATACATTGCTTATAGAGAGATAAGAAGAAAACTCCTGGAAACCGAGGAGTACCTGAGAAAAACAGGTCTAAACATACCTATAAAGAAGGTACAGCTAAAAGTTGTGGAAGGAAAAAGCATTGCTGATGCTGTGGAAGAATTAATAAACGAAATGATACTCACGGAGGAGGCAATTGTCCCATCAGCGCCTCTGACTAGACAAGAAAAAAGCTCCAAAACACTGATTGAGGTGATAGAGAAGCTAAAACTAGAGAAGGAGCTTCTATACAAGCAAATTCAAAAGAAAGAAGAAGAGATAAGAAGACTGGAAGAAGAGCTCAACAAGAAATTATCTAGCCAAGAATCAATCATTTCCAGCGACCGGAGAATTGAGTCGCTTTACAACGCTCTCTCCACCATATCAACTAAATTAAGGGAAGTTGAAGAGGAGCTTCAAGCCGAGAGGTCAATAAAGAGCTTCTTTTTGGATACAATTAAGGAGCTATCCCTGAACAGGAAAATTGTTATTCCCAGATGCGATGCCGTTATTAAAGGCTTCCTTGAGGAAAAGCTTAAGGAAGCTAAAGTTAATTATTGTTTTGCTGAAAAGCTCGCTGACCTCAACTCAAGTATTTTGGTTGAGACCGGAATCAAGAGTATAATAACCATCTATGAATGCGAGCAAAGCCTAAAAGGGAGCTTCCTGGAAGAGGGAGTCGGCGTCTTATGCGATGCTAAAAGTCAATACAACTGTGAATTAATAAACAATGAGTTATTAGTCTGTGACCCCAAAGTAATCAACACGCTAGAGAAAGAAGCTGAATATGCGCGCGAAACGAAAATTGAAAAGGAAAGAACAAAGATTCTAAAGCTACTAATGGAATACAAAGAAGGCTCGAGGAAGAAGGAGGCTACATGATTAGTTAAGCTACTAGCTCAGAAAAACAAATTGGTTTTAGTAGAGAGGAGCCTTTCTTTCTATTATTAATCCCGTGTATTTCTTAATGTTGGTTAGCTCTTCTTCAAGTATCTCCTGTGCCAGCCTAGCCAAAGAGCTCTGCTGGCCGGGAGTCTTGCTGTAAATTTTCACATTAGCTATAAGGGGGTGATCGATCGGCTTCCCAATTTGGCTTAACAAGTGAACTGAGATTGGGGCCTCCCCTCCGGATTCCTCGTATATTCTTTTACTGGCAATGAACGCAACTACATTGTATATCTTACCGACATGGCTGACTGGGTTTTTGCCGGCTGTTGCCTCCAAGCTCATTGGGCGCATGGGTGTTATAAGTCCATTAGCTCTATTACCCCTACCTGTAGCGCCATCATCACCGTGCTCAGCGCTTGTCCCCGTTACTGTGAGGTAAACTATACCCTTATCTGGCTTGTCCCCTGTGTTCATGAATACCTCGACATCGTATTCCGGTACTATTCTGGCCGCAAGATCCTTTATTTTTTCTATAACCTCTGTCTTCACTGATACATAATGGTCCACGTCACTTACTAGGGAGCTAATAAATGCTCCGGCGATAGTTAGTTTGATTTTGTTTCCCTGCCTCAGCCCCATTACCTTGATGTCCTCGCCGAGCTCCGGTACTTTTGCTTTGAATTCAGGCGAGTTAAGCGTTCTTTCCGTTGTTAAAACAAGGTTCTCGAGGGTTGTGTATGGATAAAATCCAACCCCGAAGCTTGTGTCATTAGCGAGCGGCACGTCTGTTCCGAGGTCGAATATGCCTCTTAGGTCAACGCTACCTTTCCCGATTTTATAATCAACAATCACGTGTTCTTCTGGGTCCAGGAACCTAAAGCTTCTTTTTATCCAGTCTTTAACCGCCTTTATTACAATCGGTCCTATGGGTACCTGCTCAACGCCTCCATCACTAAGTGTTACTTCTGTGGTGGCTCTCCCTGATACAAGCATGTATATCGGGTGCTGGACCACTCCTCCACCGAATCTTGGCTGGGCCTGACCACCTACAAGCAAGGTTTTGTCAAGGTTGTGGTGAAGAATTCTCCCGTATTGTCGAAGGTAATACTGTGAAAGCTGAACACTGCTCTCCTCGCTGGCTGAGTCAGCAATAAAATCTGGGTGACCGAGACCCTTCCTCTCTACGAGCTCAACTGCGAGCTTATCTGGAGTATCCCAAGGTGTGTATTCCACAATTATGTTTCTGCTCATTTAGCTCACCTGCAATCAGTTCATTTAGTTTTTAGTATCAATGCTTAAGCTTTAGTTAAAAACCACATTTAAATGTATTTTCCCTTTTTACCGAGAATGCATTAACAATTCTTTGTTGTTTTCTATCTTATCGAAAAGAATGAATGCGCATTTATGGAGAACTGAGTTAGGAGAAGCCGATGATTTCTCTGAGAGCTACTCAACGTGCGTGTAATTTAGGCTTATGAACAGAATGTTGCTTCCCCTGATAAATATAGTTCCGTATCTTGTTTTCAGCTCGCCTGTTCTTTCCTTTAGCTCCAGGCAGTCCTTCAGAACAACGTTCATTGTGCTGTCCGAGAAATCAAGTATGCCTACGAACTCCTCACCGTCTTTTAGCTTAACTAAAACAGTGTTTCCCTTAGCGTCTTTCAGGTACTTCAGTGGGGGGGCGTTCTTAGACGACAATCTTTTCACCAGCAGTTTCTAAGCGCTACTTTACTTTACAGTATCACCGAAGATTTTAAATTTATTCCTCTTTGTTCAGCAACCTCTGCTCATCAACAACTATCCTTCCTTTCAAATAATCGAGTAGCTCGGGATGAATCAAGGGTTTGCCATCAATGAGAGGGTACCTGAATGGTAAGTAAATCTCGTGCTCAAAAAACCCTTTTCTGCTTAGAATCTTGACTCCATCGACGTACGGAATATCGCTCAGCCTCAAGCCCTCAAATACAACTTTGTACGTAACATAAACAGCCCCATCAATGCTGTACTGACCATCACCAAGGCTCCTGGCAACAGGGTTACTGAACTTGCTTGTTAGCAAAACCTTCGTCCTGCCTCTCGGAGGGTGATCTCCCAGTATTCCCCCAATGACAAATACATCGGATATCTCTTTATCAGATGGAGATAGAAGCTCCGTTGAGGAGGGATCCAGCACAATCGCTCTTGGGAAAAGCTGAGAGGCGCTCTCGCATCTTGTTCTAGCTATTTTTTCTAGAATAGCTACCTCGTTTTTGTCACAAACATTGGTTATTAGCAGGTTCCCCCTAGCGATTTGCGCTGCGTGTTTATACTCGATGAGCAACCATTTTGATAGTTCCGGCTCAAGGTGCTCAATAACTATTAACACTTTTTCTCCCTTATTGACGGTGTTGTTTTAATTAGCATCAGCTTATCAAAAAATAACTTGTGGATAAACAAGAAAATTGTTTATGGTCGTCGATGACTTGAAGAAGATAGATATCGCGACGGGCAGTGAGGCTGATAAGCTCGCGGCAACGATAAAAAACGCTCTAGACAAGAAACACCTCCTAGTTATTATTGGGAGATGCAGTGTGGACTACGAGGGTAGGGGCAAGAGTAGGCTTGAGAGCGGGGACCGAATAGTAATCGTTAAGCAGGATGGGTCTGTTCTTGTGCATAGACCTGTAGGTTTCGCTCCAGTCAACTGGCAGCCAGGCTCAGCGAGAATAACTATTAGAGTCACGGGAGGTAGAGGGCTAGAGCTTGTTTCAGTTAGAGCTAGCCCTAGAGAAATTCTTCGCGTTGTCTTCGAGGATGTTTACATCGTTATTGTTGGCTTTGGATTAAGTGATGCAGGTGAGTTCACGATGTATGTGGATGAAGAAGAGCTAAAGAACATCATCGAGAAAGAACCATCACTGGTTGAAGAAGGGCTCAGAATAGTAGAGCGGGAATACAGAATAGGTGATTTCTATGTTGATTTCTATGCTAAGGATAAAATGAATAACGATGTCCTTATTGAGGTTAAAGATGAGAAAGCTGGTGTGGGGTCCGTAGTGCAGTTGTACAAATATTTGCTTGAGGCGCAAAGAAGAAACATGAAGGTAAGAGGCATATTGGTATCCGTTGGCTTCAGTAGAGAGGCAGCTATGCTCGCGGAGAAGTTGGGAATAAAGAGGGTTGAGATTAACCCAAAGGAGATTTATGCGAAGTACATTGAAGAGAAGAGAACGGGGGAGAAATCCCTTGAAAGATTCTTCTCAGGGAAAAACGACAACTGAGTCTCTAAGCACAATCAAGAGCACCTATGATGTTTTAACCGAGGTCTACGATGAATTATATGGCTATGAACAGACATTAAAGCATTTAGAGCTCCTGAGAAAAGTTGACTTTAGCAATAAGAGAATGCTAGATGCAGGTGCGGGGACGTTGCTATTTGAGAAACTAGTTTTATCCCTTAAAAACAGCGATAATTACTGGATAGTTGCTCTTGATATAAGCAAGCTCATAAAAAAACCGTACCAAGAGACGAAGCCCAGCGAAAAAATAGATGCAGTCATAGGAGATATAACCAGTATTCCATTCAGAGAAGACTCGTTCAACATAGTACTGAGCATAACGGTGCTAGGAGGGCTGGGCGAACTACTAAGAAAAGCTACTACGAATCTATACAACGTATGTAAAAAGGGAGGCAAAATCATCATTACTATGCACGAGAAAACCGTAAGCAAAGCTGAACAAGACTTTCTCAACGACTCGTGCATGGAGCTCTGGAGAGCTGGAGCCGATATTTGTTGTGGAATCGAAAAACCTGGACCGATACAGTATAAATGATTTTTGTTCTTTAAGGTAGAGTTCTTAGCCAGAACAATTCAGTCCAGGAGCTCATGACGCATAGATATATACGCTTAGCATAGTTAGATACATTGAGAAGAAGAACGTCATTATCCCCTTAATCATAGCATAAAGACCAACAGCTACCGGTGGGTTAGCTTTTCTAGCTAACCCAGTAAGAGCCATGGATACCAACACATATATAACCACGACTAGATAGAATGTTTGGAAACCATTTAAACGCGAAGGATAAAGATATGAAGCTAGAAGGCCTGTTAACACTCCTGCTAACCCCTTCGCCAACAGTAGCTTTCCCTGCGGAGTCACGAATGGTAGATGCATTATGTCTCAACCAGTAATCAAAGAAATTCAACTCCCAAAAAAAGCTTTTACTGCTCTTGACCTAAAGGCCTGGATATCATCCAATTATGAAAAAGTGACCGGTAGCTACATAGATAACGTCTTCCTCTTGCCCAGCGAAAAAATTTTCCTAATAAAGCTGAGAACGCGTGGTTACGGGGTAACCGACGTTCTTTTGCAACCAGCAGTGAGAGTGCATTTTACCGAGATGAAAATTGTGGATAAATCCTCCGCTTCGCCTGAGGTAACAAGGATGAGACAGCTGATTCGCGATAAAAAGATCATTGATGTGAGGCAGGTGGGCTTCGATAGACTCCTGGAGATAGTTCTTCATGATGGATTCAAAATCATAGTTGAGCTTTTACCCAGAGGAGAGCTCATCATTACTGATGAAAAAAACGTGATTAAATACTCATCCGAGTACAAAGAGATGAAAGATAGAAAAATATCCATTGGCATACCGTACCAATATCCACCTCTTGCAGGGGCTATGCCGAGCAAGAGTGATTGCATCGGTAACCCGGAGGTCCTGAAGGTTTTTCCAAGAGACTTGTTGCTTGAGGCCAGAAGCAGAGGAGACGATTTATGTGTTAGCTTATGGAACGTGATAAGCGAGGCCATTGAAGCTGGAAAAGGCTACATCGTTTATCAAGACGATAAGCCTGTTTACTTCTCGCCTTTCAGACCAACGTTTCTGGAGAAAATGGGCCTCGTCGTTACGGAAATGGAAAATCTGGATAAGGCAATCGATGTCTATTTCTACAAATTGATGAGCGAGCTCATGGTATCTGCTGAAACAAGAAGACTGCAGGAGGCGATAGACAAGCTTGCGAAAACTATTGAAAGTGAAAAGAGAAGGGCTGAGGGGTACTTGGAGAAAGCTATGGAGTACAAGAGAATGGCTGATTCTATATTATTGAACAGAGAATGGGTAGAAGAAGTACTCGACTGTGCTAAAGAAGAAATAAGCAAGGAAGGCTGGGAATCTCTCATTCACAAGTGCAAAGGCATAATAAAGACGCAGCCCAACGAGGGGAAAATCACCATTAAGATAAATGACTTGGAGGTAGTGCTAGACGTAAGGCTCACTGCAAAAGAGCTAGTTACTCAATACTACGACCAGTACAAAAAGTATAAACAAAAGCACGAAAAAGCCTTGCAAGCGATAGCTGACCTGGAAAACAAAATAAAAGAACAAAAAATAGAGCTGGAGAAAAGAACGAGCGAGGTCTTAATGGGCTTTAGAAAAACCTACTGGTACGAAAGATATGTGTGGAGCTTTACTCGTAACAAGCTACTAATAATAGCTGGTCGGGACTCCCAGCAAAACGAAAGCCTGGTCAGGAAATACCTGGAAAAGAACGACCTCTTCTTCCATGCGGATATACAGGGCGCTGCGGCCACGATACTAAAAATCACGCCGGGAGTGGAACCAAAAACAGAAGACATCCACGATGCTTCCGTCATAGCTGCGTGTTTTAGTAAGGCATGGAAAGCTGGGTTAGCCTCAATAGATGTTTTTTATGTAACTGGAGAGCAAGTCTCGAAGACGCCTCCCTCAGGCGAGTACATAGTTACTGGGAGTTTCATGATATATGGAAAAAAGAACTATGTAAAGAATGTTCCATTGCAGCTGGCCTTCGGCGTGGAGATTATGGAGGGCTATGCTAGGTTCACTATAGGCTCAGAGGACTCTGTTAAGCAACGAGGAGACCTGCTAGGCTACTTGCTTCCTGGTGAGAACCCCCCCAGCAAAATAGCCAAGAGAATAAGAAAAAGGCTAAGAGAAGTGAATTATCGTTACATACCATCACAGTCCGAAATCGAAAAGCTGGTCCCAGGCCCATCGAAAATTAAATTTATAGTTTAAACACCTAATCTTGTTTGAGGAGACGGCAAAATGAGCCGAGGAGAGTATCTCCTAATAAGAGATATAATGGTAACTGACGTAAAGTACGTATCCCCAGAAACTCCTCTATCAACAGTCATAAACATAATGATTCAGAATAAGATCGGAAGCGTCGTGGTGATCGGCGATAAAAGAGAAGTTTTAGGGATAATAACGGAGAGAGACCTTATTGAGAAGGTTTTGGCTAAGAACTTAGATGTTAGGACGCTGAAAGCAAAAGATATTATGTCCAAGCCCGTCATCGTTGTTTCTCCTGATACCAGCGTGTCAGCAGCAGCTAACTTAATGAAGGAGAAAAATATAGGTCACCTGCCTGTGGTGGAAAACGGTAGGCTTGTGGGTATCGTTGCTGAGGGAGACGTTATTTCTTTGGCTCCAGAGTTTCTGGAGCTACTCAGAATAAGAAAAAGATAATTGTAAGAATTAATTACGTAATTTATTCATAAAAAATCTTGGAATGTGTCTTATTAGGAAATCTTTATATCGAAACCTATTCAATTTATTATATGGTGTTATTGCTGGTTCAGAACATATCTGTTTCTTACATAATGGATGTCAAAACTCCTTTTTTAGAGCCTAACTACAAGGTGACTAGAGCAAGAGAAATAATGAGGGTTACGGGGGCTCGTGTACTGCCCGTCATCAATAATAAATATGAGAGAAGGTTGTTGGGGATAGTAACGAGATTAGAGATTCTTAGTGTGACTTCAACGAAGAGCGAGCTAAAGGTTAAAGATATAATGACTCAGCCTCCTCTCATCTTCGACGAAAACCTAGATGTTGTTCTTGCAACTAAGCAAATGCTCAGCAAAGATGAGTGGTATGTTCCAGTGGTAAAGGGAGAAGAGTATCAAGGAATGCTTGGGCTAGAAAATATCATTATGTGGTTACTATATCACCGCTCAACCAGCGACAAAAACACTGTTAAAGTTGAGGAAGTCATGAGCAGAGACGTGGTATTTGTTAAGCAAGATGACCTCTTAACAAAGGTTTGGTACTTGATGCTCAAGCACAGGTATGGTGGGCTGCCGGTAGTGAATGAGAAAAACAAGGTTGTTGGGATAATTACCCAGTATGATATACTCTCAAAGGGAAAAGCAAGAATTAGGCTAGAATCAGAAAGCGAACCACTAAGAATACCTGTGAAGGAGGTCATGAACAGGCCCGTGATAACTGTGTTGCCAAAGGACCCTATCGAACTAGCAGGTGAAATAATGGTTAGAAGAAACATTGGCAGGCTGGTTGTCACAGATGAAGCCAAGAGTTTGATTGGTATTATTGATAGAGCAGATGTGCTCAGAGGCCTTCTAGGGTGGTAGAGATGAGCTTCAGATCTCCTAGAAGAGTAGACCATTACAGAGTATTGAGAAGCGATGGGAAACCTTCTTTCTCATCATCTAAGTATGTAAACGAGGGTGATGCTGAGAGAGTTTCCTCAAAGCCTCCCGTCACTGGTAGCAAAACTCTTCCATTAATAGAAGCACTGAAGATTATGAGTGAGAAGAAGGTCAGGAGCGTGGTTGTGAAGGAGCCCAGGGATAAGTACTGGGGAGTTTTGCTAGTCGAGGATGTCCTGAACTACCTGGGTGGCGGTGAGCTGTACGATATAGTGCTTAACCGCTTCGATGGGGACATAAACAAGGCTATCAACATATCTATTGGGGAAATCGGTAGAAAGGGTTTCCCCTTCGTGAGAATAACTGATAAGCTCGACAAGGTAGTAGGATTGTTCCTATCTGAGCAAATTGATTTGGTACCCGTTGTTGATAACGAAGAGCGTCCCATTGGGGTGATAAGCGTTCATGACGTTCTTAGGTATTTAAGAGGACTGAAGATAGGCCGAAAAGTGAAGGATGCAACGATAGGTTTTATCCCACTAGCGAGCTATTCATCAACTCTGAGAGAAACAATAAAGCAGATGAGTAACTCTGGGTTAAGGTTCATCTTCGTGAAAAACGAGGCAGACCAAATAATAGGATATGTTGATTACAGAGCCATAATTAACTATTTCACTAGTGGGCAGGCAATTAAAAATTCTCTAAAAGGCTCGCTTGAGGAGTCACTGATGATCAGTGTTGGGGAGCTGGTTAGAACAGACATGCTGGTGGTAAGCGAGGACACAATTCTTGAACAAGCTCTTGAGCTAATGCTCGACAAAAATTATGGTTTCGCCTTGATTACTAAAGGCGACGAACCGGTTGGTATTTTAACTGAGTACGATGTCTTCTTATCACTAATGTCAGGGGAGTGAAAAGATGCTTTTGGTAAAAGAATATATGACTGAAAACGTAGTCACCATATCCCCCAACGATACGCTGATGCATGCCAGAAACACCATGCTTAGATATGGTATCGGGAGACTGGTTGTAGTTGAGGATGGTCTTGTCAAAGGGATTATTACTTTGACCGATATCATGTATTCTGTTAGTCTACCTGAGCTATACTACAAGCCGCTTATTGATATATTAGTTAAGGATGTGATGACTCCTAACCCTGTGACTGTAAAGGAAGAAACAAGCCTCAAGGAAGCTTGCCAAATAATGCTGAAATACAACATTGGAGGTTTACCGGTAGTTAATGACGAAGGAGTGCTGGTAGGCATCTTCACAAGGACAGATGCCCTGAGAGCATACGCTGAGAACGCCGGTGATATTTACACAGTGGGGCAGGCAATGGACATTGACCCGCCAAGGGTATCTCCGTACTCATCTCTCAGAAAAATAATAGAATCCATGGAGACCAAGCCCTACATGAAGACTCTTGTTGTAGATGGAGAATCACTGGTGGGAATAATAACCAAGAAGGATATAGCTTTTGTGCAGATTCCTCCAAAAATGCTTGATAAACCATTCGTGAAAAGAGACTCCGTTTTGCCTAAGGGCAAGACTGGTGGAGTCAGGTTTTATATTGTTCCAGTAGCTATTGATATAATGACGCCCAATCCTATTACAACTATGCCTGACGATGACCTTGGCAGAGCCGCTGAGGTAATGCTCGAGAACAGAATAGGAGGCTTACCTGTGATTGAGGGAGGAGAAAGACTCGTGGGGCTGGTAACCAAGCATCATATTATCGAAAAATTATCATCAATGAATATTTAGGTGTAGAAACTTGCTATTTATAGATTTCATAAAGAAGATTTTTGGAACCCAGAAACAGGAGGCCAGTGAAGCTAACGGCTCATTTGAGAACAGTTTAATCGATTTGTCTTACGAGTTCAACCACATCACAGGTGAGCTTTCAATATATTTATACTTCGACTTGGATGTAGACGTTTATGAAGTCACTATTGTTCCGATAAGCGATTATGAACTAGCTATTTTATCCAAAAACAAAGGAGTTATTGGTTTGCTAAGGATTAAGAAAAAGTACTATAAGAACAGCATTGAGATCGAGAAAAAACAAAAAACAATTAAATTAAAGGTTTTGTTGAAAAAAAGCTTTTAAGCGTTTATACCTATTATCGCTGATGCTTGCTGAGGAGCTGTTTCCTCTACTTCATTTTCTACTTCCGATAGCTTTTGGATGTTGTTGGCGTATATCTCGTCGGCTATAACTATTATCTTTCCATTATCAACCTTGGATTTGCCGATGACCAACACTATCGCAGTTTCTGTTAGATTACCATTTATCTTAGTTTCGTTTGTTATCTTGACGGTCCAGCTACCTATTACTGGAGCGAAGCCTGCTGACCTGAGCTTATTTTCAGGGCTCTTAACCACTACGTGCATTGAGCCTAGAACAACAAGCTCGTTAGTGGTGTTATTGTACTGCAGCACCACCCCTTTAACCATCACTTTGTTCTCATTCAGTATTCCTCCCAGGACTTTTTCAACATTCATTATTGTTAGCTCAATCATCCTTGATGCTGTTAGCAACATGTTGTATAGGCTCATTGTTCCCATTTTCTTGCTTGTTGGCTTCACTATTAGCTCTTTTGCTTGGTCAAGTTTCTCCTTAGCTAGGCTAATCGTAGTGTTGAATCCCTCATAGTCTCCCTGCCCAAACTTCGCTACTGCTTGTTTAATTAAGCTTATACTCTCCTCGAGCAACGACGTTATATTTAGGATGTCCTGGTTGCCCATCCTCTGAGCCATAAACTTTACGTTTTCAATAAGCTTCTGTGCTGGATAAAGTAGTGCTGTGACCCCCGTGGGGATATAGGTACCCGTCATGTTGCCTAGGTACTCCCTGCTCTCCTCGTCTGTTGCAATTTGTTTAACAATGTTCCAGCAGACTTGTTGGCTTTTTTCTACCTCTCTCTTAGTAATGGTGATAGGTTTCACGACCTTGTGTATTTCCTCTGGATTAATTTTTCCCTTCCCTATTTCATCCAGGGTTTTGTTAGCGTTTTTGATTAGCTCTTGCGCCTCAGGTGGTATTAAGTCTCTTATTTGTTGTATAGCTTTTACTTTTTCTTCTACTGTCTGCCTTATTCTTTCTCTAGCTTGCTCGTTAACCATAACTGTATATTGCCTTGTAACGTTTATTATCTCTCTTATTGCTCCTTGTATGTCACCTTTATTGGCTAGTTGCAAAGCTGTGTCCAGCTGGGACATCAGCTTCTCTTTGTTCTGTTCACTAATCATTGCTGATGTTTTTATCGTTTCCTTTAGTCTGTTAACCCAATCATTGACAACACCAACAACGTTTTGTTGATTGGTAGCCTGGTCTGAGCTGTTACTTGTTGTCTCAGCAAAAGATACTAGCGGTAATGCCGAGAGACCTATAACTAAGACCATTAGGATAGACGCTATCTTTATCCATTCTTTCCTTGCCATCACGCCTCTCGCCGTTAATCAAATATGTCAAAACTGCTTTTAGTATAAATCCCCGGACCTTCTTCGGGAAAAAGGCGGGACTAAAAACTATTTGCCCCAAGCAAACCTACTAAATGGGAAAAAGACTTTAAATTATAAAATCAGCTTGGCTTTTCTTTCAATCGATAAACCTTCTTCATGCCTAAATCAACTATCTCTATGATTCCAAGCTTCTCCAGCCTGCTTATTCTTCTATAGAATGCTGATTTAGGAATTCCGGTTGCTTCCATCAGTTCTGTCGGTGTGGCTGAGCCTTTCTCCTTTAAGTAATTGATTATTGCCCGGTCCCTATCATCCAGGTAAGCTTCTATATCACTTATTCCTTTTGATGTTCTCTTCCTAGATACCAAATAGTAAACTGCTATGGCTAGAGCCACGATCACTAGCACTATAGCTATGTATGTCGTTTTAGGCGTCGCTGGCTGGGCAGTGGTGCTGGTGAAGGGGGAGGTGACGGCAGGAGAGGTAACGGGAGGTGGCTGGGCGGAAGGCAGCACATAGCTTATCGTTATGTTGCCCGGATTTACCAGGATAGCTATTTTGTTACCAATCTTATAGGTCTCTCGTGGCGGTGGGTTCACCTGCTTTACCACAGAGCCCTCAGGCAGAATGAACAATGTGGTGGTAGGTACGTATAATTGCGATACCCAAGAGTTTGTATCAACGGGCTTCGCGACAAGAGAAACATAGGTCAAATTATAATTAACTGGCTGGTCGCTCGTCGCCATAAGAAGAATGGTTTTTGATTCCAAGTCTAAATACGTGACCAGGTCAGATGGGTAAAACGAATATATGTATAGTGGCTCTCCAATACACTGTAGATACTCGCTGCCAATGAAGGTTCCGTTTATCTGAATAAATGCGAGTCCAAGTGTATCTATGTTCACAACTATTGGCTCCTCGACCTGAGCGCTTGTTTCTATTAACAAATGCGCTGAAATCAAAGTAAATATTACCAAAAGCGTTGTGAAGAATAATTTCTTAAGCATTTCTGCTCTTCACCTTACCTTTTTTTAATTATCTTGTTTTAAGATAATGAATATTTTAATATTCATGAAAAACTAACTATCTTATTTGAGCAACATGCCTATAGAGAACTTAAAGTTCCTTCTCCTAGATAATACGTACGAAGTTGTTGGCAAAGAGCCATGGATTATTCTTTGGTGCAAAAACGAGAAAGGAGAGCCAATCGTAATAATAGACAGAAGCTTTAGGCCATACTTCTATGTTTTGCCGGAGCAGGGGAGCGAGGAGAGAATCGGCGAGCTAATAAAGAGGATTTATGGATTAAGCAAGCCTAGGTCACCCATTATTTCGGTCGATATCGTTGAGAAAAAGTACTTCGGTAAACCTGTCAAAGCTCTCAAAGTTACAACCGTGATACCTGAAGCTGTGAGGGAGTACAGAGAAGAGGTAAAGGAGCTGCCTTATGTAAAAGAGGTTTTGGAAGCCGATGTCAGGTTCTCTCTGAGATACCTTATTGATAAGGACCTGAAGCCATTTAGGTGGTACACTGCCGATGTAGAAGAGGCTAATCTTCCAGGATACCGTGTTTCAAAGACCTATTTCCTAGTCGGAAATTTGAAGGAAGTGCCGGGAACAGTTACTTTGCGTGACCTAAGCTTGATGGCTATCGACATAGAGGTATATAACGCTTATGGAACGCCTAATCCTAGCCGTGACCCAGTTATAATCATTGGCGTAATAGATAAGGACGAAGCAGTACAATTTGTCTCTCAGGACAAAAACGACAAGGACTTAATAATCAAGTTCATCGAGTACATTCGTTCGAAGGACCCAGATATAATTGTTGGTTACAACAGCAACCAGTTTGACTGGCCTTACCTTGTTCAGAGAAGCAGTATGCATGGAATAGTTCTTGATATTGGAAGAAGAGTTAATTCTCCACCAACAACAAGTGTTCTAGGCCATATCAGCATTCCTGGCAGGTTAAGCCTAGACATATACAACTTCGCTGAGGAAGTCCCCGAGATAAAGATGAAAACTCTCGATGAAGTCGCCGATTACTTCGGCGTTATGAAGAAAAGCGAGAGAACAAATCTTGATTGGTTCATGATACCGAAGCTATGGGATGAGGGCGGAGAATCTAGAAGAAAGGTGCTGAAATACAACTTGGATGACGTGAAATCAACCTATGGGCTAGCGGAGAAGTTTCTCCCATACGGTATACAGCTAACGAGCTTGACGGGCATCCCTCTCGACCAAATAATGGCTGCTAGCGTTGGGTTCAGGCTAGAGTTTTACTTAATGAGACAGGCATATAAGCATAATGAGCTTGTGCCCAACAGGATTGAGAGAGAGGCTGAGCCTTACAAAGGGGCAATAGTCCTTACTCCAAAACCAGGGGTACACGAGAATGTTGCTGTGCTGGACTTCACTAGCATGTATCCCTCCATTATGATAAAATACAATGTTGGCCCAGACACGCTTATTCGTGAACCAACGGAGAGCGCGAAAGTAAACATAGCGCCCGATGTTGGCCACAGGTTCAGAGCCGAGCCTCCGGGATTCTTCAAGAGCGTCCTAGAATCACTACTAAAAGCTAGAAGAGCGATAAGAGAACAGATGAAGAGCATACCGAAGGACACACCTGAATACGAAGTTCTAGATGCACGTCAAAAAGCAATGAAGGTCCTGGCAAACGCTGCTTATGGGTACATGGGTTGGGCTGCTGCCAGGTGGTATTGCAGAGAGTGCGCGGAAGCAGTTACTGCCTGGGGAAGACACACTATTCTTAGAGCTATTCAAAAAGCAAAGGAACTGGGACTCGAGGTCATATATGGCGATACAGACAGCCTCTTCACCAGTTATGACCAAGATAAAATAGGTAAGCTCATAGAATGGATAGATAAGGAGCTTGGATTCGAGGTAAAAATAGATAAGATATACAGGAGAGTTTTCTTCACGGAGGCTAAGAAAAGGTATGCTGGACTGACGATTGACGGCTCAATAGACATGGTTGGATTTGAAGCGGTAAGAGGAGACTGGACTGATATAGCTAAGGAAGTCCAGGTAAACGTCGCGAAAATAGTGCTCATGGAGGGATCCGTTGGTAAGGCCATTGAGTACGTCAAGGATTTGATAAAATTGCTTAGAGAAGGAAAAGTAGAGTTGGAGAAGCTTGTTATATGGAAGACCATTACTAAGAACCTGAATGAATATGAAGTTGAAGCTCCACACGTAAAGGTGGCTAAGAGATATATGAAGGCCGGGATAAAGATAGGTCCCGGGGACAAGGTGGGGTACGTGATAGTTAAGGGAACCGGAGGAATAGGTGATAGGGCGGTCCCCTACTTCGAGGCGAGCATTGATAAAATAGACGTGGATTACTACGTTGACCACCAGATAATACCGGCGGCTCTAAGGATATTATCGTACTTCGGCGTATCCGAGCAAACCCTTAAAGGCGTATCAGCTGGCGGTCAGAAAACGCTGGCTGACTTTTTCAAGCCAAAGAGGTAGCTCAGTCTTATTATCTCAATGAATAATTAACCTGTCATGAATTTGTTTGATGCTTCTTAGGGTTGGTGTCTATTGCATACTGTCGAGATAAAAAGTGAGGCGGAGAGAAGCTTAAGGGATAAAGTATACACCATATATTCAAAATGGATAAAGGCGGACTCAACGGTCCCGTCGGGATCGTTCGTCAAGATTCTCTTTAAAGGAGAGCACGTGGGGTATGGATTTTACGAAAGAATAGGTCCGATAGGCCTCAGAGTACTTGCATATTTATCTGAGGGACCGCCTGACACTTTAGAAGAAATAATGCGATGGAGAATCCAAAGGGCATACAAACTACGAACTTTGATGGGCGAGAAAGCTTATGCTGGATACCGCCTGGTATACGCTGATAGCGATGGTATGCCTGGGCTAATAATTGATGTTTATGGAAAAACCAGTGTTATACAATCATCGAGTATTGGCTGGGACTCAAATAAGATGAGGCTTGCAAAAATCATAGTTGATGAAGGCATCTCACAAAGAGTATACTTGAAGAACGACCAAAGAGGTCGGAAAGAGTTCGGTTTGCCTGTTGAGAGAGCCTTTCTTATAGGTGGAGGTGAAGAGAAAGAAATAATCAGGGAAGGCAAAGCCAATTTAGTCGTCGATTTCAAGCTGGGACAGAAGACAGGTTTCTACCTTGACCAGCGACCAATCAGGGAAAAAATATCCATGATGAAGCTTGATGGCTATAGAGTGCTGGATTTATTCTCATATAATGGCTCCTTCACTGTCCATGCGCTTTTATCAGGAGCTGTAAACTCAGTTATGGTTGAAGAAAGCCCTACAGCTATTAAAATAGCCCTCGAGAATATGCGGTTAAATAGCTTAGATTCATACGAGCTAATAAGAGGAAGAGTAGAAAAGATTTGTGACAGCTTAATAGCAAAACGGAGAAAATTCGACTTAGTAATAGCTGACCCACCGGCTTTTATTACATCAAAGTCTCATTATAATAAAGGAGTTAGGGCGTACGCCAAGCTAATTGAAAGCGTATTAAAATTGGTAGAGCCAGGGGGCCTGGTTTACATAAGTAGCTGCAGCTACTATCTAAAAGAAAATGAGTTACTCGAAATGATTAAAAAAGAAGCCGCGAACAACGGTTTCGGTATAAGGCTTCTATTTCACAATTCACCTATAAACTCGTGTTCATATACAAGAATAATAGATGAGCAGCTTAGGTATCTAAAGGGATATCTGTTTAGAGTTGAGTAAATGTGTGGTCTAGTATGGGAAACGCGAGATTAATCGTTCTTCACACAGCGGGTACACCGCCGCGTACGGCTCTTCAAATCATAAAGAGCGCCCGAGAGCTGGGTTTACAAGCTAAGTACGTTCGCTTACAGGACCTTAACGTTATGATAGAGAATGGAGAGGAGAAGATATTCGTTAGGAGTATACCCCTAGATGCAGATGTTGCTATTGTGAGGGGGGTAGGAGGCCCTCAGAGCATAGAGGAGTATAACCTGAGGTTCGATATGGTAAAAGCCCTTGAGGAAAAAGGAACTTTGGTTGTTAATCCATATGAAGGGCTTATCAAGGCCAGAGATAAGCTTAGGACTATGATTACCCTTATGAAGAACGGAGTTAGGGTGCCGGAGACAATAGTAACGGTGAACATAGATGCTGCTCTTCACTACACGGAGAAGTGGGGCAAAGTAATTGTCAAGCCTATAATAGGTAGTCTTGGGAGAGGAGTAATGCTTATCGATAACGTGGATATCGCGTACAACATATACAGACAGCTCTTAGCGTGGTACCAGCCTCTATTGATACAAAAATACTACGAGAAAAAGTACAACAGAGACCTTAGAGTATTAGTTATAGATGGGGAACCCGTTGCTAGCTACTACAGAGTAGCGCGAGAAGGCTCCTTTAAAACAAATGTCGCGCAGGGAGGAAAGGTAGTTGAGGCCAAACCAAGCGAGGAGATTTTAAATATAGCGATTAAATCCACGGAAAGCATAGGGCTGTTCTACGCTGGGGTAGATATAATGGAGACAAATGAGGGAACATTTGTATTGGAGGTTAACGCGTCTCCAAACTGGAAAGGGGCTTTGCAGTTAGGAATAGATCCCTCAAGGATACTTGTTGAAAAAATTCTAAGGAAGCTCAAACGGTAAGATATGCCACTTTGTTCATTATGGTTGACGAGCACTGAAATACTATGTTAACATTAGAAGTAAGCCTATGCTTTTGGTTTTCGTTATTCAATTACTTCTTTTCCAATGAGATTACGTATCGATAGAGTGCGTTCAGCTCATCCTCCGTTTTTTCTTGTAACCAGTCGGCAAGAATATCCCTTTCCTGCTTGTACTTGATGAAGTAATATAGAGCGTAGCTACACACTGGCTCAATCTTTAAGTTTTCTTCCCTAGCTATTTTTATTGCTTCTCTGACTAGAAGCTCTGCTAAACCTCGTCCCCTTTGCTCGGGTGGCACATACGTGGATAATATTCTTAGTATTCCAAGAGGCCTAACGATCTCGTATCTCAGAAAAGGCTTTTCTCCGGGTCCTGTGAGAGCAACTATTAATCCATCCAGCCTCTTAAGCTTAACTTCGCCTGACATTTTCGGTTCCTGTGAATGTATACTACTAACTAATCCTTAAAAACAAATATATATACTCGATGCCTAGGTTTTTCTCTTTGACTGCAAAAGCAGTATTGCCTGAGCAAGATCGCCTTTTGTGAGTAACAGTGCTTGTCTAGCCTCCTCTAGGCTTACTCCGGCTTCCAGGGCGACTAACTCGACGTCTTCCTGCTTAATTTCAACCTGTTCTTCTTCTTTCATCTCTTGAATTTCCTCTTTGATTTCCCCTACTACTTGTATGATTGTTTGTCCCTTCATTCTCATAACGGTCACCTGCGGGTTATCGATCAGAAGACGTACGCCGCTTGACCTCTCTATTACTACTCTCTCCGCGTCGCTAAGCTCTTCGATATCCATTTCTATGCCCATGCGTTTCATCATTTTCTTCATTTCCCTAGGGTTAATCTTGAACAAAACGCCTCCCCTGTGTTTAGATGTGTTTATCCAAAAATTAATTTAGCTGAGGAATAACGATTAAATTTCTAAATTAACCAAGTGATTAGTAGGTATGACAAAAGTGAGCGGCAACAATATAGAGATTAAGATACTTGGCAGTGGCAAAGAGGTGGGAAGAGCAGCTATAGCTGTTGGTAGAAATGGGAAATACGTCCTGCTGGACTATGGAGTCAACTTTGATGAAAAAGATAATCCAGTGATGCCGCTTCCAATTGCCCCCAAGGATGTTGAGGCTCTTGTCTTAACGCACACTCATTTAGACCACATAGGAGCAGCTCCTCTTCTATACGTTAGTAAGAATATCAAAGCGTTTGCCACCGAATTAACCAGGGACGCTGCTAGGCTAATGCTAGAGGATTTTCTAAAGCTCTCAGGTTACTACTTGGACTTCGAGATAGAGGAAGTGAATAAGCTAATCGATAACATACAGCCAGTCGAGCACGGCCAGACTGTCAGCGCAGGTCAATTCTTGCTAAGCTTCTTTGATTCAGGTCACATACAAGGAAGTATTGGAACAATAGTAGATGTTGACTCGACAAGAATACTCTACACGAGCGACGTGAACCTTATGGAGACAAAGCTTGTTGGGCCAGCAAAGATAGATGGATTGAAAGCCGACATCGTCATTATTGAGAGTACTTATGGCTCGACTGACCATCCGCCAAGAATAGATGTTGAGAAAAGATTTATCGATGCAGTTAGGGAAGTCATTGAAAACAACGGTGTGGTTCTAGTGCCATCATTCAGTATCGGTAGAGGACAGGAAATACTATCCATTCTCATAGACAACGATGTTTACCCAGTGAGGGTTGACGGCATGATTAGAAGAGCGAGTGAAATCTCTCTAATGCACAGAAAGTTCCTTAGAAGGCCTGAGCTCTTAGAAAAAGCGATGGAGGAGTACCTCTTCGTGCGTGGATGGCAAGACAGGAGGAAGGCGTGGAAAACTCCTGGCGTTATAGTTGCAAGCGCTGGCATGCTAAAAGGAGGGCCTTCAAGATATTATCTTAGAAAGATTGGTAAAGAAAAAAGAAACGCTGTTTTCCTTGTTAGCTACCAGGCAGAGGGAACGCCTGGGAGAGAGATACTTGAGAAAGGAGGAACAAGCGAGATACCAAAACTAGAGAGCAGAGTGGAGTGGTTTGATTTCTCGAGCCATGCAGATTCAACGAGCTTGATAAACATACTTAAGAGAATAAGTAGTGTGCAGACAGTTATTCTAGTTCACGGTGAAGAAGAGATTCAGAGAGTTTTCGCTGATAAGGTGGAAAAAGAGCTTGGCATAAAGCCAATTATTCCTTCAACCGGTGATACGATCACCCTGTAGCTGACGACACATTGCTGTGAATAACTGTATCACTTCATCCATATGGGTATCTTGGTTATTGAATCTCTACTATGTTTTTGCAACCTGCAGAGGAAGCCAGCTCCTTGGCTTTATCAGCTAAGGCTTCCTTGGGAACGCCTGATTTCTCCGATGTTAGAACAGCTGTATATAGTTTTCTCTTTGTTCTCACTTTTAGCTTAACGTTATCTTTGTTGACCTTAATTCTGCATTCCTCGCTTCTCTCCACAAGTTTTTTAAGCTTAGCTAAAAGGTCATCCAAATTGGCGTAAAGAATTTCTTCTGGCATATCGCTAACCACCATTAATTTTATTTCGCTTTTGTTATGTATAAAAAACAAATTTAATAAACATGACTTTGAATGCTGGCTAAAACGAGGAAGGTATCGTTTGCCTTAAATCTGGCCTTCTGCCCGCCCTGAGGGGCAAGGCTTGATTGTTTTCAAGCTTTACATCAAAAACTTATATTTTAATTTTTGGAAGAGAGCTACAATTGATGGGAAGCAGAATGAATTGGGGAATGGATTGGGAGGCAAGTATACAGAACATATGTAACTATCTGAAAGATATAAACATCCTTGAAGAGGGAGACACAATAGGTATCGGCACTGGCAGAACCATTAAAAGACTTGTTACGTGTCTAGATATAAAAAGCATTAAGGCGAAAACTTTCGTGTCTTCCAGCTTTGAAACAATGCTTTTCTTGAAAACACTTGGTATTAGAAGCGTTCATCCAGCCAGCATCGATGAACTGGATGTATATATAGATAGCGCTGATTACGCCACGAGAAACCTAGAGCTAATAAAGGGGGGCGGCGCGGCGCTCACAACAGAGAAATTATTAGCATCAGCCTCGAAGAAGGTTATAATAGCTATTGACCAAGGAAAATTAATTAATAATCTCTTGGGCAAGCCTATTCCTCTAGAGGTAATCCCAGAAGCTGTATCAATAGTGAAAAAGAAGCTATCTTTTCTTGGGCTAAGAGCTGTAGAGAGGGAACCAGCGAGCGGCAAGAGATTACCGGTTATCTCGGATACTGGTGGAGCTATACTTGATTTAGATGCATCCCAGTGGAGCAAATCTCCTAGAGAACTCGAAGATACACTCAAGAGGATAACAGGTATTGTTGAGACAGGTCTTTTCTTAGACCTCGTCGATATACTGATAGTAGGTTACCCACAAGAAGTCCAGGTATACAGGAAACGCTAGCCCTCCATAATTAATTATCAGCTAAACTTTTTTTGAAGGCATCACATAGATAGTATTGATGCGCCATGAACGCGTTTATCTTGTCTATACAGGAAATCATTGACAACCTAAAGGTAAACTCGGAAACCGTTGATATGCAAGTAATTGAAAAAATAGCCGATGAGATTATAGCTAGAAAGAGAGTTTTTGTATACGGTGCAGGAAGGTCTGGGCTCGTAGCTAAGGCTTTTGCTCAAAGACTAATGCATATAGGGATAGAGTCATACGTCATAGGCGAAACGATTAATCCGTCTGTTAAGCCAGGCAACATAGTCCTCTTGGTATCTGGTAGCGGGGAAACAACGAGTACGGTTGCCATTGGCGATAAAGCAAAGAAAGTAGGAGCGCTTGTTATCTCCGTTACAACAAGACCTGATAGCAGCCTCGCCCGCTTATCAGACATAGTATTACAGGTGAGTGGTAAAACAAAGCTCATGGAAAAAAAGAGCTACGCTCCCTTCACATCGCTTTTTGACACAGCATGCTTAGCCATTCTTGACTCTATTGCCGCTCTGATAATGGAGAAGCTAGGCATAGATGAATCGGTCATAGCGGAGAGACATGCTAATGTGGAGTGATGTGCATGGCAAAAATCATCATGAGTGTAGGAGAAATATGTGTTGATTGGGTCCTGACTGTTGAGAGGTTCCCGGAGGCCGATGAAAAACTATACTATCTTGAGTCAAGCCACTTTCCGGGAGGAGTAATAGCCAATTACTCGGTTGGCGTAGCCAGGCTTGGAGGAGACATATACTTCATTGGCGGAGTTGGTAAAGATGAATGGGGGGACTACCTCGTAAACCACATGAAAGATGAAGGCGTGAAGACCGACTACATGTTTGTTCACAAAGACAAAGCAACAGCAATAAACTTCATTATCGTGGATAGGGAAGGCACAAAGAGAATTCTCCAAGACCCCGGGCTGAGAACAAACATACCCGAGCCAAGCTACTTCGATAACAAAGAAATAGAGGAGCTTATGAATAAAGTTGCTCATGTTCATTTAAGCGCTACTCGTCTCGAAACTGCTCTCGCAGTAGCTAAAAAAGCCAGGGAGAAAGGATTAACTGTTTCCCTCGACCTCGAAAGCCATGCCATAGTGAGCTATGGGAAGGAACAGGTGCTAGAGCTCCTCAGGAATGTAGATTTGCTACTCCCGAACAAGTTGTCGCTAAAGTCTCTGTTCGGGGAAGTAACACCTGACGAGGGTGCAAGAAAACTGCTAGGGCTGGGCCCAAAAACCGTTGTTATAACCTTAGGTGAAAGGGGATGTTTAGTTGCCTATGACGACAGAACAGTTGTTATCCCTGCATTCAAGATTAAGCCTGTCGACACCACGGGGGCAGGGGACGCTTTTAACGCCGCGTTCACGTTGTTCCACATAATTGAGGAGCGATCCCCCGAGGAATCCGCGCTTCTAGCGAATGCTGCCGCCGCACTGAAGTGCTTAAAGCTTGGCGCCCAGACGGGCATGCCAAGAAGAAATGAACTCAGATTATTCCTAGAAAAACATAATTTAAAAATAATTTAACTTTTCCTCAACAACCTTTTACTAATGCTTGGAGCAATGACGACAAGCACTATTAATCCAACTATAACTAGAGATATTGGCCTGTTGAAAAACGCTATTACTCCGCCCTTCATGTACGTCATAACGAAGTATGTTTCAAGCATCTTCCCAAGTATTACTCCAAGAATCATTGGGGCGTAGGGGTAACCGTACCTCTGCATGAAGAACCCGATTATACCGAACAGCAACATTACCAACACATCAAAGAAGCTGTAATCAACAGCGTAGGAACCAACAATACAGAAAGCTAGTATTGCCGGAACCAATATGTAATCAGGGGTTCTAAGGAAGAGTTTTCCCAATAACTTAATGGTTAGAAGTCCCAGTGGGATAATCAGGATATTTGCTACTAGGAAAACAATGAAAAGCGTGTATACCAGGTCGCCGTGCTCAACGAAGAGCCTAGGGCCAGGTATTATTCCCTTCATCATCATTACTGCCAGAACTATGGCTGTCACCGAGTCACCCGGTATACCGAAAACAAGAGAGGGGATCCAAGCTCCGCTCAGCGATGCGTTATTCGCTGACGTAGCTGTCAGTATTCCTTCCTCAGATCCTTTTCCGTATTCTTCCTTCTTTTTTGAGAATCTATACGAAATGTTATAGCTCAGCCAAGCCGCTATATCTGCGCCAGCTCCAGGCAGTGCACCTATTATGATGCCTATAAATGATCCGCTTAGGAATCTGCTGAAATGCTTCTTGATTGTCATCAGTCCTCCTAAGAATAGTTCTTTTAGTTTGTACTCTGTTTTGGGTAGCTCGACTGTTATTCCCTTAGCTTTGTAGTACGTTCTCTTGATAACCTCTGACATGCCGAAAACCCCTATAAGTATGGGGATGTAGCTGAGTCCCCCAAGCAACTCGGGTCTACCAAAGGTTAGCCTTGATGAAAAAAACACGGGGTCAAAGCCTATCAGCGATATAAGTATTCCCAGCAGAAGCGAGAAGACCCTCTTGGCTAACGAGCCTCTCACCGCTAATACCCCGTTGACTAAGCCGAAAACAACCAGCCAGAAAAACTCGCTACTACAAAAGTTCATTGCTAGCCTTGCAAGCTGGGGGGAGAAGAGAATCAGGGCTATTACTCCCACTATGCCACCAAGAGTCGATGCCATCAGGGATATGCTTAGGGCTAACTGGCCCCTCCCCTTCTTTGTTAACTCATACATGTCATCAGCGTACGCGGCTGATGCGGGAGTCCCAGGTATTCTGACAAACGTGGCGGGCACGTCTCCCGCCCATATAGCTAGCACATCCATAACAATAATCATAGCTAAAGCTGATGTTGGGTCAAGCCAGAAAGCAAATGGAACCAGGAGAGCAGCGGCCATTGTGGCCGTCAAGCCGGGCATAGCGCCAATAAATAATCCGTATAAAGCCGTGATTATCATTACCACTATTAACTTTAGGGAAAATACGTTTGAAAACAACGCTGCTATGTCTACCATCCAAGTATCCCCTCGGGAAGCGGGACTTTTAGAACTATTTTGAAGAGGAAGGTTAGCCCAATGGATATTATTAGTGAAACCATCACTGCATCTATGAGCTTTGCTTTGAAAACCAAGCTGGAGTACAATGTGATTATAACCGTCGCTAAAACAAACCCTATGCTCTTTATGACTACGGCATAGAGAACCACGAGTATCAATAAGACAACTGTTGTAGCGATTTCTTTCCACTTAAACTCAATTATGCCTCGAAGACTTGTTCCCCGGATATATCTGTAGAAACCTTTTGACTCAAGAACAACTATCAGTAAAGTATTGATTAATGTTAGCACAGATATGGCTAGTGGAAAAAGCCTTGGACCACCCCATTCGATGCCCAGGGTATTTATTCTTAGCGATTCTCTAACCCATAGCGCAGATACTATCAGAGCACATAGAGCGAAAACGAAAGAACCAGGTTTGAAATCGCTGCTCAAAGCCATCACGCTTAATAAATTAATTTAAAAAAATATTTAGTTTTTATTTAACTTATAATTTATAGCTTACTTTCCAATGTAACCTGCTTTTTCGAGCAGCGTCTTCATCAGGTCGTACTCATTGACTAAGTACTTCTTGAAGTCATCGGTCAGCATAAGCTTACCGACGAAGCTTCTGTTGTCTAGGAACTGCTGGAACTGCTGTGAGTTGTAGGCCTCTTTCACAGCCTCAGCTAGCTTGTTTACTATTGGCTGAGGCGTTCCCTTGGGAGCTGCTAACCCTGCCCATCCACAAATAGCGAAGTTGTATCCAAGCTCCTTGAGCGTTGGCACGTCATCGAGGCCTTTAATCCTCGTGTCACTCATGATGGCTAACGCCCTTAACTGGCCTAAGTCTTTGTATGGCTTAATCTCGCCGCTACCAGCGATAACCACCTGTACGCCTCCTGCCAATAGCTCCTGAATAGCGGGTGCAGCTCCAGTGCTCGGAACCCAGGGCAGCGCATTGGGGTCGATGCCAGCTGCCTGTAGTAACCCTATGCGGGCCATATCCCATACTCCAGCTTTCGCTGTTCCTGAAGCCTTAAGTTCTCCTGGATGAGCTTTGATGTAATCAAGGAGTTCATTGAGAGTCTTCCACGGGGCATCCGCTCTAACTGCCACGACGGCTGGGTTGCATATCAGCATCGCGATAGGCTCGAAGTTCTGGTATGTAACGTTCGATGTTCCAAGGTGCGGGAATATGCTCAGCTCTATGGTAATAGCAGTTAATGTATAGCCATCAGGCGGAGCTGTAGCGCCAGCATAAAATGTAGCTGCTCCGCCGCCAGCAACTTTGTTCAGCACGTTTATCTCAACACCAAATTTCTGCTGAAGATACGCTGCAACCTGCCTTGTTGTGAGGTCAGTTCCACCTCCAGCCGACCAAGGCACGTAAATCGTTATTGGCTTCTGTGGGTACGAGGCGGCTACTCTGCTTGGCCCCAGCGCATAGTATGCTGCTACCCCAACAATTATTATTATTAAGATTATGGCTAGCGCGAGAGTGGTTCTAGACAAAATGTTTCACCAGAATTAATTATTTAAAATCACTTATAAAAATTCTTTATTTCGATATGCTTTTTTTGTATCTCAATCTAGAAAATAATAGGGAGATGATGTCAGCTTGGATATCAACCAGTTACGGAGTTTCTTGAAGAAGGGCATCGTTCAATGCGTTCTTGTAACGCCATTCAAGGAAAACAGCGAAGTCGACTATGATGCTTACAGAGAGCTTGTTAAGTTCATAAAAGAAAAAGCAAAGAACAAGCCGTTCGTTCTTACTCCAGGAGGAACAACTGGTGAGGGATACGCACTCACCGAAAATGAATGGGAGAGAATAGTGGATATAACAATAGAGGAGGCGGGCTCCTCATTCCCTGTTATACCCGGGATAATAGAGCCAAGCGTTCACAAAGCTCTCTTGAAAACCAAGAAAGCAGAAAGCCTTGGAGCTAGTGGCGTGATGATTGTTCTTCCATCATATATCGTCCCAAACGAGAACGGTCTTCTAAACTACTACAGCGAGATCGCTAAGAAAATCAACATTGGAGTAGTAGTCTACAATAACCCAGATGTATCGAAGATATACATGAAGCCGCATCTTCTTCGTGCCCTGGCTGAAAAGCATGACAACGTGGTGGGAGTTAAGGAAAACACGCCCTCAGTGCCAACGCTCTACTCGCAACTTAAGACAGCGGGTGATATGCTCGCTATATGGCAAGGAAGAGGAGAGTGGTGGTACAGCGCTACCTTTCACTTAGGCGTTGCAGGATTTGCTTCTGGGCTATCAAACTTTGCTCCACAAATGACATCTGAGCTTCTCGAAGCTGGTTTGACCAGGAACTTTGACAAAATTGATGAGATTAGAGAAAAGATTTGGTTGCTTGAGAGGTTTTTCTCAAAAATGGAGTTAAAATATGGACCAACAACAACTATTCTACCACCACCATACACCTCGAGCTATGTTTCTATAAGCGTTATAAAAGCAGCAATGAATGCCCTCGGTTTAAGAGGAGGAAGAGTTAGAGTCCCGCTGAACGAGCTATCAAGAGAAGACCTCGAAGAACTAGAAAAAATACTGGTTGAAGGTTTAGGACTAACCAAGTACGGGTAGCATTACCATTATGAAGCCACATTATAATGTATAAAAATCTTTTTTTGGAGGAACCGATACCAATATTTATGTCTCAAAAAAAGGGAATAATCGGGGTGTGAGGAGTTTGTCCTTCGAGGAAGATGAGTTCTGGGAAGAAGAAGAGGAGTGGTGGGAGGAAGAAGAAGAAGAGGAAGAACTCTGGGGAGAGGAGGAAGAAGAGGAAGAGTGGTGGGAGGAAGAAGAGTAAGGGTTTTTTCCAACAAAATTTTTTAGCATCAGAGATTTCTTAATAATTCTAGCTAACCAGCCATTTGTTGAACTTTGTGGCCTCAACCATTGATAACAAGTAGTTTTCGACCCTTTCTTCGTCTACTTCAAGATACCGTGATAGCTCTCTTAGTAAATAAAGAATTTTTTCGGCACCATAACCGCATTCTGTAAGCTCGCTTAACCCTATAGAACCTAGCTCATCGCAACTCAATACATATATGTTGCAATCCTCTTTACCTATTTTATCAAGAGGGAGTTTCCTTAGCTCCCTTATGCCCATAAGCCTTCTGTAAAGCTCGTACTTCAGGTTACGGAGACTCTCGCCTTTTCTAAAAGAATAAAGCGTGGCCTCAACCGCTTTTGCTAGGTGATTAGAGCTATAAGCAAAATATGTGTCAACCTCAAGAAACTTTTCCAGACCTAGGTGATCCTTGGTCATAACAACGCATATTGGCTCAGCATCAATGATTATTTTTCTTATCGTTGATGCCTGTTGACTAATCATTATTATCACTTTGAGCTGGATAACAAAAGCTTAAGTATTCTCGTAACTGTTTCTCTGGGTAGACCAAAACGCACTGCTATATCATCAGTGATTCTGGATAAATCATCGGTTACTCTTGGCAGAACCTTATAGGTAGCTTTTATGTACTCTTCAATTATTTCTCTTAGCTCCCATGGAAAGACAATCCATCTATCAGTTTCTGCGTAGTAAAAATCTGGTTTAATCGTGCTCCAAGGCTTTATGTAGAGGGTTGCTGTGCGTATCGTTTTCGCTCCATGAAGACCAACAACTGTGGTTGCTGTCTGAATAGACTTGCCTGTATCAGCGACATCATCTATTATTAAAACTTCTTTTCCTCTCACATCGGTGATTAATGGCTGCGTAATAACAGGTCTCTCTCCTCTTTCCCCGATACCTTTATAGAACTTTATCTCTATAGCTCCAACCTCGCTTACGCCGAGCAAATCTGAAATAATCCTGGCGGGAATCCACCCTCCACGGAGCACCCCAACGACCACCTGAACATTGACTCCCGAGTGATTTATCTGTTCAGCTATGTGAAACAACGCTTGCTGAATATCATTCCAAGTAACAGTTAAGAACCTTGTATCATTCATCTTTATCCACCATGGATTACTGGAAGAATTGTGATTACATCATTATCCCCAAGTATATATTCTTCTCCTAGAAGCCTGTGATCCACATCGTTTACCAATATCACGTAGAGTCCTGTTGTTTTTCCATCGAAATCAACTAAGTCAGTCACCTTCTCTGAGACCTTGGAGATAACTTCACGTAGAGTCCTAGCTTCAATCTTCTCCTGGTCCACCCCTACTCTCGTTTTTAAATTAGCGATGTACTTGACAATAGGCATCGGGATTCACTCTTGAAAAAATCTTTTTTCAACCTTAAAATAAACATGCCTTGCTAGCATTCTCACTGATAACCTAAAAATGAGATTAAAATGTTCTATGACATTATAGGGATGTTAATGGTTTTCCTTGTTTCTTGTGTATCTTAACTAGTCTTGTGATGTAACCAGCTATTTGGTTTTTAACCTTCTTGCTTGGAATATCAACTATGGCTCTTACCACCTTCTTGTTATGCTCAAAATCATCATTGAAGTAATCTGGATAAGCCGAGAGGAGTTTCTTCGCTGTTCTCTTAACTAGTGCTGTTCTTACTTTGCCCAAAAACACCACCATTAGCTTCTTTCATTAACTGTGATTCAGGGATTAAAAAATATTAAACGAAATAGTTGCTCAGCATTAATAATTTTTGAATCAGGATTTCCGGGCTGTATGATGCTTCTTTCACAGATATATCAATCCAGGAAGGCCTAACTAAGTGATTGATTCTGCCCGGCAATGGAGTATAAACACCTTTTAAATAATCTCTCCGATTTTTCATCTCCACAGTCTTGTACTTGAATGGAGTGCTGTATCCACAGCTCGAACACTTCATGCCTCTTATACCATCAGACTTTAGCCTATGACCACATACAGGGCATGGCGGGTTAATTATCTGTATATCCACAGGGGACTCATAAACCCATAGTTTGTGCGCCTCGAAAACTAGGGTTTCACCTGAGGGTTTTGCTCCTCCTAGAACCCCTATATAATCCCCTCTCCGTAGATTCATCGCGATTTTATTCATAGGTTTAGATGGTGAGAAAAAATAGACGGCCACCGCTCCCGTGTCATCTCTCAGTTTAACAGCTACATGCCCTTTCCTGTATACATGTGGGTTCTCCTCTACCACTCCCTCAATATATCCCGATGAATACGTTCTCAGTTCGTTGACCTTAAGGAGCCTAAAGTGCTCGTCAAGGTGCTGATTAGTAGCGAAGATCATCCAGGCATCAGGCTCCTCTCCTAGCTCAATTTCCTTGGCTAAATCAATCATCATGTAAGGATCAACGCCTCTTAGACCCAGTAGAACTGGGTCAGGTCCTCTTGGAGCCGCCACCGCTTTTTCCTCATTATAGTTATAATTATTGAATAGTGCGCCCGCGCTCTTTGTCTCGATGTTTTTTATGCTTTCATCAATAATTGCTCTTTCCTTTCCCATATTCTCTGGTTTTCTATATGCTATTAGCTCAAATGTGTGTGGGAGAGTCTGTAGAGTGTAGCCAATCGCTGCAACCGCCCCTAAAACTCCCCTTCCTCCCCAGAAAGAGATTTCGTTGCTAGCAACGTTGCTTTCGAAGTATGTGGAAGCAACGTAGTCGTGCACTGCTTTTTTATAGAAAAGATACAGTCTCTGAATCCATGAAGATTTCTCTTCGTTTGCTTCGAGAACAGCTATGCCTGGCTCTCTACCAATCACATCTCCACCGTAGCTCTCAAGGCTAATCTTAATTAATTTGACTAAATCGTGGCTTGATACATCATCCTTCTCGGTCTTAACGATGAATCCTACTGAAGCGTTTCCTCTCGTCTTCCAAGGGATGAATTGGTTGAGCCTAACTAGGTGCGGCAAATCCATTAGTTCGTAGCCTTGAAGAAGAAGTTTTTTGATTAAAAAAACAGTAAAGTGAGTTGTGCACCCCCCATAAAGCGAGTCTACACTATCCACGCCAACAACAAAAGTCTTCACTGCTTAAACTCTTTGCCCTCCACGATAATCATTGTTAAGGTTGACCTTACTTTAGGTAGCTTTCTTATCTTATTTGCTATTGTTTCCTTCAGCTTCTCCATAGTCTCCGCTTCTATCTTGGCTATTATGTCGTAGACCCCGTATACTATGTAGGCCTCCTTAATCCCCTCAACCTTGCTTATCTCGTTGAATACCTCCTCCTCGCTCCCTATTTCCGCATTTATTAGTACAATTGCCGCGGGCATCTCTTACCCCACATTATAATATGTCACAACGATATTTATAGTTTAGGTGTTCGAAATGACCTCCTCTCCGCCCTAAAGGGACGACCCCTCGCCCTTTAGAGGCTTCATTTGTTCTCCTTATCTATTCGGGTCTACATATGTCGTTTGAGGGGCAGTCGGGGTGACCAGAGACCCCCCATCACTGCTTGTATGAGTGGTTGTGCTCCCCGCATCCACGTGCCTAGGGGCAACCACGGTTCTCAATTAAAACAAGAAAAGCTCTTATGTTTCATCCCTGCCTTAAAAGGTGGAGCTTTCGGTTGTAACGTCTTTAGAATTCGAGGTCATATCATATTGCAGGAAGCTAATAATAGTATTTGGTCTCAAGATAAAATGGCACCGGGTTCACTAGTATCTCCTCAGTAGTGCTCCTTTATTCCTAGCGGTGGTTGCTATTAAGTCGAAGTCCAGGTTTTCTTTCTCAATTATGTTTTTCAGCTTTTTTATTTTTTCATCAAAACTTGATGTAAGAGCGAATCCGTAAGCCACTGGTCCCCAGCTGCTCTGCCCTGTTCCCTTGAACCCGGCTTTTCTTAGAATATCTACGGCTAAGCCTGTCTCACGAGTCGAGAATATATCGCCTTGATAAACCGAAAATAATTCCCCTACTTTTCTTTGAAGAAGCTCTACTCCATACACAAACATATCGAAGTTTCTTGTCGATACTCCTCTAATTATCATGGTGAATGCAATCGATATCAGCTCTCTGCTTTTCTCCTCGCTCACCCTGGAAGGCAGCACATCAAGCACTACTGATTCTTCGTTGTCTCTTAGTCCTCTCAGACCTTTTGGTATAACCAGAGCTATCTTCCAGTCACTTGGAAAATCCACTCTGAAAATCAATGGCGGGTAATCCTCGCTAATCGTTGTTCCGCCATCAACGACGAAGCCACCGACGCGGAAAGCATGGATACCGATGCCTGAGTATCTCCCCCTACCAGTGATTTTGACCAGCTCTTTAAAGCTTAGATTCCTGTCACATAGAACTGAAGCCAGCTTAGCTGTAGACAACAATATCTGTGTAGAAACACCTAGGCCTGTGTGAATAGGAGGACTCTCTCTAACAACTAGTGAGAAATTTCTTCTAGAGGTACATATTGATTCAATAATCTTATTGGCTTGAGCCACAATTTCCTCCGGAAAACCAATGAGTAATCCTTCTCCTTCTCTTGCCTCTAGCACGACTCTCGGATTCTGTATATATAGTCCAACTCCACCGTACCTAATGCCTCCATAGTTAATGTTGTAGAAGCCGAGATGAAGCCTGCTCCCGCTAATTATCCTGGCCAGAACCCTCATAGAACTTCTCCAAGAACCTTTTTTCAATAGCTAGTAACTCTTCTCTTGTGGAAGCCTCCGAGTAGCTATTTAAAAGCTCGTTGTTCAGTCTAAAAAACTCTTCTCCCCATTTGAAAACCCCCAGCAACTGGCGAGCCCTGGATTCGCAACCAATGAGATACAGAGAAGCGGCTAAAGCCTCAGCGCTACTAAGCATAAAAAGCTTTGAGTAATTAATAGGGTTAGCAGCCTTTAACGCTGGGAGTCTCCTACGGATACCTCCAGTAATAGTCGATAATCTTTTATCCTCAAGCAGTTTATTCCATGACCTATCAACAACCAATATCCCCTTGGGATTGTCCTCCTTATGAATAACTATTGTAGAGAATGGGTCTAAAATCACGATGTCGCTTGGGACTTTCCTATACGTATACCTGCTTGCTAAGCCCATCCTTACAAGCTTCATCGCCGTGCTCTTCTCTGGGCTATCCTCATGCATTCTGTAAACATACAGCCTGATGCCTAAGCACTCATCGAAGCTAGTCAAAATTCAGACACCGGGAGCACTAAGAAAATAAGTTTCATCAAATAAAATTATATATTTGGAGGTCCGGCTAGCGGTTACGGGCTCCCTTGAGGAGCCTGGGGAAACACCATCCTCCAGCCCCGGGCGGGGCTCCGAAAGGAGCACGGGGAAACCCGTGGCAACGGCACAGAAACGGCACGGCCCACCGTGAATGTAGATGATACCGGTAGGCCTGGCAACATGGCCGATAAGCGGTTGATGACACGGTGGGAATCGATGAAACGGCCGTCCCCCGCGGAGAAAGGGAAGCCGGCGATGAATTCGGGGCCAAGCCGGCTTCAAGCCCGCTAAGCCTAATACCGCTGTAGTACTGAAGGTGGGTTATAGCCGGACCTCCGATTTATTATCTAAAATTCTTATTTATAATTAAAAAATATATCAAAAGTTTATATAGTGTTCTACTCGTGAAGGAATATTTATAATCCTTTGTCACAAATCTACTATTCCCACTGAGGAGCTGTGGGTTGAGCCTGGGAAAATTTATAGCTAAAAGAGCCTTTCAGGCTTTCGTTACTCTGATAGGAGCTCTCCTAGTAGTTTTCCTAATCATGAGAATACTCCCAGGCGACCCTGCAAGACTAATAGCTGGGCCCGAGGCGTCTTGGGAGGATATCGAGAACATCAGGAAGATGCTCGGGCTCGATAAACCACTGTACATACAGTTCATAGAGTACGTCAAGTGTGTGTTCAAAGGGGATTTCGGGAAGTCAATCAAATATGGTACACCAGTGATAAACGAAATACTCGCCAGGCTACCCTATACAGTTCTGTTAGCCGTAGCGGCTGAGGCGATTGCTGTAGCTCTCGCGCTTCCCCTAGGCGTATACTCAGCTCTAAAACCTAACTCAACTTTATCAAGGTTCATTAGCGCTATTAGTCTGTTCGGGGCATCTCTCCCGATTTTCTGGTTAGCATTGATATTTATCTACATTTTCAGCGCCAAGCTTAAATGGCTCCCTAGCTTTGGTGCCGGGAGCTGGAAACATTTAATTCTACCCAGCTTCACGTTAGCGCTACTACTAATGGGTAACTTAACGAGAATAACCAGGAGCTCGGTTATGGAGGCTGCATCCATGAATCACGTCACAACAGCTGTTGCAAAAGGCCTCGATAATGGCAAGGTGCTTAGAAGACACGTGTTAAGAGTATCAATGATTCCCATTGTAACGATAATGGGCCTCCAAATAGGAAGCCTGTTAGGCGGAGCGGTCATAACGGAAACCGTGTTCGCATGGCCCGGGATAGGAAGCCTGCTCATCGATAGCATATTTTACAGGGACTACCCCCTTGCCCAAGGGATAATTCTTTTCATAGTTCTAGCATTCGTTATAGTAAACCTCGCTGTGGATTTCATTTATGGATTAATAGACCCAAGGGTGAGGTCAAGGACATGGAGCTAGCTAATACCAGATACAATAACGTTTTATCACAGATAAAACAGGAAAAAACAAAGAGAAGAAGAGAGCTCCTAGAAACATTAAGGAAGAACAAATGGGCCTTGGCCTCCCTTTACATCATAATTGCACTATGCGCGATGAGCTTGGTATCTTTTATCTACACGCCATACAATCCTTTCCAGTTCAACCTAGCTATTGCTAGGCAGCCTCCAAGCCTTAGCCACCCCCTAGGCACAGATGAGCTTGGGAGAGATATACTTAGCAGAATAATGTATGGAGGGAGATACACTCTTGGGATAAGCTTCATAAGCGTCACGCTCGGAGCGCTCATAGGCGTGGCTCTAGGCATACTCGCGGGGTATAACGGCGGAAAAGTCGATACAGTAATCATGAGAATAGTCGACATCATGCTTGCTTTCCCAACAATACTCTTGGCAATAGCTCTTGTTGCCGCTGTTGGACAAGGGGTGAAAAGCCTTATTCTCGCCATATCTATAACCACCTTCCCAGTATACGCGAGACTTGTGAGAGGAACAGTGCTACAGATAGTTAACGAGGACTACATTACGGCTGCTAAGCTGATAGGACTAAGCAGTTACAAGATAATGGTTAAGCATGTCCTACCAAACACTATGAGCGTAGTAATAGTTCAAATGTCCTATTACATGGGCCTAAGCATACTCCTCGCGTCAGCACTGGGCTTCCTAGGCCTAGGCGTTCCTCCTCCCAAGCCTGAGTGGGGAACAATGATCGGTGGAGGCAGAATCTATTTCTTCAGTGCACCGCACATAGTCGTGATACCTGGAATCTTTATATTCATAACCTCACTTGCTTTCAACCTCCTTGGAGACGGATTAAGAGAGGCTCTAGACCCCAAACTAAGAGGATTGCTAAGAAGGGGATAACGATGAGTATAGTACTTGATGTCAGAAACCTAAAGGTGTACTACGAGCTGGGGAACGGAGTAGTAAAAGCAGTTGACAACGTATCTTTCCAGCTATACAAAGGCGAAGTTTTAGGTATAGCTGGAGAGAGCGGCTCTGGAAAATCAACCCTAGGACAAGCCATAGCTGGTCTAATAAGACCACCAGGCAGAATCGTTGGAGGCCAAATCCTCTTCAAAGGAAAAAATCTTCTTGAGCTTAGCGAATCGGAATGGAGAAAAATCAGAGGCAAGGAAATAAGCGTTATCTTTCAGGACCCTAACTCCTATTTAAACCCCGTCTACACAGTTGGGTTCCAGGTAGCTGAGGCCGTAGAAGCACATAACGGTGGTAGCCCCAAGCACTACATCCACAAAGCCATTGAGCTACTAAAAATGGTCAGAATAGCTGATGCGCCTAGAAGGGCGGTCAACTATCCATTCCAGCTCAGCGGAGGAATGAAACAGAGAGTACTGACATCAATAGCTATAGCTAACAAGCCTGAACTTATAATAGCTGATGAGCCTACGAGCGCTCTCGATGTAACTGTTCAGGCAGAGGTCGTAGAGCTCCTCTTAGAACTAAAGAAAGAGCTTGGCTCTTCAATGATATTTATAACTCATGACTTACCGCTTCTTCTAGAGATAGCTGATAGAATTATGGTTATGTATGCTGGCAAGATAGTTGAGCTTGGAAGCTCCCACCACATAAGAAATAACCCGCTTCATCCATATACTCGTGGATTGCTTGAGAGCGTAAGGTATGAGAGAAAGGCAAAGCTCAAGAGCATACCCGGAAGCATACCGAGCCTTATATCTCCACCTCCTGGATGCAGATTTGCCCCTAGATGCCCATTTGCCTATGAAAAGTGCAGAAAAATTGAGCCTCCGCTAAAGCAGGTGGATGGTAGACTGGTTGCTTGTCACCTCTTTAACGAGGGGGGAAACGATGGGTAGCGATGAGAGCATACTTATCCTCGAGAGAGTCAAGAAGTATTTCCCTCTTTCCCTTGGACTGAGAGGCAAGAAACTGTACGTTCGAGCTGTTGATGATGTTTCATTAACGATTCGTAAAGGAGAAACCATAGCTTTGGTAGGCGAGAGTGGTTCTGGGAAAACTACTCTGGGAAGAATCATCGCTGGCTTGTTGCCTCCCGATGAAGGAAGGGTAATATACAGAGGCATAGACCTGTACAATGGCAACGTCCTATCTAAGAACAAAGAGCTTAGATTCAAGATACAAGCGATATTCCAGAATCCAGACACCAGCCTTAATCCAAGAATGATGATATATGATACTCTGGCCGAAGCAATAAGAGTCAGAAACAATGGGTTAACCGAGGAGGAGGTAGCAGAAAAAGCAGCTGTACTCCTGGAGAACGTTGGCCTAAACCTCGATCATCTAACGAAATACCCACACGAGCTAAGCGGAGGAGAAAAGCAAAGAGTGGCTATTGCCAGGGCGCTCGCCATGAATCCCGAAGTATTAATCGCTGATGAAATTGTATCTGCTCTGGATGTCAGCGTTAGAGCACAGGTATTAAACGTATTGATTGATGTAAAGGATAAGTACGATTTAACGATAGTGTTTATAACGCATGACATGGGGCTTGTGTGGTCCATTAGCGATAAAATAGCTGTCATGTATCTTGGAAGAATAGTTGAGTACGGTGATACCGAGTCTGTTTTTAGGAGGCCTCTACACCCATACACAAGGATGCTATTGACAAGCAGCCCCACAGCAAGCCTCATAGGATACTACAGGAACGATAAGTACAAAGCTAGAGGGGAGCCCCCGAGCCCAGTTAATCCACCCAAAGGGTGCAGGTTCAACACGAGGTGCCCGATAGCGAGAGATAAATGCTTCGAGGAGGATCCTCCCCTGTCCGAGCTCGCGAAGAACAGATGGGTTGCTTGTCACAGGGCCCTTGAGGAGGAATAGTTGCTGGAGTAACGAAAATTTTATAAAACATTATAAACTTATTTTTCCCATCACAATAGCGTGGGGAAACCATGCCACAATTTAAATCTTCAAATGTAAAAACGGAGAAAGCCCTTTCCACGACCCTAATCATAGCAATAGTGGCCTTGATAGTGGTGGTGGCTGTAGCAGGAGTGTTAGCAACAAGGAAAGGAGGAGAAACAGCGACTCCTACCCAGACTGCAACCACACCATCACCAACGACAACCCCTTCTCCAACGCAAACCCAAACAACCACTACGACTATAGCGACGCAGACCACTCCCACCACTGCTAAGACCCTGCTGAAAGTAGCTATTGGAACCGATCTCGACACCGTTGACCCTCACGGCCAAACAACCACGACGGTCTTCAACGTTATGAGGCATGTGTACGAGCCATTAGTAGCTCTAAATGAAAAGGGGGAGGTTGTGCCGTGCTTAGCGGAGAGGTGGGAGGTCTCAAGCGATGGGTTAGTGTACACACTTTACCTGAGAAAAGGGGTGAAGTTCCATGACGGCTCAATGCTTGATGCCGAGACGGTTAAAATGAACTTTGATAGATGGCTTGACCCCACGGTTAAGGTTCCTCTCAGGTCTCAGCTAGGACCAGTAGACCACGTTGAGGTGGTTGACCAATACACGGTTAAGGTTTACCTGAAGGAGCCCTTCGCGCCTTTCCTCAGGTCACTGGCCTCTTATCTACTGATAGCCAGCAAGGAGGCAATAAAGAAGTATGGCAACAGCACGATTGAGCAGCCGGCCGGCACAGGCCCATTCAGGTTTGTTGCATGGGAGAAGGGTAAAAGAGTCGTTCTAGAACGCTTCGATGAGTTCTGGGGCGAAAAACCACTAATCCAGAGAATAGAGTGGTACATTATACCTGAGGCATCAACAAGAGTGACGGCCCTTCTCGCAGGAGACGTTGACTTCGCCTACAACCTTCCCGCAACCGACCTTGACAGACTTAAGGCCTCTCCCGGAATAACGGTTCTTACACCAACGAGCAACAGGGTTATATTTATAGCGTTATTACCGAAAGGACCATTGGCAGACCCGCTAGTGAGACAAGCGCTTAACTACGCTGTCGACAAAAATGCTATAATACAGAACATCCTGTTTGGCCTAGCCGTCGAGGCGGACTCGCCGCTTCCATCACACTTCTTCGGATACGTGCCTATGCCGAAATATGACTACAACCCACAAAAAGCCAAGGAGCTCCTAGCACAGGCGGGCTACCCAAACGGATTCAAGATGGTTCTGTTGCACCCAACTGGAAGATACCTCATGGATAAGCAGGTAGCTGAGGCAATACAAGCATATCTCTCACAAATAGGAGTACAAGTTGAGCTCAAAACAATGGACTGGCCATCATTCGTGAGCGAGTTGCTGAAGCCGCTTGACCAGAAAACCTTCGACGCGGTGTTGCTTGGCTGGGGAGCCTTCGTTGCTGATGCCTACTTCACATTGAACGGCCAATTCCTATCAACGAACGCACCACCAAAAGGACTGGCAGCCGCTCACTACAACAACAGCGTTGTTGACAACCTATTGTTACAAGCAGCTAGGGAGACAGATGATAACAAGAGAAAAGAGCTTTACAAGCAAGCCATTGAGATAATATGGAAGGACGCACCATGGATATTCCTGTACACACAGAAGAACTTCTACGCATCAACGAGCAAGCTGGCAGGATACCAAATACATGTTGACGGCGAGCAAGTCTACTTCTTTAAGGCATACTTCACGGGATAAACACTTTTTTTAATATCTTTTCATTCAACTAGGTTTTAACAACTTAAATGCGGTCTTATCGATTATGAGGATTAATAGAAGCTCGAAACAATAACAAAATATTCGCCACTTGATTCTTCTTTGCAACGAGCTTTGATTAACAAGAACCATAGATTATGATTTATAGTGTAACAGATAACACGTCTTCCATGGTTAGAGAAACCAGACCGCCCTCTTGCCCATTAAAAAACTCATGAAGAGAAGATGCAATGATTAAACATTCTCGAAATAAGAACTCTATTCCTTCGAACAAACAGCTAAAAGAAACAACCATAAATATTGGTACATCTAAAATTGAACATATAAATAAGCTTTTTTTATACATGACCTTCGCTTCATCAAATTTATAAGGCTGTCTAGAAATATATACTTATAGAAGGTATTATGTATGGATAGAAAGGTTAAAACAACTATTGTTGTGGATAAGGACTTATGGAACAAGTTTAAATCCAGGCTCCTAGAGGAAGGTATAGATGAGGTTAGCGGTATTATTGAGGAGATGATTAGAGAAGAGCTTGTGGTTGAGAAGGTTGTGGAAGGATTGAGCGAACTTGTAAACGATGAGTTAATTCAGAATGTTGAACCTGTTAAGCCATTGGTGGAAACAGCCGCTGAAAAGATTGTTAAGGAGTTGAGGGAGCCGAGGTATTGAATGCCAAGATTGTGTATTTAGATACCAGCGCTATAGTCAAGCGATACGTTCTCGAGCGAGGAACCGAGGTAGTTAAAGCTCTATACCTAAGTGCATGGAATGGAGAAGCTAAGATATCCTTTTCTCTATGGAACATCGGTGAAGTTCTAGGTGTTCTGGATAAGTATCGACAGAAGGGATGGCTTGGAGATAATGAGTATAAAGCCTCTAGAAAAATGTTCTTGAGCGAAACCATCAGGATGTTGAAGCTGGAGATTCTTAAGATAGTTCCGGTAAAGCTAAGCATAGTTGTTGAGAGTTGGAGACTCATCGAGAATTATCATATTTACGAAGCTGATGCGATACAAATCGCATCATTAAGAAGCATAAATGCATCAGAGTTCTACACTGCTGATAAAAAGCTCTGTGAAATAGTTGGCAAAGAAGGAATTAAAGCTATTTGCTTAGACTAACCTCCTCTTAGCGAGTCCTGGTCCTTTAGGGCGATGAATAGGACAGAAGATGCGAGCCATCACAGCTTCTAGCCGAGAAAAACTCTTTTGTAACTAAGCCTTCCCTGCACGTCGCGTAGGACAGCCCTAATTTCCGCGCCAAGTTAACCACTGGTCTGAGCAATTTCATCCTCACATCGAGAGACAAGTAGTAGTACCCCGAAACATAGGTTTTTTCTTTAAAATAAATGTTCCTAAGCTTATCCTCAAGCTCGGGTAAAGCTGACACTATTCTTCTATAGCTATCAGGCTTAGCCTTGTAGGTAGAAGTAACCACATGTTTTACTCCGACTTCCTGGAGTTTCTCGACAAGCAGTGAAAGTTCCGCTGGGTCATCGTTAACGAAAGGTATAACAGGGTCCACCCGAGCTCCCACGGGAACGCCCTTTTTGGCGAGCTCTTTCAAGGCTAATAATCTTTCGCTTGGCGGGGGAGCTCCGGGCTCTATTATTTCAGATAGCCTTTTGTCCAAGGTGGTGATGGTTATCATAACAGCGCTCCTGTTAGCCGATAACAAATCAAGATCTCTTGTAACCAAGCTAGACTTTGTTGTTATCAATACCCTGAATCCTCTTCTAAACAACTCCTTAAGGGTCTGTCTGGTAAGCCTAAGCTTATCCTCGATTGGCGGGTAAGGATCGCTGCTCGTGCTCATCTCAACGATTATGTTTCTGTTTGCCTTGTCAAGCTCTTTTCTTAGGTTTTCAATGAAGTTCTTTTTAGGAGTACTTTCTCTTAGACCAATGTATGCTGTCGCATAGCAGTAGAGGCATTTGTGCGAGCAACCAGTGTATGGATGCAAAGAGTATTTGACTGGACATGTGCAGAGAGGGCTGCGCCATGGGTCAAAAAGCCTGAGTAATCTTCCTTGGTATATGTTCATTGCTACTCGTACTCAATTGTTGCTGGAGGCTTGTTAGTTACGTCATAAACCACCCTCACCACCTCCGGTATCTCGCTGACTATTCTGCTCGCAATCTTAGATAGCAGCTCCCACGGAAGCTTAGCGAAGCTCGCTGTCATGGCATCAACGCTCTCAACAGCTCTTAAGGAAATAATGTATCCGTACGCCCTTGAATCACCCTTTACCCCGACGCTCTTAACTGGTAGTAAAACGGGGAAAGCCTGCCACAGCTTATCATAAAGCCCTTCCTCAACCAGTATTTCCTCGACTATCTGGGTAGCTTTTTTAATAATTCTCAGTTTATCCTCATCGATTTCACCCAGAATTCTCACGGCTAATCCAGGGCCAGGGAAAGGATGCCTATTAACTATGCGGCTGGGCACTCCTAGATGAGTGGCGATTACCCTTACCTCATCCTTATAGAACTCAGCCAGCGGCTCAACCATAGCTACTCCTCGTAGAGATTCCATAACAACGTTATGATGACTCTTAATCTTCGTTGAGCCGGCACCCGCTTTACCCGACTCTATTCTATCAGGATATATCGTTCCCTGCCCAAACACAATGAATTTTCCGTAATTCTTCTCGAGATTTTCAATTGCTTCTTCGAACACCTCCTTGAACTTCTCAGCTATAACTCTTCTTTTCTCCTCAGGATCGCTTACCCCCTTCAACGCTCTTATGAAGCGCTGTGAAGCATCGACAATGTGGATGTTTTTGAAGCCGATCTCTGCCAAGGCATTCCTTACAAAATCAGCTTCGCCTTCTCTCATTAATCCCGTGTCAATAAACAGAACGTGTACTCTATCAGGCCCTAGGGCCTTGAGCATCACAACGGCCGTGGTTATAGAATCAACGCCGCCGCTCACGGCAACCAAGGCGTTGCCTGTTGGGTATTTAGCCCTTATTTCATTGATTATTTCATCGATAGCCGAAGTAGGGTTCCAGGTAGGGGTTAAGCCAGCAACTTTTGATAGGAAATTACTTAGTATATTTAATCCATGCTCAGTGTGTGCAACCTCTGGGTGGAACTGAACCCCATAAATAGGCAGTTCTCTATGCCTGAAGGCCGCTATAGCATTATTTTCGCTGATCGCGAGCACCACCAGGTCCTCCGGCAGAGAGGTGACTGTGTCGTTATGGGACATCCAAGCAGTAAAAACGCTAGGAACACCATCGAAGAGCGTATCGTTTGTCATTACATTTACTTTTGTTTCGCCAAACTCGCTTTTAACGCGCTTCTCGACTCTTCCACCCATCACATATGCAATAAGCTGATGACCAAAACATATGCCGAGAACTGGTATGCCCCTTTTAGCTTTCTCCACTACCTTTATTGCTACCCTGGCAAACATCTCTTCTTCGTCCACGCTACGGGGACCGCCAGATATAATGAGGGCTCTTATATTTTCTTTTTCAATTTCATCATCAATATTAGAGAAGAATGGTACAACGACGCTTCTGTACCCCAGCCCCCTGCATCTTCTAGCGATGAGATGCGTGTACTGGCCCCCGAAGTCTATTATCCCCACGCTCATAACTGTTTTTCACCGAACTGGGTATTTCTCGAATGCTTGTTTTATTACGTTCTCTTTCATTTTCTCCACGTATCTATAATCAAAACTACCGTTTATCGTTCCTTCCCTTATCACTTCTCTTCCATCAAGAAAGACGTACTTGGGTTTCTCAGCAGGGCTTTCCAGCACCTTGGCAAGGTCGGAGTCAAATATAAGAGCATCGCCGACCCAATCAACACCGTATATTCTGTATCCCCCAATGGTTGCATTAATCAGCACGTCGAGTGTTCTTCGTACAGAGACAGTGTGTGCTTGGCTTAGAGCTGTTCTGAGAGTGCCTGTAACGAGCGGCCAATCACTGCCAAGCGCATCATAGTTGCTGGGGGACCTAATAGTTCTTCCATACAAATACATATTGCTTGTGGGGCAGCTCACAACCCCCCTGAACAGCTTTTTACAGTTGCTGGGCTCGGTGAAGCAATGAACCACCACTAACTGGCTTTTAGCATCAAAATCATTCATCGCGGCTAATTCACGCATAGTTTGAGATTCATAAACACCCTCGCTTAAATGCATTGCCATAATCAAGTCTTTCTCTTTGGCTATCCTAATAGTTGTTCTAACAGTATCCAGGGATGCAAGGCCCAGCGAATGAAGAAATAATCCAACATAAACATTTCTGCTCTCCGCCAAGAAGCTCTGCATAACATAAAGGAATTCCTGAGGGGATAGCCAACCCTTTCTATCAAGTATTGTTGGTTGTAGAACCACCCTTGGATGAACATAGATGCTCCGAAGAGCCAACACGTTGCCCTGGACACTACCAGTCAAAGCTATAAGGGTTACCCCATCAAAAATGGATAAAAGCATAGTAGCTGCCGCAAGCCTGCTCGATATGTCGGGATCCTCCCTAATGGCTTTTTCATCAATCCTTAATTTCCTTCTCTTTATCCAATCATAGCTATTTTTATATCTTCTTTTCTTACCAACATCTATTACTTGTGGATGAGCATGAGCATCCGCGAAGCCAGGTGTTACCAGGGTCTTAGCGAAGCCATCATACTCTATGGGCAGAGTGACCTTTCCATCGTAAATTAGTTTTCCATTTATCAAGGCTACATCGAACTCAATTGTTCCCATGAGCCTTTTGCCTCGATTAGTCCTCTTGGGCCTCCCTCGCGGTAGGTCCCTCCAGACACTATGATGAACCTTGATTTGGTTTTCAGTTCTTCTATTGTTCTTGCCCCGACATAGCCCATTCCCTGCTTCAAGCTTCCTACTAGGTACTCTATGGTCTTTTTAACTGGGCCTGTACACCTAACGAGCCCCTCGGCTCCCTCGGGAACACTTTTGAATGAGCCGTACCTCGTTGAGCCTCTGCTCAGGGATGTCTTGCTACCCATGCCTCTATAAGGCTTATAGCATTCACCGTTCACAATAATCTTCTGTGTAGGAGACTCGTCCGAGCCCGCTAAAAGATAGCCAAGCATAACTGCATCCGCTCCTGTAGCTATTGCCTTAACGATGTCTCCCGGCTTCTCTATCCCGCCATCAGCGATGACGCTCACGCCGTGCTCAGACGCTATATCTGAGACCTCCGCAATAGCTGATAGCTGTGGATACCCGACTCCCGTCACCTCTCTCGTTACGCACGCATGTCCTGGCCCAACACCTACCCTCAGTGAGGAGGCTCCTGCATGTATTAATGCCTCAGCTGCCTCTGAAGTCACTATGTTGCCAGCCATCACAGGCACGCCGTGTCTCGAGTACCTTTTGGTCGCATCAATAACGTTTTTAGAGTGCCCATGAGCTGTATCAATTACTATTATAGATGCACCGGAGCTAACCGCTTTTTCCACTCTTTCATCATCAAACGGGCCTACAGCAACGCCTACAGGAACGTTTTTTTCCACTGCCTCACGAACAATTGATATCACTGCCTCAACGTCGATGTTTCTTGGCACTACTCCGAGCCCGCCGAGTTTTCCAAGGGATAAAACCATGTCTCTTCCAGTCACAGTATCCATTGGGGAGCTTATGATAGGTATCTTCAGCGTAAGACCATTAGCTATTCTTGTGGAAACGTCTATCTCCTCAAGCTTTACATCACTGTAGGATGGAACAAGCAGAACGTCATCAAAAGAATAACCCTTAATTGCTTTTTCTATTTTCGATTTGAATATGCCCAACTAAAAACAGAACCTCCAACCACCTTTTATCTAAATTGTGACAAAAAGTGTTAAAAGTTTTTTGAAATAAAATTGAAGAAGAGAGCCTACTGCTGTTCCTCTTTCTTCTTCTCCTCTTTCTTCTGGCCACATCTTCTAGGCATACTACTCACCTAAAACTATGTTGCGATCAACAAAATTATTTTTCCTATCATTATATATACGTTTTCTATGAATCAAGGTTATCTGCCATGAGGAAACCTAGGTTAATGAAGACGGGCGTGACGATTCCCGAGGACCTTCTCATGGAGCTGGAAAGCCTCGCTGGGGAGATGGGCATTAAGAGCAGGTCGATGGCTATACAGATGGCTATAAGGCATTACATAGCGACTACTCTCTATCAGCTAAAAAAAGAAGGAAAATTAGCGGGAGCAGTGGTTGTTCACTACGATCATCAACAACATACTGTTGAGGAGTTGCTTACAGATATACAACATGACTTCATGGATATAATTCCGGCCTCAATGCATATTCACGTCACGCGTGAGGACTGCTTATTAGTGATAGGGATAAAGGGTGATTCAAGCAGAATCAGGCAGTTCATAGAGAAGCTATACTCCATGGTGAAAGCGAAGCAAGTCTTAGTATCCCTTACTCCTGTTTAGGCGCGGAAAATAGACACCAACGCGTATGGGAACTCGGAATAGCAATCCAGCTCTAGATGCCTGCATATATGCCTATCAATAAAGTCAAGGGAAACCCTAGCTTTCAAGCCGAGAGCGGCTGCCACCCTTAAGAAAGTTGATAAGGCAGAGCCTGCTTCGAGAAGAGCTATTCTATACGCTCTGTGATAATGATTAGTAAATATCTCGTTATACCTAACCGTGAATATGAATATGACGTATGATTCCTCGAAAAAGCCATCAAGCGTAGCTAGATAAAACTCTTTTAAAAGATCGTCCTCCTTTATCACCTCGAGCGAATGGGCATGAGGCAAGTAGTGGCTCAGTTTCCCGTATAGCTCTCCATCCAGAGCTGTATACATGTACGTCTCTATAACGGGTTGCCCCAGAAAACTCGTGAAAGGTCTTCTGAGCACACCCGACGTAAAGGCGCCCGGGGAGGACAAAGAGTAATACAGAAGGTCCGAGACATCTTGAATAGAGGGAGGATGAACTTTTCTCGTATTAACCTCGTAATCCTGCCTCCCCAAAAAATCCTTGAATACATCTACATTTTTACTGGGCCTAGGCAGAACTATCAGTGATGAGCCTGGGTAGGTTTTAAACGGCACATCGACAAGCTTATATTCTATGCCCTGCAAAACAGATTCTCTCTCCTTGAAGGAGAGGAAATGATATAGCGGGGAGGGATCCCACTTTTCGATGGCTATTTCCAGCGCATGTAGCATGTACTTCTTGTTCATGTCATCTAGCTCATCAAAGAATCTCTTGAATAGGGATACGGCTTTTCTATAAGCATAGCTCCTCTTTCCACGAAATATACCGCTCACCACATCTATAGTGTTTTGTTGCAACGAACTTAATAATCATCCCTGCACATAGTTATATTAAATAGTTTTATAATAATTTAATGTTATTTTTACATATAATTTTTAATCTACAATATTTTATTAGACAAAAAGAATATATAAAATAAGTGAAGGCATGGATGCGGAGCGTCAATAAAGATGAGCAACAAGAAGTACAGAAGCTACGCGGAGTTTCTTGCTCCCTTCTGTATGGAGTATGACAAATCCCTTGTCGTATTGCTAATGGAGGTCCCTATCGAAGGTCTCATTGTTTATCTCGGTAGCCTTGGAGACTACGTATTTCATCAAACAATGTACGCCTATGTCGGAGCTACCTTCGATGAAAACGTGGAAAAGAGAAGAAAAAGTCTTTGGCGATGGAGAAAAAGCCACATTGAGTATTTCTTGTCTAACCCCTTCATAAGAATAACTGGTAGGTGCTGCAGACCCGCGGATGATAACTTAACGATTCATAACGTAGCTGGCAGGATGAGATGGTACGGAGTAGCCGTCAAGGGATTTGAGGTGTACGACTGCAACTGTGAAAGCCACCTGGTGAGAGTCGAGAATATCTATGGGTTGCTGGAGGAGCTTGCTAACCTCGGGTTTAAATGCTTCCTAGGTAACGACGCCCTAAAGAATGTTGGGAACGAAATCATCGATTTCCTTAACAAAAGAATGAAAAACGCTGAAAAAGCTTATGGATTGCTTTACAAACAGTTCTTTGGTAGTGGAGAAAGAAACGATTTATCCCACTGAATCCATTTGTCCCTATATGCTCATACTCATCACTTCGTGTTTATTTGTTACTTCTAGGAGCTTCGCCTCGCTCACTGAGACTAAATGTCCCCATAGGCCCTGTTTAGCGATTTATCCAAAAAGGGCCCTCACATAGTATAAAGGTCTTTCAATTATGAATGCTTACCAGTTTTCTTAGTAAATGCTTACTTGAGATGACCTCCTTCTCGCGTGTTCTTGAAGCTAGCTTTTTCTTCGAGTTCTCAATGTAGTACAGTATCTTCTCCGGCGTTAGCTCCTCAGAGAATTTCTCAGCTCTTCTTATAAAGGAGAGTAAAGCATACTTGAATGGCAGGTATCTTAGCTTATTCATGTAGAAGTTCCTCAATATATCTTTGCTCCAGTACAGGCTATGCTTGAGAATAGCTTGTAACAGCTCAGCGTGCTCGTAAGTAATGTTGACGCTAGTGAACCAGTCTTCTCTTCTTAGAGCGCCCATGGGGACGAAGAACATGGGTACAATAAGGACTCTGTATGGCTTTAGGTCGTCTATAAGCTCTATTGTCTTCACTACATCATCAGGGGCCTCGCCTGGAAAGCCCAGAATAACTGTTGCTGCGGGTATAAAGAAGTTGTCGTGGAGAATAGGCATGACCTCTCTTACTACATCTGGCCATTTGTCTGGCTTGAAGGGAGCTGCTTTCCCGGGCATTATCTTTGCCGCGAGCCTTGAGCTCCCTGTTTCTATCCCGGTTTGGAAACCAAGGTATTTCCAGCCATCAGATAACAGGGTTTCTGATAACCTAGATACTAGCTTGGATGTCTTCTCTCCATGCAGAAGCGTTGCTAAGGCTGCGTGGCTCCAGTCATAATCCTCGTAGTACTGGGAGACAACGCGGTGAAGCTTGAGCAATGAATCTATATTCGGGGTTATCCCACTCCCACCATATAGCGGGACGTCCTCGCTGTGGAGGATCCCTCCCTTTATTCCGTGCTGTCTGTTAATCTTGACTTCTTTTTCGATGACTTCTAGTGGTATGAACCTGAGCTTCCTCAGGGTAACACTGCAGAACGCGCATCCTCTCGGGCATCCCCTCATGATTTCCACTAAGCCGTTTATACTCGGTCCTTTTATTACTGGTATTTCCTCTATGCTTGGCGACTCGAGTGGTCCCGCAACTATGTATCTTGGGAGTTTTTCTCCATTGATTATTCTGCGAGCGAGCTCAATAACAACTCTTTCTCCCTCCCCCTCGACGATGGTATCGATCTTGTACTTCTCAACGTAGCCTGGAACATGCAACCACTGCCAGGCTGCTGGTCCTCCCACTATTATTTTCAAGTCGGGGTTAAGCCTTTCTTTGTAATCCGCTATTTTCTCGATGAACTGGAGGAAGAGTCTTCTGTTGAGGGGCTCCTCACCAGTTACAAGCCAGTACTCTGAGCTTGGAGGATTAAATGCGAAATAATCGTGGTGACCAATGAATATAGCCTTAGCTTTATAGACATATCTTTTCACGTGGTCCGGGTCAATTATCGCTGCTGAGTAACCAGCATCCTGCAGCGCTGCCTCTATTTTTCTTAGTCCATAGGGAGCCTGCTCAGGTCTACCATAGTCATCTACCCTTAGCTTAGGCGTGGCGATCCATCTCCACACCGCGTCGGGCAGGCCAACCGGTGGGGCTGTGCTCATGAAGCCGAGAAACTCTTTTCCCCTATGATTACTCATCATGGAACGATCCGTCGTTATGATAATGTCGTATGTAGCTAGCAAATCAACGCGCCTTAGTATTGTTTGTTATGTTTATTCATATTCGAATAATATAATATGTCCCGTAAAGCGTAATAAAAATTAACAGTTACTTTTTAACTGCCATCCTCATAAACCTCTATAGAGAGGTAAATAAACTCGGTGGAAATAGTCCTCAATATATCCAGGCATTCCACGAAGCTTTCTTCAGGTATTCTCACAATTATTTTCTTAGCTCCCATAGCTACTTTTCCTCTGACATCATTAACTATTCTAGCAATGTTATCCGGGTTGCCTGAGCAGTTATCGATGCGTAGCTCCTCCGTATCCATGGGATGAGTCCTCTCCAGCATATTGCCTGTCTAGTTATTTTCGCCAAACCTAGTTATATTTATAAGTATCTTCGAGATCTCATCGGGGTTTCTCAAAAGCTTGCCTAGATCGAGAGTTTCGTATAGCTCCTCGAAGGGCACAACGATTTTTTTGTCTATACCGATTGTTTCTCCGTGACTCTCGAGGTAGTTTTCTATTACCTCGATTTGCTTTCTCGCGATGTCTTCATCTATTATGCCATATCTTGCCTTTATTTTCAGTAGCTCGAGCCCCGTTTTAGCCGTAGCAATCGCTAACTCGGTGTTACTCATGTAGTAGCTCTCGTAGTTCAGCATCTCCACCCAGGTTCGAGACCTGCTTATCAAATCCACGTGCTCAGACAATGTTTTTGCTTTGAGTTTATAGCCATATAAAAATGGGTACTTGAAAGCTGGGCTCCCAGGATCGATGAACGGTGCTAGGGGAGAAACGAAGACATCGATTCTCGAGTTCTTGTACTGGCCGTAGAGATTCTCGACGTATCTGGGCAGCTTGAGGGCTACATCCATTGTTTGGAACGGTATGCCATGCATGAAGTAAAGATCTATTCTCGAGAAGCCGAGCTTGTGAGCTCTCTCTATGAATTTCTCGAGCATCGTATTATTATACTGTCTACCAAACTTTATTCTTAAGAACTCATCCTGTGTTTCAGGAGATAACTGGAGATAAACGGTGTGGCTTGCCTTAATGATTTTTTCAAGCAACCCATGAGGCGGAGGATAGAAGAACTCGAAGTATATTGGCGCGTCAAAGCCGTTTTCCCTGAGCTCCTTCACGAGAGCTTCCGCGTACTTCTCCCCACCTACTAGCTGTAGATCTCCAATCACGAACACGGGGATCCTCGACCATGAATTTATGCTTAGTATCTCATCAGCCACTACATCTGGAGTTTTAAATGAAACCCTGTCTCTGCCCAGGTACTCCATGTATGTGTTTCTTCCTCCTCCGCACGTGGCGCAGCTGTACAAGCATCCCTTGAAAACGAGGACAGCCCCGATGGGATTATTCATGAATGATGAGAATGGTGTGAATGATAAGGGGTCATCCGTGAGAGCGTATTTAAATAGATAATTAAAATCAATCTTGTACTCATTAAGCAATGGCTCGGGTTTTCTAGGTGGGTTAAGCTTGACTCTCCCTTCCTCGCGGTACGCAAGGCCCTCTATATCCTCTAGCCTGCCTTTCCCCTCTATATACATGATTAGCTTCTCTATTGATTTCTCCGTTGTATCGCCCACAAGCACGTAGTCCACGAAATCGTATTTAGTGAGTATCTCTGCCCAGAATATGCTCGCTGATAAGCCTCCGAGCACGACGGGGACTTCTCCTTTAATTTTCTTTAATATCTTCGCTACTTCAAGCGCACCGTGAGCGTGAGGAAGCCAGTGCAGGTCAACTCCATATAGCTTAGCATCTATACCTCTCAGATAATCCTCGAACCTGTAGCTTTCATCGAGTACCATTAACGCCGCAGCGTTGTGTATACGAGCCTTATAGCCTTTTTTCAATAAGTAATAGGTTATTGAGAAGAACCCGTAAGGGTACATATCGTAAACAGGGGAACTGGGCACAACATCAGCTATAGGGCCATATACTCTTTTCTCCTCCCTAAAGTAATAGTAGCTTGGCGGGTGAACAAGCAATAAATCAATCATTATTCATCAACGGTTCAATTTCTTTCTTTTTTATGCAGAAAAAAACAACTATCTTTATAATTTATCAAAGAAGTTATTAAAATTAAAGCAATAAGAAAACTATGAGCATAAGCAGATATAAATTAACCTACATCAACAAGAAATTATAAGACATGGAGAAAACAAGCTTCTCAAAATCCGTTAAGCGTGATGATTAATGCATCCAGCTAAAGGCCACCACGACGATGATTACAAGTATCTATTGACTTCCGCGACTCTCGCGAGAACAATAGATGGGCTATTAATAAGCTTGGAGTCATTCATATATGTCTTGGAAGAAGACTCGACAAAAATGAACTACGATGTTAACTACGAATTAAAATATTACCTAGCAAGAAAGGAAAGCGATTTAATTCTGGGAGGCATCAAGAATTGCTGGAACAGCTTCGAATACCTAGTGATGGAAACGCCTAGGTTTAAGCTAATAAGAAAATACTACGATGTTATCAAGAACATAATTAATGAGAAGGGCGACATACATAGCGAGAAGACTTATGAATGCATATCCCCTCCGGCATTATGGAGAAAAGAATACGAAGAAGCTAGAGAAGCTGAGGCCGATATCATCAAGCCAGTCCCAATAAAGGTAAAAAAGATAAGAAGATACTCGTGGGTTGAAGTAGCTATATTAATCGCGCTGGCATTGTCGATTACCAGCATGATATTGAGGTTCTTCGTTTCTCGAGTTCCATGAGAAAATTAATTTATCACTTACGAATGCACGTGACCTAGAAATGAAGATTTAAAATAAGATTAAAAATTTTAAGCGTAAATTACTAATTTACCACTAGTGATGTTCTAGGCAAGGGTTTAGAGTTGGGAGAAACACTAGATTTCTCTGAGGAAGAAAACATAAGACTTCTCATGCTGAATATACTAAAGGCTCTCAAGTACTTTTATTCCTTCAAGGAGCTAGAGTCGCTACTTGAGATATCATCACAAGTTCTATGGAGATACCTCTCCTTCCGAGCCGTGCCGGAGAAGGAAACGGCCCTTAAAATAATAGAGAAGGTCAAAGAAAAAAAGCTCGTACAGAAAATCTTAGATAAGCTAAAAGAATCCGAGGAGCTAGAAATAGATGTTACCAATCCAGGGGTACTTCTACTCGCGTATCTTAAGCTTGCTAATGAAAAATGGGCTAATGACGCCATGGTAATAATAACTAAAGACGACCCATTCTCGGTAGCTATAAGCACCGTGTTGGCACTAAACTTCAGAGCAAAGCTATGTGTAGCGTCACCGAGAATATTCAGCAAAAATTACATATACGAGGTTTACGCTTCCTCGACCAAGGAAATAAAGGCGTACGCGCTCTCACGAAAATGCATACAGAGAAAAGACAAAGTGCTTATCTCGCTATATGAATGCGAGGCTGAGGAATGCTTATCATTAATAAACCTAGCTAGCAGGCTACACGCTAATGTAAACGGCTTATTTGTCTTTAAGGGAAATAGAGAGAAACTTAGAGAAATTATAGAGAGAAACTTAGACCTAAAAATCCCAGTAGAGACGCTGCTTGAAACTCTGTGAAGAACACAGTGGTTTTAGAGTTTATCTAGTACTTTTTCTATGTTCAGGTCAATTGTTATCTCGGCAATATCGCTCGAGTAATCTATAATGCGTTTTATGCTTTCATAGATAATCCTTACATAGGGGTGTGAGCCTACCGGTGCTTTTACCATAGCTTGCTCTAGTTCTTTTTCATTAACTAATAAGGTCTTGGCTTTCGATATTGTTTTTTCCGCTAGTTCGTAGTCCTTCTTCATGAAGGACGTTAAGGCGTATTCAAACATTTCACTAGCAACTTTATACATTTCGTGTAGTCTATTTAATGTTAGTTCGTCTATTCTCTTTTCTGATTCCAGTATGAATTTTGAAATGTTGGATGCATGGTCAGCTATTCTCTCTAGAAACTTAACTACGACTCTATAACCCAATGCTTCCTTCAAGTCAATGATACCAATTTCGCTTGAGGCATTGGGGTTTTCTACATACGTGTTTAATAAGCGTACTATATAGAAGCCGAACCTATCGACCTCATCATCTAGTTGTAAAACATTCATGGCTTTTTCTATATCCCAGTTGAGCAAAGCATGGCCGGCATCCTCAATCATGTTTTTTGTTAAAAAGTACATTCTCCTAAAGGCATTTATGAGCGGTAGTTCCTCTTGATTAACAAGTACTTTGATTTTAACTTCTGTGGGGGAATCCAGTATGATTTCGCTTCCAACAATTTTTCTTTTTAATAGTTCCTTTATTGAGTTTCTTAGCTCTATGGTTATCCCGTTGTTATCGACTAAGGATATTTCCTTGTAACCATTAATATACGAGGATATGATGAGCCTGCTTACACTGTTTGTGTTCTTTCCGTTTATTCTTATAATGGCCTTTTTCTCTTTCATTGGCTTTTTATATTTCTCCAGAGGAATAACCGCTATTTTATCTTTCTCTCTTTCTAGGACTACTTGGCTGCCCGGCCTGATGCCTATTTCTTCAGCCCATTTCTTCGGCAACGAGACAACGAGTGTAGATCCGCCAACAATCAGTACATTTCTTATATTCTTTTCTCTCATAAAAATTACCTATGTAGATTTTTTATTCCTATATAAATTTCGTTGGCGAGATTTATAAATTTTTACTGAACTATATGGGGATAGTGGTGAAAAATGAATAAGTTCGTCTACATTGTTGCAATCCTATTAATCGTAATTGCAGGCATAGCATTTGTCTTTGTGAACCCCCCACAGAAAAAAGAAACAACAACCTATACAACATTAACGACGACCACTGCAACCACAACCACAACAACGGCAACCACTCCCACAACTACAACGATCACTACAACACCAACCATGAGTAAAATCACACTTAATGGGGCTGGGGCAACTTTTCCTTTCCCTCTCTATGACAAGTGGTGTGCAGAGTACAACAAACTGTATCCAAATATATTTATAAACTACCAATCCATCGGTAGCGGTGGGGGAATAAGGGCTCACCTGGATAAAACCGTTCATTTCGCTGCTAGCGATGCTCCCCTTAACGATGAACAATGGGCAAAGGCACAGGGAACACTGACGCTGCCCATGACTATAGGTGGAGTAGTAATAATCTATAATCTACCAGGCCTGAACCAATCATTGATATTATCAGGAGAAGTGATATCTAAGATATATCTAGGTGAGATAAACAAGTGGAACGACCCATTGATAGCCTCACTTAACCCAGGCATAGCGCTCCCCGATAAAGACATAGTTGTGGTGCATAGGTCTGACGGTAGCGGAACAACCTATGTGTTCACGAACTATTTATCTAGAGTAAGCGATAAATGGCGCTCTACGGTGGGTATGGGCACAAGCGTTAATTGGCCTGCCGGAGTTGGTGCTAAGGGGAATGAGGGAGTAAGCGCCATGGTAATGCAGACTCCATACTCTATTGGGTATGTCGAGTACACATACGCGAAGAAGAACAACATTAAATATGCATATATCGTGAATGCTGCAGGTGAAGTTGTTGAGCCAAGCACTCAGAGCTTCCAGAAAGCAGTTGAGTACGCCGCACTTAAATTACCCAAAGGAAATGAAAGCTGGGCGAATGTATCCATCGTTGATATGGTAGCTACTAACAAGGATGCCAAAGGAGCCTATCCAATAACTAGTTTCTCATACATATTCATATATAAAGACCTAAGCGTTGTGCCAGGCATGGATAAGGCGACAGCACAAGCCTTGGTGAATTTCCTGTGGTGGGCTACACATGATGGGCAGAAGTACGCTGAGCCATTATTCTACGTGCCTCTGCCTGAAAGCGTTGTTAAACTTAACGAGGAAACACTGCTCATGGTAACTTATGGTGGCGAACCGCTCATAAAGAAATGACACGCCAAAAACGGTGATTTAAGGGTAATGTTTGGCGATAAAATATTTAAGTATACAACGGCTTTTTTCGCATTTTTCATAGTTATATCTTTCCTTATGCTTATATATGAGCTTTATAAAGGCTCTTATCTGGCTATCAGCAAATTTGGGTTATCTTTTATCAAAAACACTGTATGGGACCCGGTAAACGGTGTTTTCGGAGCTTTACCCTTAATTATTGGAACAATAGTTGTTTCTCTGCTTTCACTGTTATTTTCTTTACCTATTAGCATCGGGGTTGCGTTGGTACTAGTATTGTATCTACCGAGAAAAATCAGCAGAGGCCTAGCGGTTTTAATAGAAACAATGGCCGGAGTGCCTAGCGTTATTTATGGACTCTGGGGACTATACGTGCTCGCCCCATTTTTAAGAGAAAATGTTTATTCAGTACTGCAATCCATGTTCGGATTTATACCCTTATTTTCAGGACCAAACTATGGGATAGGGTTTCTTACAGGAAGCATGGTATTAGCACTGATGATTACGCCAATAATAACAGCAGTAACGAAAGACCTGTTGCTAGCTGTCCCAACCTCAATAAAAGAAGCTGCAGTTTCCCTTGGACCAAAAAAGAAAGAACTAGCGTTAATAATGATTAAGTACATAAAACCGGGTTTATTTGCAGCCTCACTTCTCGGCTTGGGCAGAGCTATAGGAGAAACCATGGCTATAAGCATGGTTATTGGGAACAAATTTAAGCTTTTCCCATCATCGCTTTTTGATACTTGGTACACGCTATCAGCTATAATAGCGAACGAGTTCTTGGAGGCCACATATGATTTGTACATAAGTTCCTTAGTATATATAGGACTGTTGCTTCTAGCCGTTACTCTGGCAGTGATTATTATTGCCAGGATAATCATCTGGAGATTTTCCAAGGTTCGTGGTGAGATTTAATGCAGTTAAATAAGGTCTTGAAGAAAAAGATATTGATTGATAAAGCTTTTACCATAATCCTAATATGCGCCATGATAATTTACCTCGTACCAATAATCAGCATAATTTATGAGACTGTCAGTAGAGGTCTGCCAGCATTAAATCTTGATTTCTTCACTAAACCCATACCCACAGCAGGTGAAGAAGGGGGAGGAATAGCTAATGCTATTCAAGGTACAGTCATCTCGATCGCGCTTGCATCATTGATTGGTATTCCAGTCGGGATATTGTCAGGTATTTTCCTCAGCGAGTACAGAGAACTAAAGATAACGAGCTTTATAAGATTCATTAATGAAGTGTTCCATGGCATACCATCAATAATTATTGGTCTATTCAGCTTTGTATTGATATCGAAAAGGATTGGCTTCTCCGTTTTAGCAGCGTCCTTTTCGCTGGCCTTAATCATGATTCCCATCGTGACTATTGTTACCCAGGAATCATTAAAAATGGTTCCAGCAACTATAAGAGAAGCTGCTTTTTCCTTAGGTATTCCTAAATGGAAAACAACGATTTTCATTGTACTGAGGGGTGCATGGCAAGGAATAGTTACAGGTATATTATTATCCATAGGTAGAATAATAGGTGAATCAGCGCCGATACTTGTAACTATGGGTTTCTATAGATGGTGGTTTAGCGGGCTAGATCGTCCTGTATCAAATATGGCTCTCAATATATTCATATTTGCCATGTCACCGTTCCAGAACTGGGTTAGGCTTGCTTGGGGAACAGCTCTAGTGCTACTTGTTCTTGTTTTATTGCTTAACATTATTCCTAGACTAATGATGTTAAGAAGGGAGGTTAGATATGAGTGACTACAAAATCATCGTGGAGAACGTGTCAGCCGGATACAACTCAAATATAGTACTTAGAAACATTAACTTAAAGATACCTCAAAGAAAAATCACAGCGATAATGGGGCCATCTGGTAGTGGTAAAAGCACGTTTCTCAGAATTCTTAATAGACTCCATGAACTAACTCCCGGAGCGTGGGTGAAAGGAAGGGTAATACTCGATGGAATTGACATTTACGACAGAAAAGTTAATCCTACATTGATAAGGAAAAAAATCGGGATGGTGTTCCAAAAACCAAATCCATTCCCAATGATGTCGATATACGATAACGTGGCCATAGGACTCAAGCTGAACGGCATAAAGGATAAGAAAACTCTTGACGAAATAGTAAGGAGAAGCCTCGAAATCGTTGGATTATGGGACGAGGTCAAAGGAGACTTACACAGGCCTGGAACAATGCTATCTGGAGGTCAACAACAAAGATTATGCATAGCAAGAGCTCTAGCCGTAAACCCTGAAGTAATACTTATGGATGAGCCAACATCATCTCTCGATCCCATATCATCTATGACCATAGAGTCTTTAGTAAAAAAATTAGCTGAAGATAGAACAATCGTAATAGTCACACACAATGTACAACAAGCAATAAGGCTTGCCGACTATGTAGCATTTTTCTATTTAGGCGAACTAATTGAGCATGGGCCCGCTGTAGAAGTATTCACAAATCCAAAACACGAACTAACATTGAAGTTTGTAAAAGGAGCAATTGGCTGAACCATCTATTATTTAAACAATAATCGATTTGTCAGAATTTTTAATTTCTACTACTCAGCAACTGAAACACGATTTGTTTTTAAAATGTCTTAGCTGGAAGCTCTCCTATTTTTAAAAATCATGGTTGCTTCACTACTTGGTGCGGGGGGTGGGATTTGAACCCACGCAGGCCTACGCCAGCGGATCTTAAGTCCGCCCCCTTTGTCCAGCTCGGGCACCCCCGCCAATTATGTTTTTTGTTATCAAAGTCTTATTTCTGTTTTCTCCTTGTTGCTGTTTGCTTTTTCTGGCTTGTAGGTATGAGCAAAGCTATATTGCTTTTTTCTTGTCTTTTTGTTTTTATACTTAGGAGATTATGGACTTATTTTTGGGTTAGTGACTTAGGTGTTACGTGTTGGCTTCTCGCTTGAAAAGCATTGTTAAGCTATTGTTGCGTGGGCCTTTCATAAGTGTTCATAAAAGCTATTGTAATCCCTATTCCAAGTGCTCTTTTAACAATGGATTGTGGATTTGGGTGTGGATTTCGTCGAGTAGCTATGAGTCTGTTGGTATAGGGGTTCTGCATGGCGTCTTTATTAATGCTCAGAGCAACGATGTCTACAGAGGCTATATGGCTTATTCCTTGGATGACACTGATGGCTATCTAAGATTTTATCTAGGCCCACTAATATTGAAGAACGTCCCGCTGGCGATAAGGGCCTATGGAAACACGAGGAGGTTGTTCAGTTTTAATTGTAAATGCGGGGACATATTCGAGGGCAATGAGGAAGAGCTTAGAAAACACTTACTAGATAAGCACGCGGGTCTAGAAAAGCCCAGCAAGCTCGAAATCGATGCATATTTGCAATTATTTGCTAAACAAAGCACATCTTAAAGATGCTGACCTCCTCAACGCCCTAATAAGTGAGAGCTTACTTTAGGGGCTTTACGCGTTCTTCGTGCTTTTTCAGATATATATCCGTAGCAGAACACTAAACTGGATTGAAGGTTAGCACTACTACCGTAAACATTCCTTTTTGAGAAAGTCAAATAACATCAATCTATGCTACAAATATATTTTGTGGATTTAATATCCTCAGTATGACATAATAGTTTTTATAGGCTTTCGGCAACCTCGGAACTATGCTTAGTTGTGACTGGGGCGATGTTTGATGTCCATGATTCGTTTAAGTAAAAGTGATGAGAAAAAGGGCTTGGAGCTATTGTTAAACTTGGTATCTGTTGATTCAACGTCTCCGGATGGCTCTAAGTACAAGGAGATAATAGATATTCTGAAGGAGTTCTACTCTGATGCCGGTCTCAGCTACGAGGTCTTAACAGTCCCTGAGGACTACAAGAAAAAACATTGCCCCCAAGCAGGTAATTCACCACGATATATATTCAGAGGCTTGGTTGGAGATAAGAAATCAAGTGAATGGCTACATTTTAATGGACACTACGATGTTGTTCCAGGCGGGCCTGGGTGGACAGTAACGGAGCCATTTAAGCCAGTAGTCATTGATGATAAGGTCTACGGAAGAGGAACGACAGATATGAAGGGGGGACTAGTAAGCATGACCCTTGCATTAATGTCTTTGTCAAAGCATGAAGAAAAGATCGATGCATTTATAGATGCTGTCTACGTCCCCGACGAGGAGATTGGCGGCGCGTGTGGAACAGGGTTTTTTGTTGATAGCCTAAGTGATAAATTGCCCACCTACGCAATTATAACTGAGCCCAGCACCCTCAGGAACATTTATATTGGCCACAAGGGCGGCTTATGGGCTAAAGTGAAGATACGTGGCAGAACTGCTCATGCAAGCACACCTTGGCTAGGCGAAAACGCCTTTGTTTATGGAGTAAAAATAGCGCATTGGCTAGTAGAAAACTACGTGAGAGCGTTATCGTCGAGGAAAAGTAAGTATATGTATGATGAGCCGAACGGGAATACGCCGACAGCCATGATAGGTGGTGAGGCGGGAGTCCCTAATGGTAAATCCAATCAGGTCCCAGGCGAGTTCTACTTCACCATAGACAGAAGAATTATAGTTGAAGAAAAACCAGAAGACGTTGAGAATGAGTTAAGACAAGCGGTAAATGAAGCTGCGCGCCTATACGGCTTAGATGGAAAAGTAGACGTCGAGATAGTCTCGATAGTTAAACCCGCGTTTGTTCCTCCCAACAATGTTGTTTCGCGTAGCATAAAAAAGACGGCCACCTCGCTTGGGCTTCAGGAGCCAGTCGATGTTGTCTGTGTAGGGGGCCTAGACCTAAGATACTACTCTGCTAAGGGAATAGTAGCTGTTAGCTACGGCCCCGGGGTGCCGGGGGTTGCACACGCTCCTGATGAGTACATATTGTTTAGCGATATCGTTAAAGCATCAGAGATATACGCTAACCTGCCATTCAGTTTGTTTGGCAAGCACTGATATCCCATTAAGAAATTTTTAATATTTATACTTGTGATTAAACAAGTTTAAGGGGAAACATCTTTGTCCATAACATCCCTTGACGAACCTTGGAGACTAATTGATGAGAAAGGCGATGTGATGATTGAGAAGCTCAAGTTGTTTTTAGAGAAAATGCTCAGAGATTCCGGTAGGGATGGCTTCACCTTTGGTCTTAGCGGGGGATTGGATTCCAGCACACTAGCTGTTCTGCTCAGGAAAAGTCTCGGTAAAGACAGAGTGCTAGCTTTGATTTTGCCTGATAAAGACACGCCGTTGGAGGATATAAAAGACGCGGTGAGCCTCGCTGAGAGCTTCGATATAAGGTACTTAGTTATTGATATATCCCCTATCATTGATTCTTTCCTACATGTTCTAGGCCAAAGTAGAGATAGCGTAGACAAAATCGTGCTTGGAAACATAAAGGCTAGAGTGAGAATGACTATTTTATACTACTACGCTAATTACATGAATCTGCTGGTCGCCGCCACCAGTGACAGAACAGAGTACCTGCTTGGATACTTTACTAAGTGGGGAGACATAGCTGGTGACGTACATCCATTACTGAATCTATACAAAACACAAGTGAGAATACTTGCAAGAAAGCTTGGTTTGCCTGAAAAGATAATAACGAAGCCAAGTAGCCCGGGCTTTTGGCCTGGCCATAAAAGCGAAGAAGAGCTTGGTGCACCCTTCGAGATAATAGACAAGGTACTGTACTTAGCGATAGACAAGCAACTCTCACTGCAAGAAATAGCCGACGTGCTGGGTGTTGATAAAGAGATGGTAAATAAGATTTGGGAAAGAGTAATGAAGAATCAACACAAGACAAAAATTATTGCTCCTCCTGCATACAGCTTTATGTTAATGGAAAACATAGAAAATCTGCTGAAAAGCATAGAGAAAAAAGAAGTAGGCTGATAACCAATGAGCACAGAGACTAATCTGAGCTTTGCCGATGCACATCTACATACCAACCCTGTGAAGGGGCTTGGCGCAGAAAAAGTCGCTAAGTTAATGATTGAGAAAAATTTATGGTTCGCGGCTATAGTTTCCCTTCCTCACTGGGACTACGGAATCGAACTCAAGTCTATGGAGGACTACAGGAAGATATTTGACATTCATATCGGAGAGTGCCTTAAGGCTAAACAAAAAGGCCTTGTTGTCTCCTGTTTTGCTGGGCTTCATCCAGCCGAGATTGACAGGCTAATTGATAAAGGTATGCCTCACGAAAGGGTCTTTGAACTATCAGTACAGATACTTGATTTCCTTTTCAAATCATGCGAGGAAGGAGTAATCCAGGGAGTAGGCGAAGTTGGGAGACAGCACTACAACGTTAGACCAGATAAAGCGCTGATAGCGCAGCTTGTCTTGGAGCACGCTATCATGAAATCCAATGAACATGATTGCTTGTTGCAACTACACATGGAGAACATAAAGGGCTTCACGGCCTGGAGCATGAAACTTCTGTTGGAGAAAATAAATGGAAAGAAAAACTTGATTATCTTTCACCACATGAAGCCAGGAGTTATTGAGGATGTTAATAAGCTAGGTTTCTTCACTACAACGCCTGCTCATATTGATAGCTTAGAGGTTGTTTTTAAGCGCTCAGATATCAATTATTTATTGATTGAAAGTGACTACACGGATGAGCCATCCTTTAAAAGAAATATAATTGAGCCGTGGAGGATACCAGATATAGAAAAAGAGCTTGTAAACCGAGGGGTAATTGGTCTCGACGAGCTATATAGGATAAATATAGATAATGTCGAAAAAGCATTTGATGTAAAGTATTGATGTTTTTTAATTTAAAAAGCTAGAAAAGTTGTTTTTCACTGATTTCTTGATAGGTACTGAGAGTATCTGTATACCGTGGCGATGGATTTAACTGCTCTTTCTGGAATCGGGTAAGATGGTATTCCGTTTGCATCAAGTAGTTTAAGAGCTTCCCTGGTTCTCTCACCGCCAACCATAGCTACTACGACCGGTTTGCCTGCTCCATTGTATTGTTTGTGGGTCTCAATGAGGCTTTTCGCTAACTCCACTGGGTCTAGGAATGCAACCTCACAGTACAGCACTACCACCCCTGATACTGACGGGTGCTTTAGCAGTGCTTGGAACGCCCCGGCGTAATTTTCTGCTTTTGCCTGTCCTGTTAGGTCTACAGGGTTTGCTGCTGAGCCGAACCATGGCATGTGCTTTCTCAGCTCAGCCTTTAGGTCCTCCGGCATATCGAGTAACGGTAGGCCTGAGAATACTGAGGCGTCTGTAGCCATTACTCCTATTCCGCCACCGTTAGTCAGTATTACGAAGCCCTCTCCTTTGACATCTACTTTCTCTAAGCTAGCGAGCGCCTTAGCCCAATCAAATAGTTCCTGCACATCGTTTGCTCTGAGAATACCTGCTTGTTTAAAGGCCGCTTCATACACGTTATCGCTGCCCGCCAAGCTGCCCGTGTGGCTGGCTATGGCCTTTGTGCCTCTCTCGCTTCTACCTGCCTTTAGGGCTATGACCGGTTTCTTCTTTGTTATTTTCTTGTATACTTCTATGAAGCTTTTCCCTCGGCCCGTGGCTATCCCCTCTATGTACATTGTTATAACTCTTGTGTTCGGGTCCTCAGCGAAGAACTCGCCCAAATCAACCATGTCGAGGTCGGACATGTTCCCGAGGCTAACAATGGAAGATAAGCCTATACCCTCCATTGCTGTCCATGCCATGAGGGCTATTCCTAGAGCTCCGCTCTGTGTCAAGAAAGCGATTTTTCCGGGCAACACTTTCTCCGGGCCAAAAGTGGCGTTCAGGTTAGCTGGGGTATAAACCACACCGAATATGTTTGGTCCTAGAATCCTTAATCCATATTTCCTCGCAGTTTCAACTAATTTGTTCTCAAGGTCAGCCCTGCCTGTTTCCTTGAAACCAGCTGTTATAATGCTGGCTACTGGGACGCCCAGTTTACCTGCCTCCTCTATTACATCCAGAACCTTATCTGCCGGGACGCTCACAACAACGTGATCGATTTTATCAGGTATATCCTTGAGGCTTGGATAGCTAGGTACACCCATGATTTCCCTTGCTGTTGGGTTAACAGCGTACACTCTTCCCTTGAAGCCGTTGGCCAGAATGTTCTTCACTATTGAGCCTCCCACCTTCTTTGGATCCTTGCTGGCTCCCACCACGGCTATTACCTCGGGCTGGAATAGTTTCTTTATTTTTTCAAGTTCTCTGGCATCCATGAATTCCACCCGTAGACTAGTCATAGTTGCTATATATGATGATTTTTATGGATAGAGGTTAATAGATAATTAGTTTCTATTCAAAGCACTTTTCTGTTCTTGTTTTTGACCCTGCCTCTACTATTAGTTGGAGTAGGAATTGATGCTTTTTATGTGTGAGTCTCCCCGGCATCAACAATGATTAGCTTCTGAGGGAACACGTAGCTATAATATCTATGTATATTAAGAATAAAAATGGAATGGGGGAGGCGAAAAAATGTTTGAATGCGAGTTAACAAGAGAAAAGTTAAGGCAACTAGAGGCAACGCTTACCGCAAACTCTGTTTCCAGAACCCTTATTCTTGGAAACCATAATATTCAGTACATTCTCGGCGTGGAATCTTCAGGTTTCTTTTACATGGATTTAGATAGCAAAAGTTACTCTGTTTATGTAGCGCCCATTGACTATGGCAAAGTACTGAAAATCATCGAGGACTGCGGGCTCAGCTTCGAGATTGTTGTTTATGGAAAGCTAACCGAGTTAACCAGTGTTACAGCTACAAGGGTTTACTCTAATGACTACAACGCATTGCTAAGGCAAATAATTAGTGAGGACAGAAACATCGGCGTTAACATGGATGCGCTTCCATACGAACTCAGGAGTGAATTCTCGAGGAGCAATGATGAAAAAATAAAGGATATATCAGCCATAATATCCCAGGTCAGGGCACTAAAGACTGAGAAGGAAAAACAAGCAATCAAGAAATCATCAGAAATAACTGAGAAAGCCGTTCTTCAAACTATAAACGAGATTGATAGCGAAACAACGGTCAGGGAATTTAAATCCAAACTAATACGCAACTTGTACATGAACGGTGCTGAGTCACTAGCTTTTGAGCCAATAGTGGTTGTAGACAGCGATGCCTCCTATCCACATCCTCCTGAATCAAGCTCGGCTTCAGGAAGAAAGATAAAAAGCTCCTCTGTTTTCCTCATAGACGTAGGTGCAAAAAAGCATGGCTACTCCTCTGATATGACTAGGATTGTTCTCTACTCATCATCGAACAGATTAAGCGAACTAGCGGAGTTCCTTGAGTATACTTACTGGGTAGCTGTAGACAAAATCTCTGAGGGAGCACCATGCAGAGATGCGGACCTTGAAGCAAGAAGATATCTGTCGAGGCTAGGTTTGGATAAATATTTTATACACTCGCTGGGACACGGTGTCGGGATCGAGGTTCACGAGCCCCCATATATCTCTCCCTTCAGCAAGGATACCTTCAGCGACAATAATGTATTCACGATAGAGCCTGGAATATACTTCAGAAATAGACTAGGCCTAAGAGTAGAGAACACCTTGGTTCTGGAGAAAAACAGAGTTGAGTCCTTTATGAACTCGTCCCTCGTGATAAGGTAAAAACCCTAGTTTGACGCGTTTCTGCTGAAGTAATCAACGTTTCTTCTCCTACCACTGAGCCTCCACTTAGCCTCAAGCTCCTCAAGTATCTCGGGATCCAAGCTCTCGGGATCAGCGTACGTGTTTCTGTTAAGCTGGACTAGTCTTCCTTCATTGACTAGGTGTCTTAGTGCGCGTCTTAGCCTATCCTCCCCGATTGTGGCGCTGAAGTGCTCTCTCAGCTTTTGCCAGGTCAGCGGTTTCCTTTCTTGTTTGAAGTAGTCCATTATAAGCTCTGGAATCTCGTTGTCGTGAGGACCCATTTCGACTATTACGTCTTCATCCTCGTATAGGACTTTTAGTTTTTTAGGCATGCAAACCACCCCTATATAATATTTTTATGTTTTTCATTACTTAAATACTTTTAGTATTACCGTGCATTAACAATTTCAAGTTTTAAGTGACTTTTTATATATAAACTTATCGCTCAGCAGTTAATTGTTAATTGAATTATTTTATCTATCAATAAAATATTTGATGACGATGTAAAATTATTTATGAATATTATTTATTAATATCAGGTGCGATGAAACCCGAATTCCTGCTGGCTAACGGGCACGTAGAGAGGTGACCTCCTGTTAGGAGAGACGAGCTTGACTTTCCCCTCCTTCTCCAGCTCTCTCAGGATTCTCTTCGCTACGCCTATCTTTACCTCAAGCTTCGTTGAGAGTAGATAAGGCGTTATGTAACTCATCTGCTGAATCTCCCTTGCAGCTCTTCTCAGTAGCTCCTCTTCTCTGGTGACAACCTTTCTAGCGACCTCTTTCTCGGCTTCTTTCTTTTGTTTCACGGGAGGCTTCTTCGACATAACGTTACCACCAAAACCAATTTTTTATAACTTTGCACAAGAACTAATAAATTCATGGTTTAAGAAAATGTTGATTCTCCACATTTCCGACCTACACTGCGAGACATACATGCTTGAGAAGCTTTTATCCACAGATGATGCAAAGAGAGCAGATATCATTGCTTTCACAGGCGATGCTGAATGCGATGGGGAAACAGTCGATCTGCTGCAAAGCATTAACAAGCCAGTTTTCTTTGTTCCAGGCAACATGGATGACATCGCTGTTGCCAAGATTTTTGATAGAGCAGGCATGAACATAGACGGCAAAGTAATCAGACAAGCTGATTATGCTTTCGTTGGCCTAGGCGGAATATCAATTATTTCCAGTTTAGAAACCGCTAAGGAAAAGCTGAGCAAGGAGAAGCCGGGAAAAATAATAGTGCTGTCGCATCATCCGCCCAGAAACGGCGTAACAGATAAAGCGAGAATAGGTGTCTCCGCCGGCCTAGTTGAGTTAAGAAACTTCATTTTGGAATACAAGCCCGTTCTACACATGCATGGACATATACATGAATCTCCAAACTATACTTTTATAGGCGATACATTAGTTGTTAATCCAGGCCCCCTCAAGAGAGGAAGATACGCGATTATCGATGTGGAGACCAGGAAAGCCTACCTAAACACTTTATATTGAGCAATCTGAACAATGCACAACAACGTGAATTACTAACAAAGGGTTAAAGAATGATCAGCGATATCTGTGTTGTTATAAACGCTGGTCTTGATGGATGCACTTCCAGCTCGCTTCTCCCAAGGACAACGAGTGCGGCCTCGACCGCTTCTCCAGTACTTAATAAGTGCATTTACCCGCCGGTGGGAATAGCTGAGAAAATCAAGGAAATCGTAAACAACGTTATTTCGGGAGAGAAAGCTATTCTTAAAGTAATTAACTTAACGCTTCATGACTATAGCCGGCTCAAAAGCGACGCGAATGTTAACACGAATATTCTAAACGTTCTTGGCAGTCCATGGGAACTTACCTGTGTTGATTGTGGCTTAATCATTGATTATAGAAAAACTAATACGAAATACTGCCCACATTGTGGCGGCAAGCTGAAAGCCAAAATAAAGCTACTAGGAGACAAGCTTGACGCTGAGGACATAAAAAATTTGTTATGGGTATTGAGCGGCTGTGACCAAATCATAATTATCGGCGAAGAACCAAAACTAGAGCCGCTTAAGACAGCTCTAAAAGCAATTACGAAGTACTGGAATAAGAATATACGAATCGAACATCTAGAATAAATGTCTGGTTAAACACAATGATCGCTGAGATTATAAGAGGGGTCATCCTAGGCTTAAGCCTAGCTGCCCCACCTGGACCTGTAAACGCGATGATTGCTCACAGGAGCCTCACGAGCAGTGTTAGGGGGATCCTCGTTGGACTCGGGGCATTAAGCGCTGACCTCATATTCATGACAATTATGCTAATGATTAAGGCAATCATACCCTCAGTTCTGTTAAAAAGCGTTGGGATTATCGGCTCAGTATTTATGTTTTACCTAGCAGTACAGGTTCTCCGTGCCAAAGGAAACAACGACTATGAACGCCAAGCAAAAAAGAAAGAGCTAAGCTCTACGCACACCAAGGACTACGCCACGGGCCTCGCAATGGGATTAACAAACCCATTTCAAATAACCTGGTGGCTCACAGCTGGTCTATCCCTCATAGCAAGCTTTGGCTACACTATTCTCGTTGGCTTTATAATCGGAATAATTAGCTGGGTTTTCTCTTTCAGCACCATAATCAGCAAAGGCAGGACTAACAAGACATTCATTCTAGGCGTAAAGCTCTTCTCTAGCATAACCCTACTTTTCTTTTCCATTTACATCTTCATTCGATTTGGACTAAGCTAACCACGAGACTCCCAAGAAATAAAAATTAGAAAACTGGTGCGGGGGCGGGGATTTGAACCCCGGATGGCCTACGCCAGCGGATCTTGAGTCCGCCCCCTTCGTCCAGCTCGGGCACCCCCGCCAAAAATAAGTTTTTGTAATTCTCTCTTTATTAGCTTATCCAAAAAGAGCCGGCGGGAAACAGCAATCGAAAAAAAGTATATGTATTGATATTTTATTGAGGTTAAAAACTTAGTCTAAGCTTTTGGTTTTTCCTCCTTCTTCTCCTTCTTCTTCTTCTTCTCTGCCATAAAAGGTCTCTCCTATTATTTCTTTCATGTTTTTCATAGCGCTAAACGCTAGTTAAATATCTGTTGCATATCACTAGCGTTTATTTTTTCTATAATGATAAATTATTCTTCGCCCAGCCCACACGTTTCCATATATTTCTCCATGAAGAATAAAAAGCGTTTTTTTGTACTTGCCTGAATCTATGCTACCAGTTAAGCTTAATAGGCCTGAAAAAGCGTTGATATAATCATAGTATTGCTACAACTAAATAGTGAAAAATTAATTTTTGGTTAAAGTTATTATGATGAATAAGTAAGATTTGGAGAAGTGTTAATCTTGGCTGGATTAGTTGATTGGATAAACGCTATATCCCAACTACTATTCACGGTTGTGTTTCTGCTATTGTTCCTCGGGTTTAACCAGAGATTACAGGTGTTTCTCCAATCAAGAAATATCTCTGCTAAGCTGAAGGTGCTGGAAACATATGCTCTGGAGAGCAAGCAGAAGACAATTGAGTTCCTCAAGAACAATGGCTCCCAGAACCCTGAAAGCGTGTTTAATACCGCATCGGAGTACTTCGTTATCAGCCCCGTGGACATAGAACCAACAGATATAATTAGAAGACTCGAGACGCTACTTAGAACACAGGAGACAAGATTCGAAAAACTAGTTGAAGAAACACTACCAAACACGGATAAGTTCACGAGAAGCCTGGCTCTCACAGCCCTCGAGATAAGCGCCGCGCTAAACCAGGTATACAAGATTGTTAGGCACTACCTACTGCTGGGCAGAAAGACCAATAACTGGATACTGATAATGCAGCTCGACATGCTGATGCCAACTCTACTAAGACAAGCGAAAAGCTATAGACAAGCCCTCGATGTCTTCCTGGAAGGAAAACCAATAGGCGATGGCGCCGGACCACTACTAGCATTCAACATCGTCAAGCTAAGCCAGCCAACAGAAGAGATATCCAAAGACACGGTTTACTACACTACAAGCATAGAGGAGAGAACAGTATACGTTGTCAAAGCGAAGGGGCCTCAAAGCAACGTTGGTCATCCAGGAGAAGCTGTAGAAAAGCTTGTTGAAAAACTCATTAGCAACGGAAAAGAAATAGGATTAATAATAACACTTGATGCAGCTTTGAAGCTTGAAGGAGAAGAAACGGGGAGCATAGCTGAGGGGGTAGGAGCAGCGATTGGCGATCCAGGCCCAGAGAAAATTAGAATAGAGAGAATAGCCGCTAAGTACGGAATACCTCTACACGCTGTTGTCATAAAAATGGGCTTTGAGGAAGCAATTCTGGAAATGAAAAAGCAAGTGGTCGAGGGAGTTGAGAAAGCAATGGAAGTCGTCAGGGAGCTAATAAGAAAGGTTCCCAAAGAAAAAGCCATTATAATAGCCGGTATAGGAAATACTATTGGAATAGCCTGAGGAGAGACGAAATGATAAGCAACCTCGCCCTCGCTATATCACCGGAAACACAGAGCTTAATAACACTAGTAATGATGGCCCTGATATTAACCTTGTTCTACTACGCTATACTGAAAAGCATACCTCCATCAACACAGGAGGTGCTAACAACAAAAGTAATTGTACGATGTATCAATGAGGACCACGAAGAGCAAAGAACCTTCCAGAAAGGTATGTATATAGGGAAGATACTGGATGAAAAATGCCCCAAGTGCTCATCATCACTCTACATACATAGAATCTACGCTGAGAACATGTTCGAGGAAAAAACTACTAGAAAACCCTAGTACATTGCTACAGATTATCTTTTGGGAACCATTTTTAATGACAACGGGCAAGCCTCGCTCTTTAGGGGCGGGGAGGAGGTCAGATTGAAAACTACCATTCCTAAAATTATGATAAAACAAGAGGCTATTGAGCTGGGTATACTTTCCTTCCGCCAACGTATGTTTCGAGCACCCTTGCTTCTGGTAAGTAATCATTAGGCAACGTAAATGGATTGAAATTCGTTATTATGAAATCAGCTTTGTAACCCGGCTCCAGCTTACCAATATCCCTTCTTCTAAGAGCTATTGCTGAACCCTCGGTGTATAGATAAAGAGCCTCTGCTCTGCGAAGCTTCTCCTCTTCCCTGTTATTCTCAGCTGCTTGAACAGTAAGCCATGGATTAGCTGGCTCAACAGGGGCATCCGTGGAGAAAGCCATACGTACACCTCTCGCAAGCATTGTTCGGAAAGGATAAAGATATCTAACCCTCTCCCCGAGCCTTTGCCCAGCCCACCAATCAGAGACCACAAATCTCGGCTGGACAACAGCTATTAACTTTAGCTTCGCTAAGCTCTCAACAATGTCGGGCGGTGCTAGGCTCACATGCTCGATCCTTGCTGCGTATTCACCGGCGTTTATCCTTCTGTAAGCTTTAATTACATGTCTAATAGCCTCATCACCAATAGCATGTACAGCTGGCTGCAAACCTATTTGTATAGCCATAGAAGCTTTGTCAACTATTTTGTTCTCATCCAGGAGCAACACCCCTCTCCATCCGGGCTTATCGCTGTAATCTTCACTGAGATAAGCTGTTCTGGCGCCCAAGCTTCCATCAGCAAACAGCTTCACTCCATTCACTGTGATTTTATCGCTACCGGAAAACATAGTTTTATAATACACCCCCTTTTCCAAAAGATTGTCCTCAATATATAGATAAAGCCTGCTATATGTACTTGAGAATGAGTTAAGTTCTGCAAGAAGGTTCAGCTGAGATTCATTAACGCTCATCCATCCCACGCTTGTTATTCCGAGAGATACCAGGTGATTTAAAGCCTCCCGAAGAACCACTTTTTTATCGAGAAAAGATGAAGCGTAGTTCCAAGCAAGATATCCTGCATCCTCGAATAACAAGCCTATAGGTAACCCGTTTTCGCTTCTAGGAACATAACTATCGGGGAACTTCTGTAGCTCGTCACGCAGCGTTTCTAAAACAACGCTGTTAACAACTACTACGTGGCCACACACTCTTGATAATACTATGGGTATATCGCGAGATGCTCTATCTAAGTCCTTCGCAGTAGGCATTCTTTTCTCAACGAACCTCTCGTGGTCCCAGCCTCTACCAACTACTATACGTGGCTTATCATCTTGAATTTTCTTTTTCAACAAGGAAACAAGCTCCTCGATTGAGCTTACGCTCGACAAGCTCAGTGTTTTTAGTGTGATTCCTAAACTCTCAACATGCAAATGAGCATCAATGAACCCGGGAAGCAAGAATAAGCCTTTCTTATCAATAACCTCAAGACCGTGCTGACGGGCAATTAACTTAGCCACATCACTATTACCCACGTAGAGAACTCTTCCATTTACAACAACGATTCCATCATAAAAGTTTCCGTCTAGATAGCTCTTAACAATATGTGCATTCACAATAGCGTAGCTATCGAAATCTTTCTCCATAAATAAGTCACTCCTTGGGTGGAGATTCCAGCTTGTACAAAGTCAGGTTTCGAAGACCTCTCAAAACCTCCGCTACAAGTTTTTCCAACATCTCGACGTTTCCTCCACGAGAAGCAAATAATCTTTTGACATGCTCCTCAACTAGGGAGTATTTTTTATAGTTCTCATTGAGAATTTTCCATTTAATGTCCTTCAGTTTAAGCGCTATGTCAGGGTCAAAAGGAACAACGTTCTTCATCATTAGAAAAGATATTATTGGATAACCAATGTAACTTCTGTACATCGTCCCGTTATCATTGCTGTAAGCCAAGCCTTTTTCCAAATCAACGTAGACCTCATACGTTCTGTTGCCCTCACTGCTTACTACTCTGCATCTCTTGTCATCAATTACATTTACCCGCCCATCCGCTATCGCTCCCAATGCCTCGAGAACCTTAATACGTGGGGGTAGCGAAAGCTTAACTAAGCTCATATGCACACCTTTACAAATTCAATATCACGCAATCCACTATATTAAGATACTAGTTGGGCTGATTGTTATTACAGTGACTTTTTCTCCAGCCACTGCATTTGCAGAGACACATTTGTAAAAAACCACTGATAGCCTTGCTCGTATAGGGAATGATTATGAAGGTTGTGCTAGCGTATAGTGGTGGTCTTGATACAACTGTTAGCATCGCTTTACTGAAGGAAAAGTTTAATGCAGAGGTAATAACGTTCACAGCAGATGTTGGCCAGAAAGACGATTTTGTGGAAATAGAGAATAAAGCCTACAAAGCGGGAGCCACGAAGCATGTATTCATGGACCTAAAACAAGAGTTCGCGGATAATTACATTAAGCCATGCATCAAAATGAACTGCTTGTACGAAGATAAGTATCCGCTTGGAACAGCGCTTGCAAGACCATTAATAGCAAAATACGCTGTTTTAGTAGCTAAGAAGGAAGGCGCTGACGCCATTGCGCATGGCTCAACGAGCAAAGGAAACGACCAAGTAAGATTCGATTTAACCATCATGGCTGAAGCCCCTGATAAGGAGATTCTTACCCCGGTGAGGAAGTTTAAGTTAACAAGAGAATGGGAAATTAAGTATGCCTTGGAGAAGGGTTTACCCGTCAGCATTGAGCATAAGAAGTATAGCATAGATGATAACCTATGGTCAAGGAGCATAGAGGGCGGACCCCTTGACGATGAATCAAACTTTCCAGAAGAAGATGCCTTTGAGTGGACCGTATCGCCGGAAAAAGCGCCTGATTCTCCCGAGATACACAAAATATCCTTTAAGAATGGAGAGCCAGTAGCGTTGGATGATGAAAAAATGAATCTAGTAGACCTGGTAAAAATGCTTAATGTTATAGGAGGGAGGAATGGTTTTGGAAGAATCGATATGATTGAGAGCAGAGTTGTCGGTATAAAGTCAAGAGAAGTATATGAAGCTCCTGCTGCCTTGATTCTCATCGAATCGCACAAGGATCTTGAGAGAATGGTCCTTACTCCCAAGGAGTATAGGTTTAAGAGGTTAATGGATAACGAGTGGAGCGACCTTGTTTACAGTGGATTATGGTATGAGCCGCTGAGAAGCGAATTGCAAGCATTAGGGGAGGAGCTAAACAAGTATGTTGAGGGCGATGTCTGGGTGAAGCTCTATAAGGGCTCATTAATGATTATTGGTAGAAAGAGCAGGTACAGTCTTTATAGAAAAGATATTGCTGATTACAACAAGGGATGGTACCCCACTGAGGACGAAGCTAGAGGATTCATAAAGCTATGGGGTAACCACTCAATAAATGCAAAACTAATAAGAGAAAAGTTCTGAAGGAGCTTAGAATTGGTTAAATACAGAGAAGCTGCTCTTGGAGAAGCGAACATATCGTTGACAAGCTATACAAGTAGCATGAACTATGATAATGAAATTGCGGACTACGTGATTCTAGTTACACTTGCCCATGTGTATCATCTCTACATGCGTGGCTACATTCCCAAAACAGAAGCAAACAAGCTGATTAAAAGTCTTCAGGAGCTCTACACGGATGAATCAGTAAAAAGTAAACTTCTAGCAGAAAAACAGTTCGAAGATATATTTGAGGCGTTGGAAAACTTCTTAGAGAAACAAGTAGGTTCATCTATATATTATATGCCTCTGGGCAGAAGTAGAAACGACCATGTAGTAGCCGCTGTAAAGCTAAAAATATTCTTTGAAACCGCAACGCTAGTTGAGATTTTATACAAAGAACTAAAAAAATTGATTGACATAGCCTCTAACAGCCTAGATACACCATTCATAATTCATACTCACACCATGCCTGCCCAAGCTACTAGCTATGCTCATTACTTAGCAAGCATCATTGAAGAGCTCATAGACGTGTTTGAGCTCATGATTAATGATACCAAAATATACATGAAGAGCCCGCTTGGAAGCGGAGCGGGAGTCGGAACCAGCGCTGAGATTGATAGGGATGAGCTTGCTTTCCTTCTAGGGTTTCTTGGCATAAGCGAGAATACTCTCTACTCCACTAGTTCAAGGATATTTCTTGATGCGTTGATGAAGTCTCTCTACATGATATCCATCGTCTTATCACGAGTAGCTAATGATTATATACTCTTCACTCATAATTCGATAGGCATAATTAGCCCACCACTAGACCACGTCCAGACGAGCTCTATAATGCCTCAAAAAAGGAACCCTGCGACGTTGGAGATAGCCAGAGCAAGATTGAAGAAAATAGTGTCTAACTCTTTTTATCTAGGCATAGTTGAAAGTGGTTTACCTACCGGTTATAGCTTAGATTTACAGGAGCTAACCCCCGTTGTTTGGGAAAGCATACGTGTTTGCAAAGAGGCCATCAACGTAGTTTTCGATTTTATTAACAAAGCGAAAGTAAATGAAGAAAAAGTAGTAGAACTGATTGAGAAGGGAGGAGTCTTGGCTACCGAGATTGCCGAGGCACTTAGCATAACAAAAGGAATACCTTATAGGTTAGCTCACCAAAAAGTTGCATCAAGTCTTAGAGAAACTAACTGGGACTTAGCAAGAGCAGTAGAGCTTATAGACAAGGAGGAAAACGTTGAGCTTACTAAGCTGGTTGACTGGAAAAAAGCGTTGACAGCAAAAAAAGTTAAAGGTAGCCCAAACCCAGAATTCGTTAAGAAAAACCTGCTGAGTCTTAACGAAAGGCTAGACAAGCTCTTCTTCGATTTTATGCAAATAAAAGAAAAGTTTTCAATAAGCATTACAAACCTGCTCAATGTAAAAGTATATGAGTAAGGCGATCTTATGAGTATCAATTATGATGTCATAATCGTAGCGGATGTAATTAGACTAGAAGAAAAAAGGTTATTGGAAGAAGCGCAGAACGCTGGATTGAGGGTGCTGCTTTTAAACTTATCTAGTAAAGGGTTTAGAATAGGTGAAGAAAGACTAGCTCCTTATGCACTAATCAGGTCTATCAGCATGTATAGGTCCCTTTACTCAGCGAGCTTCCTGGAAGCTAGTGGGTACAGAGCTATAAACAGCTCATTATCAATACTGCTAGCCGGGGACAAAGCGCTGAGCCTGCCTCTCTTCTTTAAGTCCGGGATTCCTATTCCTCCCACGTACCTTGCCTTATCTCCGGAGACAGCTATTGACTATATGACTTCAAGACGGAAGCCTCTAATCGATAAACCCCCGATAGGTAGCTGGGGTAGGCTTGTAAGCATTATTGATAGCGATATAACAGCGAAGATAGTTGTTGAGCATAGAGAGGAGATACCCTCACCTCAGATGAAGGCTCACTTGATACAGGACTACGTGCAAATAAATGGTGAGGACATAAGGTGTTTCGTGGTTAGAGGAGACGTTGTAGCCTGCATGAAAAGAAAAGCTCCCCCTGGCGAGTGGAGAACAAACGTTGCAATAGGAGCACAGACAGAGCCTTTCACCCCTACAGACACAGTTACAGAGATTAGTGTAAAAGCAGTCGAAACAATAAAAGCTGATTACGGAAGCGTTGATATAGGTGTGGATAAAATAACGGGGGAACACTACCTCTTTGAGGTTAATGGCGTACCGGAGTTCAAAGGTCTGGAAAAAACAACCAAAGCAAACATAGCGAAAGCCATAATAGACGTGGTAAAACGATAGCTAGTCTTGCTCTTCGAAAACAAGTATGTCTTTGGGGTCAATGCGCACTTTAACCTCGTCTCCTTTGCTTAGCCGCTCTGATGCTTCCGCGTATGCCTGGAGAACAATACTACCTATACTAATTGACAGTAAGTAGTGTGAGCCAAGAAAACTTATACTTGTAACTTCTCCTTCAATGATATTCTCAGCATAGTCAATGTTTTCTCTAACTATCTTTATGCTCTCAGGCCTTATGACAACATAAACTGGTTTCCCTACAAGCTTATCATCAATCTTTCTATCCAAGCGTAGCTGCAAACCATCTAGTTCAACAAACATAGGGTCAGTTTCTTTTATCATCCCCTTAAGAACGTTTGATTTACCCATGAAAGTCGCGACAAAAAACGATTTAGGATTGAAGTAAAGCTCCTTCGGGTCCCCAACTTGTATAACTCTACCTTTGTTCATGATAGCTATTCTATCGCAAATACTCATAGCTTCTTCCTGATCGTGCGTGACGTATATCGCTGTAATGCCGGTTGTTTTAATGATGTTTCTGAGCTCTCCTCTCATCTCTACTCTTAGCTTTGCATCTAGGTTGCTCAGCGGCTCATCTAGTAGAAGAACCTCGGGCTCCACAACCAGTGCTCTAGCCAGGGCTACCCTCTGTTGTTGACCACCGCTTAGCTGTGTTGGGTACCTGTTCTCAAGGCCCTCTAGCTTAGTTAGCTCGAGAACTTGCTTTACTCTTCGTCTAACCTCATTTTCCGTGAGTTTTCTGAGCCTTAATCCATAAGCTATGTTTTCATAAACAGTCATATGAGGCCAGAGCGCGTAGTTCTGGAAAACCATGGCCGTGTTCCTCTCGTAAGGCTTGGAGAAGGTCACATCTTTTTCTCCAAAGAATATCCTTCCTTCATCAGGGAACTCTAAACCAGCGATTAACCTGAGAGTAGTTGTTTTCCCGCACCCACTTGGACCTATTATCCCGAACAGCTCGCCTTTTTTGATATAGAGGTCTACGGAATCTACCGCGATAGTTTTACCAAACTTTTTTGTAACTTTCTCTAATCTAACATCCACAACCAATTCAAACACCTATGAAAGCATAGCTTTGCTTAAAAACAAGAGTGATTAGAACGATTACGATAATCTGGACCAGTATGAGAAAAACCCCTAGAGCCGCAGCTAAGTGCACGCTTTCAACTCTACCAGAAGTAATTAAGTCAAGCATAGCCATGCTTATAGGAGCCTTATGTGTAGGGCTGGTGATATCGCCGCCAAGCCCACCCAGGGTTATGCTAACGCTGGTTTCAGCCACGCAATAAACAAAAGAAATCATTGCTCCACTAACTATATTGAGAATTATTAAGGGAATAACTATTTTAGTTAAGGTCCTCAGCCGAGATGCCCCAAGATTGAGGCTCGCCTCCTCCAAACTAACATGAGTTTGCTGAAGACCCGCAAATATACTCCTGGCAGCAAAAGGCAATCTTCTAATCGAGTAGGCTATTATTATTGGTAGTGCTGGATTAACGATGGGATCCAACATTGTTCCTAAAAAAGCATCATGGAAGAAATAGAAGTAACCATAAGCAATGACCAGCCCAGGTATAGCTAAGGGAGCGGTAGATAAGTAATCTAGAACAGAGATTCCTCTCAGCTTGTATCTCGATACGACATAGCTTGTGCTGATAGCCAGTACCACTATAATGGCCACTGCCGCCAGTGAGTACAGAACGCTGTTTAGAATCGCTTTGAAAACGCCCCTTATCTGGAATAACCCCATTAAGTGTTTCAGCGTGAATCCCTGGGGCAGGGGAGTCTCAGCCCACCTCTCTGATAGAGCTAGCATGAACACGCCTATCTGCGGGGATACTGTGAATAGTACTAGCGGGAACACAAAGAGGTAAATTGCTACGAGTCCCTTTAATCCAAGCTTTCTGATACGTGGTTTCCATCTCCCACCCTTACTCAACATAGCGTACTGCCTTAGATTAACGTAGTTTCTTATCGCTATGAACATGGCTAAAGCGATAACAAGCATAACCAGTGATAATCCCGCAGCCTCCGGGTTACCAAGACCAACTCTTACTCCCTGGAAGTAACTGTAAACTTGGTAGGCAAGAACATCTCTGACGCCAAAGATAATCGGTGCTGCAACATCCTCGATGCTGAATATAAATACGAGCGTAGCACCGGCCATTACGCCAGGCAGGGATAAAGGAAGAGTGATTGTTCTGAAAAGCCTGAAGCCTTTTGCACCGAGGTTCTCTGCCTGCTCCTCTAGGGAGGGGTCAATGTTATTCATGGAAGAGTAAACGTTGAGGTACACTATGGGATAAAAGGTTATAATTTGTGTCAATACCACTCCAGAGTAGCCCGCGAACATAAGCTTAACATCATGGCCTATAACAGTTGATAGAAGCCAGCTGATGGTGTTGTAACCAAATGTTGGTCCAAAAAGCTTTTTTATCACATACGCATTTACAAAGGGGGTCATTAATAGCGGTATTATTGCCAAGATTCGCAAGACGCTTTTCAATGGAAAATCGTATCTCGCTAAAACAAAAGCAACCAATACTCCAAGGATTGTCGAGAAGAGTGTTACTATACTAGCTATTATCAGGCTATTCAGTATTGTTCCAAAACTGTATCCATAAAACCTTATATTCAAAGACTCGCCTACCTTTGTAATTGTGACGAGGTTTCCTATAGGGCTTAAACGAATGTTGTGTGGCTGAACAAGGCTAGATAAGCCATACTCCTTTGCCGCGACCAGTATCATGGATATAGGTAGAATCAAAAAGACAGTGAAATAAACAAACGCGGCTGAGGCTTGTGAAATAAAGAACAAATCATAAAGCTTCCTAGCTTTACCAAAAAAGGATGAACTCAATTATTGAGTTCACCCTAAAGCCTGTATTACTGCCCTGTATCTTTCCTCAGCTCCTGCTCTCCACTCCTTCATTAAGCCATCAAGAATTGTGGTCTTACCGCTCAGATACAACGTGTTAAGCCTTATAGCGACGTCCTGGCTCCATACCACCTTCTGTCCTGTCTCAGGGTCTGTGAACTCGATTGGTCTTGTCATGATGCCTACCAATTCATTGAATTTTTCCTGGGTTATCTTTCCGCCATAGTAAGCGCTGAGAAGCTTTGTCCATGCAGATAGAAGTAATTGCTGTGTATCAATGATTGTCGCTTTGAAGTAGTATTGCATCATTACCTCGTAACTTAAGGCTAGTTCATCGCTGAACTCTATGCCTCTAGCATAAAACAGCTCCTCAAAGCTCTTTTTCAGGTCCTCCCTAGCCTTTCCTTCAGGGGTATCGAATACTTTTGGGTTAACAGGTATCCTGTTAATATTGGGGTCGAGCCATACTTTCTGCCCATCAGTTAAAACCCACTCAATGAAAGCTTGAGCTTGAACAGGGTTCTTTGAAGTTGATAGTAGAGCTATAGGGTCCCCGTTCACGATTGTCTCGTTTTCAGGAAGAACATATACGCACGCTGGGTTCAGGTAATGAGCCGTGTAGCCATAGAAGTCAATGGTTATACCAGCTATTCTCTCACCCTTAATAACAGCGTCTCTAACATCACTGCTGCCTGAGTAAATGAACGAGTTAGCGCCCATGAGGGTGAGGATCCTCCACCCCTCATCCCAGCCATAAGCCTGCAGTATAATCTCGTACATCCTTGTATTGCTCGTGCTAGCGAGTGGGTCAGCTATTCCTATGGGGGGCTCCTGTGCTTTAAGAAGTATCTTTCCTACCTCTGGGCTAGCCAGGTCTCTCCATGACTTTAATGGAGGTAAACCGTATTGTTGAGCCAGAGCGGTGTTAACAGTAAACCCGAAGCTGCTTAAAGCGGCTGCCACCCAGTACATGTTTCCATCAGGACCCGTTCTTTTCAGTGGAGCCCCTGCAACCGTATCCGGTATATCCATTATAGCTTGGAGGAGAGTTGGTGATGATAATGGCGCTAGAAGCTTTTCTTGATAAAGAGTGTCAAAAAGCGTTGGTCCACCTCCCCATCCAACGTCAACGCTCTGGGCTTTGGCTGTTTGCACCCACAAACCGGGTGGAACGCTTATGAACTGAACATCCACAATGTTGTACTTCTTGGCGATATCTGAGCTTAAGAACATTTTTTTAGCCACCTGCAGTATATCGCCCGGGTGCCGCGTCAATACCTTAAGAACAACTGGTGGATAACTCGTAGTTACGGTTTGAGGAGGCGTCGTAACCAATGTTTCAGTGCTTGTTGTTCCAGTTATAGGCGATGACTGCGTAGTATATGTGGACTGAGTAGTCATTGTTTGTGGAGGATAGGATTTCGTTATGGCGAAGTAAGCCGCAACTCCAACTAGAACAGCTAGGATAACAAGCGCTATCATCATAACACTAGTTCTACCAACACTAAGAGTCATTGAGAACCGCCATATATACATTAAAGAACAACCATATATAAAAAAACCGTTTATCGAAGACTACAAGTAGCAAGTATTTTAATAAATGATAAAATAATAACAAAAAGGTATCTCTACGAATACCGTATCTGTGCCCCGCCGTCCACTCCCGTTTTCATCGCCCCGTTTATATCGGGTCTCAACAGGCTCTCTCAGACGGCGGGGCACTAATAACTTTGTTTTCCACAGTTTTTAACATGACTATCGCGAAGGCCTGTTTGAGATATTAAAGAGCTGACTTCCTCCCTTGCCCCTTAGGAGCGGGTTTCCCCTTGGTCGGCTCAACGGTTCTTCAGTTTTTAATGCTTAAAAATATTAGCACCCTGTATTCTTTTTGGAACTTTCAAATACTTTCTACCAGTTCTGATAGGTCTTCTCGAACGACCGTGTATTGATATTATTGCTCAACTAACGATGTAATTGCAGGTGCTCCCTGTAGCCCTTATATTCCCAGACATGACACAAGAATGCCATCACAACTTCATCGGACACCAAGTAATCATACCTCTATGGTCTCGCCCGGCCTTAGTATTCTTACTTCTGTTCCTGCCGCTATCTCTCTCGTCAATTTCTCGAAGTCTTCCGGCTTTCCGTAAAGAACGGGGAAGGACCCATAATGCATTGGTATAGCTATTCTTGGCTTAACGAGCCTAACCGCATATGCTGCTTGGAGAGGATCCATTGTATAGTGACCACCTATTGGTACCAGGAATATGTCTGGTTTGTATATCTCAGCATATATAGACATGTCTGCTGTTATTCCAGTGTCCCCCGCGTGGTACACGGTTTTATCTGGTGTTATTATTATTGCTCCAGTCGCTACTCCATACTCGCTACTGTGAGTAGCCGGTGTAAAAACGACCTTTACGTCGCTTATATGCGTATGAATAGGGCCTCCTATGTTCCCAGCAATAATTTGCGAGCTGCTTATTCCTTGCTTTTCCAAGGCTAGGCCTACTTCATATATACACACTATTTTTGCGTTTTTATTTTTCTTGAGCAAAGACACGCTCTCGCCTATGTGGTCTCCATGAGCGTGGGTCACTATAATTACGTCATACTTATCAAGCCTGTAGCCACTAGGAAAAAGAGGATTGCTAAGCCAGGGGTCAATCAATATATCTGTGCTCATAGTTTTTATGTGGAAAAAGCTGTGGCCAAGCCATGTAATTTTTACCATAAAGCCGAACACCTATCCTGCCTTTGTGTTACTGAGGGCCCCCCACAGTGTATGGCGGGGGTTTATATGCCAGCTGAGCTCGCCCGCGCCGACACAGTGAAAAATATATAACAGAATAATATAAGCTTTCCATGGAACTCCCATATAAAAGAGCTAGACCTTCACTCGTGAAGCTTCAATCCATACCAAATTATATATTATTTAATACACAAAATGGTTGTTGGGAACACCCTTGAGAATTGTTCTTCTAAGCGATATTCATGGAAACTATGATGCATTGTCAACGGTTCTTAATTTAATAAAAGACTACGATTACCTAGTAGTCGTGGGAGACCTAGTTGACTATGGTCCCGAGCCAGAAAAAGTAGTTGACACCATAAAATCACTGAATGCCATTGTAGTTAGGGGAAACCACGACCACGCGGTGGCTTTCAATGTTGATTGTGGATGCGGAGAAAAAACTCACGATATTAGCATTTTTACGAGAGAAAGAATTACTATTCCAAGACTTGATGAGAATCAAGTTAAATACCTTGGCTCACTGCCGTTGGAAGAAACGATTAGTCTTAATGGATATTCATTGAAAATTGTTCATGGCTCACCGAGTAATCCTCTCTATGGATACGTGTATCCATGGAACATAAGAAGCAGTTTGTGCTCAACTAACCTGAGACTCGCGGCATCTATGGATGAAAAAGAATGTGAATTGACGTGGAGCGTTCTTTTTCTAGGTCACACGCACTACCAGTTCTCCTTACGTATGGGGAAGACACTAATAGTTAATCCGGGAAGCGTTGGTCAGCCCAGGGATGGTGACCAGCGAGCATCATTCACAATAGTTGAACTAAATGGCGATGAACAGAAAATTATCCACTATAAGGCTAAGTACGACGTGGATAGCACGTTGAGGAAGCTTTCTGAGCTCATCCAAGACAAATACTACTACGACAAACTAGCGAGAATACTTATTAATGGAAAAATAACTTAATAATAACGCAGAGATAATGCAGGGGTAAAGGCAAAGATGTCAAGCAAAAAGAAGAAGCCATCCGGACCAATGAGCGCGGCCGGTCTTGTCAGCTACTATGAGGACCTTGAATCAGTAGTCAAGATAACCCCAACGCAGGTATTCATTATCACAGTTGCATTCGCATCCCTGATTATCGCACTAAGAGTCATCCTTGGCTAAGCATACCTACTCCGCGTTTCATTGAGCCTGATATATTATATACTATTATATACTGAAGTCTTGTTTTCCGCGGAAAAAGAAGATATCCTATCTGACCTCCTCCCCGCCCTGAAGGGCGAGGCTTTCAGTTGTAATATGTTGATGTTGAAATCAAAGCATGGTTCTTACATCGCGTGGTAATTGCATCTCGGTCTCGGATGAAGCTTTTCTTGCCCTGATTTTCTCCACTGCGTCGAGGAAATCTTTCATCGTGACTACATCTCTTCCATTCCTGATAGCATTGTACCCGGCCTCTACGCATGCAGCTTTTATATCTGCTCCGCTGAACCCCTCCGTAATCTTGGCTAGCTGGCTTAGCGATACGTCTTTAGCTAGATTCATCTTCCTAGTGTGTATCATAAATATTTCGTATCTGCCCTTCTCGTCTGGGAGAGGCACGTATATTATTCTATCAAATCTGCCCGGCCTAAGAATAGCTGGGTCAAGTATATCAATTCTGTTGGTAGCAGCTATAATTTTTACATTTCCAAGAGGGTCGAAGCCGTCCATCTCGGCGAGCAGTTGCATAAGTGTTCTTTGAACTTCTCTCTCACCACTCGTCCCGACGTCGATTCTTTTTGCTGCTATAGCATCTATCTCATCAATGAAGATTATGCTTGGCGCTTTTCTCCTAGCGAGCTCGAAGACCTCTCTGACTATCCTTGCGCCCTCACCGATGAATTTTTGCACGAACTCGCTTGCAACAACCCTTATAAATGTGGAGTTGGTTTCTCCTGCAACTGCTTTTGCCAATAATGTTTTACCTGTTCCGGGAGGACCATACAGTAATACTCCCTTTGGTGGCTCTATTCCTATTTTCTGGAACAACTCTGGCTTTAATAGTGGCAACTCGATTGTCTCTCTTATTTCTCTTATCTGCTCCTCTAACCCACCAATATCACTATACTTTACTTGTGGCTTCTCTATGACTTCCATGGCCTTAACGTATGGGTCCTCCCTATCTGGCAATACCTCGATTATTGTGGAGCCTCTCTGGTTAATAGCAACGCTAGCACCAGGCTTGAGCTTCGATCTATCTATATTATCATTAACTGTCACTACTAGGTTTGGCCCAGTGCTACTCCTAACAATAACTCTTCCATCAGGTAGAACATCTAGTACCGTTGCCTCAATGAGTGGAGGAGCCATCATTTTTTCTAGCTCTTGCTTGTAGTAAGCTGCTTCTTGCTTTAGTCTTATGACTTGTTGTTCTAGCTCCCTGACCTTTTTCTCAAGGTATTTTACGTACTCGACTAGAGTGTCCTGGTCAAGCTTTGTGTAGTCATCTTCTATTGTTGACATTTGTTTAAGCACCTTTCCTATAGTTTACTTATATGTTAAATGAGGTTTTAATCCATAGCGTATTGACGAGAACATCTCGTGAAATACGAGTACAAAGAAGTCTTTTTCCCCAATAGCGTTCATAGACATTCTAATCACCGCGGAGTAACCATCAATGCTATAAATAAACTATCACATACACAAGATATATATACAGAAGGGCATTGTTCGTAGGTCGAGAAATAACAAAAGCTATAGTCAGATTCTCTTAACTTAACATCAAACGTTTTTCTTCGAATAGACAAGAACATTGCTCGGTGATACTGCAAATTGGAATAGTTAATAAGGGCTGAACACCTAAATCCTTTTGCGTTACCAATAAAATCTTCGGAACAGTTAATACTAATGGTACTGGAGAGGTATGAACCCTTGTCAACGACTTATTACTGCGAGATGTGTGGTTCCCCCATAAGGGGCAAGCCCATTGAGATAATAATTGAGGGAGCCAAACTTCTTGTTTGTGAAAGCTGTTTCAGAAGGGTTTCTGAGAGACAGAAAGCCAGCTCATCCAAGGCTACCATGAAAATTGAAGCGCTAGTAAAAAAAGAGAAAGCCGGTCAAACTGAGAAGAAGTTGACCCGCAAAACAACTTCTACACAGAAAATCGATTACGAGGTTATAGATAACTATGCCGAGGTTATTAAGAGAGCTAGAGAAAAACTTGGTTGGACGACACAGGCGCTAGCTAACAGGGTCATGGAAAGCGAGAACGTAATCAAGAGAATAGAGCAGGGCAAGCTAAGACCAACTATAGAGTTGGCTAGAAAGCTCGAAAAAGTTCTTGGAGCAAAGCTACTTCAACCCGTTACTCCAGATGAAGAAGGAATAATTATAGAGGGTGGCAGGGCGGAGCTCACGCTAGGTGATTTAGCGAAAATCAAAGAGAAAAAGAGGGATTAAAAAGAGTTTGCGTAAGGCAGTATTAGTATATACTAGAAAATCTCTTAATTACATAGTCGATGAGCTAAAAACACTCTGTAAAGCCGCTGGAATTAATATCGAGTGTACCGTTGTAATCAAAGAACCAAAAAGACTTAGCGAGGAAAAGATTAAAGAAATTAAAAAATGCATTGAAGAGAAATATCTAGACACTGTCGTGATCGAGCCTGAGTTGCCTCCATCAACAATACTGAGGATAGAGAAGGGAACAGGAAAGGAAGTTATAGATAGAACCCACGTAATACTGATGGTGTTTGAAAAAAACGCTGGCTCAGCTGAAGCTAAGCTTCAAATACAGATGGCTAGGCTAAGACACGTTTTACCTCTTTTGAGGGAAAGAGTCAACTTAGCTAAGAGAGGAGAAATGCCTGGCTTCATGGCTGGAGGTCTGATAGCTACCGAGAAGTACTACAGGCATGCTCAAAGAATGATTAAATCTCTACAGAAAAGGCTCACCGAGATATCGAATAGGAGAGCGCTCCTCAGGAACCAGAGAAAAAACCTGAATATACCTGTAATATCAGTAGTCGGATTCGCCAATGCTGGAAAAACAACTTTCTTCAACACAGCGACAGGATTGTCCAAGGAAACGGGGCTTGTACCTTTCACCACTCTCAATCCAAAAGCATACAGAGTCAAGCTAGGAACTGAACGAGAGTTAATTCTGATAGACACTGTAGGGTTCGTCTTCAATGCTCCACCGGAGATAATAGAAGCGTTCAAGAGCACTCTTGAAGAGATATCGGACTCTGACGGAATAATAATGATTGTAGATGCCTCGGAACAGATAGATTATATCCACTTAAAACTCAAAGAGGCCGAAAAAATACTAAATAGGCTAAACTCCTCCCACAAGCCGACTTTAATTTTTTTCAACAAAATGGACTTGGTAACTAACGAGAATCACCTTAGCAGTTTGAGAGAACTCTGCAATAACAAAGACAAATTCATGATAAGCATATCTGAATGCGAGTTTGGCTCAGCATTCTCCATAGAAGATGTTGAGAAAGCTCTGAATAAAATCATCAATAAGTTGACGTTTCCTGAGTAAGAGGAAGGCATATTCTGAATTAGAGTTGCTCGACTCTAAGCAATCATTCTTTTTAGGATATTGCATCATTCTTAATATATTGGTAGAGAATACTTGAATCTGCGTCCACCAGTATATGTGCTCAGGCTTGGACATAGAAAAGAAAGAGATAAAAGAGTTACCACGCATGTTGCCCTGGTCGCTAGAGCTTTTGGTGCAAAAGGGTTTTTCCTGACTGGCGACTGCGACGAGGTCGTTATCGAAAGCATACGGAGGATCGAGTCTAGATGGGGTCGTGGATTCGATGTTGTCTCCTGTCTCTCGAACTGGGGCCAGCTACTGGAGTACTGGAAAAAGAAATGGGTTACAGCTCATCTAACTATGTACGGCATACCAGCACTAGAAGTAATAGATAAGCTTAGACGAATAGATAAGCCTGTTCTCGTCATAGTTGGAGCTGAGAAGGTGCCGAGAGAGATTTATGAACTATCTGATTTTAATATCTCGATTACCAATCAGCCTCACAGTGAGGTAGGTGCTCTAGCTGTTTTTTTAGACAGGTTATATAATGGATTAAAACAAAATATAGTATATAGAGACGCTAAGCAAGCCGTCGTCCCATCCCCTAAAGGTAAGAAAATTGTCAGCTTGGAGTGATTTTCTTTGAGCAAGAACAAGAAGTTGCTGGAGGAGTTCGTTGAAATTTTGCTTGGAGATGACGCGGTAAAGATACTTAGAGTTCTGCTTAAAGAAAAGAAGGATTTAACTGAGGACGAAATATCAGAGAGAACAGGGCTTGCAAGAAATATCACGAGGAAAAACCTGTATTTGCTACAGGAATACAGGCTGGTTTCCTATAAGAGAATAAAAAACAGGGAGACAGGCTGGTACTACTACTACTGGAGAATAAACGATGATGAGCTTCCGCTCGTACTGCTGGAGCTAAAGAAGGACATTATTAATAAGCTTAAGCTAAAAGCCGAGAAACTGAGGTCAGAGTCTAGCGGTTATGTTTGTCCTGTTTGCAAAAGAAGGTATTCCTTTACGGAAGCGTTTAATAACGAGTTCAAGTGCACGTACTGTGAAGCCGAACTAGTCTACGCTGAGGCAAACAATTATGTGGATAAATTAAGTGATATCATAGCTAAGCTTGAAGAGGAGTTACTGAATGAGCAGAGAAAAATACAGGGTAGTTGACTTATTCTGTGGTGCAGGAGGTTTCTCAAGGGGGTTCCACGACTCTGGTGTTTTTGTAACTGTTTTAGGAATAGATAATCAGCCATCAGTAGCGAAGACTTTCAAGTATAACTTTCCCGAGTCCATAGTGATCGCTGAGGACATAAAGAGTATTGATAGTTCTATTATTAAGAGAGTTGCGGGGAAGCCAGATGTTATTATTGGTAGCCCGCCATGCGAGCCTTTTACGGGAAGCAATCCGAGAAGAATGAGAGACCCTCTAGACAGATTGTACGTAGACCCTATCGGCAGGCTAACATTGGAGTTCATTAGAATCGTTGGAGATATTGAGCCCGAGGTATGGGTAATGGAGAATGTACCCGCGATAATGGAGGATGGGCTGAAAGACGCATTGGAAAAAGAGTTCGCGAGGGCTGGCTATAGGGAGATTTACTTTAATGTCTTAAAGGCTGAGGATTACTGCACACCTAGCAAGAGAACAAGAGTCTTTATTTCAAACATAAAGCTAGACCCGCCAAGGTGTGATAAGAAAATAACCGTGCTTGAAGCGTTCAGGGGCCTTCCTCCCCCAGGTGATTACCCACCAAACCACGAGCCACCCTCTATGAGCCAGAGAAAAGAGAAAAGAATAAGGAGAAGCAGGTGGGGGGAAGCACTGATTTACTATGAAGGATATGGTGGCCGCAGACTACCTAATCTAATAAGACTCGACCCAAGGAAAATCGCGCCAACCGTTCTAGGGAGTAGCAGATTCATCCATCCCTTCGAGGATAGATTCCTAACTGTAAGAGAGCAGGCAAGGCTTATGGGGTATCCAGATACCCATGTCTTCCTTGGAGGAAGAGACGAGCAGTACAATATGGTAGGGGAAAGCGTGCCTCCTCCTCTCGCCAAGGCTATAGCTTTAAAGGTTCATGAACACCTGTTATTAATGGAGTGATGCTTGCATGGACAAACTCATTGTTGTTCTTCACGACGCTAGTAGCCAGGCAAGAATAAATAATTTTATAAAGGTAATTTTAGCCTTTACAGATAAGGTAAGCTTGGTTGTTATTTCAAAACCCAGCGGCGCTGGAGCAATGTACGGTGTCCCCGAGGCCAGCAAGTTGCTGTACAAAGAATCAATGCCACTAATAGTAGTGCCGGACCTCAAGGATTTACGCGAAGTTTTCCCAAACAAGAAGCTAGTGTTAGTTGCTCTTGATGAGGAAAAAAGCAGGAGAATAAGAACGCTGAGTGAGCTGGGGGATCCATTGGATAAATTGCTGGTTTTCCCTGGAAGCGACGGAGGGTTCTCCAAAAAAGAGCTATTAGAGGCTGATGACATTGTTTATCCATTAGGCTTAAAGAGAGAGGTCCCGGCTGAGGCTCTCTTAGCAGTTTTGCTATCAAGCTTATCATAAGTACAATTGAACTTTTTCCTTATTGGTTGATAGAAGTGAAAAGAAGAAAAAAGAAAATTGTTTTGTTTTAAAAACCCGTGTTTACTCCTCCTTGAAGACCTTCACTAAGATTGGGTATAGAATGAACGTCACTATTACTCCTATGTACCAGCTCAGGTTCGTTGGGAAGTAGAATGGCGGTATCTTCGACTTTACTAGTGGCTGGCCAATAGCAATTGTGAAGACGTAGCTGATGATTATCGCTATTATGAATGATACTATTGCTGATAGGTTATAGCCGCCGTGGTACCAGTATCCCTCCGAGCCTGCCGTGTAGAGCTTCTGCAAGTCATAGCTCCTCTTCCTGACAATGTAGTAGTCAGCTAGCATTATACCGGCAATGGGCCCTAGGATTAGACCGTAGTTGGAGGAGAAGTCCATAACGTAGTTAACGATGTCTGGTCCCTTCTCAACAGCCCACCATGGAGCGATGAGGAATCCTATTACACCTGCTATTGCTGCTGCCAGGTTCTGTCTGACCTTAAACGTGGACATAATGATGTCCATTAGCGGCGGTATGTTAGCTGTGACGTCAGTGCTGAACGGCGCGAGGAAGGCGAACAGCTGTCCCAAGATAATGGAGACTGCTCCAGGCGCTTTGTAGAGGATGATTTCCTGTGGTGTTACGTATCCAGCGTATAGTACCAGGTAGTATCCTAGTAGAGAGCCTGCTATCTGACCAACAACTACTCCTATCATTGGACCAACAACAAGCCCTGTAATACCTCTCTTATCAGCATAGAGACCTCTGGCCAGGTCGCTGACATTCAAACAGACAGTGGCCCACCAGTTTGTCTGAATAGCTAGGTACACGGCGAACGGCGTGGAGAAGATGCCTACTCCAGCGGGTATTTGTGTTGCTGGGGATGCTATTCCCCTTATATAGAAGAGCAGCCATACGAAGTAGAAGAACATTATTGGTCCTCCGTAGTTAACGACCTTAGCTATAGCTGATAGCCCTCTCTGCATGACCAGCGTTGCAGCAATCACGTACGGAATAACGATGAAGACGACGTACTTAAATGACGCTGAAGCTATCGCTGCAGGGTCTCTTCCATGATAGCCGAATATGAATAAGAGAACCATAAGGATAGCGAGGCTGCCGTTGTAAGCCTCGATCCCATACCATCCAGCGCCGACTATTCCTCTCAGGATAATGGCTATGTGCGCACCCTTGAAGCCCCAGCTAGGCCTCAGCTGAACTGGGTATGGAATACCGTACTTTACTCCGGGTATACCGTTGAATATTAACACTATCATGGCTGCCAGGTTTCCAGCAAATGCTCCGAACGCCACCTCAAATGGGTTTAGCCCTAAGCTGTAGCCTATTGGCCCTAGGAAGAACATCGGGATACATGTGTTCATGCTGAACATCATCCAGGTGAACGTCCAGCTGCCCATCATTCTCTTATCCGCTGGTAGTGGTAGAAGTGCGGGGTTTTCCTTATATCCCTTAGGCTCTACCTGAGACACATTTTCCACCGGTTAGGGTTTTTACATTAATTATTAACAAAAACTAATAATATTTAAACATTTAGCTCAAACTACAACGTAGAAAAAGAAAAAGGCTTTCGCGAGTCAAGCATAAATAACGTTAATTAAGGATAAGAGCCCATGTGAGATAAAATAGTACAAGGAGGATAGAAATGGATTTTCAACAAGCCATGTTGTATCTGGCTTATGCAATGGTTGTGGGTTCATTCATTATATTTGCATACGTGATTATTAACTACAGGGAGACTACGAAGGCCCTTAGACTATATAGTGAACACATAAAAGCAACCATGGAGCTTAGGGAGGTAAAGCAGTTCATAGAGGCTTACCGTAGGCCTAGAATCATGGTTTGGGAGCAAAACAACGTAGTTTATGTTAGATGGTACTTGTCTGATTTCCGCAAGGATGCCCCGGCCTTAACAGTCGAGGTCGACAAAGAATCGAAGAAGCCGTTAAGGATAACTCCCAAGTAGACGGCGCCTGAGTTTTACTGGTTCAATTAGTGATTTTCGTGGTTACAGTTATGTTTATGAGAGGTGTTCAGTTTGGGCTACGCCAGCGATGAGGTAAGGAAGATTCACCTTCCCCTATACGATGAGATATATGTTAAGGTTAAGAACAGGGTGGGGAAGATTCTGTTAAAATACAAGAAAGCTAGGGGGAGGAACCCCCGCGGGATTGCCTTGGAGATACTTGACACCGGGTACCAGGTTATCAGGGACAAGCTCCTTGCTTACAGGGTTTTCGGCAAGGCTGTCCTAGGTGACGAGGAGCTTAGGACCTATGTATCCACTGTTCTTGGAGATGAGGCTCTGAGAACCCTGCGTGTTGTTACTTATCTGCCTAACAGGCTTAGGAACCTATGGCTTACTCTGCGCAGGGAGATTGAGTACACGCCCGAGCAGGGGGAAGAGATTAACCAGTCATTAAGGCAGGTATCAAGGCTATTATCATATGTTAAGAGAAAAAGGAAGATTCTTCAAGAAGCCCTGGAAATAAAGAAGGAGCTAAGCCTCCTCCCAGGCCTACCTGGTTACCCAAGAGTAGTGATTGTCGGTCCCCCCAACGCGGGTAAGAGCAGCCTGGCCAACAAAATGAGCAAAACCAAGACTAAGATAGCCGAGTATCCATTCACAACCAAGGCAATAGAGCCTGGAGTATCCGAGACAATAGTGAAGGGCCTAAGCGTAACTGTTCTAGACACGCCAGGTCTACTTAGCAGGCCGAATGAAGATAGAAACATCATTGAGAAAAGAGCCCTTGCAGCCATAAAGCTGCCCAATACCATAGTAATATACGTTATTGACCCATTCTCAACAATAATGAGCCTAGAAGAACAGCTAGACCTTCTAGGCCAGGTCATCAATTTAAACCCAAACGTAGTCATTGTTATTAATAAGACCGATATAGACAAGGAAAAAGCCATGAAAGCAAAAGAAGAAGTCGAAAAGAGAGGATACCAAACCATACTTATAAGCGCACTAACGGGAGAAGGCATAGATGCTCTAACAAGCATTTTATCAACTACTATTAGCACCATACTTAAGGAGAAAGGAATAATCAAATAAAGAACAGAAAAACGAAGCAACAAACATTCACCCAAACACCGACTCTCGCTGACCTCCTCCTCATTAAAGGGCGAGGTTCCCGATAAGGCGGGGAGGTTTGGGATTACATCCCCTCCCCGATAGTTCAATTCCGGGCCAGGTCTCCGGCCAGTTAACCCCATCCCAAACAGGGCTCGGGGTAATTGAGAAGGGTCATAGAGCAAATAGAAAATAGTTACTGTCTACTTCTTAGCAACGCTTTTTTTAAAATTATTCTATGCTATAAAGATACGTCACTACTTGATAGGTACAATAATTCAGATACCCCAGAGAGCTTCATCGCCGCTGGCTCAGAGTGCATGACTATCATCATGCAATAATACATATATAACTCGGGTTAATTTAAAGAAAACTGTCCTCTACAATAGTTAACTGACCTCCTCCCCGCCCTGAATGGCGAGGGCTCCCTTTGGGCGGCTCACTGGTTCCCCATCATCTATTCGGATTTACATCTTTCATTTGAGAGGCAGCCGGGTGGCCAGAGACCCCATCACAGCTTGTTTATTGTATGGGTAATCGCGCTCCCCGCATCCCACGCTGGCTTAGGGGCAACCACAGTTCTCGATTAAAACAAGAAAAGCTTAAAAGCTTTATATGTTATCCTCGTTTTAAAAGGCGAGGCTTTCAGTTGTAAAGCGTGGAGTTCTTCGTTTCAACTGATTTTTCCGCCACCTAAAACCATGGCCTTAATTTACAACTTATTAGGGTGCTGGGAACAACACGATTATCCCATCTTCGTCTTCAACTAAAATGGCTCTCGAGCCTACTGGTGCGTGAATGAATGCTTTTTTTAGAGGTATTCTTCGAGGCGTTGAATCATGTTTTCTCACGTACACGTGTTCCTCATCTATATCGGTGATCACCACCTCCTCCACTGTTCCTCGGAAAACTCTTGTTTCCTTGTCCAGTGTTTTTCTGTCAATCAGTAAGGAGTTCCCGTTGTGTAGCAAAAGCTTGATTTTTCCTGAGGATAGGTAGGTAACCAAAGCTGGCTTGTTCTTGTAGTAGACAATCTCGTAACCGGTTGTTTTTAGTAACCTGACACTTATGGTTAGTTTCGATTGTCTTTTCCCACCCTTGATGGTAATAAGTTTGTGCGTTTCCTTCAGCTCTGAGGGATAGAGCGCCTTTATCCTATTAGCGATAAATCTTGCCGTTGAGTGAGAGTAGACCTTTAGGTCTAGGCCCTCTTTTAGCTCATCGATAACCAGTACCTCACTGGCTCTCTCGGGGGGAAGTGTGCTAAGCGTCGTATCTACAACTTCTCGAATTTTCTTTATATCCTCCTCATCCTCGGCTCTAACCTGGATTACCGCCTCGAAGCTTTCTTGCTTTTCTCTCAAGCATAATGGGCAAATGCTCCTCCTGAACGACAGCTCTATTTTTCCTTTAAAGACCAATACGCTGTTCTCGCTTGGTATTTTGGCGATAAATGAGTCGCCTGACAACTCTACATCCCTTATCATCAAGCCATATTTGTTAAATATCTTGGAGTATTTCTCACCTATTTTCCTGGCTAACCATGAGCTGAGGTCACTCGGATTATCTGTCCATTTATTATCTATCCTGATTCTACCGCAGACGGTGCACTGGTCAACAGTAGCTTTAAATAAGGTATCAATGCCTCTGGTGTAAATGAAGCAATCTATGCATAAACCCTCTATAAGGGCTTGCACTTCTTTTCCACATCTTACGCATCTAGGCATCAGTTATCCCTCTACAGAACATTCGTGTACATCGCGTATGGAACTCCCTCTACCTCCAGTACTGCGAATGGGTGAATGATTTTCTCTCTAATAGCGATATCAACGGCCCTTTTCCCGATAACAATTAGTATATCGGCTTTTTTCATTTCATCTATAACCATATCCTCATCAACAGTAATGCCTTTATAGAACTCCTCTTTTATTGATAAAACTATTCCTTTTTCTCTGAACTCCCTGCCGAGTAGTTCTTCGTCGCATATGTTCACTAATCTGCCCTTCTCCGTCTCGATAACTCTCAGAGAGAATTTGTTATGCGACTTCGACGCCATAACCAGTCCAGCTTCTCTTCTCTAAAAAACATATCGACTAGATAGGCTTTAAGGGTTGCTCAGCTCCACACGCCTCGCACTTAAGAATCCATAGCCTGCCTGTCTTTTTAATGTATGTGTCTGGTCTGCCGCAGGTTGGACAGATAACGTATGATTTGGCGAACCTCTCTATTAGCTGATAGAGAGACGAGCTGGAAACCTTAACGTTTAGCCTAAAGCTACCAGAAGATTCCTCGTAATCCCCAGATGTAGCTAACTCTTTCAGCAAATACTTGCCTAGAAGCTCTGGCTCACGCTTCATTCTGTCAGCTATCTCCCTGAAGTTCTTAATAATGGTAACGCTTCCCACATATATCGTGACTGGCCTCGGAATCTCAAACCTCTCGCCGCTACTCGCTGGCTCAGGCACAAGCTTGTATAATCTATCCAGTAACTTCTCGTAATCATAGATAACGCTTTTGTCGCTACTCATAATTAATCACTTTCTCTCTACAATTGTTTTTCCAGTTATTATTTATTTACTGCTTAGGCATCTTGATGCTGGTGGGCATGGATTAATAAGTTAGCGCATGTTATTTAACTTTGAGTTAACAATTAAATGTGTTGATGATAAGCGATTAACGAGTGGTGGATACGATTGCCCAAAAAGAAGGGGTTCGAGGAGGAGAGGCCGGAAGAAACACCGCTTCCCGATGAAAGCACTGTTTTGTGCATAGTGGAGAAGTTGCTGGGCGGAGACCATTTCCTCGCTAAGTGCGTTGATGGCAATACCAGGACAACACGTATACCAGGTAAGTTCAGGAAAAAGGTCTGGATAAAAGAGGGTGATGTGGTGCTAGTGGCCCCATGGGATACACAGCCTGATAAGAAGGGTGATATGGTTTACAAGTACAGAAGCGATGAAGTAAAGAAACTTGTTGATATGGGGCTACTCCCCCCCGAGCTACTAGAGGGGACAGCCTAGCTTGGATAAAAACAAGGACATAGAAGACCTTTTGGACAGAGAGCTCAAACAAAAAGTAGACTCCAGGAGATTTAAGGAAAAAGACAAAGAAATTTTGGAGACAGTAGAGGAAGTACTTGACCATTTTACAATGGAGATTCTCTACGACCTAATAAGAGAGCTGAGGATAAAAAAAATCTTAGGCGCAATCAGCTCTGGCAAGGAAGCAAGAGTCTTCCCTGCTTTAAGCGCTAGTGGCGAGTATTACGCCCTTAAAATCTACCTTACTTTCACACGTGAGTTCAAAAAAAGCGTATGGAAGTACATATTGGGGGACCCTAGGTTCGAGGGAGAAAAAGTTACTTCTACCAAGAGCCTCATTTATTTATGGTGCAAGAAGGAGTACAAAAACCTCGTTAAAATGAGCGAGGCAGGAGTGTCTGTGCCCAAGCCAATTGCACATAAAGGAAACGTTCTTGTAATGAGCTTCGTGGGGGAGAACGGTTTTCCCGCTCCACTTCTTAAGGATTATTACGAGGAACTAGAGGATCCCGAGGGTTTCTATATGGATGTAGTAAATAACATGAGGCTGATTACATGCAAGGCTAAGCTTGTTCATGGTGACCTAAGCGAGTACAACATCATGGTTTGGCGGAACAGGCCCGTGATAATTGATGTCTCGCAGGCCGTTCATGTTAGTCACCCGAATGCGTTGATTTTTCTCTCCAGTGACGTTAGAAATATCAATCGGTTTTTCAAAGAAGAAGTGGGTATAGACGTGATTAGCTCCGAGGAGCTGGTTGGTGAGCTAAAGCAATGCATGGGTACATGAGAAGAGTTTTCGTAAAAATACCCCCAGAAAGGCTCGGCGTCGTCATTGGCGAGGGGGGAAGCGTCAAGAGGGAGATAGAGAGGCTAACCGGTACAAAGATAACCATAGACACGACCAACAGTGGAGCCATTATAGAGCAACCCGAGGATAACCCCAACCCCATGGGCCTGCTAAAGGCACAGGACATAGTAAGGGCAATAGCGCTTGGCTTCAGCCCCGAAAAAGCGTTGAGGCTAGCTGAGGAAAACCAAGTACTCGTTGTCATCGATCTTAAAGACATAGTCTCTTCGCCTAATCACTTAGAAAGAATAAAGGGGAGAATAATAGGGGAGAAAGGGAAAACAAGAAGAATAATAGAGGAAACGACGGGCTGCTACATAAATATAGGAGAAACAGAAATAGGAATTATAGGTAGCTATGAGGAAGCTGAGGCCGCGAGACAGGCAATCAGCATGCTTATAGAGGGGAAACCGCACAGCGCTGTCTACAAGTTCCTAGAAAAAGAAGCTAGAAGACTAAAGAAAAGCGAGATGACGGGCCTGTGGGAAAAATACACCTAAGCTAACCCATTCTAAAGACAACCCTATCAATAATTTCTTAGTGGTTTTGGCTCTAGGGTGCTTTTTCCGGTGCTTCTTCGACAATTTTCTTTAACTGCATCTTGTACATCTCAACAAGCTCCTCGCAGGTTGTAGCGTCTTCCGGCCTCTTATCCGTTCTCCAGCGAATGAACCTGGGGAACCTAATACTAATTCCTGCATCGCTCCTAAGCACACCTCTAGCGCAAACGTGAAGCGGGCTCAGAGTGATTTCAGCGCCGAGAATCTCCGCGACCAGTGCAGGGGAGACCCACACGTCTGGCTCAAGCTCACTGACGACCCTCGGATGCTTGTAGGGAATGATGTATGGTCCCAGAGTCTCTTTCATTTTCTCTATTTCTTCATCCGTGAAGCCTGTTCCAACCTTGCATACCGTCTTGTAGGTATCCGTCTCGGGGTCATAAGCAGCCATTAAGAGAGTGCTCAGCTTGCCTCCCCTTCTGCCCTTGCCGTAAAAAGCTCCAACAACCACTAGGTCAACCGTATCTATCATCTCGCTCTTGTAATCCCTCTTGTACTTTATCCACAACCATCCCCTATTGCCAGCCTGATATACTGATTTTGAGTGAATTGCTTTTACCATTACTCCCTCGGCACCATCAGATACTGCCTTCAAGAAAAATTTCTCGAGCTCTTCAGGGGTACTAGCGTGCGTGTACTGAGCAAGCTTTATGACATCATTCTCGCTAACTATGCTTTCAAGAATCTTTTTTCTCTCCGGGAGAGGCTTAACGGTAAGGTCCTCATCTCCTGCGAGCAAGACATCGAATAGGAAGACCTTCACTGGAACCTCTTTCATTGCTTTCTGTATATCATATTTTCTTTTCCTGGTCATCAGTATTTGGAAGGGCAGCATCTCCTCGGTTTCCGGGTCAATTGCTACTATTTCGCCCTCAACGATTGCTTTTTGTACTTTTAATCCGCTTTTGGCTGCTTCCACCACCTCTGGGTACATAGATGTGATATCCTCCAAGTGCCTGGAGAAAATAATAATCCTGTCTCCATCCTTATGTATCTGGGCCCTTTCTCCGTCATACTTGTACTCAACTATGCATTGTCCTCCCACCTTATCCAGCATCTCCTTGGGATCGTTGTGTCTCTCAGCCAGCATTGGCTTAACGGGAACACCAATCTCGGGCTTGATTTTTTGAAGCTCCTCGATTTCCTTCTCAACAAGTATTTTTGCAACTAGCCCCAAGTCTGCTCGCAGGTTGTAGGCTCTTTCAATTACTGGTCTGTGAACACCGCTGCCTGCATAAGCAATCGCGAGAGCGTCGAGAATAGTCATGTCCCCAACACCTACTCTGTGTGCCCCCTGGACAAACCTTATGATGTACCTTGCCTCTATCGGCTCAGCTTCCTTCAACAGGCCTGACAAAAGCCTTATTTTCAAATCTCTGCTTCCCTCACCAGTAGCTGTGGCTATTCTTGCCAGAACACTGTAGACTTTATCTACAGTTAATCCCTCCTCTCCTTGCTTCGCGATGAATGCCGCTAACCCCTGTGCTTGCGGCTTATTCTTTCTCAGTATCTCGGCAACCTTTCCTAGGTCACCTTCTTTTTGTAAAAGCTCCTCTACCTTGCCTTCAGGGACTCCCATTGCGACCGAGATTGCTTTTATCAACAATTTTTCTCCTAAACCAAGCTCCGGCATCCCCTTCCAGGGAGGCCATAATTGGCCTTGAAGAAAATAGACCACTTTGTCCACGTATTCCTTTGGGGTTTTTTTGAAGAGCTCAACCAATATGTTGGTTATCTGTATTCTCGAAGATATTTTTTCAAGCACATCTAGTGTCTCGGCTATGAGCTTGAACCTCAAAATATTCTCCTCTATATGGTATATTGTGTTTTTGTACATAAAAACGGTTTTTCCCGGAACTAAGAGTTCACCTTTATAAGCTAATGAAAAAATAGTCATAAATATAGAGTTGTTGATGAGAACCGGCAAACACGACCGATAAGGGATGAAGAATCAGAGTTACTCTGAAAAACACGCTTATTTGTATTTATGAGTGTTCATGTATAATCAGAAGGTCACTTTCCAAGCTCTTTTTCAACTACTCTGCCGTTGGGATACTCCTCTGAAAAAACCCTTGCTGTGAAGTAATAGAACTCAACGGACTCATCAAGCCAGCAATCACTGCTTAAACCAGCTTTCAGACATGTATAAGCAAGAAACGTCTCCTCGTCCCAGCCCTCCTCAACCGGTACCTGGGGTAATAAAAGACCGCTGAAGAAGCCTTTCTTGGCTATCAAGCCCATTTTTCCAATCTTTATGAGCCTCGGTCTCTCCTCTGGTCTTCCCATCAGCTTTTTTATCGATGAGAGAACGCTTACCTCGTAAACGAGGAAAGGCAACTCCGATGCTCTAACTGGAGGGAACCTAGGGTCCTCGAAAGCCGCTGCTAAAGCAACCTCATATACGGTTTTATAAAGAGGCTTTATAGGCTCAACGTATCCTATGCATCCCCTAAGCTGCTTCTTATCGCCGATGATTTTCTCGATAGTTACGAAGGCCGCTCCTTTTTTCCTTAGTTTCTCCGGGACCCTGGAGAAATCTGGGGCTTCGTTGACAAAATATTTCTCCACGCTCTCTCGAGCCAATTTCACGAGGAACTCTCCATCCTCGAGAGTTAACTCCTCAGGCTCAACTAGGTCCTGAGGCATGCTTCTTCGCCTCATTAATGATTCTCAGCATTGTTCTCCAGTGCTTGCCTATCCAATATATATTTCCACATCTTCTGCATATATAGGTTTCATAACGGCGGCCAAGATGAGAATTTGCTTTATCCGGCTCTCTTTTCAGCTCCCCGTTGCATATAGGGCACCTGCTTTTGGTAATATCGATACTTAGCTCTACTAATCCTTCTCTTGCCAGCAGGGCCAGCATCTCAGGTATCTGTAGACCCGAGGGAATGTGAATGGCAACACACTTCCTTGTGGAAGCACTTAGATGAAGCTGCTTATCACTGGTGAGGAGGATCCTCCCCAATAAGCACTCATTGATTATCTCTTCATCCCTGAGCTCCGTTGAGTACTTCGTGTCATATCCCAGTATTCTAAGGTACCTGGCGAGCTTGCCTAGCATTGTGTCGACAATGAATCTTGGTCTGTCGCTACTCAAAACTTTTTTCCTTCTTGTTGTTGTTTTCGAAAAAACACCATCTATACTATAACGATGTTTAGGATAAGTATAAATTTGATGTACGTGAAAGTAGCTTTATGCGGTGCCTATAAGCATGATAAGTGGAGGGTTGAAAACAGAGGAGAAAAAGCCTGTAAGAGCCTCCGAGAGCAGGAACGCGCATATCATAGTGGCATATGATGGCTCTGAGCAAAGCCTAAAGGCACTAAGATTAGCCGTAAAAATCTCTGCCGCGCTTGATAGCAAGCTCACCGTCGCTTATGCATGCGAGGAGAGCAAGTGCAGCGAGGACTTGTTGGAGGAAGCAAAACTTATTCTCAAAAGCTCAGGCATGAATGGGGATGCCAAGATACTTCCCTACGACTCCACCACCTCCAGCCCAGCATCAGAAATTATTTCCTTTGCCAGACAAATATCTGCTCACCTAATAGTGGTCGGGGCCACTGGATCCTCATGTAAAGAGTACTGCAACTTGGGCAGCACGGCTGCATCTATCGCTATCAATTCACCTATCTCAGTCCTTATCGTTAGGTAAATAAACAATGAATAATGATTAAGTCTAGGGTGCAATGATTTGTCGCAGTCTGGCCAGGAGAAAAAAGGTAAGGAGTTTAAACTTGAGCCAAAACTAGTCATTACCCCTGAGCAGGTCCTTAGCAACGATAGGATAGTTAAGCTCCTCTATCTTCTCGAAGCTTATGGTGAGATAAGCGAGAAGGCTTGCTATCACTTCATCTATGAGCTGAAGCAGAGAGGCCTTGACATCGGCTACACTTTCTTTAAGCTAGGCGACTCAGTCTCAAGCAAGCAACTTAGAGAAGATATAACGAGCCTTCTCTACCTAGAGCTCCTCGAAACAAAGGGCAGAGCAAAAAAGCTGGTGCTAACTAGCAAGGGAAAAGAGGAGCTTGGCAAGAGGCTACCTCAGCTACCAGAAGACTTCAGGGAAAAAGCCTCAAAGCTAGTTGAGGAGGTAAGGCCTGTAGTAGCCAGTATAGACGCGGAATCAGAGTACAAGCAAATAAAAAGAAAATAAAAATCATTTAAGAAAAAATAAGTTGTTAAGAAAAAATCCATCTATCAATGTGGTAGGTTAAGAGTTACTTTTCCCGTTGAGCCATCATAGTATCCAACAGTAATCCATTCAATACCGTTCTGCGTCCTAGCCAGCATTCTGTAGGCGTAGGTAGCTATAGCTCTATCTCCATTCTCATCTAGCAATAGCCAACCAGAGTAGCCGAAGTACCTGTAAGCGATCTCTGGGAACACCTTTACGAGCTGCGAGCCGCTTGTCGAGCCATTATTAATGACGACAGAGAGCGCTACAGCCCATATACCGTCATACAACCCATAGGCAGCCTCGCTCGGGTTCTCGCCAGTCATGTTCCTGTACCTAGCCGCGAGTCTCTCTTGGTGTGGGTACTCAGCAGTGAAGAAGCGTAGATTAATGAAAAGTATTCCGGAATCAACTATCTTCTCGCCAAGCACGTCTCTAACCTTGACATCATCCACTGTTCCATCACTACCAAACCACTTCACGCTCATTAGTTCAGGATACCTCATAGCCGCGTTAAACAGCGAGAGAAAGTCTCCGGGGAAGCTGAGAGCTACTATTCCGACTCTGCTTATATTCTGCTCTCTTCTCACATAATCAGCTAGGCTTGCCACCTCGGCTGAAAGGTCCTTTGATGCTGGATCGTATCTTATTCCCACAATCACGCCTCCTCCCAGCTCGGCTAGTCTTTGTGATAAAGCTCTGTAAAGACCATCTCCCCAGTCATCGCCTCTATATATAACTATCACTCGATCCACGCCGAGCTCTTTTATTAGGGCAGCTATCCCTCTTGCCTGGAACGTGTCGGGGGGCTCTAATCTGAAGACGTTGTCTCCTGATATAGCTAGGTGTGGGGCTGTCGAAGCATAGCTTATGATTATCATGTCGTTTTGGCTGGCGAAGCTTTTAACAGCTGACGTAGCTGAGCTTGTATATGTAAAGACAATCTTGATTCCTCTAGCAGCAAATGACTGAGCAGCCGCGAGAGCGCCCTCAGGCGTTGATTTATCGTCCTCGAAATAGACTTTCACTCTGTACGGAGAGTTTATCGATGAGAAAAAGCTGTTTATGTCCTGCTCAGCTAGTTGAGCTGCCGCTCTGTAAAGAGGCCCGTAGCTCTCCAAATCCCCGGTTAGGCTCACCATAACTCCAATGGGTATTTCAACCGTGCCTTGCGCAATGGTTGTCGTTGTCCCGGCACCCGAGGTGTTGCTTATTAGTGCTACCACTAGGACCACGACTACGGCTACTACCCCTACTCCTAAAAGTATTGTTAGGCTTCTGTTCATATTTTTCACCAGTAGGTTTATAAATTGAACCAAAAGGTTAAAAAAAATTAACCTCTATGTTTACGAATTACTTGAAGTGATAAGAGAATGGATTTTAACTTGCTGATAGGGGCTGCTTCCTACGCTTCTCTATTATCATTGATGGCCCTAGGCTTAACCTTCACCTACATAACAATGAAGGTCCCCAACTTCGCTCACGGAGACTTCGTGGCGATTGGAGGATACGTGGCCTACACGCTGTACGTTCTGGACAATAAGAACGCTCACCCTCTTCTCAGCCTCCCACTAGCATTCATTATCACAGGGCTCATAAGCTACGCAGTCTACATCATTGCGCTGAAACCTCTATCAAAAAGAAACCTGAGAATAGCTGATATGATGATTGCTTTCCTAGCCCTTGAAATCATCATTAGAAGCCTGATTTTAATTTACACAGACGTGATGAGAGCTTCTACGGGCACCTATTTTACCAACGTGATGATTCTCGACAAGAACGTATCTGTGCTTGGCTACCCGGTACCGCTTACCTTTATCTCATCGATTTCTATAACCATTGCCCTATTAGCCTCACTTGTCTTCTTCTTAACGAAAACGAAAACCGGAATCGCCCTGAGAGCATCCATGGAGAATCCACAGCTAGCCAGCACCTTGGGTATAAACGTCGATAAGTACTACTCACTAGCGTGGTTCTTAGCTGGAGGAATCACTGGACTGACAGGCCCAATAATGCTTTCAATTTTCCCACTATCACCAGGCGTGGGATGGTCCTACAATGTTAGAATATTCGCGTCAAGCGTGCTAGGAGGTCTGGATAGTCTCAGCGGAGCTGTTATCGGGGGGCTAATAGTTGGTATCACCGAGGTTATAGGCTCATATTTCCTGAGCAAACCACCATTTAATATCCCAAGTGTTTACCGCGTAACAATCCCTTTCTTCATATTGATAGCTACTATACTCCTGATGCCGCGTGGAGCTATAACTACGATAAATCAGTACATGGAGAAAAGGCGTGGTGAGAAAAAATGATGATTTTCGACCTGCCGAGGTTCCTGATAGACGCGCTCATGATAAGTTGCATCTACATAGTGCTTAGCACAAGCCTGAATCTCGAGTATGGATACGCGGGAATACCTAACATAGGAAAAGTGCTTTTCCTCGCCACAGGCTCATTCACGGTAGCGGCTCTTTCAATAAGAATAACTGCTCATCTACTTGGTCTAAGCTATGGTGACTATTCTATTGAAAGCAGAATACTAGTGACAAGGATAAACGAGGCTTTAGACAAGGATCCCCTCCTCTCGATATCCCTATTCGCTCTCCTAACCGCTATAGCCGTGGCCTCATCCGTTGCAATGGCGTTCGCGTTGTCTTATCCCACTGTTCGTCTTAGAGAGACTTACCTAGGAGTAACGCTCCTTGTTGCGGGGGAAATATTAAGATATATTGGTAGATATAACGAGAACTTTATTGGCGGGACTCTTGGATCGCCTGTTATAGATGTTTTCGGTTGGATGGGGGTAGGCCTAGGCAGGGACATCCGCGTCCTAGTTGTTTATCTAGGAATAGCTATTTCGTGTTGGCTCATAATTAAGAGGATGCTCAGCTCACCTTACGGGAGGCTGCTGAGAGCAATAAGGGACGATGAAGAAGCATCGATGTCCCTCGGTAAAGACGTCAATAAAATAAGGGTGTATGCATTAGCATTAGGCTCTGCTTTGGCAGGCCTAGCTGGAGCTATGTACGCGTTCTACATTGGTCATATAGATTCAGGCGACTTCACTCCAGACAAGACGTTCTTGGTTTTCTTGATGATAATAATTGGAGGAAAAGCGAATCCATACGGCCCATTAATAGGCTCTTTGTTCTATGTTATCGTTGAGAGAACAATAAGGCAAGCCAAATATCTCTTCAAGGCTCCGTTCGATATAAATTACCTAGCAATGCTTATTCTCGGCTTGGTCTTAATGATGTTCATGCTGTTTAGACCAACAGGGTTACTTAACGAGAGAAACGACCTTGAGAATCTGCATAGAAAGCTGAAAAAAGCCTAAATGTCATCTAGTATAACCAATTTCACGCATCACCGCAACTAAACCTCTCCCACGCTTCCCTGGTCAAAGATTCCCTGACAGCTTCGTGGAACTTTCTCTTTGGACCATCAAAAGCTGGGTGGATAACCCAATCCAGTGTGCCTCCACAAGCCTCCCTAATCCTCATGTGATTAAAAAGAAGCTTAGCTTTTCCTCCTACTAATCCATCGCCAAGCAACGAGTAACCAACAGCTGCTTCCTTAACGCCTAAGCCCAGAGGTAATGTCTGTACTTTTACCCCTTCAGCCTCTAAGTACTCTCTTACTTCTCTTATCCTTGATAGTCTACCGGTGAGGTAGACCTGTTTGACGGATTCTCTCTTTAAAGCATAAATGTTTTTTGCCAAGGAATATATCATTGCTTGAAGAGCATTTCTGCATTTCTCTTCTCTCCTTGAAAGAGCCTCCTCGGGCTCCGTAGCTTCGCAGGCGCCCAAGACCCCTCCAGAGAAGTTTAGCTCTCTGGACCACCATCCAAGAATAGCGGGTATCTCAGCATCCAAACCACCTATCGATAACAATGAATTGCTAACCACAGTTCCCCCGTGACCATCCGTTATTCTGCCCTTCTCGATAAGTAAAACTGCGTTGTAGCCATATCCCAGCTCAGCTAGAACTATGTTTATTTCATTATAGTTTGTTTCTTCGCCAAGACGGTACAAAACATAGAACGCTGACGCAAGCTTATCCACCGTTCCCATATCTATCTTGTTTATTTTTCTGTAATAGGGAACAGTAGTGAGGTGTATAACGCCTGGCATGTAACATGTATTTATCTCAGACTTCCATAGAGCATCCACGAGCTTGACCATTCCTACGTAGACCTCTCCTCCATGAACATCCCCATGGAGAGATTCCCCTGCGTATCCGCTCAGGAGAAGTATTTTCTCAACGAATAGTCTCGGTTTAACTATATCCTCGTTGCAAACAATAGGCGTGCCATATCCCGATGGCCCAACGACGATGTCTGGTTTATGCTTCTTTATTAGTTCAAGTATACTCTCATAACCTTCTTTAGCTATTGTTGCTGAGGAATAGCTCCTCGCCTCGATGACTTCCCCATCACTTAGGACAACTACGTCGAAAGACCTGGTTCCAGGGTCTATACCAACTGTGACTACCAACATATCCTCCCCATAACCTGTATGTCAAAGTTGTGAATAGACTCAAAGCTTCTAGCCTTCACCTCAACACAAGTGTCTCTAGGCATGATTTGCTTCAAGTGTTCACTTAGATAGCTAATTGTTTTTCTAGCTAAATCCTCCGTGAATAGTGGGTTCTCGAAGACCTTTTCAACCAAGAAACTTTCTTCAGTCCTACTTAGCAGTGATTTCAAGTTGCCGGAAAAGACACTTTTAACTAAACCGGGGATTTCCATGTAGTTAATCGGTTGATTACTAGCTATTGAGACTTCTATTATGGCTCTCTGCATATGAGTGATTTTCTGGTTAGCTCTATGAAGGGAGACCGCAAGTGCTGAGGGGCATGCCGTTATGCCTGTTGTTGATAAGCTCAAGAGGTAGCGGGTTCTCTTTTTTCTATCTTTGTTCAAACCGAACCTAAAAACAAAACTGTCATCATTGATTACCACCGGCACCTCCAAGGTAACCAAAGCCTTGCTCGAGTACTCATGCACAGCTAGAACCTTCTCTGTAAGTCTCTCTAATAGGTCCCATGGCTTTTTACATGAAACAGACTCATCTACCAAGACCTTGACGCTCCTGGACAGGTTGGAGCCCCTCATACTAGTGGGGAGGTCTGTGTATATGTCTATAGATGCAATGTATTCCTTACACTTGTTTTCTTCAAATAAATCCAGAGGCATTGATACCTTCATTTTTCTTATTCCGACCCAGTCCAGATGAATTGGCCAGGGTGCTTTTTCATAGTGAACATCAATAGGTTCATCGACCATTACGCTCGCCTCTCATGGGTACTCCACGCTGGCGTACTTATCATTGCCTTCATACACAGTCACCTTGATTTTCATTTTCAAGGCATTGAATAGCTTCTCAGCGATATCCAAAGCGAGATACTCTGCCGTGTCTTGTGGTTTATCAATGTACTTGATAACGCTTTTGAAGGGCCCTCTGAGCTCCACGCTACCCTCATATTTTTTTGGTATAATCACTACGTGGTCGTACTCATCAATTATGCTTTTAGCAATTCTTTTCAGAACCAGAAAGTCCATGACCATGCCTGTCTCCTCGTTTATTTCTCCCTCAACCTCCACATCAACACTATATGTATGGCCGTGTAGATTGTAGCACTTGCTTTGCTCCCCCGCGGTAAAAGTTGCTGCATCAAAAGTTAAGCCCTTAATCCCAATTCTCACAACCGGCATATACGCTCCCTCCAGTATTATGGAACTCCACTTCATATACGCGTGAAAACAAGTCAATAGCATACCTCGCTATTTTTAGCTTGAAATAACTTTTGTAGTCGGTGCAGCTATCCAATGAATTAGGAAGTGGGTAACCGGTGAAATCCATCCCAACAAGCGAAATTCTCTTAGCTCCCGCAATCAATGATAACAAAACAGCTCTATCCCCATCCGTGAATCCGTTTATCTTCTCTACTCTATAGCCTACTCCAGCTTGGCATGTCGGCAGTATCCTTATGCGATACATCTTCAATACCTCGAGAAACCTCCAAGCTCTGTCTATGTTATCGCCATGAAAATGAATAGAAACAGTATTCGTTAACTTATATAAGCGGTTGATATTCATATGTATAGGCTCGAGACCATCCATATCGGTTACCAATAAATCTATCTTCTTTAATCCATATGAAGTAGCTTTGCCGAATGCACTATCAGCCACGGCTACCCCCTTTGTCTCCGTGTTTTTGTTAATCCAGTCTATATCCTGCCTCGTAGCCAGCGGTCCAACAACGATCCAGTCATCATACGCGAACATTTTTCTTAGCTCTTCCAGCGTGACCACGTTTTCGTAATCCCTTAATAGCAAACTGGAAAGAAAAGCAGAGTATAGGTCCCAGTACCTATTAAGAGATAGTGCTGAAGCAGCCAAATCATATATGTGGGTTAATTTACTGAATGTTCTTAACAATTTTTTCTACCTTGTATGAAGGTGCCATGGTCTTAGGGTGGTTAGCTCTAACAGCGTCCAGTCTCTTAACGCTAGTGTTCATTGGTGAGCTCTGTAACACGCTTGGGCTTCGGTAGGCGAGCTCCACAGCTTCCTTTATTGCTTTCGCGTACTCCTCAACTACTTCCGCGCTCTCGGTCTCCGTCATCTCTATCATTAGTGCTTCCTCAACTATCAATGGGAAATATATCGTTGGAGCATGCAACCCTTTATCAAGCAGGTACTTTGCTATGTCTCCAGCCCCCACCCCTGTCTCCTTTACCAGGTCCCTCACGCTGAACACTACCTCGTGTAAACGAGGCACATCGCTTCTATATGGAAGGCTGAGGCCCCTAACTCCATGTAGAAGGGATATTAGGTAATTAGTGTTGAGAACAGCGTTTATAGCTACCTCCTTTAACCCTCTCTCGCCTTGTCCCAACAAGAACACATAAGTGTATATCACTCCCGTGAAGCTAGCGTAGTAAGTAGCCATGTCCCCTATAGACCTCGGCATTCTATGAAGACTCAGCTTTCCATCAGGGTCTCTTCTTATCACGTAGCCTGGCAAATACTCTTTAAGAGAACCCCTAGCGCAGATAACCCCAGCGCCTGGTCCTCCTCCCCCGTGCGGCGAGGAGAATGTCTTGTGTAGGTTTAAGTGAACAATATCGAAGCCCATATCGCCCGGTCGGGCAATTCCCAATATTCCATTGAGGTTTGCTCCATCGTAGTATAAATACCCACCTGCTGAATGAACAATCGAGGCGATCTCCTCTATGCCTGACTCAAACAAGCCAAGCGTGTTAGGATTAGTCAACATGAACCCGGCTGTCCTATCTCCCGCCACCGACCTCAGCGCATCTATATCGACTAGGCCTTCCTGATTGGTAGGTACACGAATAACCTTGAAGCCCCCCATAGCTGATGATGCGGGGTTCGTTCCATGAGCGCTATCGGCAACCAGCATCTCATCTCTGCTTTGCTCGCCTTTATCCCTTAGGTAAGCCTTTATCATCAATACCCCTGCGAGCTCTCCGGACGCCCCGGCTGGTGGTTGTAGGCTACACTCATCCATGCCTGTGATTGCCTTTAACGTCTCCTGCACGTAGTATGCTATTTCCAGGAGCCCATCAGCTAGCCCAGCTCTAATCATTTCTGGATGAACACTTGTCACTGATGGGTGACTGGAGAGTTTCCATCCAAGCCGTGGGTTGTACTTCATTGTACATGAGCCCAGCGGCACAGGGCCTGTATCTACACCGAACGACATTTGCGTTAAACGTGTAAAGTGCCTAACCACCTCTAACTCGGAGAGATTCGGGATATTCAACCTCTCTCTGTAGAGGGCTCCTAGCTTCTCCTTAGCTTTGTTTATTTCTTCTAAGTCCTCTCGACTTAGAGGGGCAAACCCGGTTTTCTCCCCATTTGGGTACTCGAATATAAGGGGTTCATCCCACACTGCTTGTCTAAAGACCACTCACATCACCCTTAAGGATTGTACCAGGTATTCAACGTCTTCTCGTGAGTGAATCTCGGTGAAACAAGACAAGCATACGTTTTTATTCAGTAATGAGTAAGGAAGAATCTTCCTCATAGCGACAATCTTATCAAGGGGAATCTCACAAGGTATCTTATACGATACATTCTTGAAGAACAAAGCGCTATCATATAGAAGTTCGAATCGATTTTCCTTTAGCTTCACTGCGGCGTAATTTGATAACTCAAGTATGTGGGAGGCTACCCATCTTAATCCTTTTTCTCCTAGAAGGGAGACATGAATAGCTGCCCCAATAGCATTGAGTGCCGTGTTCGTGGTTATGTTTGAAGTAGCCTTTTCTCTTCGTATGTGCTGTTCTCTTGTCTGAAGTATCATCATGAATCCCCTCTTGCCATCCGCATCAAGCGTAGCGCCTATTAGTCTCCCAGGCAACTGTCTCAGTAGCCTTTGTTCGTATTTTATCCCGAAAATCCCGAGTAGAGGGCCTCCACCGTTCATCGGCAAGCCCAGCGACTGGCCCTCAGCAACCACGACCTCGTATCCATAATCCCCCGGAGGATTAACGATGCTCATTAATAATGGCTCGACTAAAGCTATGCTTAAAGCCCCTTTTCTAGATGCCTCATCATGAATTTCCTTCATACTTTGATTAACTACTCCATGACCACTCGGATTCTCAACTACAACCGCTGCTACTTCCCTCACGGATAAAATATTGCTTATCTCGTTTATGTCAGGCTGCCCCTTATTATCCACGTCATAGTAATGTATAATTGCGCCTGGACCAAACAGGTAGGTTCTCACAACACTATCATATTGCCTGTAAAGCGTTTTGGGTAGCAAGACTTCCTTTCTCCCTGTAACCCTAATTGCCATTAACAGTGCCTCAGCCAAGGAGGTAGCACCGTCATACATGCCGGCATTTACAACCTCGACTCCTAAAAGCTCAGCCATTAAGCTCTGATACTCGTAGAGTGCTTGAAGAACGCCTTGGTTAATCTCAGGTTGATAAGGTGTATACGCTGTTAGGAACTCCCCTCTTGATAAAAGATACTGAACAACCGGGTGAACATAATGAGGACAGACAGGGCCTCCAGCAAATATGCGGTTGAGAGGCAAGTCTATGTTGCGCTTTATCTTCTCCTGGAAATCAAGCTCTATTTCCCATGGTTTCATTGGCTCCTCCGGCCTTATACCTAGGCCTCCCTTGATTCTCAAGTTGTTGGGTATAACCCTGAGCAACTCCTCTACGTTATTAACACCGATTTTCGCTAGTATCTCGCTTTCGCGGCGAAGATTTGGAAGCCATGGGTGGTATAAATCATCGTTCATACAGACCGCCTAGAGTAAAAATAAATAAAGCTTGTTAATCAACGATTTGATAATGAATGTTTAACCTTAATTTAATTAATGACCCTAGATAATACGAAGTGGTTGTTTTGACGGAAGAATCAACGAACGCTGAAATTCAAATTAAAGATAATCGCTTGAGAGTGGGGCCAAAGGAGATAGCGTCGCTTGTTATCCTGATGATAGTTGTTCTGTTAGTAGTTAATATCGGCTTAAGAGAACTTACTGGTACTCCATCCCCAATAGCTGTTGTAAGAGGCAACAGCATGTATCCTCTTCTAAGGGAAGGAGACATAATAATACTCTCGAAGAAAAGCCCCAATGAAATAAAGGTTGGAGACATAATTGTGTACAGAAGCTTGAGAGGAAGCCTAATTGTGCATAGGGTAATAGAGGTTGAATACGTAAATGGCATTTACTACTTTAAAACGAAGGGGGACAACAACATTCTAGATGACAAGTTTCTGAACGAGTACGAGGACGGCCTGGGCATAAACCAGAACAGAGTAGTTGGTGTAGCCATAAAAATGGGCGACTCAGTCCTGAAAATACCATACCTTGGCTCCATTGCTCTGATTCTCTCTGGCCGATAACAAATAGGACAAAGAATATTTTCGAGCAACTATATATTTATAGAATGAGGAAAAACGTAAACTCTAAGGAGGGATCATGGTAGATAAACGCATGAGTAAATCCACCAAGAGTACCGACAAGGAAGCGGATGAGCCAGATGCACAGAAAAGTGAAGCCCAGAAAATAAAGACGTTAACAGACCTCCCTGGCATAGGCCCCGCTACGGCTCAGAAGCTGATCGAGGCCGGCTACTCGACTCTCGAGTCCATAGCTGTTGCTAGTCCACAGGAGCTTTCCGCTACAATTGGCATACCTCTGGCAACTGCTCAGAAAGCTATAAAGGCTGCTAGAGAAGCGCTTAACATAAGGTTCAAAACTGCCCTTGAGCTTAAGCTGGAGAGATTGACTGTAGGGAAAATCACTACTGGTAGCAAAGCGCTTGACGAGTTGCTTGGAGGAGGCGTTGAAACTAGAACCATCACGGAGTTCTTTGGTGAGTACGGGACAGGGAAATGCTTTGTAGGGCCAACGCTTGTTAAGTACTACCGTGGAGCCGAGCTTGTGGTTAACGATATTGAGAGCCTGTACCACGAGAAGAAGAAAACTGGAGGCGAATCCAGGTTTGATGGGGGATATATAGTTAGAGCAAGCGATATTGTCGTGGAGAGCATTGATGCTAATGGACGTATCGTAAAAGTTTCCCCGAGCCTCATCTACAAAGAAAAAGTACCACTTATAGTTGAGGTTAAGGGTGAAGGGAACCTTAAGCTCGAGGTAACGCCTAGACACCCTGTGCTAGTATACTATGGTGCCAGCTTTATCTGGAAGCCTGCTATTGAGATTAAGCCAGGAGATAATCTAGTCTCGATAATGAACAACGAGGTAAAGTTGCAAAGAGTATACAGAGTGGAGGTTAAGGAGCATAACGATTATGTCTACGACCTAGTTGTGCCAAGGCACCACAACTTCTTATCCCCAGAAGGACTAGTGCTACACAACACGCAGTTATGCCATCAGTTATCAGTAAATGTTCAGCTCCCCCCAGATAAGGGAGGATTAAACGGGAAAGCAGTATACATTGATAGCGAAGGAACATTTAGATGGGAGAGAATAGAAAGCATGGCTAGGGCTCTTGGTCTAGATGTGGAGAAAACAATGGAGAACATTCTCTACATAAGGGCTGTTAACAGCGACCACCAAATGGCTATAGTGGAGGAACTGGCCGAGATAATTCCCGAGCAAAACATCAAGCTTGTCGTCGTAGATAGCGTAACAGGCCACTTCAGAGCGGAGTACCCAGGCAGAGAAAACCTTGCTCTTAGACAACAGAAACTCAACAGGCATCTACACCAGCTAATGAGACTTGCCGAGATATACAATATAGCCGTGGTCATCACGAACCAGGTTATGGCTAGACCAGATGTTTTCTACGGCGATCCAACCCAGGCTGTCGGCGGCCATGTGCTGTACCACGCACCTGGCGTCAGGGTTCAGCTAAGAAAAAGCAAGGGAAACAAGAGAATAGCGAGAGTCGTTGATGCGCCGCATCTGCCGGAGGGGGAGGCCGTCTTCGCCATCACGGAGATAGGCATAAGAGACGCTGCGGACTAGCTATGGATTGATGAGGCTTGATAACGGAAATACTAAGAGCCTTGTTAACAATAGCTATGCTTCTTCATGCCTCGATTAAAGACATTAAAACAAGGGAAATAGAGCCTAAATACTGGATTTTCTATGGCGTACCGCTTATAGTTATAGCTATAGCAGAATTGCTGGCCTCATCTCCCAGCAAAATGCTCCTAACAGTTTACGTAATCAGTATCATAGCTGTAATAGCCATGACCATCCCATTGTTCCTGGCCAATATGTTTGGCGGAGCAGATGTATTTGCTCTACTAGTGATAGCTCTTTCTCACCCAACCGTGCCTTTCAAATCGAACATAGTTTTTCCCGTTTCAATAATTGTTCTTCTATATTCCCTGTTGCTCCTGATAGGTCTGCCTATTGCCTTCTTTCTATATAACCTGGTCAAGAGAAACTACTTAATATTAGATAAGATAAGCCTTCCAAGAAAAATAGCCGCTATGTTCCTCGGCATACCACTTAGAGCTGGGGAGTTAATTAACAAGAGGTTCTGGTACCCCCTGTATAGGCCGTGGAGCAATGAGTTCAAGTTATCTTTCGATATAGAGGAAGACGACGCTGAACTGAGGGAGAAGATAAGAGACCTAATAGAAAAGGGGAAGCTAAGCTCACATGAGCCTATATGGTCGACCTACGGCATACCCACGATACCGTTCATCCTTGCAGGATACCTACTTACATTGATAACCGGAGACGCGTTAATCAAGCTATTATTTAATAGTTTGTAACAAAAAGAATGTGGGGAAGTAATTTTGAAAAATCTCTGGGCCCCATGGAGAATGAGCTATATCGAGGGATTGACTAGAAAAAACGAAGAGAAATCATGCTTGTTCTGCAGAGTAATATCGGTTAGCCCGGATTACGATGAGGAAAACCTAGTTGTATACAGAGGAGAAAAGACATTCGTTATGCTAAACAAGTACCCCTACAATAACGGCCACCTCATGGTTGTGCCGAATAGACATGTTCCATCAATCGAGGACCTAAATGATGATGAGCTGCTAGAGCTTGCAAAAACAATCAACCTCATGATAAGAGCACTGAAAATAGCGTATAACCCTGATGCTTTTAATATAGGAGCGAATATTGGTAGGGATGCAGGAGCGGGCATAGAGGAACATTTCCATGTACATGTAGTTCCCAGATGGAGAGGGGACACTAACTTTATGCCTGTAATAGCTGATACAAAAGTAATTCCTCAGCTTCTCCATGACTCATACAAGTCAATTAAAAACGTTTTAAGCACGCTTCTCTAACAAAACTATAGAACGGATGGCCGGCATGGAGAGCCAGTTAGTGCTGGTTAAGAAATCCTACATAAACAACTACTGGAGATACGAGTTCTACTCACCGTTAGCCAAGCTCTACATAAATGTATCAGCCAGTAACGAGGAAGAAGCCAGAAAAAAAGCTATGGATATTCTTAAAACGTTGAAGCCAAGTGAGAAGTAGTTCAGAAGGGCTCCTAGAATGTTCTTCATCGCTATTTGCTCTTAGACCGCCACACTCATCATAACTACTGTTCTGTATTTAATGTTGAGCTGGGAAGTGAATAAGCTTTTCTCAGCATAGCGTTAGTGTTTTAGAGCTAACGCTGTGTGCTACTCCTTTCGAAGAGCGAGGTTTAAGGGTATAACTGTGTTATTAATCAAACTTAATTATCCTTGATTAAGCAATTATTATAACCGTCAATACTGGTGAAAAAGAATGCCTAAACCACTAGTTCCCATATCAGTCGAGGAAATACCCTTTAAAATAGAAATAATTGAAGGTCTACTGAGGTCTTCAGAAAATATTGTATCAAGGGCGGAGTTCCCACCGAAAATCTATAAAACCAAGAAAGGCGAAGTCGTACTCTTCAGGCAAGCCAAGAAAGAAGAAGCGCCAATAATCCTGAAGGCCCTAAAGCCACTGATCGATCCTCAGTATGATAGGGACTTTTACCACCTGGTAGCCACTAGAACTTACGCTGAGGTTCTAGCATGGGCTCAGGGAAGATACAAGGATGAATATGTGATAATCGGTACACAAGGAAACGAGCTGATAGGTGTATGGAACGCTAGGTTCTGGGATGAGAACCTAGTAATAAGCCTCCACAGCATAACCTTCAAGAGGCTTGGAGGAATAGGCGTTGCTGGCTATGTTGCCAAGCTGGAACACGCCTTCGACATCCTAGGCGCCAAGGAGTGGTGGGCCACATTCGAGAGCCCATTCGGCTTCAGGCTAGGAATGTACTTTGCCCACAGAGGAAAAGCCTACCCGGAGTACCAACATGAGCTCGGAGGATCCGCCGTCTGGTACATAACAAAGGATATGTGGGAGGAGCAGAAGAAGAGGGAGGAGCTTAAGCCATTCTTCGGTGAGAGGCCGGCTCCCGAGGACTTGTTAAAGGAGAGCTATAAGCTACAGCCACCAAGCAAGTATGAAATCGAGATGTAAGTCCTTACTTTATATACCTTTTTTCATCAGTAAATCTTCACATATTTCTATATCACTGGTTGTATCGATATCAAGAACGACTCCTGGATCGCTTGTCTCCACGCAGTTTACCTCATTTATGTGGTTTTTAACGACTTTTTTCAAACCATATGTTGTTTCATTGATTGCTTCGAGCTCGTTTCTGAGTGTTGATTTAAAGATTATCGGGTGGCCGTGCCTGCCCTTATAACATGCAACTGTTATCTGAGATGTGGAGGAAACATGATAGTCAAGCACGGCCTTTATGGTTTCAGCTGAGATACAACCGACGTCTCCCGGCATAACCAGTATGTCTGAATCCCTAGGTACCATCTCTAATCCCTTCTTGATGCTGCTGCTCATTCCCCCCTCCCTGTACATGGGGTTGTAGACAAAAATCACCTTGCTATCAAGGAGTGATGGCTCGGTGTGTCTTTTTATTGCTGCCTCCACATCCTCCCTCATGAAACCCGTAACGACAATTACCTTTTCTATCTTCTCCTGCACAACTAGGCTTCTAATAGTCCTGGCAACAATGGGGATCCCGCCAAGGGGGAACAACAGCTTGTTGCCCGGGAAGCGCGTTGATAAGCCCGCGGATAGAACTATTGCTTGAATACCCCTCAAAGCCTGCTCACTCTACATGGAGCTCAATATCTCCTTAACCAAGCTCTCGTGAACCCCCCCAGCTCTTCTCTGTGTCTTGAGCACTTCTGCCACTATTGCTACGGCTATTTCCTCTGGAGACTCGCTTCCAATAGCAAGTCCTGCCGGGGAGTAAAGCGTCTCAATCAACAACTCTTTGCTTACGCCCTGCTCAACTAGCTTCTTGAGAATGTATTGCAGCTTGCCCTTTCCTGCCAGGAGACCGACATAGCCTGGGAGCTCCTTCTTTCCGTAGAGGGCTAGCAGCACCTTGTACTCCACATCAGCGTCCCCGTGAACAATGATTACCAAGTCATCCTTGCTGAATGAGAGGTTGTTTATTACCTCGGAGGGATCCTCGCGTGTTATAATCTCATCCGCCATGGGGATCGCATCCTTATTGGCGTACTGAGGCATGTTGTCAATCACCGTTATCCTGAAGCCAAGCATTGATAGCAAGGCCGCCAGACTCTTGGCCACGTGGCCCGCTCCTACTATGAAGGCTCTTTTTGCTGGAGTCAAGACATCTATGAACAATGCAACCGAGCCTCCGCATATCTGTGATTTTGTTTTTAACTCATCTGTAAGGAGGTCTGTTCTGAAGAGATTAATCTTTATTGTGCGTGACGCTCCCTCTCTTATTGCCTCAAGCGCTTTCTGGATAGCTATTCTCTCCTGCTCGCCGCCACCGATGGTTCCAATAACCTCTCCATCCTCAGATACAGCCATCTTTGCGCTAACACCTCTTGGAGCAGAGCCTTTCTTCTCGATAATCGTTATCAAGGCCACTCTTTTCCTTGAGCTAAGCTTACTTAACATCCACGTTAAAAGCTCCTCGTTAGATATGCTCTCCCTCCTCAACAATTCTCACCGATAACTTTTTGAAGCAGCTATCCTATCAGCAGTGAACACAACTTATTTGTCCAGTTGAGCTTAAAAGAATTATATATCGATAGTAACCCAAGCAAAACCCCCAAGGCAAGATAAACCCCGCTTTCATGACCTCTTCTGAGCAAATGAACAACGCTCGAATAAAAGTCTTGTATATCCCCATAGTAGAAGTCATACAGGATTTTCTCTATTGTCTCGTCGTAGAGACCGCTCAGAGCGTACCTTAAATACATGCCGCTAGCCCACGTCGTTTGATTTAATCTAGCGCTGATTCCCTCCTTGATTCTCGATAGATACGACGACGCGACATCTCTTTTCTCATCGACATAGCTGTATGTGTAAGTAATGGCTGAGGATAAACCGACATAGATGTCATCACCGGAGGGAGTGAAGCCCTCGCCAAGCCCAATAAGCGAGTCCATGGCATTATCGCTGAGTAACCCATCACTATTTAGATACTCACAGACTCTGGAGTGCAGATAAGGCGTGCTGGTATTTCTTAGTCCACCAGCGATAATCCCGGCAGTATACAGTAATAAACGCAGCTTGTGGCCAAGATAATTGTTATCAACATGACTGCTAGCTGGCTTGCCCAGCCCGCTGTAAACCCTCGCTTCCCCTATATCAATGGATAGCTCGCCCATCATGATTTTGTCGGTAAGCAAGACTGCTTTTTGGAGGGGAGAAACAATGCTCTTAAAGGAGAAACCATCATAATCTATACCAGCTAGGTTTATGGTAAAGGGAGACCTCCAGGGATAAGTCGAGATAAGGATTAACTCATCGTCGTTCATCCTTAAATAAATCGTGTTGTCAAAAACATGGGCTACAAGAGCTTTCTGGCCTCCCTTGTCATTAATTATCTTCTTCGCATAGCTCCCCAGGCTCCAGGCATACAGGCATTTCTTTCCCAAGACCACTTATCCTCCAAAATCAAGTATTTCTTGAAAACATACATAGTACTCTTTGATAAAATTATAGATAAAAAGTCAAGACTTCCGGTTTAATAAAAAAGATTTGTGTTAAGCCCCGTACGTTTCTACGAAGGCCTTGAAGGCGTCTTTGAATAGCTCGAATGGGAAGCTGACTATGCCCGCTCCAACCTGGCCTACTCCTGGTTTCTTGTGAGCTATGCCTGTGTTTATTGTTGGTGTTATGCCTGTCTTCAGCACGTATCTTATGTCTATGCCTGTTGGGGTTCCCTGGAACTCAAGGTACGGAATCGTGAAGTACTTGTGCTTCGTGTAGGTTATTTGATACATCTTCTTCGTGTTCTCCACAGCGAACTGCACCGAACCTCCAACCCAGCTAACTATAGCGGGGGCCGCCGCCATCGCGAATCCTCCGAATCCTGCAGTCTCTGTTATGCTACTGTCCCCAATATCGGGGTTAGCGTCATCCTGCGTGAAGCCTGGGAAGAACACTCCTTTCGGAACAGGCGCGGGGGCCGTGAACCATCTGTTACCTAGGCCACTTACCCATATTCCAGCATCGGTTCCGTTTCTGGTTAGCACAGAGACTATTGTGCTGTATTTAATGTTGTGAGCAGCCATGGTCATTGCCTTTGCTGCCGCCATACCTATGTTCAGGGTGAAGAAGTTGTTATTCTTAGCGAACGTGTAGACCCTCATGAAGACGTCTTTGGGTAAGTCAGCTTGTATTAGGTATGGGATTAATTCGATTAAGAATAACCTAGTGATAGCTATGTATCTATTGTGACCCTCATCGCCCATGTGCAAGCCCTGCGCTATTAGTGGTTTGATTGCTATTCCTCCCTTGTCCTTCACCGCTTCGTGTAATGCTGCCTTCAGAGCTGGAAACAGCTCATCGTGCATCCACTTTAGCCTATCCATTACCTCCTTATCGTACGCTCCGTATCTAAGAACCTTTCCTATACCCTCATTGAAGTTGCTGTACGCGTAGTTCCCGAACTTCTTGTCGTGAATTATGTATATAGGCATATTTGGTGTTACCACGCCGGCCATTGGGCACGCGCCGCCGAACTCGTGGTTAGGCTTGAACACTATGTCTCCTCTAGAGGCTATTTTCTCAGCTTGCTCCGGCGTATCAGCTAGGCCCTCGTACATCAAGGCCCCTATAACAGCTCCTTTTAGTGGGCCACTCATTCTCTCCCAGGTTATCGGTGGACCGGCGTGAAGAATCATATCGCTCTTGAATCCAGGGATGAAGTCCTTAGCAAGCTTCACATCTACGAGAACCGGCTCTGCCTCCATCATGTTTTCTACTGCTTTTTTGTTAGCTTCCTCAATCAGTTCTTTAAGGGACATGTTCTTTCAACTCCAAGGTATTTTGACAGATTATAGATTATGTATGGGACGGTTAATTTATTTGATTATTTGATTAAAAAAGATAATTTTAAATTCACAGAAGCTCTGATAGCTTGCTTTCCAGCTCCTTCTCAAGCTTCGGCCTAGGCTGATAGTTGACGTGAACGACCTTTACTCCTTGTTTCTTAAGGTCCTCGTAGAATATTCTTAGACCAACGTTAACGACCTTTACTTCTGTGTTGAATAGTTTTCTTGGCTCGACCATTTCTCATTCACCTCGCTTTAATATAGGCTTCAAAGTACTCCTTGTAGAACTTATCTACTATGTCACGGCTTATTTGTCCTCTTGATGCTACCACAGCCGCGCTTAGGACGCCGACAGCGTTCGTTGGCGGGACAATAGCCCCAACGCTTCTTAGCTTCTCGATTTGTGATTCGTATCCTTGTGGATCACCGCTTACTCCCAGGACGTAACCTATGATAACGAGCTTTCTGCCGTCTGCCTCAGCTATTTTTTGTGCCTCCTTTATGGCTGGTAGATGAGCTCCGACAGGGTCTACGTGTGAGCCGTATCCCAGGACGAAGTCCATGAGCACCACCGCTACCTCTGGGTCTTTGGCTTCCTCGATTAGCCTTAGCCTCCTGATTGTTGGGTCGATCATCGGGTGTGCTCTTCCAGCTGTGAACTCCTCTTCTCCTAGGTCCACTATGGTGTTTCCAACGCTTCTGAATGGGTCTGGCAACTGCTTCTGCCCTGGCAAGGGGGCGTTGCTGTAGAGCTCTATTTTCAGCTCGTCCAGCAGTGTTAACGCTTCGCTCGTCAGTGTTCCACCGGTGAACAGCCCTCTAATGTACTTCTGCTTGGGGCTCAACTCCTCCCAGTATGGCTGAAGCATGCTCAGTAGCTTCTCGTATTGGATCGTTAGCTTCTCTTTGCCTCTTTCGTATAGTTCCTCATCAACAAGCCTCACCGCCTCGAGAGCTGTGGCATGCAGAGACCTAGCAGCACTGGCTCTTCCCACAAGGCCTTTGGGCAAGCTCAGCGTGAACTTGCCCATAAACCCAAACACTATGGGCTTTCTTGTCTCCTTCTCGACGTACTGTAGTATTGATTCAAGCGTCTCCTTCTCGGGTGGCTTAGCAACAATGGTTAGAACCTTTGTTTCCTCGTCCCGGTCAAGGAGCTTTAGCCCAAGCTTCATCATTAAGCCGCCAACATAGTTCTTAACATCACCGCCTCCCACACCTAATCCCTGCGAGACGCCGCTCCCCAGGTTGTGTATTAGGCTGCTTACCTCCTGCAAACCAGTGCCAGCTGACGCAACTATGCCTATAGGCCCTCTCCTAACGGCATTAGCGAAAGCTATGGCGACACCATTTATAATGCTTGTCCCTGCCCCCGGCCCGAGAACCAGCAGGCCTCTCTCAAACGCGTATTTCTTCATTTCAACTTCGTCTTCCTTGGGCACGTGGTCGCTGAAAACGTGGACGTGAATGCCCCTCTCAAGGAACTTCATTGCTACTTCCTTTGCGTACTCGCCTGGAACGGATATCAAAGCCAAGTTAGCGTCCGGCAAGGCGGCCAAGGCCATATCGACATCGTAGAACTCCGCCTCACCTGCACCAGCTGGTTTAGACAACATCTCTCTTGCCGCTGCTATGGCTTTCTCCAACGCTTCCTGGCTTGATGCCCTGATAGCTATGAACAGGTCCCCCTCAGAGGCTTTCTCCACATCTGGCGTAAACACGCCGAGGTCCATGGCTAGCTTCTTGTTAGTCTCGGTCCCCATGGCAACAAGAGCTTCCTCTACTCCAGGTATCTTCTTCAGGTCCTCGCTTATCTTCATGAGAACTAGGCTGTCTCTAACAAGGTTTTTCTCCACAACTGTTTTAACGTATCCCATTTCTCAGAGTACCTCTCATTAAGAGTTATTTATAATGTAGGTGCATGTAGGATAATAAAGAAAACCGGTTTTAATTAAAAAAGAATTAATTAAATGTTTTACTCAGGGCCGTTGCATATAGCGAATATCCTTGCGAAGGCTGATTCCGCCCCTACAACCTTGATTGGAGCACCTACTATCAAGCATCTCTTGTTTAGCACCTTTCCTATCTCGCCGCCCAGGTTCTCAGCGTGGAAGACTCCTCTCGGGAACGTATATGTGTGTAGCACCTGGTAGTTCTCGGGCCATGGCATAGCCTCATCCACTGGCTTCCCAAACTTCTCTTTGAACTCCTCAGCGATGTCGGGCCTAACCCTCCTGATAACGGTGTTCAGTGGGTGGTCCTGGCTCACCGCGTCAACTCCTGTCCACTTCAGCTTCTTCTGGACACACCACTTGGCGAACTCCTTTGTTGGTCCAGGATGCTTTAGCTGGTACCTAACTGTATCGGCTGTTGGCTGGTCCCACTGGTACTTGTAGTACCCTGTGTGAATTATGAGTATATCACCATTCTTTATCTCGAGGTTGTGCTCCTTCGCCTTCTTCTCAATCATCTCACTTGTATATATGCTTAGGTCCTCGACCTCATCGCTTATATCAATGATTACTCCTTCCCCCACCCAGTGGTCAAGCGGAATTTCGCCTATGCCTGGGGACCCAGGCACGAAGTGCAGTGGTCCATCCATGTGGGTACCAATATGCCATGGAGTCTCTATTGCCTGGGCTTGCACCCTGTGCTCCGGCAAAACCTTTATCCAGTACATCTTGAATGGCGGATAGGTTGGGAAAGGCGGCGTCAATACTCCTAGTGGCTGGGACAAGTCATATAGCCTTGCCTCATCCCACTTTATCAGGTTGCCCCACTTGTACAGTGGTTTAGGTATGTATTTCGTCATGTATGACAAGTCTCTTTCTTCCAGGTATGAAGACATGCTTTTTACCTCAAAAATTTGTTTACAATAAATATTATTAAAATAAAAAGATTATAAATCCTTTGGATAGATACTACTTTGCACCTCACCTTTTCTGCCTCTAAACATAAAAAAGAGAGAAGCTCGCTTGCCTCGCCCAGATAAAAACCATGCAATGGATCCCCCTGATATCCCCGAATACTCCTTAATCAATGTATGAATATTAGTAGATGCGGTGAAGCATTTACTTTAAATAGTAGGAAAACTGGTTGTCTGGGGCCTAATTTACTGCGAGAAAATCTTTTTAACGCCCAGCAATACTTATTCACTACGAACAAATGGGCCCGTAGCTCAGCCAGGTAGAGCAGCGGGCTTTTAACCCGTTGGCCCCGGGTTCAAATCCCGGCGGGCCCGCCACATACCAACGGGGAAAGGGCTCCGAAACTCTGGAGTAAACGTAATTTAGATATGAGAAAGAAAAATGGTTTTTTGTGATTTTTATTTCTCTCGTAGCCCCACTATGGATACAGCTATTCCTATTCCAAGAAAAACTGTGCTTATCCCCAGGAGTATGGCGAAGTCGCTGAGCAAGCTGCTCATCGAGGCTGAGCTTCCCATGAGGAGGGATCCTCTCAGTATGTTTGCCGTGTAGGTTAGTGGATTGACGCTTGCTATTGCCTGTAGCCAGCTGGGCATTATTGATTTTGGGTAGAGGACGTTGCTAGCGAACATTAATGGTAGGTTGATGAGGTTCATGGCCATCATCTGGGTTTCCTGTCTTCTTGTTCTTATGGTTATCATCAACATGAGAGCGCTCATTGATAGGCCCAGGAGAAACAGTGATGCTATGCTGAGCAGCACTGGCCCTATGCCCGCTGGGCTGAGCTTTAGTCCTAGAGGCATCGCTATTAGCAACAGTAGTGATGCCTGGACGAGGGATCTCATGGATGCGGATATCATTTTCGATAAAACTATTGATTCTCTCCTGATTGGGGCCACGAGCAGCTTGTTTAGGTAGCCGGTACGTCTATCCCACGTCAAGCTCATACCACCGCTCATCCCGGCAAAGAATGCCATGACGGCGAGCATGCCCGTGGCCATGAAGCTGAAGTAGTCAATGCTGGATGAGCCGAAGAGCCTGGCCATCATCTGGTTGAAGAGAGCTGAGACCTGCTGGGTAACGTATGGGGGCAGATTGTTGAGAACCTCTGGCGGGATTGTGAAGAGCCCTGTTAAGTTGAAGGCCTTGCCAAACAACCCTATCCATAGTAGCGGCTGAATTATCATCATAACTATTATCCAGGGGTTCCCGAAGAACTTCTTCAGCTCTCTCCATACAAGGGCGTTTATTTCCCCGATGAATTCTCTAACCATATGCATCACCTTCTACGGAGCTGTATGTTTCTTCTGAAACGAAACATCTCTTCCCTGCTTCCCTCCTCATCTCTGAGCTTCCTGCCCGTTAGCTCCACGAAGACATCCTCTAGGCTAGGGGTCTTTATAAAGGCTTCAAGTATCTTTATGTTCTTCGCGTTCAGAAAAGATATTATCTGAGGCAAAAGGCTGGAGCTGTTCACAGCCTTGAGCCTAACGACGCCATCACTAATTGTGACGCCGAGAACGCCGTCAATGCTCTCGAAGATATTCCTAAGCTGATCGTTCACTATGTAGTCAAGCCTCAGCTCAATAACCTCTCCTCCAAGCTTAGCCTTGAGCTCCCTTGGGGAGCCGAGTGCCTTTATCTCTCCATAATCAATAATGGCTACCCTGCTGGAAAGCTCCTCAGCCTCCTCTATGTAATGGGTTGTCAGTATAACCGTTGTTCCGAGCTCCTTGTTAAGCCTTCTTATATAGCCCCAAATAGACCTCCTAACATTCGGGTCTAAACCAAGAGTGGGCTCATCAAGCAGAAGTAGCTTAGGCTCGTGTATCAACGCTGCGGCTAGCTCGAGCCTTCTCCTCATCCCTCCGGAGTAAGTCTCAACCTTCCTGCGCGCTGCCTCCTCCAGCTCCATCATCGATAAAAGCTCCCAGATTCTCTTCTCAGCCTTCTCTCTCGGCACATGATAGAGCCTAGCTTGTAGAAGTATGTTTTCATAACCGGTTAACTCGTCATCCGTTGCTATGTCCTGCAAGACATAACCTATATTCCTTCTAACCAAGCCAGGCTTACTTGATACATCAATTCCGAATACCTCGGCCTTACCGCTCGTTGGTTTAATCAATGTAGCTATAATGTTGAGCGTAGTTGTTTTACCAGCACCGTTAGGGCCTAGGAGACCGAAGACCTCTCCTTCATCTACATCAAACGTAATACCCTTTAAAGCCTCAACTCCTCCAGGATAGATTTTTCTTAGATTCTCTATGTTCACGGCCTTAGACATGTAGCGCTCACCCCTCAATTATTTCCATTATCTTTTTCCTCGCGTCATCCAGTACACCACTGATTGCAAGTGCTTTCTCATTATCGATCTCGTCATGATAAGCCATGATTATCTTGAAAATTCTCTTTAAGCTGAGGAATAAGCGCGCCTTACCGCTACTCGCCTCGACCCGGAAGAACTCGACTAACGTCCTTATCTCATCAATGTTGTTAGCGTAATACTCGTCACCAAGCCTCGTTAGGCCGTAAACCACTTTGCCATCAATCATTTTCTTTTCGATGAGCCCTCTTAACTCAAGCTTTCTAAGCGCTGGATAAATAGCTCCAGGACTAGGCTTGTATACACCGCCCGTGAGCTCGCCTATAGCCTTGCATACTTCGTATCCAGTAATGGAACTCTTCTCCTTTAAAACATGCAGGATAATCCCCAACAATATTCTCCTCGAGCCGCTCGGCCTTAGCATATTGTTCACTATTTTTTAGTATTCTATAGAATAGAGCTAAAGACTACGCCCTCTAATAAGCTTTTCGGCCGGGATAGATATTAAGAGAGCCTAGAAGCTCTTTGCCTAACCACTCGTAGAACAGACGATTAGTGCTCCCTACGACGTCCTCTATATATGAATGTATTAAAAGCTCTATTGATTCGCTTATATCTAGCCCCCTGGATTGAAGGTAGAACAACTCCTCAGTGCTTATGCTTGAGATATCAGTGCTGTGGCTGGCTTCCTCGACGATATCAGTATCAACCTCGAGTGATGGTACGCTCACAACCTCGGCTTCTCTTTCAAGGGGTATGAGCCTGCTTGTCAGCTTGTTTACGCTGTTTCTAGCTTGCTCAGTGGCTTTAACTGTACCTCGATGATATAGCTTTCCGGACAGGGCAGCGCCCCTCACTAGTATATCCGTATACGTGTACTCCCCCTGATTAACAGAGTTCGTTATGTAATCTACGTAACCATTGCTACTGCTGAAGATAAAGGCTTTGTAAATACCTGATGAACCATCCCCTCTTTGCACTGACTCGTCCTGAATCCTTAGAATGCCGCCGATACCGATTGTCTTGTAGCTAAGCCTCGCTTCATTCATGACCAGCGCTCTTCTCCAGCCGACAAAGACGCCGTTATCAAGCCTTGATGAAATTAGAGTCGAGTTCACCGTTGAGCCTTTATCAATGATGTACTCATTTGTTAATGATACTCCTCCAGAGCCAACCTCTCCTATGAGAGAAAGAACATCTATGTTGCTTACGGAATTTTCCTCTGCCTTTACCAATACATGATAGAATCTACCACCGCTGGTGGGGGAATCAACTATGATTGCTATTTTTACATTAGCTCCTCTCCGCACAGAAATCACCAGTGCTTTATCAACGCTGGCAATATGCTTAGCCATCAGCTTCCCTTCCTCGGGGGAAAACAAGTTAAAGACCTCGGTTTCAACGGGATTCCTCAGCTCAGCTACAATCTCGTTGCTTGTTTTCTCGAAAACTACTTCTTCATTTCTAAGCCGAAACACAGCATCGTATAAGTCGAATATCTGGCTTGGCACCGAAGAATAGGTGTCTGGCTCGGGGGGCTTCGTGCTCGTCTTCTTGTCTATCAGCTCCCAGTTAGTGTACTGCCTAATTGATGGGCTATCGTTATAGTATTGATAGGGCAGGCTGGAGATTAGGCTTAGCGCCAAAGTCTTCTTTGTAGCGTATGGTTCATTAAGCATTTTTCACCCAATCCCCCCGTACTTCTCGAACTCTAGTTGAATCACCTTGTTTAGGACGCTTGCATACTCAAATGGCAGGTCAACCAGGACTTCCTCGAGGAATCCTAGAACAACGAGGCTTTTGGCCTCCCCCTCCGTTAGCCCTCTAGACATTAAATAGAAAAGCTGGTTTTCCCCAAGCTTGCCTGTTTTTGCCTCGTGATTAATGACAGCTGAGTTGCTAAAAACTTGTATGTGGGGATAAGTATAGGCTTTGCTCCTGTTATCAAGAATTAAGTTCTCGCAGGAACTTGAAACAACAGCTTTATCGGCCTCTTTGTTAACTCTTATCAATCCTCTATAAACGTTTATTCCTCCATCACCAACAACGCTTTTGTTAACGATCTTAGCACTTGTATTTCTACCGAGCATGTAAACCTTAGAGCCCGTGTCCTTTAGCTTATTTCCGAGACTCAATGTTACCGTGTAGATAGTTGTCCTGCTGTTATTCCCTTTCAAAATAGTGCTTGGATAGACATAGGTTACTCTGCTGCCTATGCTCCCCTCGAACCACTCTATCACCGCGTTTTCCTCGGCTATCCCTCTCTTGTTATTGAAGTTGATTACGTTAGAGCTCCAGTTCTGAATAGTCGAGAACTTTATGTGCGCGCTTCTATGCGCGTATAGCTCAACCATTCCATCATGGAAGCTGTACCCCTTATAGATGGGTGCTGCGCATCCCTCAATGAAATGTATGTAACTGTTCTCATCAGCCACAATTAGTGTATGCTCGAATTGCCCTTCCATAGCGCTACCGATAAGGAAGAAGGCCTCGATGGGCTGTTTTATCTTCACGTTTTTCGGTACGTATACGAATACCCCACCGCTCCATAGAGCAGCATGTAGAGCCGCGTATTTATGCTCCGAGAAAGGAAAAACCCGAGTAAAGTAGCTCTTCACGAGGTCAGGGTACTTGTTGACCGCCTCCTCCATGGGTAACATTATTACGCCTTTCTCCTCTAGAAGCTTCTTGTAATTATGATAAATTGTTTCGCTTTCGAACTGGAGAGATAGCCCGCTCAGCACTCTTTGCTCTATTTCCGGTAAGCCCAGCTTCTCATAGTAAGCTCTTATCTGCTTGGGTATTTCATCCCAGCTCCTAGCCATGCTCGCTTCGGGTTTTAAGTAGTGTATAAGGGAGTCAACGTCTAAGTCCTCGATCCCCCTTATCCATTTGGGGCTGGGAAGCTTCTCGTACATCTCCAGGGCTCTAAGCCTCAGCCTCTTCATCCATTCAGGCTCTTTCTTAATCCTACTTATCTCTTCAACCAGTTCCCTCGAAATTTTTCCCTTAATTTCGAATGATTTCTCGTACTTGGTAGCTAGTCCCAGTATTTCCTCTATCCCTCCACTAAAGGTTTTCTTTAGCTGTAGCTTCTGCTCTTTTTCCCCGCTATGTTCGCTAATCATTGTTCACCACCATGTCCACGAGCTTTCTGTAGCCTCCCTCATCAATTGCTCTGGCTATTTCCAAGCCTCCCTCAGCCACTATTCTTCCTTCATGCATGACGTAGATTCTCGAAGGCTCAACATACCTGTATATCCTGGTGTAATGCGTGATTAGGAGAACACTTGTACCTTCATCAATGAGCTTCCTTATCAGTCTGCCAATCATCTCTAATCCATCAGCGTCGAGGCCGCTATCAGGCTCATCAAGAATGACGAGCTTTGGTTTAAGCAACAAAGCTTGGAGAAACTCCGCTCTTTTCCTCTCACCGCCACTGAAACCCACATTTACCTCTCTATAAAGAAGCTCTTGGCCAAGGCCAACGAGGCCTGCGTACTCCCTTGTTCTCTGTAGAAAGCCAGCATCATGCACAAACAACAGATTGCTTCTGTGACCAAGCCTCTTGTTGTAGCTAGCCAACATGAAGTTGAGTAGCCTTAACCCACTAATCTCAGGCGGGTTCTGAAAGGCCAGAAATATCCCCCTAAGACTCCTCTCATCAGGGCTTAGGTCCGTTATGTCCTCCCCCTCGAAGAGGATCCTCCCATTATAAATCTTGTATCGAGGATGACCAGCTATGATGTAAGCCAGGCTTGTTTTCCCAGAGCCGTTTGGGCCCATGAGAGAAACCAGCTCGGCTCTGCCTACGCTGAGGCTGACTCCATTAAGGATTTTTTTGTCATCAATGCCTGCGTGAAGGTCCCGTATCTCTAGAGTCATGATAACCACTCCTTGCTAGAAGAAGCACTCTTTTTATCAGTTAAGAATATTTAACATATGTTAATATATACTTTTCTATATACCTGGCCGATCTTGTCCCTACAATAAATAGTAAGGGGTCCCTTTACGGATTCATTGGCTCCATACACCCACTCTAGTTCATATCTATAGATGAGGAATTCCCCAGTGTTTCCTGAGCTCATTTAGCACAGAGCTGGTTCTCTCCTCTATATATCGTCTCGGGTCTTCCAACTTTCTATGGCAGGACAAGCATATTCTCCTAGCATAGTCAAGCTCAACTGAGCATTCTCTACAGATTTTCTTGCCACAAATAACACAGGTATCCACAGATGCACGTTTTCCGCACTCATCGCATAGGGTTTCCAGGCAAACCCTGCATATCTTCTTTTCCTTATTGAAACATTTTTCGCATATCCTTCTTCCACAGAGCCTGCATGTATAGTGAGCTTCCCTAGCCTCGCAGACTTCACACAGCGTCGTTGCGGGCCTTCTTACCCGGCGTGTGACCTCGTGGTGGATTAAGTAACTACTCAATCAGGCTTCCTCTAATGTACTTCAATGTCTCCTCATACTCATTATATATTTCGAGCGCGCTGCTTGTCCCAAGGATATCAGCTCCAATTCCCCATAGCAGAATAGCTTGAAGTGCTGTTCTTATTCCTCCCGCCGCTTTTATACCGACACCACTGCCAACAGCCTTTCTGATAATTATTACATCCTCAAGCGAAACTCCCCTTGAGCCGAAGCCCGTGTTTGTCTTTATGTAATCTCCTCCTGAACCAGCTATGATTTTAGATGCTTTTTCTATCTCCTCCCTGCTCAGGTAGCTGGTCTCTATGATGAACTTGGAGGTCAAGCCCAGGCTCCTCGCTAGCTCAGCTATGGCTTTTACCTCCTTCTCTACGTAGTCCCAGCTTCTGCTCTTCATGGCTGATATATTCAGAACCACGTCAACCTCGTCGGCACCAAGCCCGTGAGCCTGTCTTACCTCCTCTATCTTTACATCCAAGCTATTGTATCCCAGAGGAAACGAAATAACCGTTGATACAGGTATCTTGACTATCTCCTTGACAGATGCAACGATGAATGGAGGAACAACGATGCTTCTAAAACCAAGCTTATCCGCGTTTCTAGCATGCATCAACATCTGCTCAATGGTGTCAGTTGGCCTGAGAACGGTATAGTCAATCTTCCTAGCCGCGTCCTCCTTACTCGCTGGTATCCTGCTTTTGTCTAGGCTGAGCAACCCTAGGCACACCCATTCTTCTTTTAACATGAATCCTTATATGACCAATGAGGTCATCCAGCGAGAAGAATATAGGTTTATCCTCGCCAACCCCACATAGAGGGCAGTAGTAAAAACCATTCTTCTCATCGAAAAAAGCACTGAACAAAGATCCCATGTAATCAATAGTTACTTTTTTGACCTGCTCAGCCATTTATCTCACGATTTCCTGATGGTCGCTATGCTGTTATCAGCTACCCCGTTATCCTTCATTAACTGTGGATTTGCGATGACGATGTCCATCGGAACATCCTCATCGATAATGACATTCATCGTGAACCTCTTTTTGCCCGCAACAACCAGGACGGCTGTATCGGTTATTCCAAGCTGCGAGGCTAGCTGTGGGTTAATTTTTATCTGGTTCTCCTCGACCTCCCCGTACCTAACTCTTATTCTTTTTTCCTGAAGCACTTTTTGTCTCGAGAACAGAGATGTAGCTGGAGGAACAACCGCTGCTAGTGCCTTCACATCCATTTTTCTTTGTGGGTAAACCTCCTCCTCCTTTGACTGCTCTGACTTAATCTCCTGTTTTTGTTCCTCGCTCAAAGGTAAACACCCATAAACATTACTCAATACCAAACAATAAGAATAAATAGGTAATAACAATTATTGTTTATCCTTATACGCTCCAGCTATTCTTTCTCCTCGGAGAAGAAAATGGGCCCCAGCTCCTCAATCTCTACGTTATCATATATAAATCTCCTTAGGGATTCAACAAGCTTGTCTACGTGGACCCTGACCTGCTTCCACGAGTCCCTGTCCCTGAGGGTAACCGTGCCGTCAGTGAGGGATTGATAATCAATAGTGACGCAAACGGGCACGCCTATCTCATCTGCCCTGGCGTATCTTCTGCCTATGCTTCCCGAGTCGTCATATGTAACCATCAGGTCTGTTTCCTTAAGCATGTCGTAAATCCTTTTAGCCATGCCAACAATTTTTTCATTATCAACCAATGGGAGAACAGCTACTTTCACCGGCGCTATTCTTCTTGGGAAAGAAAGTATCAGCCTTCCCTGCTTCTCTCTCAGAGCATACTCCATCGCCACATAAAGCAGTCTCTCACTACCGAACGAGGGCTCAACGACGTGTGGAGTAACGCTAATTGTTACTACCTTCTCAACTACCTCCTCGATTACCAGGTGATTCCTGGAGAGCCTTACCCCACTCACTTCTATGAATCCCTTATTATCTAACTCTCGCTTAAGCACCTCGGGGCTCATGCTTTTTATCTGTTGTTGTATGGAATCAAGCTTATCTTTTAGCTCTCTTCCAAGAACTGCTTTGTTTAGCCTCACGACAAGCGTTCTTCGCTCAACCGGCTCTCTAAGCTGTTTTCTAACCGTGAGGTCCTCCCCGCTGAACTGCTTGTGTCTCGACAAGTCGTAGTCACCTCTATAGGCATGACCAGCAACCTCTATCCACCCCCACCTAGCAGTTTTGACTAGCTGATCGAATGTCTGCCTCGAGTAATGAGCTCTTTCCTCGGGCAGTTTCTCCTCGAAGACAATGTTTGTTCTGGGCACACCTATCTTTTCAAGGAATAACGTGGATTCATACATCCAAAAGGCCATCCATGGTGTCTTTATCACGCCTTGCCTAAGGGCCTCGTCAATTGTGAATGACTGCGGCTCCTCTATTTTTTCCCTCCTCATATCAGCTGTTATCAAGGAGAGCTTCTCATTCCTCACCTTATCGATGTACTCGTCAGCGCCCGGCTCATTTTGGTCGAAGAAAAACTCGAACTCCATGATTGTGAATTCCCTTAGCCTTATCAGCCCTTGCCTTGGAGATATCTCATTTCTAGCCACTCTTCCTATCTGCGCTATCCCTATTGGAAGCTTGTTTCTCATAACCTGGTGAACTCTTTTGAAGGATATAAACATCCCCTGAGCTGCCTCGGGCCTGAAGAATCCAACGGAGCCTTGATACGGGCCTATCTGGGTTCTGAAAAGTAGGTTGAATAACCTGACTTCTCCTAGCTCACCACCACACACGGGGCATCTAAGCCCCGATTTACTGATTATATCTGTTAGTTCCTCAACGCTTTTTCCCTCAGCCTTAACGCCCAGCTTCTCCTCTATTAGCTGGTCTGCCCTGAAGAACCGGCCGCATTTCTTGCAGCCAACTATTGGGTCAACAAAGTTCTCTACGTGACCGCTTGCTATGAACACCTTCTCAGGCGTTATTACCGGCGTTTCTATCTCCACTATTAAGTCTGGGTAACGTTTTATGAAGTGCCTTCTCCACTCCTCAATGATATTCTGCTTAAGCAAAGCACCGTAGGGACCTAGGTCATAGAACCCAGCCACTCCTCCGTAAATCTCGAAGGCTGGCCAGAAAAAGCCCCTTCTCCTACCAATATCTAGCACCTTGTCAGCCAGGTCGTCAATAGCCATAAATACGCACCATTAAAGCTCAACAATCTTTTTATGAAATAATGGACTTATATATAGTCTCCCATATGTTTACAACCGAAAGCCTCGCCCTTCAAAGCGTGGAGGAGGTCAGTGACCTCTTTCCTGACCTTGAAAATAAGGTTCTCAGTCGTGATATGTTTTTATTTAATGCATAGTTAGGAGGCAAAAATTGTTCTCTTCGTGACATGGTTTATTATCCTTTATAGGCAATATTTCACTAAAGTCTTCTTGAGGTATATACATTGCCCAGGAAAAAAACAAGCGAGGATGAAGAGAAGATTACTGTGGCTGACGCCGTGAGAATAGCGGTCACTAACAGAGCATCTTATCTGGAGTGCCTAAGAGACGGTGTAGTTAACTACACCTGGCTGGCCGAGAAGATAATGAATGATGTGGAGAGAATAACGAAGAAGAAGAAAGTCAACATAGATGCTGTTAAGGCAGCGCTTATAAGGTTCCAGCAAGACCTGCAACAAGAAGAAACAACTCAGAGAACAACTGTTGGCTATGTTATATCAAAAAGTACCACAGAGCTACAAAACGATATCACTGTCATAACGATGAAAAAAGAAGTCGTCGAGAGAAGATTTGAACAGCTCTTCAAGCTCGCCGGAGAGACCAGGTTTTTCAACCTGAACCAGGGGAAAAAAGTGTACACAATAGTCATAAGCAGCGAGGATGTCCCCGAGCTACTCAGGGTGTTCGACAAGAAAGAAGTGCTCGACAAGCTGGATAACCAGTCAGCAATCATTATAATAAGCCCGTACGAGATAGTTAACACTCCTGGCGTTGTTAGCTTCATAACCAGGCTCTTATACGTAAATGGAGTTAACATCACACAACTCAACAGCAGCTACACAGACACTATCTTGATACTACCAAAGGAACAAGCCCTAAAGGCATACCATATACTAGAAGAAACAATAGAGGAGTTTAGATCGATGATTAAAACCCCAATAACTACATGATTTTTTGTCTTAAAAAACCAAATTAATCATCCTAGCTGACCGCAAACTGGACATCTCGGGTTTCTCTTTACATTGATGAAGTCGAAGCTCATGTTCTTCAAATCAACCACAAGCAGCTTGTTCTTAACAACGCTGCCTTTTCCAACTATTAGCTTTATTGCCTCGAGAGCCTCCATTAAACCCAGCACTCCCGCGACCGGGCCAACTATCCTGACGCATGATCGATTCCCGATAGATGAGAACAAACAATGAAGACAGGGGGTCTCCCCCGGCACAACGACCATTAGCTGGCCGTACCATGACTCGACTGCCGCGTGTATAAGTGGTTTTTTATGCTTGACTATCAGCTCGTTTATCCTCAGCCTCTGCCTCCAGCCATCCATCCCATCAATAACTACATCGGATTTCTTTACAATCTCCTCGAACTCCGGTGAGAACACATCCATTACGTACGCTTCTACCTCGACCTCGGGGTTAAAGCTCTTAAGCCTTCTCTGCGCAACTACTGCTTTTTCCATGCCTATATCCTCAGGCATGTATATGACCTGCCTGTTAAGGTTCGTCTCCTCGACCTTATCCTTATCAACAAGTATTACTTTTCCCACGCCGGCCGCGACCAAATACAAGGATGCTATTGAGCCGAGGCCTCCCAGCCCAGCCACAAGTACTGTTGAGGACCTAATCTTTAGCTGACCCTCAACGCCTAGGTCATGGAGTTGCCTGTCATACCTGCGCCAAGAAATATCCAAGTGCGTGCACCCGAGCTATAGGGTTAATCGCAACAATAAAAAATTGTCAATATAAGTAAATATATTACGTAGTACATACACTAAACGTAACTTTTTATAAGAGGACAAGACAAATCCATGAATAGATGAGGAGCTGAAATGGCTGAGGAGTACTTTAGGCCCGATGAGATGATTAATCAAAGCATAGCTGAAATGAACTTGACGGAGGAGATAGCTGGCATTATAGACATAATAACCAAGGAGGGCCTTAGGCTAACCGAGCTCTTCAACGCTCTTTGCGGGGGGAAAGTCGAGCTAGTAAAGAAAGGCTACGAATACATTAGAAGCTTGAAAGAGGATGCTCAACTGAAAAAGGAAAAGACTATGGAGTACTTGGTGAGGGTGGCCCCCTCTCTATTAAATAGAGAGATATACACCTTCGCTCTGTATCACCTTGATACTCTCTCCCAACAGTTAGATGAGTTAGCGTTTAAACTGAGCATAGCTGCCTCGGAGCTATCAAAGGTAGATGGCGATATCTGCCTCGAGGCGACAAGGGTAGTACAGAAACTAAAAGAAATGCTGGATTACCTGCTTGCAGGCGCTAAATCCATCAACGTAAACAGAACCAAAGCCCTTGAGCTCACGAACCGCGTCATTAATTATGAAAACGATGTTGATATAGTCTATAGGTCATTAGACCAAAGAATAATTGAAAAAATGGCTCAGTCAAGGGAGTTCCTTCTTGCCTACTCCCTGATGAGAGAAGTGCTGAGCTTCGCTGAGGGCACAGCTGATTTAGCGAGGGATATAGCGTATGACCTCAAGTACATCGTCTTCTACAGGAAATGAGAAGCCTCGCGGAGTACTAATAGGCATAAGGGTAATAGTTCCGAACCCTGATGAAGCGAGTGAGCTTTATATAAAGGGAGTTTACGGAAAGCCCTTCGGAATTAAGAAGCCTGGCTTACAGAAATACAACGATGTACTAGAGTTATCCCTATTCGAGGCGCTTTACTTGCTCGAGAACGATTCCATTACAATTGAGAACGCTGATGGCAAGAAACTGAGTGTCGAGGAGCTAAGAAAGATAAGCTTAGAGAGAATACCGGATTTTCAGGAGCTATACGATGTTTACAGGGATTTTAGAAAGAAGGGGTTCATAGTTAGGAGTGGAATGAAGTTTGGAAGCGACTTCAGCCTTTACAAGACCGCTCCTGGAATAGAGCATGCGCCTTACCTAGTAGGCGTTTTCAAAAAAGACAGCGAGATTGACCCAGTGGAGCTAATCAGAGCTGGAAGACTTAGCCATAGTGTTAGAAAAAAGTTTATTATAGCTGTTCATCTAGGAGATAACGTAAAATACGCGTTTCTGGAATGGTACAAGCCATAATGAGTGGTGCAAGGTCTTCTTGAATGAAGACAAACTTTTTCATGAGAGGTAACCAATATAAAAAACTTGTTCTAAAACGGTGATACATAGTTGTTTGACAAAAATAGATATGAAAGAAACCCTGGGTGGAGAGATAAGAAAGAACAAAGAGAATACGGTAGAAAGGGGGATTTCAAACAATATCAACACCAACCTCAAAGACCACACTATGAGGAAAGACCGGCCGAACCATCGCCAATAAACGGTAATTGCAACCCTCTCTGCCCGTTGTTCTGGTGCGGAAAGCGAGCGTACCAGATTAGGAGGGATCCCTCCACTGGGAGGAAATACGTCTATTGTACATGGATAGGAGACGAGTGCATAGGTGCCTCATGCCAGTACGCTAGTTGCAGAAACAACTATCTGTTGCCTGATGGCTCGTGTGCTTGGGTAAAACAAAAAAAGATAAGTGAAAGCGAAACAGAAGAGGAGTTTATTGTTAGGGACCTACTCGACGAGAAAACCAAGAACCTCGTATCAAAGAAGCTAGGTAAGAGAATCAAGGATGAATTTCTCTAAGCTTCTCCGGGCTCCCAAAAACGAGTTTCTCAGACACAGCCGCAAATAAGTTAATGAATAATGATGATGAATTCCAAGATTCCTCGAGATAAGTTCACGTGATTTCCCGTGAGATAAATGAGAGACAAGCTAAAATCTAATTCATTAATGCCAGACAACAATGTTTTAATTGGTTCCACGCGATGAGCTCTACATCACTGCTTGAGAAGATGGAGTCTTTTTATCGCTCAATGGGATACCCGGTAGCCACGAAGAACAATTATCTGCTTGTGAAGGGGGAAAGACCATTTGTTATCGAGATTTCGCCGGACAACACGGTTATTAGGGTTACGGTCCTAACGGAGATAGAGCCACGACAAAACGAGCTTGAAAAAATCTTGAAGCTAAACTTCTTCAGGTATGGAGTCAAGCTATCCATCGATAGTGAAGGCTTCCTTGCAGTTATAAGCGAAGCTCCCCTATCTTGCTACAAGGAGAGGAGCCCCGCCGTAATTCACGAGGAACTCGTCGCCATACCCATCAAAGTAGCCGAGGAACTTGAATCTCACTGACTATTATAAAATTCTTTATAGCTTCTCTGAGCCACTGAAGCAGGATTAAAGCAATAGGTCTTCAGCTAGTTCTAAGTGTCTCCTTGACCCATAGCTTAATGAGTGGAAAGCCAATTAATGATACTCCTAGCATAAGAAGAAGAGTGCTTCTAATACCTATAACTGGTGATATCGTGTTGAAAACAGAGATTCCGCTAAAAGTCATAACATTCATTAATGCAATTGTTGAGGCTGAGATCTCCGGTGGGTAAAGCTCCTTGGCAGCCGCTGGCTGGACTATGTGGAACCCAACCGTTAATCCAAGAGATATTGTTCCAACTAATGCGAGAATACTGCTTGATTTCATGTATGCTAGTAAGAGGAGGATCCACGACGAAATAGATAAACACCCTGCTACTAGAAGAAAGGGCTTCCTTATTCTGAGGATATCATCACTTATGTATCCGACGATTATGCTTGTGGGTCAAATGTTCTATGAGACTCTGGGCCTAAGCGCTGATGAGACTAGCAAGCGCTTATTACTAATACCACTAGTGCTCATGCCGTTCGTCCCTAGATATTCATTTTCATTAATTCATGTTTGTTCGTTGCATCTAGGGACTTCCGCCTTGCCCATGCTTCACGGGCAATTAGCATGGGTTCATGGGTGGCGGTCGAGCCCAACGGCACGGGGCTCCCATCTACTTTCGACTCGCCTAGGCTTGGAGCATTGCTCCCATTGCCTAGGCGGGCTCTGAAGAGCAGGTTGTAGCAGGCTACTACGTCTCTGTGCCATAGCTCCCCGCCCCTAGAGCATATGCCAATTCTGCTTCCATTCTCATAAACAATGAGAGAGTTATGAATTGGACACGCCCTAGACGTGTTCCCTGGGTTTACGTAGACTACTGTGACGCCACGCTCTTTAGCCTTCTCCTCTATGGCTTTTTGAACTCCTTTGAAGGATGCTTGGTATATTCTATGCCTGAGCTGGTCATCCTTGATATGGTTAATCATGTTCCTGGCTGGGTGCTTGCCGAGCCTCTCTAAGACAATGGCGTACTGTTTCTCGCTAGCGACTCTAACAATTATGTTTGCTAGCTTTGACCTCAGATCATTTTTTCCTCTTCCTCTCATTAAGCTTTTTGAGTGCTTTCTTTTTTGCCCTAGATTTACCCCCATAGAGCTTATCATACTTCTCCTGTATCCTCTTCCTACGGTAGTAGTAGCCCAGGACTATGTCTTTAAAGCCGGTCTCAAAGAGGTAAACTCCGTTGTCAATCAGTACCACTTCATGGCTCTCATTAACGTCAACAGCTATGAATCCTCTCGGCTCGAACAACTCAATATTCTTTTTAAATGTTAAGTAAACAAATAGTTGCCTGGTCTTCTTATTGAGCCTTATCCTAGCTTCGGATGCTGGTTTCCAGCCAGTATTCACGTACCTCCAGAACTGCTTATGAGGCTCTAACCCAATAGCAATCCAGCCTCTGTGGGTCGCTATCTCAATGCTCGTTAAGCTCCTCATCTTCCACAAGTGGTCGTCTAGCCATATTGAGACCCTGTTAACCTCTGGGTAATCACTCTCCGCTAAACCCTTCTTCTTCAACCTCAAGAAGCTCTTAGCTCTCGCGGATGCGTCTTTACACGACGTGTATGCATAGTGCGAAGGCAGCTGTGGGTACTGAGACCTGAGCTCCCTATACTTCAATGCTTTGAGTCTTGTGAAGCTCGCTACTCCATTTCTCACGGCGTGAAGAACTAGTTGCTCAACCATGTTCCTATACATGCCCTCAAGCTCGACAAAGACCCTAAACAACTTCCTGGGTAGAGGAGTAGACTTAACAATAACTGTCCTAGTAGCTTCAATCACTCTTCTCAACCTTTTCTAGCAACTTTTTGAATCCCTCAACAAGCCTCTTCTTCTTATGGCTCCTCATCCCATAGAGCCTCCCAGCGAAGGAAGTTACAATCTCTATTAAGTCCTCTACAAGCTCCTGATAGGCGTCTTTAGGTTCTTCTCCGAATACAACCTCAGTTCTAACGCCATATTGTTTGAAGAAGTACTCTAGGTATTCGTAGCCAAATCTCGTCAATCTATCTCTATACGTCACTACAACTACGTCTACCTGTCTATTGATAACATTGTTGAAGAGCTTTAGTAAGCCATTTCTATCAGTCTTCAGCCCACTCGCTACATCGGTAACTATATCTATTATTTTGTAGCCCTTAGATGAGCAGTACTGTGTCAAGTATTCTATCTGTCTCTCCAAATCGCTCTTTTGATCGATTGAGCTTACACGAGCATATATGATTGCCCTGACCTCTTTGCTTATTGGGAGTCCCTCAGCAATTCTCCTAACCTCGCTCTCAGGAACTCTATACTTGCCGCCGGCAGTTCTAATAGCCTTGATCCTTCCCTCTCTAACCCATCTAGCAAGAGTAGAATAGCTAATGCCGAGCCTCTGACAAACCTCCTTAGGTCTCAACAACCTCTCTGAAAACACTGAAATAACTAACACCAACAATAATAAACAAAATCAAAACTTATAAATCTAACCTCTAATCATCAAACATCCCAGCTTGACTGAAAAGACACGACCATGGCATAAGTGATGATGCCTGAGACCCCTATCCCATATATATGCGTGTCTCTGAGAACATGTTTTATTCCATTCATGGTTGTCTTGAGGTTAGTTTTGAACGTTCCTCGCGAATCGCGCGTATCTGTTCTGAACAGCATTATAGCTATTAGTAGCGTTATTGCCGCGAAGAAAATCATCGTTGACTTCATCCCTACTTTGAGAAGCATTAGCCTTAGAGGGTATGTAGATGCGAGGGAGCCTGCGTTGCCCGCAACTATGGCCACCGCTGTCAGTAGGCCCTGGCTCTCCTTTGGGTAGTAGTATGACGATGCCCTATGAAAAGATAAGTAGGCGACCGAGGCAGCGAAACCAACGAGCAATCTACCGATAACTAGGACCCACGCGTCATCAACGCTCATCATTAATGTCCCAAAGGTCATGACTAGAAGAAAAATAAAGCCCGCTCTCCTAACACCAAGAGAATCTACTATTGGGCCGACGATAAGCTGGGCTAAGGCGTACGTGTAGAAGTAGGTTCCTGAAAAAATGCTTAGTAGCTTAACAGGGTCCCACCCATTCTTAATGGCAATAGCGGTTATCTCTGGCTTGAGAATTCCGCTCATCGTCCTATGAAAATAGGCTAGAAAATAGCTTGCTAGAATCAGAGAAAGAACTATGTAGACGTTGCTTTTTTTCGTATACTCTCGCCAGTATTTACTGCTGCTTGGATACACAGATGTAATATGATTCAGCTACTTTAAGCTCATCAATGTTGCTTGGAAGCGAGAACCTAAAGATATAACCACCCATTGAGAACAGGTATATTTTCTCCTTCTCCTGGTCAATTACCTTGTATAGAAAGGCCTTGCCGCAGTAATCAACGTTGCTTCCAGGCTGAATCTTCTCATCAGCGAGAGTAACCGTTAAGCTCTCATTAATCGAGTAGCTCAGCTCAAGGTCCTCATGAAACTCAAATATTAATGAGCCACCACCGCTAACCTCGCATGTAACCTTGAATAACCTTGGAAGCACATGCTTCTCAACGTTTTTCACAGTGCAGTTAAACCTCTTCATCATACCGAGCACCTAGCTACTACATGAGATATGGAGAATCAACACATTAATATTTTAATAACAGCTATTAGCTTTTTTAAGTGTTAAGACAAAATAAAAAGCGTGATTCACATGAGCGTGGTGAGTGCCACAAGGAGAATGATGAGTGAGCTAAACTCCCTTCTAGACAAAAAAGTGATAATCAAGCTTAAAGACGGAACAACAGTGAAGGGAGAGCTATTCGGCTTTGATGACAAAACGTTCAACATAATGCTGAAAAACGCTAACGATGGACACAATGATTATCCCTTGATGATAATAATGTCGGATTATATAGCGTACATCTCCGCTGCTGAAACGCCATTATTCAATCCAGATGAGTTCGCGCAAATCGTTATTGGAAAGCTTAACTTAAGAGAGGCCGACGTAAAGGTATACCCAGAGGCAGGAATAGTGGTCGTGCTTAATTCAATAAAGATATCTGAAAAGGGAGTTGAGGGAAGCGGGCCGCTTGCCCACAAGATATATGGATTATTCACGGAGTACATGGAGAGTAAGAAGAAAAGCTCATGACTCTGGAGTTGAAAGTACAATTTTGCTTTTCTAATTACTAGGTTTTTATCATTAAACTTTCTGTAGAAGACTGTGAGGCTTCCCCTTATACACTATTTTCTCGGGCAACCTATCCTTGTTCCTCTCAAGAAAATCCAACTCGTCTTGCTTTTCTTTTTCCCTTATATAGTCAGGTAGCATGTGAGGTATTGAATCAATAATGGGGTACCATCTACCACATGATGGACAGTAAATAGCTCCCTCTTCCACCTCCCACTTAATGCACTCCTCACATGGGGGCCTTGAGGATAACTCCTTTATGTACTTGTTCTGATATGCGCAGTAAAGCTCGCATAGTGGAGGCTCGCTTGGGAGCTTTCTGCTTGGATACTCCTTTTTACTTATAATATGCAACTCCAATGGGAAGTGCCTGCACATAGGGCATGCCAGTAAATCCATCAATCTATACTTCATTCCCAAACACCTGTTCTCAGTGGAAAAAATCGTTCTACAATGAGGCTAGAACAATTATTATACCAATCTCTTTTCTTTTATATAAATAATGCGTATTCATAACACAGAGATTTAGTTATAAAAACTGACCTCCTCCCCGCCCTGAAGGGCGAGGCTTGGTTGAAGTTGATAAAACGGCCGGGGTTTGAGTCGCTTAATTCTTACTCACCTTCTCTATGATGCTTTTCACCATTTTTAGGGTTTCCTCCGCTTTCTCCTTACTCAGGGACTCAACCATTATTCTTATAACCGGTTCTGTTCCGCTAGGCCTGATAAGCACCCATGTATCGTCCATAACTATTTTTAACCCATCTACCCTTATGTACTGGCCATGCTCAAATCGCTGTTCAAGCTCCATGTACAGCTTCGAGAGGTCAAGGTTTCCTCTTGGAACCTTGGTTTTAACCATAAATGTCCGTGGATAAATCGAGTACAGCTCTGATGCGTTCTTGTTAGTCATGGCCAAAAGCTCCATCATTAGGGCTAGAGCCGCTCCAGAGTCTCTTACAGGCTGGTGAACAGGGTACATTATTCCGCCGTTCTCCTCAAAGCCCAGCAGGCCTCCCTCGTTTTTCAGAGCTCTAGCTATGATTGGGCTCCCAACCTTTAGCCACACTACGCTTATTCCATGCTTCTTGAGTAAAGGCTCGATAAAAGAACTTGAGCTTATACCTGTGTATACTCGTGGAGGCAGCTCCGGGTGCTTCTCACGCAGGAAAGGAGCTATCACCACAGCTGTTCTGTCGCCCCATTGAACTGTGCCCTTCTCATCAATAACGACAGCTCTATCCGCATCTCCGTCAACGCCTACACCTACATCAGCTCTAAGCTCTCTAACCACGCTTGAAGCTTCTTTAAGGGAATCCACGGTTGGCTCAGGCTCTCTTCCACTCATAAATGGGTCGAGATTACCATTAATGACGATGGGCTTTCCTCCAAGCCTTCTAACTATTTCCGGTAGCGTTAATGAGCCAACGCTGTTAGCCGCGTCAATCACTACTTTCAGGCCTTTTCTCCTTATTTTCTCAGCGTCAACCAGCCTAACTACCTCGTTAACATAGAACTCGTTCACGCCGCTAACGCTACGGGTAGACGTTGAGGCTTTATTCCAGCTCACCTTCTTGTACTTCTCATCGAAGAAAACCTCCTCTACTTCTTCCTCAACTTCTCTTGGAGCCTCAATGCCATCATTCATAATGAGCTTTATACCATTATACTCAGGTGGATTATGACTGGCTGTTATCATTAAGCCAGCCTCAAATCCCCCGGACCTCGAAATATATAGTTGCAGTGCAGGTGTGGGCGTTAAACCAGCAATGTATGGTCTGCACCCACTGTTAAGAAGGCCCGTCGCTACTGCTAGCTCCAGTATTTCTCCGCCGAGCCTAACGTCTCTCCCTAATAATATGTTTGAGCCCTCGCCTATAACCGTGCATACTGACATTGATAGTTTCATGGCCATTACTGGGTCTATGGATTCGTTGAGAATGCCTCTTACCCCATCAGTGCCGAACAATCTTCTAGACATAAGCGAGCACGCACCTTTATTTGATTGTATTTTCACTCTTTATATATCTTGAAAGCGAGGAACCGGTGCTCCGCTTTGCTATTGTTTGGTGAAAATAGAAAGTTCCTGCAGATAGCTCTTGACTATACCGATTTAGGTAAGGCAGTTAGCCTCGTCAAGCAGGTTTCCGACCTCCTGGGGCAAAGCGTTATAATAGAGGTTGGGACGCCGCTCGTAAAGAGCTTCGGGGTATATGAATCAGTCAGTGCTATAAGAGAGGCCGTCGGCAAAGAAGCGGTCATTCTCGTTGACATGAAAACCATGGATACGGGATACCTAGAGGCGGAACTAGCATTTTCGTCTGGTGGCAACATAACCACGGTTCTTGGAGTTGCTGATGATGAGACAATAAAGGAGGCCCTAAGAGCGGCCAGCAAGTACGGGGGGCTTGTCCAGGTTGATTTGATTAATCACCCCGACCCAATAAGAAGAGCCGAGCAACTAGTCGAGATGGGAGCACACATAATAGGGCTTCACGCAGGCATAGATACTCAGAGAGGAAAAAAGCTAAGAGCAATCGACCTCCTAGACACCATAGAGGGAGTAAAGAAAAAAACAGTGAACAAAGCGTTGGTATCCGTAGCTGGAGGAGTAAAGCCAAGCGAGACGAGAATACTGGCCGAAAAAGGAGCGGACATAATAGTTATAGGAGGAGCAATAACGAGTAGCCCATCACCACGCGAATCACTCCTCGAGGCACTCAGAAATCTAGATATCCGGAGGCCAAAGTAAGTCTCACTAAGTGGAATTAAAGAATAATGATTTTAGCCGTGATTTCCAACTTAAATTTCTTGCAGATGAAGAAAGGGGACCTCGCCCGACTCGATGAGGACAACAGGTCTCCCTGCCTGATGCGACTCATCATTCATGTACGAATTTTGTTCTGGAAATCGCTTTCCACGTAGTCATTTAAGTTACCTGTAGTCTGAAACAAGAAGGTTAGTGGTTTTTAGTATAGATAAAGACAATGCAACCGTTATTTTTTCTTGTTATGTGGCCCAAGAAGTAGTGAAGGTGTTTTAAAAAAAGTGTATTTAGTTTTTCTTGTAGGATTACTTGTTTACTTCTTCTCCTCCTTGACTGGTCCTAGTATTCTTGCAACCTTCTTGCCTGTGAATGGGCTTACTGCGAATGCGATTCTTATCTTTCCTCTCTTGGTCTCCTTTACTACTACCTCGTACTTGTCTGTCTCGAAGGGCTTCTTCTCCTTTATGTCAAAGAACTTTAGTTTCTCGGGCATGGTTTATCCCTCTTATGTTTGCTTCACTATAAATATTATGCTTGATGATTATAAAAAGATTTCGCAGACCCGGGGTTTTTGATGGTTCTATGCATAATATGCGTATTGATGAGCTTATTAGGTAGCTAAATCAAGTCTATCCGTGATGAGAAAACTCATGATCGATAAAAAACCAATTGGGAAAACGAATGAATATGTTTCCTCACTGGGCCTTGGTACATGGAGCATAAGAAACTACGGAAGAGCAAAGGAGGCTTTTATCTACGCCTTGAACAACGGGATTGACAACGTTGACACCGCCGAGATGTATGATAATGGAGAGGCCGAGAGGTTCATCGGCGAAGTCATCAGGAGCGTTGGAAAAGAGAGGGTCTTCGTTACAACGAAAATGTTGCCTTATCACCTCGAGTCCCGCGATTCTGTGCTCAAGGCTGCCAGGGCATCATTAAACAGGCTTGGCCTGAGGAGCGTTGACTTGTTCCTGATTCACTGGCCAAGCCACAAGCACTCTATAGAGCATCAAATCAAGGTCTTCGAAAGCCTTGTCACCGAGGGGCTCGCCAGGTACATAGGGGTCAGCAACTTCACTAAAAACCAGCTCGAGGAAGCAATCCAAGCACCAAGGTCAACAGAAATAGTTGTTAATCAAGTTCACTACAGTGTCTTGCACAAGCACGTGGTGGAGTCAGAGTTGCTTCCATTCTGCCTTGAAAATAGAATAACTATTCAAGCTTACACACCGCTTGAAAGAGGCGAAGTAGCTAGACACCCGGTGATTATGCAGATATCCAGGAAAGTAAACAAAACGCCCATACAAGTTGCACTTAATTACCTAATATCGAAGCCGAACGTCATTGCTATTCCAAAAACAGAGAGCTTAGAGCATGTAAAAGAGATAATCGGCACGATGGGCTGGAGGTTGCCGAGAGACATAATTGATGAGCTTCGCTCACTGTGATAGTTTCTCATTGTCTTAGGCTAACGAGATAAACTCACATAGACTGATACATAGGGTCCTAGTTCTGACCTCTTCCCATGAAGGGCGAAAGTTTCTTTTGAGCAGTTCATTGGTTCCCCTCATCTGCTCGAGTCTGTAGCTGTCGTTTGAGGGCAATCGGTGTGGCCATAGGCCCCCAATCACAGCTTGTATGGGTGGCTTCGCTCCCCGCATCCACATGCTTAGGGGCAACCACAGTTCTTGATTAAAAACAGGAAAAAAGCATTTACATTTTATCCCCGCCCTGAAAAGCGAGGCTTTCCGTTGCGAAGCTCTTAGCTTAGATTCGGATTAACCTATTCCACAATGAAAGAGTCTTCACCCTTAAAGACGAGGCTTTAAGTAGTGAAGCTCGTCTGGCTGGTAGGTTGCTAAATAGTTTCGTTGCAACGCTATAATAAAAAAGCGTGCTAGAGTTCTTTATCTAATCGTTTATCCTAGTTATTTATTTTGGTGATAGAAATTGATTTGCGGCATTGTCCTATCAGGCGGGGAGTCCAAGAGGTTCAGGGAGTTTGTCCCGGGCATCGTTGATAAAGCTCTGTATGTATACGAGGGCGAGACGTTGTTGCAACGGTCCGTTGAGTTGCTGGAGAAAATATCTGACCATGTAATCATCTCTGCTGGCACGCCCGAAAAAACCTACTTGTACAGGGAGCTGGTGGGCAGAGTAGCTGAGCTGGTCGAGGATCCCCCCGGGTTAAGAGGGCCTTTAGCGGGGGTTTATGCATCGCTTATGCGTTGCGCTGGGAAGACTGCGTTGGTTATCCCTGTGGATATGCCTTTTGTAACAGGCAGTCTTTTGTGGGAGCTTGTCTTCAGGGCTAGGGATGGCTTCCTGGCCTCTGTTGTTGCTCCTAACAGTAATTTGTACCCGGTTTTGATGGCTTTGCCGAGGGAGGCTGGGCTACGTGTAGCTGGTGCTCTGCTCAAGGCTGGTAGGCATAGGTTAACTGATTTTCATAGGGGTTACCCTGACTTATACTACGTTAACCTGGCACGTAGAGAGGAGTGGAGAAACGCTGTTCTCAACCTTAATGAGCCAGTCCTCAGCATTGATGAATCAGTCCTCAGAGGCCATATCGCGGGGGACGTGGAGATTAGGAGAATGAGCAACTCTAACAATCTAAACGATTTCCTGGAGGGGCAGGTTAGGGAGTCTATATGGTATACGCTCAGGACAGGCGATCCAACAGCTGAGTTCAAGCTTTACTCCAGCAAGGGATTATTCCTGTTAGCAGCAAAAGCTCTGCTTGACTCGAATAACAGCTACGAGCGTCTGCTAGGAGAAATAATCCTTCGTGGAATCATAACTAGAGAAAAATAGTTTTTAGAGCCAAGTATCGCATAAATTTTCCCGCCACAAATGACGAGGCTTTAAGTTGTGATTCTCTTTGCATAGCAAAGAGGAAAAACACGCCAAGGTTCAGGCCAGTGTACATAGTGCCCAGCGAAACCCACATACTGACGGAAAGTATTTAGCCTGCGGGCTAAAAAATCGGGCCTTGTGCGCGCTAAGTCCAGTACAAAATCATTGGTAAAGTGGGCCCGCGGGGACTTGAACCCCGGACCTCCGCCGTGTGAGGGCGGCGTCCTAACCAGCTAGACGACGGGCCCGATAAACTACTTCCATCCTTTTTGATTCTATACTAACACACAGGCATTATATTTTTTGATTCAGAGCTCAGCCTTTCTTCCGCCGACTAATGATAGTAGCGTTGCAACTAAGATAATCACCGCTAATGGAATATATAGATCTTGCGCGTTTCTCCATAGGTATCCTCCCAGTAGGCTACCAATTATGCTGCCAGTTTCCCTCGAGACAAAGAACATGTTTGTTCTGTACCCGGTTGTTTCCTGTATATACATGCTGTAAAGGAAGAGCTCTATAACCGCGTACAGCGTGCTTGAGACCAGCATAAAGACCGCTCCCTCGAGCGGGGTATCAACCCTCTCCAGAAACAAGATGAAGAACAATCCTCTGAACATGAGCAATAAAGCAACGGGGACCCTGCTCCCCATCGATAGCTTTCCTATAAGGTACATGAGAGGCCCAATTATGAAAGCAACCGCACCCATGAACATGAGATAAGATGTGTAAGCTAACTTCGTTGCTAACAGGGAGGTGAAGACAACAAAGACGTAGTCCCCAAGCGCCACGACGAGGAGTATGGCGAGGAGGATCCTCCCTGGGCTCACGCCGTTCCTGCTTTCGCGCCCTGTTTTCTCAATTAACTGTATTGCTGATGGATTCATCGATGAGACCGAGAATAGAGCCCAGCTTGATGCTCTGTGCACGAGCTCGTCGATGGCTCTCGTGAAGCTGTAGAGCTTACGCTCGATCGCCAGGCCTATTGAGGGGAGAGAGATGAAGGTCAGTATTCCCATGGCTACTGATAGGTACATGTAGGGGCTGAGCCCCTTAGTACCCAGTGTGTAGGAGAACGCTATTAGCAACAGTCCCCTAGAAGCATACGTGCCTATCCTGAGCATTGCGTTAGCAGTGTTCCAAGAGTAGCTATCAATAAGCTCGAGAACAGATACGGATAATGCGAGGCTTATCGATGTAGTCGCTAGGGCATGGAGCATGTAGGCTATCGATACCCAGAGCTTCGTGTGCATGCTGAAAGCAATCATCATCAGTATTGATGAAGCCATAGAAATAAAAGCCAAGGTCTTGTTGCTTCCCCTGTCAGTTAGTCCGCCCAGCGTTAAATTAGCCAGTATGTAGACAACGCTCCAGGCGGCGCTAATCACCCCTAGCTCAAGCGCCGAGCCCTTAAAAACAAATGCATAGTAGCTAAACAAAGCTATATCCATGAACGAGAGGGCGCCGTTGTAAACCACCCCTATCCTCAGCCAGAAAGCCACGTTTAGGTCGCCTTTACAGCAATGATAAATTAAGTTCAATGGACATAATCTTTTGTGCAGAGATTAAAAACAAAGCACCGAAAAAAGCATGTGTCTGGCAACACGTAGCCTCTGATAAAAAAAAGGCATTACGATACAGCTCCAAAATCCAAGAAGCAAGCGCATCTCAAGTGCTTTTTAGAAGTAAGCTTGAGGAAACATTGCTGGGACCTGTTAGCAAAAACACCTCTAAGCATAAAACTTCGTGAATACAAATATTGTCTCAGCGAGTGCTTAGTGGTGGTAATCATGGAAAGCTGGATAAAGAACCCCGAGCTAGCTCCTCAGGGAAGGCTTCAGCTAGAGTGGGCTGAGAGAAACATGCCTGTTCTAGTTAGAATAAGGGAGAAGTACAGGGATAAAAAGCCTCTTGAGGGAGCACTAATAGCTGCTTGCCTCCACGTAACCAAGGAGACAGGAGTGCTTGTCAGAGTTCTAAGGGACCTGGGGGCAAAGGTCATGTTGGCCGCGAGCAACCCTCTATCAACACAGGATGACGTTGCAGCAGCTCTTGCTGAGGAAGGCATCATTGTCAGAGCTATTAGGGGAGAGACGCCGCAGCAGTACTTCGATGCTCTGAGGTACCTGGCCTCTGCTGGGCCCGATATAGTTATTGATGATGGAGCTGACCTGCACGTCATTATGCACACCGAGTACAGCGCAAACGCGCGGAGAGTTAGGGGTGGAACAGAGGAAACCACGACAGGGGTGATAAGGCTGAGGGCAATGGAGAGAGATGGAACACTGCTCTACCCAGTAATAGCTGTTAACAACGCCTTAACCAAGCACATGTTTGATAACAGATACGGGACAGGTCAAAGCACCATTGATGGTATACTGAGAGCAACAAACATTTTGCTGGCTGGTAAAACCGTGGTTGTAGCTGGATACGGCTGGGTTGGGAAAGGAATAGCGGCAAGAGCCAGGGGGATGGGGGCCAGGGTAGTAATAACTGAGGTTGACCCAGTAAAAGCTCTAGAGGCAGTGATGGATGGATACGAAGTAATGACCATGAATAAGGCCTCCGAGATCGGCGATATATTCATAACCGCCACGGGGAACAAGGACGTAATTACGCTAAGGCATATAGAGAAAATGAAGAGTGGGGCCATATTGGCTAACGCCGGCCACTTCAACGTCGAGGTCAGCGTGGAGCAGCTGGAGAGGGTAGCTGTATCCAAGAGGGAGATTAGGCGAAACGCCGTTGAGTACAGGCTTCCAAGCGGAAAAACAATCATACTGCTGGCTGAGGGGAGGCTCGTCAACCTGGTCGCCGCTGAGGGGCATCCAAGCGAGGTTATGGATATGAGCTTCGCTAACCAGGCTTTAGCAGTCATCAGAATATGGGGAGGCCCAAGGCTACCCGTCAAGGTCCATGATGTCCCGAGAGAAATCGATGAGGCAGTGGCTATGGAGAAGCTTAGAAGCATGGGGATAGAGATAGATGTTTTAACCGAAGAGCAGAGAAAATACCTGGAGTCATGGCGAGGTTGATTGCAAGCAAAGATTAGAGAAGCAATTAACGAAGCGAGAGCAAAGCTGGATGAGCTTGAGAAATCGAGGGATGAAGCCCTCAAGATTGTCAGGGACGTTATATCCAGCTCCGGGAAAGCCATTACGTACTTGCTCTCTGGCAGGCATGGCGAAGCCGAGCTTGAGCTAAGCAGAATGGAGGAGTCCAGGAGAAAACTAGACGAGGCTCTAAAAGGATACCCAGAGCTCATGTACAGCGGCTTCGCGCAGTCAGCATACGCAGAATACGTTGAGGCAGTAGCTCTGCACCATATACTTAGCAAAAAGCATCTACCAAGGCCATCCGAGCTAAACGTTCATCCATCAGCCTTTCTGCTCGGAGTAGCCGATTTGATTGGCGAGCTCCGCAGGTTATGCCTAGATAAAGTCAGGCTAGACGATATTGATGGGGCCTTCGAGTTGCTGGACCTAATGGATGAGATTTACCTCGCTCTCAGAGAGCTGGATTACCCCGACCCCCTCGTCCCAGGGCTAAGACACAAGGTAGACACCATGAGAAGAGTTATAGATGACACACGAGCAATGCTTGTTGATGTAGAGAATAGAACGAAGCTAAGGAAAACCCTTGAGTCCCGAGGAACCAATAAATAGTTTGTTTGAGACTGACCTCCTCCTGCCCCTAAAATGCGAGGGTTCCCGCTATTACGGCGAGGTTTGGGGCTGTATCCTCGTTTTATTTATAAACCTTTTGTATAATCCATTTATATTGAATGCTTTCTTTTGGGCCCGTAGCTCAGCCAGGTAGAGCGCCCGGCTCATAACCGGGTGGTCCGGGGTTCGAATCCCCGCGGGCCCACGAAAGCTAGTTTTCGATTTCTATTGCCACTTGGTTTATCCGAGCTCCAGTACCCAGTACTCGCTCGTCGAGTCTCCCCGGATGAAAATCAGTTTGTTGTCTATTCTCTCTAGTTTATCTCCTTTCTCTCTGGGTATGAAGCTTAGCACAACCTCGTATATTGAGACCTGTTTTGTCGCAGTATTAATCATGTATAGCGTGCCTGAGTCTCCCATCAACCATAATGCCCCACCGCCTATTGCTAGTCCCACGGGCCTGGCTACAGGTATCTCTACGCTCTCGCTGAAGCTTTGTCCATCGAAAACAAATATGCTTGGCTTGTTGCTCGAGATGTTGATACCCGTGAGATAAACCCTTAGGTAATCGCTCGCGCCAGCCACAAATCCGTCATACGTGCCAATCATTATCCCCGTTGGCGTGCTGTTTACGCTGGAAGCAGTGGTGTTGGATGCATCCACCAAGCAGTACCTCTGGCTACCAGCCACTAGAAGGTACGGCTTACCATCCTTCATGAGGGGCTCGATGGCGAGAACATCTGTTGGGCCGAAGCCAGCGCATCTTGCGAGGTAAGCCCAGCCCCCAGTAACGTTCCCAAGGTCAAATAAGCGGACAACTACGTCGCTGCCATCGGAATAGGCGTGGAAAAGCTGATTGCCAAGCAACGAGAAGGATGAATTAGCACCCAGCGAGTAGCCAGTTACATTGAAGGCAACACTATAGAGCCTGGCTCCCAGAGAGCCGTTAGCAACGCCGTAGAAAGCTGCCACCTGGCTATCACCGATAAGCAGAGCATAGCCTTCGTAAATAGTTCTATTAAATCGACAATAAGCATAGACGTTAGCAACGTCTACGGTTAAATTTACATCTTGGCTTGCGTCTACGGACAACCTTATTATGTAGCCTCCATTGCTGAGCTGTATTCGCCCAGTGTAATTTATACTGATAGTATTATTTATACTGGTAGTATTGCTGACTATTAGGTCAAAACTCCCTGTCGTATAGTTGTATAGGTATAGCTGAAAGCTAAATATATTCCCGCCTCCAACCAAGCTAACTGATGCACTCACATCCAGGTAGGCCTCCACGCCCTCAACACAAGCTGTTGTATTAAGCGTTCCTTCAACCGTCATATTTATTGTTGTTCTTCCCTTGATGTTGATTACTTTTGTTATGCTTACGTTGTCTCTTTCCCTGATTTTCTGCAGGTCTGAGTCGCTAAGGTTAGTGCCTGCCAATTCACCTCTCAAAAGGTCACCGATGATTCTTGTCTGGCTTGAGTTAACTATAGTTATGTAGCCGTACTGCGTTTTCACGTAACCACTGTATATTTTGTCCAGGAGTCCCCCGCTCCACGTCTTTATTCCCGCTGATGCCTCCCCTGTTTTCTTCTGTGAAGCTATGGCTGTTGATACTGGCCCTTTTCCGGCTAGGCTTAAGAACACTGCTTTCGGCGAGTAGCTCATCGCGAGTTGCAACGTCCTGTTCTCCCCGGGCGTAATGGTTGTGTTCAGACTTATCACATTGTAGCCGCCTGCATTATCCACCGTTACTACTCCCGTTATCACTAGTGGTTCTCTGTACCAATTTGTCACCTCGAGCACAAGCATCCTCGCCGCCTCATCGTACATCCAGTTTGAAGAAACGCTTCTAGCTATCTCGCGAGACTCCGATAACGTTCTGTACCTCTCCTCCATCAGGGCCTGGATTCTCCGGCTCTGCTCAGTTACGTAGGCGTAGCTAATCAAAAATATAATTATCATTAATGATATAAGCACCATCGCTAGTACTCCACTAACGCCCAGCTCAGCCCTCCTCATCCCCTAGCTACCACCTTGAACACATAGGTGTTACCTGCCTGAGTGACTATTTTCACTGATAACTCACTCCCCGGCGCCACGCTTATCCCCCTGCTTATGACCAGCTCGACTAAAGCTGCGCTTGACGGGAGGGATCCATCGCTTCTCTGAACCCCGTTCACGGTTAGCCCGGGATCCCCCCTGCGCCAGTATATAGATTCATTTATGTATACAGCATCTATGGTTACGCCTCCGTTGCCTACCGAGAGGACCAGGTGTAGGGCTCCTTCACTTACATTATAGTACCCGTAGACAAGGTCTACTACGGCTTCGTTAACCATGCTCAGCGCTTTTTGGTACGATGAGGCGTATAGATGCCACTCGGATGACCAGGATGAATAGTAGTTGATTAGGACCAGGCCCCCAGCGGCTATTATGATTAGAGCTAGGAGAACCGTGGCCGTTAGCTCTGAGACGCCTCTGCTTACCCTGCTAGTCATGTCTCTCTATGGGCACCATTCATTAAAGTAATAGTAAATGTTTGGTATAAAACAGTTATTGGGGGCCGCGTCGATAATCGCTTTTACCAAGTGTTCGAACAGGGTGTTCCACGGCATAGAGTTAAGAGAGAGGTTCCCCAAGATAAATGGGAGGGTAAAAAGCATATGAGTAGAAACAGCCTTTACGTAACGGTACTCGTGTTCATAGTCATAGCTTCAAGCATAGCGTTTCTTGTTATAAGGGATTACTCGCTATCCAATCAACATACAAGCACAACAACGCCTATAAGCAACGGAACCGGTAACACAGCTTTATTCAAGACGTTCAGCAGCATGGATGAGCTCCTGGACTTCTTAAACAAGCACCAAGCATCAACAACCAGCCTGTACCGAGTAGCAACAACCATGCCCGCGGCGACAGCCCCAATACAGCTAGCATCAACTGAGGCTAAATCCACATATGTTGTAGGGACAAACATCCAGGTGGAAGGAATAGATGAAGGAGACTACGTCAAGATAAGTGACAAGCTAGTTGTGGTTGCGAAGGGGAGCCAGGTCTACGTGCTTACCATAAACCCGCCTGAGCAGCTCTCTCTGGCCTCAGTAATTAATTTAACTAGCAACGCGTATGCCGACCAGCTATTCCTGATAGGCAACTCAAAGCTAGTTATCATTAGCCAATCCACGCTTGAGACGGAGGCATCGTTGCCCGAGGAGAAAGCCACTACAACCGCCCCGGGGAGCGAGGTCAGAATATTGCCAGTAAGGATTGGAAGACCGCTAACGATAATTAGCGTATACGATGTATCCAACCCGAAGTTGCCGGCGATGCTCTGGAGCTTCAACTCAACAGGTCTACCTATAGCTACAAGGAGTATTGGAAGCTCAGTTTACGTAGTGCTCCAGGAGCCGATTTACAGGATAATGGTGGTAGGCTCCTCAGGAACCACGGGCACTTTCCCCTTAATAAACAACGAGCCCCCATTGCCTAGTAAAACCTTCTATGCTCCCGGGGAGAACTACGGAATTCCCGTCGTGTTACTAAGAATAGATGCTGGGACAGGCATGATGGATTACAGCGTTGTCTTCGCGCCCCCCGTCGAGAGAGTCTACATGAGCGGAGTTAATCTCTACTTGTTCTCCACCAGCTACGAGTGGGTAAACATCGATGTAGGCAAGCTCATAGAGAGGATTAAGCCCTATTTGCCCGACGAGTATAGGCAAGCGGTAGACAAGATACTCGAGATGACTGGAATAAGCGATGAGCTCAGAGCACAGATGATATCGTCTGTTCTGCAGGAAGCAATGAGCAAAATGGGCAATGAGCAATTAAAGGCCATGGCCAGAGAGATAGAAAAGTTCTACGCTGAGCAAGGAGGCTTTATAGGCCCTCTCACGCATGCTCTGAAAATAAGCCTCGACAAGCTTCAGCCCTCATCAAGAAACAAGTACTGGGGAAGGTTGCTCGACCAGTTCGCTATAAACGAGGATAGCAAAGGCAACCTCATATTAGCGCTGACAGCCGAGAAGATTACATCTATAAGAACAGAGTATGTTCCCGGAGGCCTCCCCTACATATACCCCGAGGTACAGAGCGTTAACAGGGTCGTTATCAGCGATAAGGACCTGAGGGTTCTAGGTAGCTTAGAGGACCTGGCCCCCGGAGAGGTTATCTACAGCTCAAGGTTCATAAACAACATGCTATACCTAGTTACATACAGGCAGATTGACCCGCTGTTCGCCGTTGACCTCAGCGACCCAAGTAACCCGAGGATTCTCGGTTACCTAAAGGTGCCGGGCTTCAGCGAGTACCTCCACCCGGTTAACTCCACTATGCTCATAGGCGTGGGTTACAGTGATGGCTTGACGGCTAAGGTCTCGTTGTTCGATGTCTCGAACCCTGCTGAGCCAAGAGAAGTTGATGCCCTGGAGATTGGGTACTCCTCACCGGTTATGTATGACCACAAGGCGTTTAACTATGATGCGAGGACCTGGCGAGCGCTGGTACCAATCGTGGATATGGATAAAGGCTTGGTAGGCCTGGTCGTACTAAAGATCGATAACGGAAAGATAAGCCTGCTCTACAAGTTAAGGCATGATTGGTGCGATAGAGGCTTCTTTATCAATGATTATGTTGTGAGCGTTTCGAGAAGTCTGGTTAGGGTTTGGCTAAACGATAAAATGATTGCTCAAGAAGAGCTTAGCTGACAAGGCGAGGTTTCCAGCTATAATCTTTTTAAAAATAATTCTTAAAAATTCTTGAAGAAGTTTTCCTCCTCGCTGTTTTAGCCAGGTATGAACTTGGTGCCGGTTTCTCCTCTCAGTGTGGATATCGCCTTGTAGAGATGCCCTATGAAGGATTCCTTGCCTGTAGCTTCAGTGAACCTGACGCATGCCTTTACCTTCGGGCCCATGCTACCAGCGCCGAAGACTCCCTGCTCCAGTAGCTTCTTTGCCTCGCTCACAGTGAGTACTTTGAGGAGCTGCTGATTCGGCTTACCATAGTTTATGTATGCGCCATCAACATCCGTTAGGATAATGAAGTGGTCCGCTCCCACGAGCCTCGCTAGTAGCTGGCCAGCTAGGTCCTTGTCTATGACTGCCTCTACACCCCTGTGCCTCCCCTTCTCGTCCCTCACAACCGGTATTCCCCCACCACCGCTGGCGATAACGATGAAGTTGTTCTCGAGAAGTGTCTTGATGGCCTCCTTCTCCACGTTGTCAACCACGTCAGGCGATGGTACAACCCTTCTCCACCCGCCCCTAGGGTCAGGCTTAACCACCCATCCCTTTTCGGCTGCGAGCTTCTTTGCCTCCTCCTCAGTGTAGTAGGGGCCAACGTACTTTGTTGGGTTGTTCCACGCTGGGTCATCCGATCTAACCACGACTTGGTTAACTATCGTTGCAACTCTGTATCTGTGGTCAAGGCCTTCTTCGATAAGAACGTTTTGTATTGCCTGCTGCAACATGTAGCCAATCCATCCCTGAGTCATGGCGCCCGCGATATCCATGGTGAGCGGCGGTATCTTGTGTTTGAGGGCCTCCATCCATTCCATCACGTTTCCTACCTGCGGGCCGTTGCCGTGGGTAACAACTACCTTGTTGCCCATCTTGATTAGCTCAACAATGGTCTTAGCCGCAGCATAGACGTTCCTCCACTGTTCCTCAACTGTTCCTTTCTCATCTTTCTGTAAGAAGGCGTTCCCCCCTAGAGCTATAACTATTAGTTTACCATTCATCTCCTTGCATCCCCCTTAGGTAAATTCGACATGAGAAATAAAGCAAAATAAAGGTAATAAATATTAAGCAATTCGCAGAAAAACGCTACATTCAATCCTGTTCTCAAGGAAAAAACAGTAACACGTGATGATTCTCCTCAGCGATGCGAGGTTTCTTCACGCTGTCATCAGGGAGTATAACCGGGGTCATCATGATTAGAGAGGGTTTAGGAGCCCTTTCTCATCGCTGTGGCGGGCCCGCCGGGATTTGAACCCGGGACCTACGGGTTAAGAGCCTCGGCGGTCTAGGCGCTCCGGTGCCTCCACTTAATTGGTTCGCGCTAGAAAGTTTATAAAGATTTTTCATCAGTTACTTGGAAGTTTCCTCGCCGCCCTCGAAAATCAAGTGCTCTTTATCTTTGTCGGGCGAGCTTTTTAGCTTTAAGATTATATTGCTAGGCACCGTGGTCCTTTGCCCAGCTCTCTATTCTTGTAAGCATCAGCTTGTCAACGCTCGGCTTACGCTCCTTGAGGACCTGCAGGAAGTCATCCATTGTTATAGGCCTTGGCTCCCCCTCTCCTCTTTGAGCCTCGAAGTACTCTCTCACCACCCTGTTGTGAGCCTCTATAACTAGGTCTTTTATATCGCTTCCACTGTAACCCTCGGTTCTCTTGGCCAGCTCAACTAAATCGACTGAGGGGTCGAGCTTGAGGCTCTTTGTGTATATCTTCAGCATTTCTAATCTTGCCTCCTCGTTTGGCAACGGTATGTAGATTCTCTTGTTAAACCTCCTGATGAAGCCATCATCTAGTAGCCATGGCTTGTTTGTTGCCCCGATAACGTACACGTGGTACTTGCTGTCCTTGTCCTGCAGACCGTCCATTTCCTTTAGGAACTGGTTCCTGACCCTCGCTTCACCTCCTACCTCGCTGCTGAATCTTCCAAGCAAAGCATCTATCTCATCGATGAATATTATGACGGGCTTGCCCTCCGTGCTCTTCGCTCTAGCGAACTTGAAGAGCTTAGCGACGTTTTTCTCCGCTTCACCAAGCCATTTAGACATTATGTTGCTGGCATCAGCGTATATGAATATGCCGTCCACCTCGTTAGCCACCGCCGCCGCAATCATTGTTTTCCCACATCCAGGAGGGCCGAAAAGCAGTATTCCTCTCGGCCAGCCTAGAGGGAATAAATCAGGTCTTTTAACAGGATAGATTATCGCTTCCCTTATTGCTCTCTTAGCGTGCTCCAAATCAGCTATGTCATCAAATGTTATGTTAGGCTTCTGCTCGAGCACTATTTCTTTGAAGAATGGGTCATCCGCTGTGCCCACCTGCTCGCTACCCGTTTTTTCCTCACTGTCACCGGAGCTAACGCTTGATGCGAGGAGTTTTGACTCAAGCGCTTTAAGCCTTTTCCTGTACATCTTTATCATTTCAGCGTATATCTGTGAGACGCCGGACTCTGGGTAAAGCCTTATGACCTTCTCCATTACCTCTATAGCTCTTTTGTAGTAAGTCATGGCTTCTTCGTATTGGCCAGCTCTATCGAGCTGAACAGCTTTTCTAGCGTACGCGCTTGCCATATCCTTTAGCTGGGGGAAAGCCAGGCCTGACAACCATAATCACCAGTTGAGCGATAAATCTACCCATCACTTATCTAAGCATTATGGTTTGCAAAAAACGTTGTATAGCCTAAGCTGTGCCAACTATTCTAATCTTGCCTTTTCTTCTAAGGCTCTCAAGCGCCTCGAAGACGTCATCTTTCCTGAGCTTGTACTTACTGGATATTTCATCAACGTTTATTCTTCCTTTATTTATCTTCGCTTCCTCGAGCACTATTTTCTCTATTTCCTCCAGCTTTGGCTTTTCCTTCCCAGCCGGTGAGCTTGGCAGAGCCACTTGCTCTGACTTGCTTTTGCTCAGAGTCACGTCTATGGGCTCGGGAGACTTCTTGGCTGTGCTCGGCGCTGGCTGCTTATTCTGAATCAGTGTTGTTGGCTCTGGTATAACGCTTTCTACGGTGGCTGTCGCTAAGCTCCATGCATCCTTTATTATCTTGTTGACCTCCTCGTCCTTTGTGTAGGAGTCAAGGCTGTTTAGCTCATGTAGCCCTGACGATGAGTGAATCATCAGCTCTGCTATGGCTCTGTTGATGTCATCGATTGTTGTTCCAACAGCTGGGAAGACACTCTCAACCTCTTGCTTGAGGCCGATAAGCAACATCCTGATAGGCCCTAGCTGTTCCTGCAGGTCTTTCACGTCCTTCACGGTTTGCAATCTCTGCGCCACTTTTTCTAGGCCTATAGCGACGAACCTCACTGCCTTGGTGAACTTCTTTATCTCGACTATTTCCTCCGCGAATGTCCTGGCTAGGTTATAGTGAGCTCTCCTCTCATCATCGGTCAGCAGTGGTGACTGGCTTTTTCTAAGGTGCTCAGTTACCTTAGCGTATAGTTCCTCGGCTCTTCTCTGCATCCTGAAAGCGAACTCGTTTATGCTATCCTGGTGCTCCCTTATCTTTATTATGACCGACTGTATCCTGTCCTCGAGGCTATCCTCCAGTGAGGTCTGAGCGAATAAGCCCTTAAGCCAACCTAGGATGCCTGTTTTCTTCTCAGCCATGCTCAAGATTCAACACCACTCTTGCCCCCTAGATTGGGGGGATCCTCCTAGGCCGGCGCCTCCTCGGCGCCCACCAGCTCAACCACTATGTTTTGGCCTGACCCCTGCTGAGGGGTGGCTGTCGGTGGTGCCGCTGCTTCCGTGGCTGGCTTGGGCAACTCTACCGTGGATATATCCGCTGACTCTAGCCTTCCTATGAGATCGAGGACCTTCTTTGCATCGTTCTTTTCATCGATGTTTCTGTCTCTGTGTGACCTGAGTATATCGGCTGCCTGCTTGTATCCTCTCTCCCCTATCTCCCCTGCTATGTAGCTCATCTTTAGTGATGTAAGCGCTTTCTCTATCTCGACGACCTGGTCCTCAATCTCGTTTATCCTCTTCCTGATGAGCTCCTTGGCTGTTTTAGCTTCTTCCTTTAATGCATCGAGGTCTTTGCTTAGCTTTGCTTTAAACTCATCGTACGCGTGCTTTGGTATCTCGCCTTTTGAGTAAAGCTCTTCCAGGGCCTTCGCTCTTTTTCTGGCTCTCTCCAGCTTCTCAATGACTCTTGATGAAGCGTGCTTCCACTCGGGTATAATCACTATTTCCCCGTTACTAATGCTTATTCTGCCTATCTCAATGGTCTTGAAAACGCTTTCCCCAAATACAACCTCAACCGCCTTGACGGTCCCGTCAACCTCGCTGTAAAGGCTCGCCAGAGTGCCTAGCACCCTGCCATATGGATCCTTAACCTTCTGACCAATGTATTTATCAAGCATATCGACGGTGTATATTATCATCCTGTACACCCTCCCATTCTAAGCTAATCCTCAATACAGATATGTTTAAAAGGGGTTGACCGCTGCTCCCGACCCCCCTGAATCTGCATGCTCGTATCACCAGGGCTATTGGCAACGATGGTCCACTGGGATAATGGGAGCGCCTTTGACCAGCGAATCTTGCTTCCAGCCTCATGGGCTTGGAACGTTGAGTTAGACTGGCTATTTATACAACAAAGTTTTTTTGAGCTTGCACAATCATTTCTAACCGGTGTAACTCCACCTTGTCTCTAAGGAGAGTTCCTCTGCTCGATTTGCACAGGAGTCTTGGAGCAAGTATAGGCGAGTTCGCTGGATATCAAACCGCTATTTCCTATGGAAGCGTGATAGACGAGCACCTGAGCGTTAGGAGGGAGGCCGGGATATTCGATATAAGCCATATGACGATGATCCTCCTTTCAGGCCAGGGTTTGCTGGAGGTTATTGATAGGCTTGTTCCAAAAAAGCTTGATAAGCTCAGGAAAGGCTTTATTCTGGGCCCAACGGTTTTCCTGAACGAGGAAGCCGGCATAAAGGACGATGTTCTCGTCTACCCCTTGCTGAGCGGTGATTACCTGGTTGTTGGAAACGCTGTTAACCTGGCTAAGGATTTGGAGTGGCTTGAGCAGCACTCCCCGCCCGGGTCAAAGGTCACCTTGCTTAACACGGAGCACAGCTTGCTGGCTCTCCAAGGACCGCGCTCACCGGAGCTCGTGAAGGACCTAGTTCCCCAGGCCCAAGAGCTGGGCAGGATGAGCTTCCTGGAGAACGTCGAGACAAGCTTAGGCACAATCAGGCTTGTCAGCCGCAGTGGGTGGACAGGCGAGGATGGCTTCGAGTTTTTGGCGGAGAACAACGTTGCTGAGAGGCTCTTCATGTACTTCGTTAATAGAGGAGTTAAGCCATGCGGGCTGGCCGCGCGTGATACCCTGAGGCTCGAGATGGGCTTCCTTCTCTACGGGCAAGATATGAATGAGGATACCTCCCCCATAGAGGCCAGATACTGGATTGTCTTCGATCAGGACAAAAAGAACTGCGTAGGATGTGAAGCTCTTCATAAAAAATTGAGGGAAGGAGCCAGAGAGGTCAGGGTGGGTCTTAAGCTGAAGAAGGGAGAGAGAACAATACCTAGGACAGGAGCATGTGTGACGCTGCTAGGCGAGGGTATAGGCAGGGTAACGAGCGGTGGATACTCGCCTCTTCTCGAAAGACCAATAGCCATTGCCTACCTAAAGCCTTCACACGCCTTGATGGGGCTAAGCGTCACGGTTGAGGTAAGAGGAAAACAGCTCGAAGCAAAAATAGTTGATTTCCCCTTCATAAATAAATGATTGAGCTTCTTCATAGTAACAGCTGACCTCTCCCCGCCCTAAATGGCTAAGTTCTCTGTCGTAAACTCTATTATTTGGTTCCCAAAGAATAATAATTCAGGATATAGTTCTTAATCAAGCTCCCAGTGGGGTGATTAATACATTATGTCAATAATCGAAGAGGCAAAAACACTTGGTCTCCCCAAGAGAATAGGGAGTCATAGCCACATCAGAGGCCTCGGGCTCGATGAGAAGGGGGAGCCTAGAAAAATAGCTGATGGCATGGTTGGCCAAGAGGAAGCCAGGAAAGCCGCAGGCATAGTTGTCTCCATGATAAAGGAGGGGAAGATGGCTGGGAGGGGGGTGCTACTGGTAGGTCCTACTGGGACGGGCAAAACAGCCATAGCAGTAGCTATAGCCCGGGAGCTCGGTGAGGACACGCCTTTCGTCGAGATGAGCGGTTCCGAGATATACTCAACTGAGCTGAAGAAAACAGAGCTACTAATGCAAACACTGAGGAAGTCCATAGGTGTTCGGATAAAGGAAAAAAGATTAGTTTACGAAGGAGTAGTCAAGGACCTCAAGATAAAGAGGGTGAGGCATCCATACAACCCTTATGTACTGGTACCCAGGGAAGCAAAGATAACGCTGGAGACAAAGGACGACAACGTGACGCTGACCGTCAGCCAGGAGATAGCTGAGCAGTTCATACAGCTCGGAGTGAGAAATAACGATGTAGTCTGGATAGACGCGGAGACTGGGAGAGTATTCAAGGAGGGCAGGCTTAAGGGAGCCTCACAGCTCGACCTGACAACGGAGAAGCAGCTGGAGGTGCCTGCTGGCCCCGTTAAGAAGGAGAAAGAGATTGTTCATACAGTAACTCTCCACGACCTGGACATTTTGTTTGCCAGCAGGAGGATGGGGCTAGAGTTGCTGTTAGGGTTCGCCGCCTCGAGAGAGATAAGCAGTGATGTGAGAAAGGCTGTTGATGAGGAAGTAAAGAAACTTGTTAATCAAGGAAAAGCGGAGATAGTGCCAGGAGTACTGTTCATTGATGATGCACACATGCTTGACCTAGAGACGTACAGCTTCCTCAGCAGAGCGATGGAGAGCGAGCTAGCTCCCATAATAATACTTGCTACAAACAGAGGGCTAACCAAGATAAGAGGAACAGACATAGAATCCCCCCATGGTATACCCCTGGACCTGTTGGACAGGCTATTAATAATACCCACGAGGCCCTACACCGAGGATGAAATTAGAGAGATAATAAGAATAAGGTCTGATGAGGAGGAGATACCTCTCGGCGAGGATGCTTTGGAGCTCCTAACGAAAATTGGAAGCGAGAAAAGCCTGAGATACGCCGTACAGCTCATGGAGCCTGCGAAGATAATATCCGAGCGTAAGGGTAAAACAAAGGTGACAGCCGAAGACATTATGGAGGCGTCCAAGCTATTCGTTGAAGTCAAGACAAGCGTAGAGTATGTCTCTAAGTTTGAGGAGAAATTCCTCAAATAACCACTGTACATACCTATTTTTTATAACTTAAAAACGCTATTCTTACGTGATTCCTCTAGACAATATAAGGTGAAGCCGTATTCTAGTAGTTGTATCAGGTTTTGGCAACCCATACAAAAAAGATATTGTTGAGAAAATAGCTAGTGAGAGGGGCCTTGTTATCGCTGAGAGCAAGCCTGCTTTGGACAAACAATTCTTTGGGAAAATGGATTTTTATGAAGAAGCAAGCATTGTTATTGGCAACGCGATTAGTGCTTATAAACAAGATTCTCAGAGAGAGAACGCGGTTATCCCTTACCACCCAGCTGAGCAGCTTTCAATCGTGGAATTAAAGCTTCTAAGACTGGACCCCTTATCCAGGGCTGCTGTACAACAATTACTAGCAAGGGCCTATGATGAAATAAAGGCTCTGAAAAAGCCCGATATCCTTGTTTACTTGGCACCAGTAGATGCTGACCCAGAGTCCAGGTGGCTTGGCAGAAAGCTATTCAGCATATTCGAGGAAATCATCGGTCTAGAACGCGTAGTCTTGGTTACCAAGCCTTTGGATAAAATCGGTTTGAAGGTTTAAGCTTAATTCAGAGTCTCTATATCAGCTTTCTACTCGATTCAAGCACATTACTGGCTTTATATTAAAGAACTGGTATTCACGCAGAGCTTTTAGTGATGCGCCGAGCCACTCGTAGCATACCTCCAACGTTATTTTCTGATAAAACATCTTTTTCCTCAATGCATACTCAACGGCATTCCTAATTGCCTTCATGTAGAGCTCCTCCTCGTATAAGAATGCCTTTGGAACAACAACGTGTCCCTCTGGGTAAAGCCTTGCAACATCTACTGGAACACTCATGATATGGTCGTAGTAAACCAGGTGCACTTCTTCCTTATCAGGTACAGCCTCATCCGTGATTGTTAGACTGAGCCTTGGCCTGAGAACAAGCTCTTTTCTCGAGGGGGGAGGAGCATACCGCTCTAGTAGAAACTTTCTTGACCTGTATATATAGGGGTTGCTTAGCGATTCCTCACCGAAAGCGAAAACAGAGCTAGGCCTCATCGGCAACGATGGCGTTCTGTTCTCTATGTATAAATAATGCCTCTTTGAAATGTAGGTTAAGAGGGAGTAAAGGCTTGGATGACCTCTTGAGAACTCCTCGAGCAGCTCCCAAAGCCTGCCTTCAACTATAGCTTGCTTAGTTTTTCTGAGAACACTCATCACTATGTACAAGTTGTGCTTTGCCAGGAGCCTTGTTCTCTCTTTCTGCTCCATCTCCATCAGTTCCTTAGCAGTGAACCTAGAGCAGACAGGGCAACTACACGGGAGGTAATCAAGGTCCTCTAGTCTTTTTGTCCCCTTCTCCGTCATATACCTGTTATCACGTGCGAAGAGCATATAGGACGCGGAGTCGAAGAGGTCTGCTCCCAGCGCCACTGCGAAGGGGATTAGCATAGGGTGGCCTCCACCGAACAGGTGCAGAGGCTTCAGGTATGGCAGCTTGTTCTTAACGGTGACTAGCATATCGGCTACTACCTCGTAGTTGTAGGACTCCATCATTACGGTGGGGCTACCCAGCGCGTATATATCATAATCGAGGCTGGCTGATAACTCAGCGCTTTTATCGAGGAGGTCTAGGTGAACTCCCCCCTGAATTGGAAGAACCCATGCTCTATTCTCGAAATCCAGTTTCGGCAGAGAATCTTTTGCTCTGCTAAGCGTGATTTCCACGGTTTTCTCAGCAAATGCTCTGTCCAGGCTATCCCCTGTTGGGTAGTCGAGAATAACCGCTATATCGCTATCAATTCTCTTCTGGTACTCAATGATGGTTTCATTGTCGATATCTATGCTTCCATACTCCATTAGCTGGTACGCGCCGCTATCAGTCATCGCGATAACACCGCTTCCTAAAACATCCCTTAATGCCTGGCTGAACCCGCGTTTGTACAGCAGATAGGCGTTTGTGATAACCGCGTTAAAGCCGATCTCCCTTATCTCGGAGACGGGAAGCTCCTGCCTGGAAAGGTCTATCACTGGAAAAAGATAGGGCGTCTCAATAATGCCTCTCTTCAGCCTGAGCTCCCCTATTCTTCCTGCAAGATCCCTCTCCCTGACTCTAAACTCGGCTCTCGGCATAGCGCTATCTAACCTCGAAATCGTACAGTACCTCTAGCTCAACCAGCTTTTTTCTCTTGTAAGCAATGAGTAGCCTCACGCCTAGATATGTGAGAACAAAGCCCACGATCACGCTTACTAATGCCAACATAAACCATGTGAAGGTCTTATCGGAAAAAGCAAAGTAAGTCCAAGCAGCGAATACGATGTGGAGAAGACCAACGATGACTGAGGATACACCCACGTACGTGTTGTATGGGTAGCCGAAAATCACGGAGATTATCATGAGCATTGTTGCGGGAATCCATAACAAGAGGACGGTGAAGACTATCGTTAATATAATGGAGAAAAGCTCGCTCCACGAGCTCGGGGGCTCCCCACCAACTATTCTGTAGACAATTGCAACCACCAATCCATAAAGCAGGAGGGATACCGTGGCTCCTAGGCTGCTAAGCCTCAACTCTATCATCAATCCCCGCAGAACAATTTCTTCACGGTTTCTATTATCTCTTTGCTACTACTTGGCCTCAAGTCATTAAATCTCTTGCTTAGCCTTAAAACCTCGACTCCTGGCAAGCCTCTCTCAGCGAGCTCTTTTTTAAGCCATGCTTCATCGACTCCTTGGTCAGGCCCCAGTATAATTATATCTGGCTTTATCTCCAGAACCCTCTTCAATATATCCTGCTCATCGCCTAGAACAGCTTTTTTCACGAATCGGACAGAGCCAACCATGTATACTCTCGAGACCTCAGGGACCACGACTGGCCTTTTCTTCGTCTTCTCCGAGTTGACGTCACGGGCCACGATAACGTAGAGGTCCCCAAGCTTGCTCGCTTCCTCAAAGAACCTGATATGCCCTGGATGTAGAAGATCGAATGTCCCCGCTACCAAGACTTTTCTGGGCTTTTCCCTTTTCCACTCGATCTTTATTTTTCCAGTTAAGTTAAGAGAGTCTAGCAGCCCCTCTGCATAGGATACTGTTGCTAGGGCCGTCGCGTAGTCCTTTTTCTCTAGGTAGTACTTGCTGTCTTGAAGATATAGCTCTGCAAGCTCAACTAGCTTTTTGTCATTTTCGTTCAAGCTGTTCAGCTGGCCCCTCGCCTGCTCAAGCGCGTTCTCAACCATGCGTATGTACAGCTTGACTCTATCCTCCATTGCTGATTGCTCGCTGTGCTCCGTGTTCTTTGACAGCGCTGTTCACCGAGTTTTCTTGTATTTCTCAGGCTATATAATTGATTTTTTACTGTAGAGAAGCGCTATTTACAATTGAAAGCCTCGCCTTTTAAGGCGGGGATGAAACATATAAGGCTTATAAGCTCTCTCATTTTAATTTAATTACTTCCTTGATGATGAGTTAATCGTGAGCTGTGGTTGCCCCTAAGCACTTGGATGCGGGGAGCGCAACCACTAGGCAAATACACTGTGGGGGGATCTCTGGCCACCCCGACTGCCCCGCAGATGACAGATGTAGCCCCGAATAGATGCGGGGAACAATGAAAGCCCCTAAGGGAACCCTCGCCCTTTAGGGCGGGGAGGAGATCAGAATAACTTGTTGCATCCTAACCCTATGCTGAGCAGAACGTCCTTCTCCATGAAGTGAAGCTTTGAGGGAATAACCAGGGAGTAGGGCGGAGCGCCCCATCTCTTATTTGGTAAACCTCCAAGCTTCTCGCAGTATATTTTCTCGTTTGGGCCACCCATTCTCTCTAGAACTAAGACAACGCTGTTTTCATTTAAGTTCCGCTTCTCAAACTCAGTTGAGGCCTCTAGTAGTAGTTTAGCGGCTATGTCAGGGGTCATTGGCCCGAGCTTTTCATCTATGTCTAGGAAAACAAAAGTGTGTAAACCTCTCTCCAGGTTCTCGTTTATAGTCATGTAGGGAGACGTGAACTTAATCCCCCACCTCGGGTAAACAACAGTCACGCTGGGACCAAACTTGTAGTTGAACAAGCCTGTCGCGGAAATCGAGTAATGGTACACGCTTATGCCCGGCACATAGTTAACCCTGCAGCCAAGCCTCAGGGCCTCAAGCCTCAGGGCATTATGCGTTGTTGCAACGAAGGGATCCCCATAGACAAGGAAGCATACCTTCTCGCCATTCCGCAGTTTGTTTATGATTTCCCTTGCCCCCTGCTCCTCTATGTCCTTTCTCGTCAACCTAGTGATTTTTTCCCCAAACCTGATTTTTTCTAGAAAAGACGTCATCTCATCAACGCCCGGCGAGGTATATGTCTCGAGGTAGACGCTATCAGCCTTGTTTATAGCTTCAAGTGCCTCCAAGGTTAGCATCTTTGGGTGTAGCCCAATCCCAACTATATACAGCTCTCCCCTACACGCATCGCTGGGATTATCCATACCTAATCATCACTATATGATGCATCATTGCTTGTTATTATAAATGCTAGGCTAAGAGAGCTGGTTGCTTAAACCGTGCTATTCAGGTACTTTCGTTTTGCCTTATTAATGGCTTGACGGTTCTAATGGGCTTCTCCGGTAGAATACCCTGTGGCCTGAGCATCAGTATGGCTATGATTGTAACGCTTAGCAAGAGGTAGTCGAGCCAGACAACGTTGAATGGTACGTACGCCTCAAGCATGTTTTTGTATGTATAGATGGTTGTTCTCGCGATAACGAAGACCCCGACTCCTAGGAGCACGCCCACGTTGTTCCCCGCTCCTCCCAGCATCATCATGACCCATGGCCAGAAAGTCCACGTGACTCTGTCATAAGCTGTGGCAATAACGCTCCCCGTGTACAGCGCGTATAGCGCACCGGCTAATGCAGCTGTCGCTGTTCCAGCAGAAATAACCCTCTTTCTATACGCAACAATATCTCTCCCCAGAGAGGATACAGCCTCCTCGTCATCCCTTATAGCTCTTAGCACTCTTCCGAAGGGGGTGCTAAGCATTCTCTGGTACACCAAGTAAACAATTAACGCTATAGCAACTATTATCAATACGGAGGCAGAGAACCTGTGTTGTCCTGCCCACCTGAACAGGTCAGGCACCTGCATTCCAAGCGTGCCGCCGGCTATGGGCTTGTAGTTATAACCTATGACTCTTATTACCTCCGCCATAGCGAGAAGAGTTATGCCTAGGTAGTCCTCCCTCAGCCTTATAGCAGGGTACGACGCTATGTACCCTATTACTGCTCCTATAGCTAAGCTAGCGATCAGCGTGACCAGCAAGAGAAACAGTGAGATGCCCGGGGAGGCGGATAGCCACTCGTTAATCCTGGATACAATCATCGCGTTCTCCCTTACGTAGTCGCTGTAAACAATGGGCTCACCCGTTAGCCTGTTGTGGAGGTACATAGCAAGCCTCCAAGTGAAGAACGATGTTGTAAAGGCACCCGCGGCTACACCCATCATTTTACCGAAGTTCGGAAGCCCCATGTAGCCTGCTTCCATATTTAGGCTAATAACAACGATAGTATATATACCCATATAGAAAAGGATGCTAAGCAGAAAGCTGTACGCTTGCTCCACCGGCATTACCTCCTCACCCTTGAGAAAAGCTTTTTCCAGTTAAGCCCAGCGACTCCCCTGGGGATGAACAGAAGCGTCAGCGCCATTGCTAGGAGGGGGATGACGGTTCTGTAAGCAGAGCTTATGCCTAGGTGGCTTGATAAGTAGTTGAAGACGGGTATCTCGAAGCAGGCTATTAGCACCCCTCCTATAACCGCGCCTGCGAGGCTGTTCAGCCCCCCAAGTATGCTTGCAGCGAATATACTCAGCACGAAGAGCTGCCCCGTTGAGGGGTTAACCAAGTACTTCAATGGAATAAGGGAGCCCGCGAGCCCAGCTAGACCGAGGGAGAGCGCCCATGCAAGGGTGTACATCTTATCTACATTTACCCCAAGCGTTGATGCTAAGCTTGGGTTTTCTATCGATGCTCTCAGAGCAACGCCCAGCTTGGTTCTGTAGAGAACAAAGCTGAGGGCAACTAACAGGTCTGCCGCCATGACGGGGGCAATCATGACTAGCCTCTGCGTGCCTAGGGTCTTTGAGTAATCATAGCTATAGAGAATGAAGTCCCTTGTCTGCACTCCCAGGTTAACCTTGAATCCAGCGATGCTTGATAGCTCGTTCGCCTTTGAGACAACGTATTCTAGAAGCTTATCCGCGTATATGTTAAGCATGGAGAGAAGAAACATGTCCACAGCTATCGTGGCTATCATTAACTGAACCACGTTGGCGCCTCTTTGGGATAAGGGCTTAAGCACCAGCTTGTACTGAGCAACGCCTATGAGTGACCCGAGAAGAAAGCCTAGAGCCATGAATAAAGCGTAGTGAAGAGGGGCGAACGAGAAACTCTTGATTAGTCTATAGAAGCTCTGTGAATCAGCTTGACTAATCAAAGCCTCCCTTGCTAGGGATATTAATGAGAGCACAAGCACTGTCAGGGTTACATAAGAGCCCACAATGCTAATCGTCGCGTGAGCGAAGTTTGGGACCTTAGTGGTCATGTAGGTAAGGGTTAATCCTAGGCTAAGCAAAATAAGTACTGAGGAGTAGACAATCGTGTCCTCAACTATGGGGGGAATCACCGGTTCTCACACCTGACTTGATGTGACTCCCAGGTACATCCTGCCTAGCTCCGGGTTCTCTAGCAGGTCTTTTGGCAATCCATCGAAAATTACTCTTCCGCTGACAAGTAGCGATGCCTTATCAGCTATCTCCAATGCTGCTCTCGCGTTCTGCTCTACTAGTATGATCGTTATGCCCAGTTCATCTCTAAGTTTAACTATGCTTCTTAATACTTGATGAGCGATCTTGGGGGCCAGCGCTGCGGTGGGCTCATCAAACATCATGAGCCTTGGTTTCCTTATCAGGGACATAGCTATGGCGAGCATTTGTCTTTCCCCACCGCTGAGTTGTCTGGCTTTTCTTTTCATGTACAACTTTAGTTGCGGGAAAAACTCAAGAGAGCTCGCTAATCTTGCCTCCAGCTCCTCTTTGCTTAGGTTGTACCCAGCCATTCTTAGGTTTTCCTCGACGGTTAAGTTTTCAAAAACGTTGTTCGTCTGAGGCAGATACGCTATGCCCATGCTAGCTATTTTGTGAGGAGGAAGGAAAGTGATATCGTTGTTCTCGAATATTATTTTGCCAGAATATATCTTGGTTAAACCGAAAATTGTTTTCAGAAGAGTGCTCTTCCCGCTGCCGTTTGGCCCTATAACAACGGATATCTTTCTCTCCGGGAAGAAGAGGGAAACTTCGTGTAGAACCTGGAGCTTGCCGTATCCAGCGTTTAGATTTTCTACTTTCAGCACTTTATAATCACCCCTGTAGGTAGCTTTCCTGTACTAGGGGGTCATTAATAACTTTTTCAGGCGTGCCCTGAGATATCACTTTTCCTCGTGCCATGGCATAGACGTAATCAACAAAGCCAAGGGCTACGTCGAGCCGATGCTCTATAATGATGAATGTAATGTTCCTCTTCTCCACCAGCTCTCGAATCATCTTGAATATATCTATTGCGAGGGACGGGAGAACCCCTGCTACGGGCTCATCCATAAGAATCGTGGATGCATCGTTCATCAGAACCCTGCCTATCTCCAGGAGCTTCATCTGTCCTCCACTGAGGGAGGACGCTCTCTGGTCCCAAACCTTATCCAGGTTCAGTTCTCTCAGTATAGTGAAGGCCTTCTCTACAAGCGCTTCCTCCGTTTTTATCCATCTAGCCTTGAAGAGCGAGGCGGTCATTCTCTCGCCGGGGTTGAACCTAGCTGCAACCAGCATGTTTTCAAGCACCGTTAGGTTCTGGAAGGGCTTAGGGATTTGAAAGGTTCTAGCTAGCCCAAGACTGTTAATCTTGTGCGGAGGCAAACCAGTTATATCAGCTCCCCTGTAGAAAACTCTTCCTTTATCAGGCTTGTAGTACCCACTGATTATGTTAAGCAGCGTCGTTTTACCACTGCCATTTGGACCGATAATCAGCGTTACCTTTCTGGGCTCAATATCCATTGATACGTTATCAACTGCCACTAGTCCACCGAAGTACTTGGTGACCCTATCTACTCTGACCTCAACAGCCTTCTCTACTACTCTCTCGCTTACAGCCATGGCACATCATCTTAGCTAGCTCTTTTTTTCTTTAAGAAGCGATAAATCAAATTGTGGTTATAAAAAAATAAAATATATTTCGCCCGTTAAGTGGCGCTCTCCGCTTAATCTCAGCTTAGAGAGCCAGTGAATGAATCTGTCGCCATGCTGTAAATTCCTACCGCTACCCACTTAGCCGTGCCTCCCTCAGTCACAACCTTGTACACAACGTAGTCAGCGAACGCCCTGTCCCCGGCCTCGTTTAGCTTGGTCCAACCAGAAGCTCCGAAGAAGCTATCAGCTACTGAGGGTAGTATCTTAGCCACTGATGCACCGTCAGTCTTGCCTGTTGCCAGCACGGATAGGAACAAGGCCCATGCAATATCGTACGCGTTATAGGCGTAAGGTATCGGCTCTCTCCCTAGCTTAGCGACAACTTTGCTCTTAACTTCCTTGAATTTTGTTGACTCGGTGGGAGCCATTATTGGTGAAAACAGCTTGACTTTGCTAGCGAAGCTCGAGGCTACCGGGTCCTGGACAACGCTTGCAGCGTTCGCTATGCCGTCTGTTCCAAGCCACACGACCTTTCCTAGGTTCTCGTACCTGCTAGCCTGTATGAGGAACTGTGTGCCCTCCTCAAAGCTAATCAGAACTACTCCTACCTTTGAAGCTCCTGCCTGATTAATAAGGTTAGTCACGATGTTGTTGAGCTGCTGGACCTCGCTTGAGAAGTCTTTTGTTTCAGGCGCGTAGCGTGGACCATCAACGACGTTTATGCCGAAAGCCTTTGCGCTATTAGCCACTGCATCGTGGAGACCATCGCCCCAGGCGTCACCGGCCCACACAATCACTATGTGCGTTAGACCAAGCTGCTTGGCTAGCCCTGCTATGACTCTCCCCTGCGCTCTGTCATCGGTGACGAACCTGAAGACCATATCGCCCGGAATCGCTAGTTCCGGAGCCGTGCTTGAAGGGCTAACTATCACGAGCTTGTTGCTATCAGCATAGGTCTTGACGTTTCTGACCTCAGCGCTTGAGGCTGGACCTATGAAGAGCTGCACGCCTCTTGAGTGCATGGCCTGCAGCTTCTGCAACGCAACGTCAGGCGATGTCTGGGTATCCTCGAAGGTGATTTTGAACGTGACCGGGAGACCTGCCTGCTTCAAGAAGGCGTTTATATCGTCCTGAGCGACCTCCAGTGCAACTCGAATATCCTCACCAACAGTCGCTAGCCTACCAGTAAGAGGCAGCAGGGCCCCCACCTCGATCACGCTTGGAAGCCCCGTACCAGCCGAGGGGGCAGTGACCGTACGAGTAACGGTTGAGGTCACCGTACTGGCTGTGCCCGATGGCTTCAGAACATAGCCAGCGGCGAATCCCACGATCAATGCGACTATTATTCCCACCACCAACGCTGTGGATAAGCCTCTCATTTTTACATCCTCCCCATTAGTGATAGAATCTTTTAGTGGGAAATAAGTTTAAAAATTTTACTATCAAATCTACTTAATTGATGTTATAAAAAAGTTATAAATAATTACAGATATCGAGTTGCGGAGACCTTTTCTTGTATATTAAACCTGGATATACTGACGCTTTCCTCTCGCTGACCTCCTCCCCGCCCCGAAGGGCGAGTGTTTGGGATTACATATCCCCACCTGGGGGTTCAATCCCGGGCCGGGTCTTCGGCTCATTATCCCTATCCCAGACGGGACCCGGGGTAAAGACAAACTGTGTGTTCTCCTGCTTATCGTATTATCTCGAGGAGTATTAGGAGAGCTCCTATCATGGAGAAGGTGATGTTCATCAGGGGGTTGTCATACCTGGCTGACCTTGCCCCAAACCACTTATTGCTGAAGGGCCACATAAGCCTTACTCCTCTGCTGGTGAATGAGTCCAGGAGTAAATGAGTAGTGTATGAGTATGTTCCGGCTAACGAGAGCTCCAGCGCTGTGCTATATGTGTATCCCAGGTAAACAAGAAGGATTGCTGTGGCTAATAGAAAAACAAGCATGGAGAAGATGTTGTGGAGCAGAACCCTGTGTTTAAGCCTGACATCCAGGTCTGGGAATAGGCTTCCCAGAATAGCCATGAATAGAAGCTCCGCTAGGCTTCCCCGGAGAAACCTGAAGAAAAAAAGCGTTGTCCCAACGCCGAACAGGATATGGGTTTCTCTCCTCAAATAGTCTCCCATCAGAGACCGTACTGCATCTTCGCGAACTCGTCGAAGAGGTCAGGCTCTCCGCTTTTCTTCTTAGATGAGCGCGCCATCCACTCCCTCACGACGTCGGGGTCCCTGCCCATAGTCTTGTGCTTATGCTCATCGATCTTCACTATTGTTGGAAGTATTGTGAAGTCTCCCAGAACCACGGCCTCACCTGTGTCAAGGCTTGTAAGCAGGCCTAAAAGCTCATTGCTCAGCTGCTCGCTGGTTTTCTGCACGTACCTCTGGTCCTCCGGCTCGATTAGCCTGAGAATAATCTTGTTGTTGGTTTGGCTCAAGCTGTTCTCATCGATGTTCTTTGGCCGCTGGCTAACCAGGCATATTCCCACACCGAACTTTCTTCCTTCCCTGGCTACCTGTGAGAAAACTCTCTTCGTGTTTGTATCCTCGTCTTTGGGAACAAGTATGTGTGCCTCCTCCAGCACGAGGAACACGGGCGTGCCGTAGCCCTCTCCTTTCGTGACATACCTCTTCCTCTCCTCCAGCAGGGTTCTCGCGACATACGCTACGAAGACGTCGCTTCCCTCTCTATCAACCTGTGATAAATCAACGACGTTGAGTTTGCCTGGAACAATAAGGTTACCGATGTACTGCGGGGCATTTATGTCCAGGAAAGCCTTATACCTCAGCATTAGGTCCTCGAGTTTACCCACAACCTCGTAAAGATAATCCTTCTTCAGGTCGCTTAGCCTTGCCACCAGGTCAGCGACGTCCCCATACTTCTCCTTAGCTATTTGTCTCACCTGCTCCTTGCTTATCTTCCTCCTCTTGTTGGGTTGCTGTGGGGGCCGCTTTGATTTTATTTCCTCCTCCATGGACTCAAGGTCATCCACTATATCAATCATTACCTCTATGAAATTCCTGTTCCTGAACTCGATGCTCTGGCTCAGCTTTTTATAAACAACCTCGTAGAGAAGGCGCAGAACTCTGTACTGCTTGTGGTATGATGGAGATATGTTGGCTAGGGTGGCTATTTCGCTTAGCTTCAGAGCGTTTGGGTTTATGCGTGGAACCACTATGTTGTAATCAGCGTCGGGGAACGCGTCGAGGTACTCTCCATGAAAATCGAATAGAACCAGCGTTCCCTTAAAGGCTCTTGAAACCCTATCAGCTATGACTGCAACCGTGTTGGATTTACCCGCGCCCGTCATCGCGAGTATGGCTGTGTGCCTAGCGACCATGCGGGTCACATCAACGTATACGGGCACGCCTGGGTTGTTGGCAAGCGTTCCTATCCTTATGTAGCCTCTCCCGCTCTCCTCATCGTATATGGCCTCACCGTTAAGCACCGATGCTCCTCTGGGGACAAAAATCTTTGTTAATGTATCGGTATCTGCTAGGAAGACTTTTGCGCCCGGCTTCGGCGGAGTTTTAACTGGCCTCACCTTCTGCTTGTGTACTAGGTCTTCTAGCCGAGAGAGTATCCTAACCTTGCCTTTTAGGTAAAGCCTCTCCTCGCCTATCATCTCTATCGTTTTCATCGCTGCTCTGATGTCCTTTGCGTCCTCGGTCAAAAACGCGTTCCCTATAAGCGATTCCTCAACCATCCCGAGGACCGGTCCCTCCGGATGCTCTATCACGACGTACTCCCCGAGCCTTGGAGGCTCATATGATAAGTATATCGCATACGCGGGGGTTGTCTCCCCAATCACGATTCCTACTTCTTTTCCAGGCTCTCTACTCATACTCAAGCACCTCCCTACCTGTTGGGGCCATTGATAATCCCAGAGCTAAGACCACCTCCTCGACCTCCCTGTTATCTATGTGCGTATCCCTATCAACTATGTATAGAGGCTGAGGGTACCCTCCGGGCGAAATCAACCTTAGTATACACATAACGCCTGTGAAGACCTCTCTCTGAGAGTATGGGATTCTATCAGCGTTGTATATGACCTCCATCCCGATGACGGGCGCGTTGTTTTCGAGCCTTACCAGGCCTCTCACGAACGTGAGCCTCTCCACAAGCTCTCTGAGGCCGCATTTCCTTGGAAGCTCCTTTATCATTTCTCTAGGCTTATCGAATGATACATCGCTGTTTAGGTAGTAGCCCGCCTCCCTGGTCGTCGCGCTTAGGACGTACTGGTCGGATACGGGCGCGTTGAAGAACCTCCTCGACCTCCCGGTCTTAGTTAGGAAAACCATTAGTGATGATGAGTTGAGAATCTTGTCGAAGAGGAGCTTGAGAACAACTGCTTTCTCCAGTATCTCGAGATAAAGTATTCTTCTCCAAGCCTTGTCCTGGCTGAGCGATTTATCCATCGACACCTCCTCCACAATGCTCTTCACGCTCATCGCTTGGTACGGGTTTTCATCTATATCCCTGAGAACCATTTTCTCCAGCTCCTCGCAGTCAACGTGTATCTCCCCGCCGCCCTCCATGTCCAGGAGCTCGAGTTTAGCGTGTATGGGCCTTGTCACAAGGGACTCCACGCTTCCATCGCCGAGTACCAGGCTGGACTTTGCCAAGGAGTAGTACAGCATCTTGGTCTCCGCCACCTGCCTGTACAGTGTTAACCTATCGCCCGAGCCCTCGGTGGGTATGATTACGTCTACATCAACTATTTTCTTGGAGAAAGCCTTTCTCAGCGAGCCATTAATGCCCAGGGTGAAGCCCTGGGCGCTCGCCTTTATTACGTATAAGTCAAAGGATAGAGAGCTTCTCTTGTTGTTGCCTCCATCAACAGCTGATAAAACTATGGGAGGCCTTCCGGCAACTTCGAGGCAGGGCTCATCGCCGCTGAGCCTAAACCATCCCTTCTCGAGCTTGTCCTGAACTCCGTGCTCCTCGAGTAGCTTGGCGAGCTTCTTCCTGAGTACCTCGTACTTCACTGCTACCGTCTCAAGGGTCTCGCTCATGGCTAATCCTCCATTAGTATCTTGGCTGTCGAGGTCAAGCCGTTGTTCTCAACATGAATTGTGTTATCAGCGCTCTCCTTCAAATCTTCCTCATGCGTGACTATAATTAGCTGTGGAATAACTCTGCCTCCCTGAAACTCCTTTAGAAGCTCGATCAAGCCAGTTCTCCTATCCTCGTCGAGGTGTATTGTTGGTTCATCCAGCACTAGGAACCCGAAGATTCTTCTGCCAACCAGCAGCTCCTCAACTGTCTTCCTGAGCGCTAGGAGGAATGAGAGGGCCACGACTATTTTCTCGCCGCCGCTGAGTTGCGAGGCTGGGAGAGAGGCCGAGCTGCTCCTGAGAACAATGTTTAGGTCCTCGTCTATCAGTGCCTCCCTGAAGCCTAGGTTAAACATCTGTAATAGAGAGTTGAACTCCTCGTTTATTTTGCCCAGAGCATATGCCCTCAGCTTTGATGGTATGCCGTCCCTGTGATACATGCTTCTAGCCTTGAGTAGCACCGAAAGCTTAGTTCTCGCCTCCGTGAGCTCGCTGAGGCTTTTCCTCAGGCTCTCAATCTCCGTTTTCTTATCAGCGATAAGAGCCTCCAGGTTACGTGCTCTCTCCTCCAGCCTCTGTATATCCCCGTGCACCTGGGTGTATCTTCTTTGCTCCTCTTCGAAGGCTTTCCTAGCCTCATCGTACTCCTTTTCATCATAGTGTAGCTGAGCCAGCTCCTGCTCGATGCTCGCCAGCTTCTGCTCCATGTATACGACTTCCTCGCTCAGTCCTGCGAGCTCGCTTCTCAGCCTCAAGTACTCATTAACTAATTGCTCAAGAGAGCTTATCAAGGCCTTCGAGGCCTCTCTTGTTGATAGCTTCTCCCTTATTGTGAGAGAGAGGTCTCCGCTAAGAGTAGCCAAGGCTTCTTCAAGCTTCCTAGAGGCCTCGCTGAGCTTCCCAGCTAGTTCATCCATAGCTGCTGATACCGCCCTGTGGACCTCGGGGAATCTCTCGGCGCTAATGCTCGCTTCATCCAGGCCAAGCTGCTTCAAAACATCTACCCTTAGTAGCCCCTTAAGCTTGCTTTGAGCGCTTAGCAATCCATCTATAACTGAGGCTATCTTCTCCATCCGCTCGAGGTCCCCGTACCTCTCCTTTATCCTCGCTTGCTCGGCGCTAAGCTCATCCAGCCTCTCCATCAGATTTTTCACTGTATTTATCTTGCTGTTGATTCTCACAGTTATTTCTTCAAGCTGGCTTCTAACTCTTCTTGACTCATCAAGGGCTTTGAGGACCCTCTGTAGCTGGGCTTTAGCCTCTTCCACCAGCTTTGCCCTGTGCTCCTCGGTTAATGGTGCACCACATACTGGACAGAAACCGGAGGCTTTGGATAAGCTCGCTATTTTGTCCTCGAGCTGCTTTGCCTCGAACTCGCTTCTAGTTAGGGTGCTCAGCACGTTTCTGTACGCGTTGTCAATAATGATGGCTGCCTCCTCGATGCTGCTTGGGCTAGCCACCCCTCCTATAGTGCTGGAGATTAGCTGTATTGCTTGGCTCAACAGCTCCTCAAGCTCCAGCTTCTCTTTCTCGAGGCGCTCTTTCAGCTTTCCCACATCTTGAATAGACCTCTTCATTGAGTGAAGAGCCTTTGTGTACTCTTCTCTCAGAGCTGTGAGCCCTGGCTCCAAGGATACGTTCATTTTTCTTAGCTCGTCAATTAGGGCTAGGCCCTCCTCTAGGAGCTTCATTGACTCCTCCAAAGCATTCATTGTGGCTTCAGTCTCCATTCTCAGCGATACCGCTTCTTTTATTACAAGTAAAGCTTTGGCCAGCTCGTCGTTTACTCCTTTCCGCGTGAGCTCGCTAAGCATGGCTTCTTTTTCCTTAAGCATGCTTTTCTTTCTGCTGAGCTCCTCCCCAAGCGTTCTCTTGGTGCTACTGAGCTCATCGAATCTTCTCTTTTTGTCCTCAATGCGCTTGAGGCTTTCCTTTATTTCGGCTATCTTTTTCTCCAACTCTTCTTTCTGGCTTTGTTTCTTTGCTAGCTCAGACTTCGTTGCTGCGAGCTCGTTTTCCTTCTCCTTAAGCTCCCTCTCCTTCTCCCTGAGCTTGGTTTCAGTTGAGCTTATGTCATCTAGCAGTAGTTTGTAGTCGTCCTCTGATACCTTGTATCTCCTCTCCCGGTTATCCACCCTTGCCTTCACTGAGTACTCCCCCAGCTTTCTGTACGCCTCCTCATAGTCTCTTAGCCCGAGCTGCGTGTCAATCCACTCCTTCTTATCCTTACCGCCGCTGGACAGCATATCGGCGTACTCGAGCAGCTCTCCCTGAGAAACAAACGCTGTCTTCAATATCTTCGGTAAACCGCCGCTCAGCTCAGCGATTCTTCCCAGGCCCAGCACCTCGGCTATGCGAGAGTCAACGCTCCTAGCGCCTATTGCCTGAACACCGTTGTTGAGGATGAGCTTATCACCCATCGTGTTTGGCCTTTCCCTCTCAATCTTTATTTCTCCCTTATCGCTCTCAAGCACTAGCCTCACGTGTATCGGCTTTCTGCTCCTGGCGTTGTAGAGGTCCTCTATGTTGCCTCTCATCGTCTTGCTTGATAAAGCGAAGTATATTGCTTCCACGAGCGTTGTCTTGCCAGCCCCGTTTCTCCCAACAATGACGTTCACTCCATCGCTAAACACGACCCTGCATTTATCGTGATAGCTCCTGAACCCCTCTACCTCGAGCTCCCTCAGCCTTATGTTAGCCATCATGCCTCGCCCTGTGCTTTCTGAATCTCATCCTTTACGAGAAGAACATCCCTAATCTCGTTCTCGCACTCATCCGGCTGGGAGCGACTGGATAAGCAGTCCTTAAGCCTTATCAAGGCAAGAGCGGCCTTCTCGCTTATCCCGTACACCCTGGATATAACGCCCGCCTCGCTCCAGCTCTCGCCTGGGACATGAGCTACTCCGAGCTTTGGGTCCTCCCTGCGGACCTCTAGGCGGTAGTCGAGGACCTTTTTTCTCAGGAGATTCTCCAGTTTATCCCTGAACTCTGGTTCCTCGTTTTTCTTCAGGCTAACCTTGATATGCACTATCGGCTGCTTCCTGTACGCTGCTCTCAGTAGCTCGCCCAGCTCTCTCAGGACATCGTTTTTTCCTCCCTCCACAACGAACTGAGGCCTGACGTCCAGGTCTACTTTCTTTACATCGGGCTCCTCCCTGCTTAAATCAACTATGTAGAAGCCCTTACCGTTTCTCCTCCACTCATCTACCTCTTGCCTTGACAGTATATCCAGGCTACCGGGGTAGCCTAGAACACCTTTATTCCTCGAGACATGCCTTATGTGCAGGTGGCCTAGCGCGTAGTAATCGAATCCTGAGGGCAGGCTGTCCACGGGGACGCTCGGCTCAATGTTTGTTGACATAAGCCCTTCGATTGGTAGATGAGCGACAAGCACCTTTCTACCGCTCTCCCTGGCAACGGCCGCCTGAACCTGCTCGAAGATAGCTTTGTATCTCTCAACTCTATCCATAACCCTGGGGAACGCGCTCACCCCGTAGAAGAGTGCTCTAGAGCCGTTGGACTCAACCACGTATCTCTGCGATATAACGGTGTTTGCATCCGTCCCGCCTATGAACACTACGTCGCTGGTTATCTGTGATAGCATTAGCAGTGGGTGGACGTCGCCCCTCCTCTTGAGCTGGTCGTGCTCTCCTGCCACGACAAGCGTTTTTACTCCCTTCTCGCCAGCTCTCCTGACCTGTTGATAAAAAGTGAGGATAGCCCTGTTCGGGGGCCTGGGGGTATGGAAGACGTCCCCTGAAATCACGATTACGTTGACCCTCTCCCTCAAGGCCTCCTCGTAAGCAGTGGAGAAAAGCTCGTATAAATCATCCTCCCTCTCCCCAAGCCTGTACTGAGCGTAACCAAGGTGAGTATCAGCCAAGTGAGCAGCGAGAACCATATAACCACAGCCACGTGGAGTTTGGTCTTAACCACTATATAAAAAAAGCACATCGAAACTAATACCGTTTCTCCAAGGAAAGAGCATATGAGTAGTGGTTTTAGTTGAAGTGGTGTTTAGTCCTTGCTTCCGCTTCTTTCTCCCTCCTCCTCGCTACGTGATAGCCAATACATCAATGTTTTTCTCTCCCCAGGCGGCTTCTCGCTCGTCGCTGCTCGTACACGGCTCTCCGGGATATTGGCCGGGGTCTTCTCCTGCTCTCCACCGCCAAACTCCCTCACAACCTTTTCAATAAAGCTGTCACGAACCTTCTCGTATACCTCCTCGTAGAACCTCCTTGGGTCCCTTAGCACGGTATCGGGGAACATGGATACGTACTTTAGAGCCGCCTCCCATGCGAGCTCGAATGGCATGACCCCCTCTATCTTGCTCTTTATGTTTTTGTCGAAGTCCCCGGGGGTCTGCTCTTTATCTCCGATAATGTAGTATCCATTACTTGACACATAGACCGGCTCCCCGAGAACCTCGACGAGCCTTCTATCGGTCTCCTGCGTTAACGCCTGGGTCGATGTGGGTTCGGGCCTGTAGCTCCTGGGCACATAGCCTTTTCCGTAGTGCTTTGCCCACGCATAGAATATCGCTCTGTTGAGGCCGAAGGACTTGGCTTTATCCAGGTCGCCCGTGAGGAGGTAGTGCCTGGCTGCTTGTAGAAGACCCATTACCTGGAACCTGCCTATCGTGACCGCTGGTCTTTTCGTCTTAGGCCTTCTCTCCTCGACTGTGCCTATTCTTGTAGCCCTGGCTAGCAACATGCTCGTCTTTGCTTTATTGATTGTCGTGAACGCTTTGAGCGCGAGCTCGTCGGCCTCCCCTTCCTCGTAGTTGCTCCACGCTGGGTTGTGCCTGAAGTTATCAGTGCTTACCCAGGTCAAATCGAATGATGCCAGGTCATTCGGCTTCAAACAGACAGCAACCACATCCCTCCTCCTATGCAGGGATAAAGGCGCCGTGAACACCCGCTTGATATCTATCAAGTTCTCAACCCTAAGCTCTCCTCCTGCTCTCTCGCTCAGGCTTTCCAGCTTATCCTTCAAGCTGTTAACAACGAACTCCGCGACCACGAACGCTATATCAAGCGGGTGATACCTGCTGAGAAGCTCCCTGGAGAAAGCTCCCTCATGAATCCTGACATGAGCTCCCTCGCCGCTCCACAGGACATAGACGCTCTTATCCACGCCGTTCTTCTCGAGAAAGGAGACAATCTCCTCAGCAGCACTTATCGTCAGCTCCCATTTCTCAAGGGATGAATCTATATCGAGAAAAACAGTGGTCGACGCTATGTTCCCGAGGTCATCGGGATCCTCGCTGCTTGCCAGGCTTCTGTAGGTATGGATGGTCGCGTAGAAGGTCCTTGCCCCGAGCCTGCTGTACTTGTTCACGAGCTTCTCAACGTCTACGGGCGAGTTGATAGTAAGGGGCCGATCCTCGTGGTACCTGATGAACACTCTTCCCCCGCCGACTGCTCCCTCGAGGGCTACCCACCTGTTCCTCGTGAACCTGTAAATCTCGTTTTGGACCTGTGGGTTCTTGTAGTGCCTTGATGCCACGCTGCTCATGGGTATGTGCACTCTCAATTATATATTATGATGAAGGCTAGAGATATGTCTTCTGTTCGTTAATTGTTGTTTAAAGGCCTCTGGGAGCTATCCTCGCTTGACTTAAGCTTAGGTGTCTCGTGTGCTTGTCTCCCCTGTATGTAGAGAATCCATACGATGGATGACATTGACAGGGCTAGGGCTGCTGCAAGGGCTCCCTGCAGGAGTATGCCCTGCTTGAAAAGCAGGCTGTGAGCAAGGGTTTCCCTCGCCTCAACGCCTATGAACTCAACCACTCCAGCCGTTGTCCTATAAACCAGGGGCTCCCCCGGCCCCCGCGCTAGGCTCAGTATCCTGTTCACATCTGCCTGGAAGGCCTGAGCGAGAAACCTCAGAACACCCATGGCCACAACGAGGGAGAGGGCTGAGCCGTAGGCAAGAGATGCTGAGAGGACAAGCCTCCTGAGGAGCAGGAGGAAGAAAATGGAAGCAGCTGAGATCCCGAGCAGGGATGCCACGTATAAGTAGGTTAGGAGGGAGACTATCTTGACGACGCTTAGGTTAGACAGATATATGGCCTTACCGCTCGTGCTGTACCACAACTCGTAGCCATTGAGAGAAGCGTAGCCCTGGATATAGCCTGAGAAGAAGTACTGTGGGTAAAGCAGAACGTAGAGGTACAGCGACGCGACGGTGAGGCTTGCCAAGCCGCTCGCAAGAACCAGCATCCTCAGTCTAGGTGGATATGCCGATGCAGAATCTGCTACACTGCTCATGCTACCCGTACCTCAGCAGGACCTTTTGGTGCCTCTGAGCACCATGTGCATAGTAGTAAACATCAGCGTAGGCGTAGGCGCTGCCCTCAGGAGGGCTTAGAACGGCCTCCCCCCTGCCCACAAGAGTAATGGTCGTGTTATCCGTGAACCTCCAGGCCTCCCCCGCCCTGTAGGCGTACTGAAACGAGACGTTCAGGCTGAGTGGGAAGCAGTTGGGGTTATAGATAACGAGGCTCCCGTTAACCGGCCTTATCTGTGGCTCCTCCCCGAAAACCTTGATGACGTAGCTCCCGCTGAGCCTGCCAACGTTGCTGAAAGTTGCGTTAACCGCTACTACCGCGTTGCCTGACCCCCGATATATATCTGCCAGCAACTCCCCCGGCGGATGCACTATGACGTGCGTGGCGTTGAAGAGCGTTGTCGAGGAAACGTTGTTGACAAACCCCTGCGCCTCCGTTAACCCGAGGTTCCCAGTGTAGCTTATAACGAAGCTACAAGAGCCCTCGTCGAAGTAGCTTCTAGATAAATAGAGGATGGGGGGCTCGATGTCTGTTGGCTGGATTGGGGGCTGGGTTAAGCCGTAGACCGTGAAGACGAAGAAGAAAACGGTTAGTATCGTGAGGGAGAAGCTGAGGCCTATGACGGGCGTCCTAGCTACTGATAGGAGGGGGACAGCAACAGCGAAGAGGAAGAGGGGTATCCAAAGCTCCCTCGGGACAACCGCTATCACGGCGCCCCTAACCATATCCCTGCTCACGGGCATGGGGTCAGGCGCCGGGTTCGCGTCGCCCTTGGTTATAATGCACGTGCCGCCCGGGCAGTCATCAATGTATCTGTGCGTGTAGCAGAAGGTCCTCGTCAGGCAACACAGGACAACGTCCCCCCTTGAGTAATCCTTGTTTGCCCACACAACAAGGTCCCATCTGTTAATACTCGGCTCCATGCTACCCGAGTAAACAACAGCTACTCCCAAGAACGAGAAAACGCCCATTCTAGCCAGAACGGTCAGAATGAAGAGTAAGAGGAGGACAAACAGAATAGCGCTCGAGAGAAGAGAGACCAGCCTAGACAACAAACGTAGTAGATTAGAATGAGGAAACCTAAAAAAAGGTTTTTGGTCAAGGAAACTGACCCTTGAAGCCACGCTGGGAAGCCGCTTACGGAGGCGTCTCACTCGACGGCGTGTATATCAGATGTAGATTTGCTGTAGCGGGTGATGGCAGCGTGTATCCCTCTGGTATGTAGACCTCAACATCTACCTCCCAGGTACCTCCACCACTGAGGCTGTCTATGCTCACCGTGCCAGTGGAGGTCAGGGGAACCGTCGCTATAGGTGTGCCCGGTCTGCTTGCGCCGCTAGCATATATTTTCAGCAAAATGGTTGAGCCTGCTGGGAAGCTCGTTATGGCTGTATCAACCCTTATGTAGACGTTGTACGCCTTGAAGTCATTATTGGTGATTCTAAGCACGTCTTTGTAGTATGTCGTCTGGTACGTTGGGTGGATGGTGACACTTGCAGACGCATTGTTGCTACCTAGGCTAACAGTAATGGTGTTGCCTGGACCGAGGTCGTTCTGGTTGGAGTTGCTACCAGTAGCGAATGTTACCGGCGGCGTAGTCGGGCTCACTGTAATGCTTAGTGGGTAGTACGCGAACACGCTCGCCGCAACGAACACCATTGCCATGAGGCCTGCCACGAGTATTAGTGTGTTCTTGTTGTTCATATCTCTCCACCTCTCTTTCTTCTTATTTACCTACTTTGTTTATGGTTTTTAAGCCATGGGCCATTAATGTTTTCTTAGAATGTTTGATTTATAAAGTTTTCTATATATCATTTTTCCATCTTCGAATTATTTCAACCATGGGCTTTTTCTGGGAAAGAATGTTTATGAGCTGGTTTCATCATTATTTCTTAATGTAGTAAATCCACCCCGGTAGCCAGTGATGAGGGATTACTCGGCCTCGCCTGCCTATTTGTACAGGCCCGACGCTCTGCTCGTGTGGAAAGACCCTGTTGTTAAGGAGAGGCTTTCCTGGTACTACTCCGTTATGAGGGATGAGAGGCCGGCGAGGTTCCTGATAGCCAGGTCCGTTGAGTCCCCCGTCAACCCGTATGAAAGCTCGCTGTCGCTCGATGAGCTGTGGGAAATACATGATGAGCTGAGCGAGAAGTTCTCCGAGCTCTACGGCAGGGTTAGAAGAGAGGAGATAGGGGCTAACGAGCTTGATAAGCCCAGGTGGAGCTACCTTGACGTCAAGGTCGCCATAGCCTACAGGCTCGCCGAGCCCTGCAGGATGTGCGAGAGGAGGTGCGGCGCTCGGAGGATGTCTGGCGAGAAGGGGGTCTGCTTGGTTAATGGCAAGTGCATTGTCCACAGCTACTTCCACCACATAGGCGAGGAGGCCCCCCTCGTCCCGAGCGGCACCATTTTCTATGGGGGTTGCCCCTTCAAGTGCGTTTTCTGCCAGAACCACGATATAAGCCAGGAGAGGGTTGACTGGGGGGAAGCCGTGACGCCTGTGCAGCTCGCGAGGATACAGGAGGAGCTGAGGCTCACGGGCGCCAGGAACATAAACCACGTTGGCGGTGACCCTATTCCTCATCTGCCCTTCATACTTGATAGCCTTAGGCACCTCAACGTGAATGTCCCCCAGCTCTGGAACAGCAACATGTACATGTCGCTAGAGGCCACGAGGCTCCTCCTCGACGTAATTGATATATGGCTCCCCGACCTGAAGTACGGGAACAACAGCTGCGCGAGGAGGCTAAGCCTCGTTGATAGGTACTGGGAGGTCGCGACCAGGAACATCAAGCTAGCGCACGATGCGGGGGACATCATCATAAGGCACCTAGTCATGCCAGGCCACGTCGAGTGCTGCACGAAGCCCGTGCTGGAGTGGATAGCGAGGAACACGCCAAGAGCCCTCGTTAACATCATGGACCAGTACAGACCGGAGCACCTCGTGCTCAGGCACCCCGAGAAGTACAGGGAGATAGCGAGAAGGCCCACGAGAGAGGAGGTAGAGAAGGCCTACAGGTACGCCGAGGAGCTCGGAATAGTGTACAAACCCGTAAGCTAGGATACTCATGACAGTTACAATGAGTAACTGATTATATCCTTAACGGGGAAATCGAGTTTCGGAAGCACGGAATCCCCGGTATTCATCGTAGAGGGATCCGTAACAAGAACTATGAGTGGCTCTATAAGTGCTACTCAAGTACATGAGGGAAATCTTCATAGACATCTAGCCGCGAGCAACAATTACGCTAAGACGCCCCAGCGTTTTTCAGAATCATGGCAGACTATATTTATTTACTGTTTGCGGAAAACGTCTGTAAGAAGGTTTTTAAACAATCATAGACACAATTGTTTCCTTAGAGAAACAGAAGCATGGGTAGCAACTAAACGTTGGGAAAAGCGACTATGAGTAGAGATATTGAGTTGATTGTCCTGACGGCTCTGCTGGGTCTGCTGGCAACATCTATTGCGTACGCATCGGTGTTCACCTACTACCCGCTCAGCACCAGTATTGCTCCAACCCCCCCTCCGGTAGTGCTGGTGCAGACGAACGACACGCTTGTGTGCACGGGCCTCGCGAGAAGCCGCGTTGCTCTTTACTACACGGACTTCGAGTCCTACCCAGTGCCTGGATGGACAGATAGGGGTGGAACATGGAGCTCTCAGACAGGCTACAAGGGCAGCTCCGTTCAAGGATCGGACAACGACGGAGGCATCGGTGGTGCATCCCAGTACTACTACAACACGAATCTAACTAGCTACTCGTCTCTGTGGGCCTCGCTCAAGACAAAGCTTGATTCACGTAGAGGTTATTACGGTTTCGCATTGATTAACTCAGGATTAAACCAATTATATAGAGTCTCAATCAATACTCGAGGGACCATAGATGTTTGGAGCTACAACGTTACATCATCAAGCTGGAGCCGACTGGCTAGAGCAACAATAACCGGATATAACTCCGCTAACTGGTACGTCATTGTTCTGAACTACGTTGTTAGCAACACGGCCGTTAATTTCTATGTATGGGTGTACGATACTAATGGTAACCAGGTTGCGTACGTCACCGCCAGCAGCACATCAACTAATAGGTTTAACCCTGCTTACATAGGTCTCGAGGTCGACGGTCCTACCGCTTGGTTCGATGACTTCATCATCTCAACGGGTGACCCTAGGAGCTTGCTCTTCTCCGGCCTGCCCGGCGCTGGCTACGGGATCGAGGTTGTGGATAACCTCGGCATCGTGGTTAACTCCACTGTGTCCTATTCGGCAAGCGCCTCACTGGGCGTTGTGCCGGATATAGTGGTTGGCACCGGCACGGATGGGCGAATAAACATTTATCGCCCAAGCGGGTACGGCTGCCTGAGCTACGCTTCCCCCGACTCGATTCTCGGCGGGGACTCGTATACTCTGAGCACGGGGAGCGTCGCGAGCAGCGTTGGGCCCAACTCCACCTCAGCCACCGCTAGCGTTCCTGTATCGGGCTCAGGCACAACTGCTAGCCACGCTCTTGCGCTCAGAATCAGCAACGCTGATGCTAAGCCCTACTACGCGCGCCTCATCCTCGACAGCTCATCGACAATATCAGCTAGCCTCACGCTGAACGTTACCATATCTTTGTCTCCCACGGAAAGCGCCTCCCCACCCATACAGATAGTCAGTGGCGCCCCAACAACCTGGGCGACGGGATGGGTCACCATAAGCCCCGGTCAGACAGCATACATCTACCTCTCGGGCTACCACTCATCTGCTCCCAGCTCATCAACCCTCAGCCTATTACTACAGTACTGCTCAGCCCCGGACGAGATGGGCGCCTGCGTCTACTATCCCGTAACACTAAACGTGTACTCCTGAAGCATTATTAGAAAGACCTCTCCCTTAACCAATCAACCAAGCCTGAGGAGCCTCGCTCTCTTCTTGTAGAGCTCCGCCTCCTCCCTCCCGGCAACATGAATCTCGAAGGGCTCCTTGAAGCCGGATAGCCACAGCCTCGCCATGACCATGGATGGCTTCAAATCAGTTACGACCAGCACATCGATATCGCTGGCGAGAAGAGCCCTCCCCTCAGCGGCGCTGCCGAACATGTATACCTCGGCCTCTGGGTCCATGCTCTTGACTACCTCGACGAGTCTTCTGAGATGCTTGTCCAGGTTCTTGAATACCTCGGCCCTATACCTGGCCTCTCTTACCAACAGCTCTCTCCACAACCTCCATCATCCTCACAACCGCTTGGAAAAGCCTTGACGCCTCCTCCAGGGCGTACTCCCTCGGTATGTACCTTGATGTTATGTAGGCGTCCTCCAGCGCCCCCAGCTCAACGGCGTACTCAGACAACAGTTCCCTAACCTCCTCCGACTCCGCGAGCTCGCTCAGCAGCTCCAGAAGCTTCCTCACGCTGTGCGTTCTGGGATAATCAGCCCCGAGCTTGAGCAGAGAGGCCTTCAAGTACAGTTGCAGTGACTGCTCGAGGCTGAAGACCGCTAAATCGTAGAATCCTTTATCCATCTGCATTCTGGCTGTCTCGAGGAACCTCCTGGACCTCTCGATTAGTAGCCTGTACTCATCCAGCTTGGACATGATACCACTGCTTTACGCTGGGTTTACTCATTGTTTTACTCTACTTTCGCTCTAATAAAAAACTGTCTTAGCGCATAGCAAAGCATAATAACGAGACATACATCTTTATTCACAAGTGTTTTCCTAGACATGACTTGCTGGTTCTTTGGTGATGGGATTGACGGGAAAAATCAGTATAGGTGGGTTGTCGCGCCGCATGGTCACGGCCGTGGTTCTGGCCGCGACTTACGCTGGCCTCGTCCTCGTTCTCCCGGGGGTTAGCTACGGCCCCTTCCAGGTGAGGATAGCTGATGTTCTCTCGCCTCTGCCCTACGTCATGGGCCTTGAGAGCGTTGTTGGCCTCACGCTGGGAACCCTCGTGGCCAACGTCTTCTCCCCATACGGTGTCTGGGACATGGCTATAGGGACTCTCTGCACGTTTACCTACACGCTTGTTGACTGGGCGATTGGAAGGCTGGTTGGCTACAGGAGGCTTGGCTTAGTGCTCGTAGCTGTAATCAACTCCGTTGTGGTGGGCCTCTACATAGGCGCGCTGCTCATAGGAGTAATGGCGGGGGGAGGGGATCCCCCGATGCTCTTCCTCGTCCTCGCGGCCGAGAGCCTTGTCCCCATGAGCATTGGCAGCTTCGTTTTGGTGCCAGCGATTAGGAGGTACATCGCTAGGGGGGGCTAGCGGGGGGAACCGCTTATTAATTAGTGCTGAACACAAATAACCATTCTAGGTGCAACACGTTGATGCCAGCTGTACAGAAGCCATGCAGAGTAGTGGCTATAGTCAGCGGAGGGCCCGACAGCCTCTGTTACCTAGCCACATGGCTCAGCAGGGGATGCGACGCACACGTCCTGACATTCAATTATGGCCAGAAGGCCTCGAGGGAAATCGAGGTCGCGGGCAGAGTGATAGGCAGGCTTGCCTCAATAGCTCTTGAGAGGGGGTGGGGGAGGATCCTCGAGCACAGGGTCATCGATGCGGGCTTCCTCGCTGAGCTCTGGAGAGGCACGCAGCTAACGGACAGCTCCGTTGCTGTTGAGGAGAGCTACAAGCCATCCGTGGTTGTGCCTGTCAGAAACGTCGTTATGCTCTCAATCGCCGCTGCCTACGCGTACACGGTTATGGAGAGCACGGGCCTGAGCACATACGTTATTTACGGCGCGCAGATGAGCGACGCGAGCTACGATGAGTCCATGGGGGACTTCAGGTACCCTGACTGCACTCCTGAGTGCGCGCTTGCGCTTGAACACGCGCTCCGGCTGTGCCACTTCCGCGCGAGGAGAGGCATAGAGGTGTGGTCGCCCTCGAGGGAGGGCCTGGGAAAGCCAGCGCTTCTCAGGGCGTGCCACGGGCTTATAGGCGACCTTGTCTACGAGACGTGGAGTTGCTACCTCAGCGGGGAGGCTCACTGCGGCAGGTGCGAGAGCTGCCTGAACAGGGCCAGGGCCTTCAGGGAGGCAGGCCTGCCGGACAAGACAGTATATATTAACAAGCCAGTGTGGAGTGGTGCTGGGCGGGATGGTCCTCGTTGAGCTAAGGGACGTTTTCGTAAGGTTCAACGGGAAGCCAGTGCTGAGGGGCATAAACGCCTCGTTTGAGCGGGGAGTCCACGTTGTCCTGGGGAGGAACGGGGCCGGCAAGACAACCATGCTAAGAGCGATAGCGGGGCTCGTGGGCTTCGAGGGAGACATAAGGATTGATGGTAGGAGCGTGAGGCAGCTCCGGAGAGGGGAGCTCAGCAGGCTCGTGGGCTACTGCTGGCAGAACCCCTACTACGGCTTCATAGAGGCAACCGTGGAGGAGGAGCTGAGGGCCATACTCGATATACTGGGCGTTGAGGGCGACTGGGTCGTCGCTGAGGTCATGGTTCCGCTGGCGCTCATGGGGAGGGATCCCCTCACCCTTAGCGGCGGGGAGGCGAAGAGGGTCTCGCTGGCATCAATACTGATTGCCGGCCAACCCGTCTGGCTTCTAGACGAGCCGTTCGCCTACCTAGACTGGGATGGCGTTGAGGCCGTCGCCAGGCTTATTGATTATGGCAGGAGGAGGGGCAAGACAATAATAATCACTCTTCATGAGCCCTTCTACGCTGAGATTGTGAGGCCTGACACGTACCTGGCGCTGAGCGATGGCTCCGTTGTTTCCAGGGGCAGGTGGGGGGAGCTGACGGATGAGACCCTGGAGAAGGTCGGGCTTGCGTCGAGGGGTGTGGTCTGTGATTCTCTCTGTTCTGGCAGAGGTTCTTGAGTACAGGCGCAGGGCCCCCGGAGTGCTTCTCCGAAGGGAGCTCGTGGCGGCCAAGGCGTTGCTGCTCGCCATATCTCTGGTTACCCCGCTTTTCGCGCCCATAAGGGTCTCCCTCGCCCTCGCGGCGCTGATGCTCGCGTTCCTAGCTCTGCTGGGCCTGAGGCTATCCGCGCTTTACGTGGCTCTCTCGGCCCTCCTCCTCTACGCTTCCATGGCGCTCTCAGCCATAATCTTTAATGGAGATATGGGCAGCGCGGCCAGGTTCTGCCTGGCGGCTGCATCCACGCTCTCGGCGTTCATCATCATCGCATCCACAACGCCTCCATCATTGCTCAGGAGGTGGCCCGCGCTCTACATACTAGCAGTTATCTTCAGCGGCGTGCTGAGGGAAATACTCGATATATCGGTTGTTCTGAGGGCAAGGGGCTCATCGGGTCTCAGGTACTGGCTGAGGGTCATAGTGGCGAGCGTTGCCGCCGCCCTGACCAGGGCTGACGCGCTGAGGGACTCGCTGTCAGCGAGGGGGGTTGAGCTCGGAGAATAGCCCCTCCCCCATCCATGCTTGAGCCTGGGTCTCTGGGCGCGGTATCATTAGTGCTCCTGCGCGTAGCTCAGTATCAGCTTAGCTATGTTCTCCGCCCCGTCCGGGTACCTTGGAGGGGGCCTGGACTCCGCCTCCCTTATAGCGCTCATTATGCCGGGGGGATCCATCTCCTCGAGGAAGACGCCGTTAAGCTTCTCCGCCAGCATTCTCGCGTCCTCCCTTGTCCCGGCCAGAGCCCATCTCGGGTTGTGGACTATGACGACTGGCTTGCCGTAGGCCAGCGCGGCGCTCAGCGCTGTTACCCCGGGGTGCGTGACTACCACGTCTGCCCCCGCTATCCACTTTCCTATGTCTGGGTCGAAGTCGAAGAATACCCAGCCTGGCCTGGCCTTCCTGTATGGCTCTGGGTCAACTTTCCCTGTCTGGACAACGGCTTTCTCAAGGCCCAGCTTTACCACCTGGTCGAAGAGCTCCTTGTACCCGTAGGTGCCCATCGTGAAGAGCACGTAGCCCCCCTTGTATGGCTTGTGCTCAGCTTTCTCGTAGACCGGGCCGACCACGACTCCCCTCGGGTAGAGCCTGAGCTGCTCCTCCCACGCTAGGAGGGTTTCATCCGCGAACCTGTACAGCAGCCTCGCGGTCCTGGTCGGCGTGGCTATCCTATCGCTACACTCCAGGTTGAAGAGCCGCTTGCCGAGGGTTTTCGCGGCCAGCGAGGGCGCTACTGCCTGGCTGCTCCCGGTTGACACAAGGAGCGATAGGCCGCGGGGCATCCCTCTCAGGGACCTCAAATAGGCGGCGGCGAGCCTGTGGAGAGTCATTATGGCTGGGACTGGCTTGTCGGGGCTCCTCAGCCGGGGGACCTCGATGAAGCCTCCCAGGCCCTTGACCCTACCGATGCTCCACTCATCACCGGCTGACACGAAGAAGAAGAGCCTCGCCCTGCCAGCAAGCCTCTGAGCAATAGCCACGGCGTAGCCCGTGTGCCCCCCGCCACCCGCCGTCAAGCCAATCAACGGCTCCAAGACGCTCACCGCCGGGTCCCTCAGCGCTGCCCACTAATCCACCGGTATTCCCGAACCAGGTCCACAATAACCAATTAATCACTGTAGGCTTCAACCATAATTTATGCAGAGACCATAATAATTATGTCTAGGGCGCCAGTCACGCCCCCGCGCGGCGAGGCTAGCAGAGAAGCACCTGCTGACCACCCTCCTCCCACCGATAGCCATGCTCTCGGCCAGCATCCCCACACAAAGGAGGAGCGGCCACAGGCTCTACCCCAGTAGTCTACAAAGAAGACTATTTAATGGTAAATCAAGAATCTCTCCCTATCTTTATCGCTTTTATTCGGAAAACATAGAAATACATAAGTAATTAAGGGCTTGGCATTTCTCTTTTCGCGTATATGCATGCATTATCTCCTGATTTTTACTGTTGAGGATGAGTAAAGTTGTCCGATAAGCTCCCGACTTTAATCTTGTTTATTTTTAACTCATCTTGTCTTCCTCTACTTATTTAAACAACTCTTAGTCTTGTATGTGTGTTTTATATATATACATAAGGTTATTACTTCTTAGCGTGTATAATTTTTATGTAGGTGATATATATGAGCGTTAGTGCTTCTCTTCTTCCGTTGGCAGATGAGGTTTACCTCAGGAGCCTCACTGGCAGGCTTGTGGGCGAGCATCTCTTCGATGGCTTTAGGAGAGTGGCTGTTATTATTCTTCCCGACAGGATATGCTCAGCGCTCGCCGCCGCCGCGCTGTCGTCCTTCACGTATTACTCTGGGTACAGGGATGGCGTTGGGGCTGTCTTCGCTTATGACGAGAACATCGGTGAGACTGCGCGTAGGATTACTGCGGGGGGCTTAGACGCTGTCTTCATAGCCTATGGCGGTGAGCAGAAGCTGAGCTTTGTTAACGAGGCCTTCAAGGCTACTCTCAGAGCCCTCATGGAGGCCGGCTACGACAAGGCGCTGATAATACACGTCAGGGCGTGGCTAGCCACGAAGCAGCTGTCAACCGTGCTTCAGGACGAGGCTTTGTCGAGGTGGCTCTCAGGCCTGCCGGAGATAAGGGTGCTCACCGCTGACCTCAACGCGAAGAAGCTCCTCTTCAACAAACTAAAGATAACTAACGGCAAGCCAGCGCTGACACCCTACAGAGAAGCACTGCTAACCGATGAGCACGTGGACCTCCTCAGAAGATCGATACCCCCGCCCGAGTAATTTTTATTCACGATTCAAAGAACAACGCTTTACTCTAACACCTCTTTGCCCTAAGTTTCTCATCAATCACTATGCTCTCTTAGTCTTGCTTATTTTTAACCTACTTACCGTTATCTTTGGTCTAACACCATTCTTCACTCTTAGTCTTGCTTGTTTTTAACGAGCTGATGGGGTTACTGTGCCCGTGTATCTGGTTTCTCTTAGTCTTGCTTGTTTTTAACAGAAGAACAAGAAACCCGGAAGTGATTGAGAAGATAACTCTTAGTCTTGCTTGTTTTTAACGAGCTATACCCGATCGAGGAAGTGGTTGAAAAATTATTTGCTCTTAGTCTTGCTTGTTTTTAACGCGTAAAGTACGATATGCAGCGAACAGATGCGAACTCTTAGTCTTGCTTGTTTTTAACGGGTGTGATGATGTATGGTGTGGGCTCCTCTGGTCCTCTTAGTCTTGCTTGTTTTTAACAAACCAAGGCAAGACGTGTAGCGGATCCACGCTCACTCTTAGTCTTGCTTGTTTTTAACATGGCTTCTGATACCTCTGGATTAATGTTGAACTCTCTTAGTCTTGCTTGTTTTTAACTCTTTAAATAAGGAATAAGAGGAGCTACTGCCTCGCTCTTAGTCTTGCTTGTTTTTAACTGAACCTAACCCTTCTGCTAAGAATCAGTAGCTCAATATCGCTCTTAGTCTTGCTTGTTTTTAACATGTATGACTGGCTAAGAATAATGAGACTAGCGGCTCTTAGTCTTGCTTGTTTTTAACCTGAGCAAGAAGGAAGCCGAATACACTGAGAGGTTTCCTCTTAGTCTTGCTTGTTTTTAACACATTGTAATTGTTACGTTTAAGGTTCGTAACTCTTAGTCTTGCTTGTTTTTAACGTAATACAGATTCCCACAGGAGCAGAAATTTACTCTTAGTCTTGCTTGTTTTTAACCTGATAGTCCCGTAGAGAGCCGCGACGAGAAGACTTTCTCTTAGTCTTGCTTGTTTTTAACCCAATGATTATAGCTAGGATAACGGGACATAGTGAGCTACTCTTAGTCTTGCTTGTTTTTAACTTTTTTATTTTAGGCACACATTGAGCGAAGACGTCTCTTAGTCTTGCTTGTTTTTAACCCGCAGGTTCGCCATTGTCTTGCTCATACATAAAGTCTCTTAGTCTTGCTTGTTTTTAACTAGCTTTAAGAGAACTAGAAGGAAAACTAATCGCCCCTCTTAGTCTTGCTTGTTTTTAACGAGAGCGTAGAGCTATACCCAGTCGAAAAAGTTGTCTCTTAGTCTTGCTTGTTTTTAACCTGAAAACTATATTGGTATATTAACTATATTTTTCTCTTAGTCTTGCTTGTTTTTAACAGATGATTTCCATTCCTCAGCCTTAATGGCAGGCTTCTCTTAGTCTTGCTTGTTTTTAACAAACGTAGTGAGGGGTTGGTTATGAGCTACTCTCTTAGTCTTGCTTGTTTTTAACTTGCAATACTGCAGTTGACAAACGGCATGAGGGCTCTTAGTCTTGCTTGTTTTTAACGGAAAGGTGAGATGCCTCAATGGGTTCAAGAGACTCTTAGTCTTGCTTGTTTTTAACTAAAGGTAATAATAATAATAGTATTACTAATACCTCTTAGTCTTGCTTGTTTTTAACATGGTCGACGGAATTATATCAACTATTTTTACTTCCCTCTTAGTCTTGCTTGTTTTTAACCCAACAAAGCGGAGATACTAAACGAGCTGCTCTCTTAGTCTTGCTTGTTTTTAACTAATTTGTCCTCCCTACTAAACATATTTGTTTTACTCTTAGTCTTGCTTGTTTTTAACCAAAGACTGATATTTTGGTTACCATTCACGGATCACCTCTCTCTTAGTCTTGCTTGTTTTTAACTTAGTTCTTCATCCTCCAGTGTCTTGTAAATTTCTCTTAGTCTTGCTTGTTTTTAACTCTTATTATTATTGTGAACAACCATGTCCGACACCGG
>WYEQ01000025.1 GCA_009904015.1 Desulfurococcales archaeon | reverse complement strand
CTATGTCCATAGCCACTCTCTCGGAGTTGCCCATGATGTAATTTATTACTGCCCCGGATTGATGCCTAAAGGCTCTGCCAATGCTACTTGAAATAGGCTTCGCTAAGGGTTTCCTCATCCCCTGCGCATCGTTTTCCTCGATAACAACTACCTCCTTAGTGTTCACGAGCTCCTTGATTATTCTTATTTGCTCTTCATCGAGTTTACCGGCGAGGCTTTTGGTTATATAGAGTTTCTTGACTGGTTTACGGATATTTATGCCTGCTTTCATCCTTAGCCTTAGAGCCTCCTCTATAAGATCGCGGGTAATGCTCATTTTCTCCTCCAGCTCATCATTAATGAGGCTTTCATAATAGCTAGGCAGCTCCTCCAGGTGAACGCTCTCTCGCGCGTTCGGGTCAGCTGGCTTAACAAAGTTCACGTATAAGTAGTCCGCTACATGGGGTATGAACGGAGCTGCAAGCTTAAGCCAGTTGCTTAGAACAATGAACAAGACGCTGTAGGCCGTTATTTTCTCTATGTTGCTCTCTTCTATCCATACCCTCCTTCTTATCAGCCTGATGTACCAGTGACTAACATCCTCAACAATGAAAGCCCTGAGTAGACGAGCAGCACGGTGAACCTCGTACTTATCCATGGCTTCTTTGTAATCCCTGATTAGCCTGTTCAGCCTGGATAAAATCCACTTGTCCTCGAAGAACAAATGCCTGTTTAAATCTTCCTTGATTAATGATGGGTCAAAGCCGTCTAGCCCCATGTACATTGATGCAAAGCTAAACACGTTTATAGCTATGCCTAAATCCCTCTTCGCAAGGTCCAGGGCCTTGTAGCTAAATCTGAGGTCTTCCCACACGGTGTTGGATAGTAGCATTAGCCTGACTGTATCTCTGCTGTACTTCTTGAGTAGCTCCTCAGGCTCAACGTAGTTTCCGAGGCTCTTATGCATTTCTCTCCCTTGCTCATCCAGCATGAACCCATGAACAAGTACGGTTGTATATGGGGATTTACCGAAGCCAATGATACCGCTTCTAAGCAAACTGAAGAACCATCCTCTAATCTGGTCATGGCCCTCAACTATGAAGTCAACTGGCTCTAGCTTCTCGTATATCTCCCTGTTCTTTGGGTAGCCAAGGCTAGCATAGAAGGCTATGCCGCTATCGAACCATACGTCCATAACATCCGGTACTCTGTGCATCACTCCCCCACAGCTACATCTTAGCTTAACGTTATCTACCCATGGCCTATGCGCATTCTCAATTTTGATGCCGGACTCCCTCTCTAGCTCCTCTAAACTACCTATAACTCTTGTTGCACCGCATTTTTCGCATATCCATACAGGAAGAGGGATCCCCCAGTACCTCTGTCTACTAATAATCCAGTCTCTGAGCTCTTGGAGCATGTTCTTGAACCTTGTCTTGGCCCATTCAGGAATCCATTTTACCTTATCGGCCTCCGTCATCAAGGTAGATTTAAGCTTCGTGACTCTTATTACCCACTGAGGCGCCGCCCTTAGAACAAGGGGAGTCTTACACCTCCAGCAGACGGGGTACCTATGCTTAATCTTGCCTTTATGTAGTAGAGCGTTTCTTTCCTGAAGCACAGCTACTACTTGTTTGTTAGCATCGCTTCTAAAGTACAGGCCAGAAACAAACCCTGCATCCTTAGTCATGTATCCCTTCTCATCAACAAGGGATATCACAGGGCTACCCACTTTTTTACCTACATCGTAATCTATCTCGCCGTGCCCCGGGGCGGAGTGAACCAGCCCCGTCCCCTCACTCTCGGTGACTCCATCCTCCGTTAAAACCACTCTGTGATAAGCCTTTAGCAGCTGCTGAGCTGGGACAAGGTCCTCCAAGGGATGCTCGTATTCGACGCCCTCAAGCTCCTTGCCCTTGAACTCCCTCAAAACGACGTAATCATTGATGCCAACCTCCTTCATAACCTCAGGTACCCTGCTCTTAGCTAGTATTAATACCTCATCCTTTACCTTTACCTCACAGTACGTGATGTCGGGGTGAGCCATGACAAAAGAGTTAGCTGGAAGAGTCCATGGAGTAGTAGTCCATATCAATAGGTATTTGTTTCCTGAGCCCTTTGCCCTGAATTTAACATAGATGGAGGGATCCTCCAGCTCCACGTACTCTGATACCTCATAGTCGGCTAGCGTAGTCTCGCATCTAGGGCACCAATGAACAACCTTAAGCTCCTTGTCAAGCAACCCCTGCTCCCACGCCTTCTTAACCAGCCACCAGCCAGAGCTTATGTAGTCATCATGGTAAGTTATGTATGGGTTGCCCCAGTCCATGCTGACCCCGACATCGCGGAACTGCCTCGTCATGGATTCAATGTTCTCTCTCGCGAAATCCCTGCAGGCAGCCACGAATTTATCGACGCCTATCTTCTCTTCGATGTCCTTCTTTGACTTAAGCCCCAGGAGCTGCTCGACCTTAACCTCTATAGGCAAGCCGTGGGTATCATAGCCAGGCTTGTCCCAAACATCATAGCCACTCATTCTCTTATAGCGTATTACCGTGTCTTTTATGACCTTGTTCCATATAGTTCCTAAGTGCACGCTTTTTGCAGATGCGTAGGGGGGTCCATCAAGAAAATAAAACTTTCTACCTGTACCACGATATCTCAGCTTGGCATCAAGATTAATACTAGACCAATAATCCTTAATAACCTGCTCAATTTCATGGAGACCAAGCTTATTTTCGCTAAGAGTCCTCGGTATAGGCGGCAAGCATCTTCACCAATCCACTACAGAAGCGAACACGAAAAATAAAACAATAAAAAGAAGTTAATATAAGGTACGTGAAGAAAAAGCTGGAACAAGGTTCGTGGGAAGCAAAAAAAGCTCTGTTTCTTACCTTAGTCGCAGATAATACGTGTTCACCCTTTAATCACGGTCTCTACTAGCTCCTCTGTTCTGCTATCACGAACCACGTAGTGAGCGTTATATCTTCTCGGCTTTATCTTATCAACAACGTAGTAGAAGCCCTTCAACGGATCAGTATGGTCACCGCATGTGTAGATATCAAGGGTTGCGTACCCGTACTCCTCCCATGTGTGCAGAGCCAGGTGGCTTTCCTCAACTAGTATGATGATGCTTATGCCGCCTTTTTTCTTCCCAGTGAAATCCCACGTCTTTACCTCAACTATTTTGGCGCCGGTCTGCCTAGCTGCCTCCACCATTATTTCCTCAAGGAACTCCTTGTTGCTTGCTATCTCCCTGTCGATTCCATATAGGTTTCCATAGACATGCTTACCAATAACATATTCTGAAGAGCTTGTTTTAACAGTACTTACACTCTCGACCATTTCTAGCTTGATTCCCCTTTCCATTATCTCTATGATCAAACTATTTCATAGTGGATTATAAAGTAGTTTAACACCTCATCAGACAATACCTTTACCTCGCCCCTCGTTATTAACTTCCTCTTCATTAGGGGTGCCTTGGTAACCAGCGTTTCTGCCTCTCCCCCCTCGAAGGCTGGGTTAAACTTATACTTAGATGATGCTATAACCAGCTCCTCGATGTCCTCTAGATCAAGCTCCTTGCCAACAATTTGGGGCGGGATGCCCCTAGCCATAGACTTAACAATGATGAACCTTATGCCCATTCTGTAGAGATTGTGTAGGTGAGCAACGGGGTCCACGCCCCACAGCGGCGCGAGAAGCTTTTTTCCTAAAAGCCATGCTATGTACTCTAACCTCACCCTCTGGAAATCCGACCTCAAAACCCCGGCAATAATGTAGTCTGCACCGAAGCTATCAACGCAGTTCTTTATGAAGTTTTTAATGCTATTTATATCATCGCTTACATCATCGTAATAGTAGTTAAATCCCATTAGCTGAGCTAACAAAACAGCTACCTCAGTGTATGGATAGTGAAAATAGAGTGAATCCTCCATTGGCTTAGCTATGCAGAGCCCTTTTACATCGAGTCCACTGAAGTAAACGTAATGAAGAGCGGCCGTGCTGTCCTTGCCGCCGCTGAACAAAACCACTGCTTTCATAGATGAGTTCACGGCTTTATTCTCTCTCTGAACCTCGGGAACGGAGTAGCGTCCCGTATATGGTCTAAACCCGCTATCCACATCAGCACTCTCTCCACGCCTAGCCCAAAGCCACTGTGAGGAACGGAACCGTACTTTCTGAGGTCAAGGTACCAGTAGTAGTCTGCTGGGTCGTAGCCTTCCTCAACTATTCTGCTATGCAGTGTTTCGTAATCATCCTCCCTCTGGCTACCACCTATGATTTCTCCATAGCCCTCTGGAGCCAGCATGTCGAAGCCCCTTACCACGCTGGGGTCAGAGGGCTCTATCTTCATGTAGAAAGGCTTTAAGCTCTTCGGGAAATAGTAAACGAAGAACGGAGAGTCAAAATCGGTTGTCAAGGCTGCCTCCTCATCCGCTCCCAGGTCATCACCCCACTTCACGTTGAATCCTTTTCTCGATAAACGCTCAATAGCTTCTCTATATGTAATTCTGGGGAACGGGGCCTTTACCCTCTCAAGCTTGCTCACGTCCCTGCCAAGAATCTCTAGCTCCTTTCTTCTTTCATCAACCACGACTCCCACGACATATTCAAGCGATTGCTCGGCCACCTTCATCAGCTCCTCCATCTCCATCCAAGCTGCCTCAACCTCGAAGTGCGTGTACTCGCTGAGATGCCTCCTGGTCCTCGACTTCTCGGCCCTGAAGCTCGGGGTTATCGACCACACCTTCCCGAGGCTGTAGCAGAGCACCTCTAGGTAGAACTGGGCGCTCTGGCTGAGGTAGGCTGGTTCACCGAAGTAATCAACCTTGAATAAGGTCGCACCCCCCTCCGCGGCTGTGCTGGTAAGAATCGGGGGAGTAACCTCGAACCACCCATCAGCTATGTAATAATCCCTCAGAGCCTTGAGCAACGAGTGCTTTATCTTCATTATCGCTTGCATTTTAGTTGCCCTAAGCCATAAATGCCTGTTATCAAGAAGAAACTCCACGCTTTCGCCGCCCTTTATGGGAAAATCCTCGCTGTTATGAATAACCTTACCATCGGTAACCCTGACCTCAACCCCGCCTGGTGCTCTTTGGTCAAGTTTGGTGTATCCCCTTATAATGATGCTGCTTTCCCTCTTGGCTTTATCAAAAGCCTCATAAACGTTTTGTTCAACAGCACTTTTATCGACAACACATTGGATATAGCCCGAGTGATCGCGTAGCCAAACAAAAATTTTTCCTCCAACAGCAAATTTTCTGTGAATCCATCCCCTAAGTTCGACTTTGATTCCCTCTTCTTTCATCTCTATGATTTGCTCGACGCTTAATGGCATGTGTTCATTCGTGCTCATGGTTATTCTCCATTTAATCTATACGTATAAAACTCAGAGTTTATGTCCTAATTAACTCTAGTCCTTGAATTCAAGGATTATGTATGGCTTGCTTACTTCGAGCGGTAAATAACTTACATTTATTCTGTCGATGTGCTTTGATAGGGTGTGCTTATCTATTTTTCGAATCCAATCATTTTCTAGAACCTTCTTTGTTG
>WYEQ01000005.1 GCA_009904015.1 Desulfurococcales archaeon | reverse complement strand
TTATAGTTTGATAATCCCAAATTCCTTAAATTTCTTCTTTAGAAAAAGTACTGTCGCAAACTTTACTAGAGACTTCGCCGAAAAACTGGCAGCAACATCCAGAACAGGTGCATGTGAAGATTTTGCACTAGGATTAACACGCCTCCTCAGAGACAGCCTACACTGCCAAACCAGGATCGTTGGAGTCTTCGGAGACCAAGTTGACCACGCCTTACCAGAAGTCAAAATCAATGACACATGGTATATCCTTGACATAATCTTCACTACACCAAATTTCCCGGTAAAGGCAAGCGACTATGCAACATACCTTTACGAAAACAGACGAGACATTTGGAGATTAGGGGGAAGCCTCCAAAGCAATTGGGGGTAATGAGCACTTTCGGTGCAAAAATGACACAGTTCCTAAAGGCAATTTCTAAGGTTCTTAAGCAAGATGGCTTGCTTGTGATGTGGTATTCTTATGGAAAGTTGCATGGATGGGAGGAGCTTTTTTATAGGTTTTATGAGGCCGGCTACAGTGTTTCGAAGACTTGGCAGATTTGGGCTGAATCAAGGCAACGGTTTATAGCTACTTATACAAAAGCATTCTTTTCGAGCATAGTTATTGTGGCGAGACCTAATGCTAAGCGTATACAGTTGTTGAGTGAGAATAGTGAGGAATTTAAGCAAGAGGTTCGAAGGACAGTGAAGGCAAGTCTTGATTTCATCGTGAGAACATATGGATTGGAACACTTGAATGAAGCTATGGTGACGGGCCTCGCAGACGGGTTTGCTGTGGCCACTCGGTTTGAGCTATTAGGTCAGGATAACGTGTTTCCAACATATTATCAGAGGCTAACAACTGTAGCTATTGCCGTGTCTGTTGAAAGCATGCTTGAGTATTTGGCTGAATATGCTGGTGCTTCTGCGCTTTCCGTTGGGACACTTGATCCTGTAACTAGGTTGTATACATTTTTGCTACTTGCTGCAAGCGATGATAGGCATGTCAGTTATGATTTTGCTAATAGGGTTGCGCAAGCGCTCCGTTCGAATGTTCTAAATGTAGTAACTGCGAGTTCGGGGAATAAAGATACAAGTGTACTTTTATTATTGCCTGATAACGCTAAGTTTCCTCAATGTTTAGCAAAGGATGCATATCTCTTCATGCGAGATTTAGCTAAAATAATCTCTGAATTTGGTGTTAGAGCTGGAGAGGATAGGGCAAGAGAGATACATCGACAAATTTCAGCTTTAACGTATTACTATACGTTCTTTGCATGGAAGAAATTAGGTTTCACAGAGAAGGAGAGAGAAAGTTTATTAGCAGTCTTAAGAGGTGTACATAACAATGAATAAATTATCTTTCGAAAGAGAAGCGAGAAATCAACTGGAAGAAGCTCTAGACAAGAACATTCTCGAAAATTTAAAGGTTGTTAATGTCGATGAACTTGCGCCGCGCTTTGCAACCGTTATAGTATCACAAGTGGAAAAAGACATAAATTACCTGTACAAGGATCCGTCCTATGTTTTATCTCTTACAGTCCTTACGCCAAGCTATCGTGAAGTTCTACAGAATATCAATGCTTTACTATACCAAAGATCTTGCGGTAGCTTTTTACTTAACTTTGATATGGGAACTGGTAAAACTCACCTTCTAACCTTACTTTTCCATCTTTACGGTGTATGCTCTAGAGCGCCTCAGATGTGCATAGGTAAGTTACCTGAACTCGAAAATCAAGACTTATATAACCGAGAATTAGCGAAGGATACTGTCGTATTGGCATTTGATTTGAGAGAGCCAGGTAATATTTTTACAAAGCAAATATTGTTTTTTGCAAGACAGCTTCGCGAAATTGGCGCTACAAAAGCTGCAGAAATTGTCGAAAGAGCGGCTCAAGCTAATGTCGCACCAAATGCCTGGGAACTTGCTGAGTCAATCCCAAGCAATGTTCATATTTTAGTCTTGGTCGATGAATTGCATCACGCGCTTATTCATGCTAGTGGAACTGAACGCGAGAGATTATCCAGCTTCGTTGACTTTTTAACACACTTTATGGATTATAGGAGAACATATTCTGATACACGTAAATCAGCATTTATCATAATTCTTGCTTCAGCTAGGAGAGACTTAGAAGAATGGGAACGTGCAAAGAAATTTGAGGAATATTCTCCTCTTGCTGTAAAGGTCGATAGTTTGATAAATCAACTAGAGCGTGTTAGAGTAACAACCAAAGGAGATTGGTTAAAGGTAGAAGAAGCTAAGGACATTATCGCCAAAAGGCTCCAGCTAAAATCCAGCTTTGATAGTGTTTTTTATGGTTTCGATGAATTCTTGACACGTGTATTAAAAGAAGATACAGATATTCCACAGGCCCATCACTTAAGGTCACTCATAAAGGCTATGGCTATTTATGCTTTAAATGCACTAGATATGGGTGATCCTATTGTAACACCAGCTCATCTAAGTGAAGAAATTATTTCTGCTATGTTTCTTGGTAGCCAACTTGAAGCTAAGTACCGCTCATTATATGGAGAGATTATAGGAAAAACTAATCATGATATAAAATTGATCTATGGTGTAAACGCTATATTTACAGCTTCAATGACCGGAGATACAGGAAAACTTATAGAGATGCTGAAGTACCATATTGCTAAAGTTGAGAAAGGTAAAGAACACGTAGCTAAATCTTCTGCTATTCCTATGATCTCAGCCAAACAACTGGAAGATATTTTGGAAAAACTTGGTTTAAGTGTAGAGGAAAGAAGAAATGTTCTAGAAATGCTGGATGGGAAACTGGACGTACATATTTCAAGTATTAGAACCCCAGAAGGATATTTCTATTTCGTGATCCCAGCTGCTTCACCAGTTTCCTTATTTAAGCATACTGTTGTTCAGCAAGAGAGAAGTTTCCTTGCGAACAAGAATATTATAATAAATAAGCTAATGGAGGTTTATAATCAGCTAAGAACCAGCGAAAATCTGGTAATTCTTCAGCAATTTAGTGAGATAGATCAATTAGAAAGATTTAACTTTAAAGAAGATTATCTATATGTTCTTATTTACACAACCGTCGAGAATCTGCTTAAGGAAGATTTTAGAAACAAAATCTTGAATGATGCAGAGAAGTTTCTTAGGAGCAAACAAAAATTTAATATTGTCCTGGCTTTCCCAATTGTTTCGGAGAACACCTTAAATTTGGCAGCTTACTATTTGGCTGTTAATAATGCAGTTTCTCTTACGCTTGATTACATTCTCACCCTTGAAAAAAGTAGTTTAGATACTTCAAGTAGAAGAGCATCAGAGGAAGACAATATTTTTAGGCAACTCGTCCATTTGCAGGAAGATGAACTGATTACAACCATGGGAAGGTATTATACTGATGCATGTTCCTCCCTTATGAATGCTGTAAGCTCTTATCTTATGATGTGGTATAAACGGACAGGAGAAGTTGCAAGACAAGAAGTAAAACTTACTGTCGAGAAAGTAAATGTAAATTTCCCAAGAGATAAAACAAAGATACTACAATCCCTGTCCAGCTATACAGATACTGGTCTTGTAAGTATAGGTGAGGAAATTGCCATTAAAGCCAAAGAATTTGTGAAATTTTTAGATGACCCTAGCAAGGCTGCAAACGTTATAGCGAGTGAAATTGAAAACGAGGTCAAAAATTCAGGTAAAGCCACAATATATGACGATATGAGATATTTCCAGGAGTTTTATGTTCCAGCCCCAGTGCTTGAACGGGCTAAAAATATCACAAAACAGTTATTAAAAGAGAAATATGGAACTGTAGAATGGGAAGAGAAATCAACAAAAAAGGTTTCTTCAATCTCTGTTAGTATACCTGTCTTAGCGCCTAAAAAAGAGGAAATTAAAGTGGAACCTGTAACTGTCCCGTCTCAACCGGCTTTGTCAGTCCCAGGCGTTAGAAAGATAGATGTTCCCAGAGAAGGGATCGATGCAGAAAGCTTGGTTAAAGCCATCTCTAATATTGGAGGAAAGAAAACGGTTATTATAGAACTAGAAGTTCCTGAAACAGAAACAAGTATGTTCAAAAATCTGGTTTATGCTCTTAAAAGCTTTATAAGGCACTGGCGAATTAAGGCTGAACAATGAGAAGAGGCGACAGCCTTGACAATCCAAGAAACTGTGGGTTTCCATGAGTCACGATATAACCGTTATTTTGGAAAACAATGTCATAGCCGTGATCTGCAAGCAAGTTCTTGTGAATATTGGCCATGTAATCTGCAATTCGTTCTGCTGTAGGTTTTAAATACTGATTCATTTTTTGTATCAAAATTTCTAATTCTAAAGGTTCCTTTTCCAAGTATTCGTGTAAATTATGATCAATTATATTGAAAAGATAACCTTCATATTGTCTAGCAACGTCAGCCATAGTCTCTTCTCTGAAAACTTTCTTAAACGAGGTGGTTAAGCCTTTTTTATTAATATAAAATTCTACGTGAACTGATATGCCTTTTTGTTCAAGTTTGCTCTTGATCCAGTAAACTTCTGGCAATCCTAGGCAATCTGAAAGTATTGGTTCGGCTGAAAGGGACCTGAGTTGTGATTGCATAGCCTCCAGTTTTAACGTTGATTCATATTCAGAAACCTCCTTCAAATCCTTAATGATGCTTCTTAATATTCTAACAAAAAAGCTCCAGGTAACAATGTCGCCACGCAACCTCTTAGACTCTGTATAACCATATGCCTCCGCTAGGCCTTCAACAAACGATACATAGTCTAAACCGAGCACCGAAGCATAATGGAACGCCTCGGAAATTCTCATCATTAGGTTGTCTCTGCGAAGATATACCACAATACAAAGGAGGGCATGGAATATAAATATCTTGAGTGCTTTCTTAACACACAATAGCACAATATGGCCGAATTGTGAACTTAATTTTATAATGTAAGCACTATATCTGCTCGAGTTACACCCGCACACAGATTAGACGGTTGCGTGAAACGTACTGAAAGCGGTATCATCGCCTCGAAGAAACTCCTAGACGTTGTCGAGCTGTGGGCTTCGCATCTCAACTTGGAGACGGAGGGAATATTCCGTGCGCCGACGCTTGCCGAGAAGCCGTCCCTAGTCGAGCTTGCCGGCTACGATGATCTACGGGACCTTAGCGCATATACGGTAATCGCAGATCTCTTTGAGGTGGTGGACTTTGCTAGGGGGCTGCGAGGGAGATAGAGCTCCAAGGTGGAATAGCCCTCCTTATGGTGTCTGAGCACGAGGCTGAGGAGGGGGTGGAAGAGGCAGTGGCGCTCGGCTGGCTCCGCCGCCTGGGGCTTCAGCCGTATAGGCTGAGGGGTTCTGGGCACTATTATCCCCACGAGTTTGCTAGGCTTGTTGGGCTCGTCAAACCGAGGGAGATAGTAGCGGTCCACACAGAGGAGCCGAAGCTCATGCTTAGGCTTTTTGAAAAGGTTTCTCAAAAATAATAGCGCGCACTCCGTCGATACCTGAGCGCAAATCATGCCAGCCTAGGGTGACCTCGAGGAAATGCTCAAACATCCTTATGAAGAATGTCTCAAGAGTACTCAGTAACTGTCCTTTGGGTTCCGAGGTACTTTTCACGGCATATCATGATACTCAAAGGATCTAAGGCTTACGCTTCTTGTATACAATGGCGAATCCTTTGACTCCTTGGAAGGAGGTTCCTAGTAGTAGGCTTGCCTTTGTGAGGCCAATGTTTGGGACGACTGCTGTGACTTCGCCGTGGTTTTTCTGTATGTGGTCGAGGGCTTTTCCGAGCTCTAGGAGTTCTGCCTCGAAGTCGTCTATTGGGAGGTAGAATATGCCCCACGCGTCGCCGTCGTAGACGTGCTTCATATATGGCTGGTCTTTCCCAATTTTGTCGGGGTCACGTTTT
>WYEQ01000029.1 GCA_009904015.1 Desulfurococcales archaeon | reverse complement strand
CTCCAGAAAAAAGTACAGCTTGAGAAATATAGAGGTAGCTTCGCAGGAGATCCCGGAATTGAACTTAACTTTTGATGCGAAAATAAGAATGGTTACAGATCCGCTAAAAACGATTTTGAAGGATATAGAGCTTGCGGGTAACAACGCAACCTTTGAGGCTTCAGAAGAAGAGGGTAAGCTTATTATTTATAGCGAGGAAGAGAAGAAATACAGGACCGAAATCAGAAAAGATTCAACATCAGTCTTGGAGATGAACGTCAAAGGGACTGCGAAAAGCACCTACGATGTTCTCTACCTTATCAATATATTGTCACTGACAAAAGTCAGCGATTCAATATTAATAGAGTTCTCTTCACAGTCACCAATAAAGACTGAGTTCGAGGTGGTCGGAGGAGGCAGAATATTTTACTATCTAGCTCCTACTCAAACCTGACCTCTTTATAACCAGAAGCCTGACCTTTCGAAATAGGAACAGAGAAAAGCTTATCATTCAGTTTTAAACGAATGCAGGAAATTCTCTTTTTTTTAGATCGGGAAGTAGGTTATTACAACTGAAAGCCTCGCCATTTATAATGGGGATGAAAAAAGCTTACAGTTTTCTGCCCTGATTGCTTTTGATGATAAGTATGATTCGAATTACGGTTACTCCTAAGCTCTTGGATGCGGGATCGGCAATCGCATGAACATGTGTAGGGAATCTCTGACCTCCTGAATGCCTCTCAAATGACAGATGTAATCCCGAACAGATGAGGGGAACCCCGCCTTTTATGGCAGAGAGTAGGTCAGCACAAATATTGAAGTTTTCCTTATACACCCATTTCTCCGATATTTTCTCCTCTATCATTAAAAAGTTCGCTGAAGCAAAACAAAACAAATGCGAAGGTATCAAGCATTTAGGTTTAGAGAAAAAGCCAACAAAGTTTAGAAAAAATATAAAACCGCTCTTAAATAGAAAAGACTTGATGTCCGGTGGAGGGCCCGTAGCTCAGCCAGGCAGAGCAGCGGTTCCTGGATCCTGTCCAGGGGCTGAAGCTCCAGTCAGCTCTAGCTGGCCTGGCCCGTCATGTTTGAAAAACCTGACGGGTCTGTTGACCCTTAATGGGGATGAAATATGACTGGAAATGGATAAAGAGGGAGAGACCCGAAGGTCGGGGGTTCAAATCCCCCCGGGCCCACCACATCTTAAAGGAGAAAAAGGGCTCCTTGAAAGATAAGGAGAGCTATCCCTCCACCATCTTGCCTCTAACTCTCTGGACAAACGGCTTTTCATTTTCAAAAACCGTATATGCGAGCCTACGCGGCGTTGAAGATTCTGCTAATTTTCACTACAACCGAAAGCCTCGCTCTTTAGGACGTGGAGGAGGTCAGATTAAGGAAAAAATATATGTGAGATAATATAACATAAAATTTGGTAATAAAAAATGATTTCGAAGCATCCACTTGAGCTTCCCCCAAAGAGGGAGCTTTCAAAAGAAGAAATAGCTGAAGCTATACGACTTAACATAATCGCTGAGTTAGATGCAATTAATCTCTATGAGCAGTTAGCGAATTATATTTCTGATGACAAGGTGAAGAAGGTATTTCTAGATATAGCAAAAGAGGAGAAGACCCACGCCGGTGAGTTCATGGCACTCCTCAAAATGTTTGATGCTGAACAAGCTTCGGAACTACTTTCGGGGGCTAAGGAAGTCGAAGCTCTAACCGGTATAAGTGCTGTCAAATCAGAACCGGATCCACTTCAAAATGTAGATGTTAAAGAATATGATGTTAATAGCATTGTGAAAAACAAAGTAAAGGAATCGGCGGAGGGAGCAAGATATCTAAGACACATAATACCTGTAGTCAATATGGGAAGGGGTACCGAGGTCGCGCAGATTATTGAAGGCGAGGATTTTAAGTTTGCTCGCTTGTTTGAGATTGAAACGGTGTTTTCGATAAGCCAAAGGGAAGTAGACTTTTGGAAGAAAGCGGGAATACAGCCAGAATTCGTTGAGGCTCAAAGAGCAGGGTTGAGTTTGGCAAAATTGGAAGACGAAGTAATCTTATTCGGCTCAGAAAAAGACGGAGCGAAGGGGATCCTTTCATGTAGCTCCGCACAGAGACTAAAGATGAGCGACTGGGAAAAAGCTGGGAACTCTGTAGCAGATGCCGCCCTGGCTTTAAGCATGCTTTCTTCGAATGGAATACCTAGACCATATGCTCTGCTCCTTAGTCCAAAGGACTATGCGAAGTTAGTGAAATACACGGAGCACACAGGTATATCTGAGCTTAATAGGATTGGCGAGCTATTTGATAAAGTTGTAATGGTTCCATGGCTAAACGAAGGAAAGGGGATCGCTATGTCCTTAAGCAGCTCAGTTATAGATTTGGTCATTGGAGGAGATACGGAGGTCGATGAAATAGGCCCTAGGAATGGTAAAATAGAATTCAGAGCATGGGAAACTCTGATTTTGCGCATAAAAATACCCGCTGGAGTTGTTATTTTGGAACAATAGCCTTTTTTAGTTACAAGAAACCTCTTTTTATCCCACCAATAGCTAACAACCTATACGCCAAAATCTAATATAAAATTAAAAGCATTGTCTTCCTAAAAAGGAATGATAGCATTGTTATAATTTTTCTTTTTTTTTACCTTAAAGCCCTGGAGTACGTGTGTTTGTTTGCCCTAAGTGCGGTTGGTCTATAAATAGGGACTATAACGCTTCTTTGAATATTCTTCGTGCTTGGTCTGGATCGCCCTTAGAGCCTGTGGAAAGGGGCCTCAGGGAATCCTCACCGCGAGGTGAGAATGCCCTCTTCATAAGAGCGGGGTAGTTCACCAGCTGTATTTGCCTAACCAGCATTATTAAGTCGATATTCTCGTTCTTTATAACGAAGTACAACGAAGCAGTTCAATCTTCAGTTTAGCTCTAATTTAATATACAAGAAAAACAAGAAAAATAGTAAGTTAATAACGGGTGATTAAAGATGATGAAATCAAGTAGGGGTTCTCAGCTAAGAAATCTATTATTATTGTCCTTTGCAGTCTTCATTATTATTGCATCACCTGTAATGGTAAAGGCCCAAACTCAGCAACCATCGGTAGCATTTCCTCTGTTCAGCGAACCCGAAGCTGTTTTAACCGGTAGCACCTTAAATGTTACAGTTACAGGCATCAGCGATCCTTCTGCGCTTTCGCTTTCTATAGCATCAGGCAACGTTTCATATAGCCTTAACTTCACTTACGAATATAGTGGAGGGAACCTAATACTTCATGCCCAAATAGACAATATCTCCCCGGGCTTGTATGACATTATCATTAACTCGACTCAGGGCGCGGCAACTTCCTTCAACTCTGTGGTAGTTTTCTCATCTTGGCCAACTAAGTTGAGGATAGCCCATTTCACCGATATACATGTCGGAGTGATTAACAGCTATCCAAAGACTGAGGAAGCCATAGATAACTATTTGAGAGCCTTGCTCCTATCTCAGCTTCTAGGTGCTAATTTGATAATTGAGACGGGAGATATTGCTGACACGGCAGCGATAACGCAGCAATACGTTGATTTTGTAAAAATAACCCAGTTTTCAAGCTTGCCGACCGTAATTCTACCTGGAAACCATGATTATTCTGGAGACGCCTCGTTGAATAATTGGCATAAGTACATAGGGGCCAACTATTTCTATTTGCGCTGGGGGCCATACCTGATAATCGCCCTCGACTCTGGAGCAACTGGTACTGTGCCACTTGATCAGCTTAACTGGGCCGAGCAGGTACTAGAAAATAACTCAGATGCTCAAGTGAAAATCCTCGCTTTCCATCACCCACTCTTCAAGACAGACCTCTATGGGAGGATAAATGGATCTTATACCAATGTTGCCGCTCTTCAGCAATATTTCTACGCTTCATGGTCCGATGATTTGACGTTAGCATCAAAACTATTAGAGCTCGTCGAAAAGTATAATATTAACTTGGTTCTTTCAGGGCATGTCCACAGCGACGGTGCAGTACTGTATAATGGAAAAACTTGGTTCATAACCACTACAGCCCTCGGAGGACCTGTGGGTCCGATGGAAAGCGCTTCATATCACGGCCATGCAGATTATCACGGATTCAGGCTGATAGACGTATATTCCAACGGTACTATTGTTGTGGTGCCAAGGACAGAAAACACGGACATATTTTCAGGTCCAACATCTATATCTGTCGAAAACGTTTATGCTAAATATGTTACTACAGAAGTTGCGAGGGCCTGGATATTCCAGACGACAAATCTATCCGAGATAGTTCAGTTTAATCAAGGAGGCGAGCTAACCTTAACTATAAGGGTACCATCGAACCTAATGCTCCAGGATTCAAAGACAATTGTGCTGGGCAATGCTACATTAAAAGGCTTAATGTGCGGACAGACTTCATGTTTACTGGAGTTAACTGTCCCTAGGACATCAACCATGACCGTCAGGGGGATAATAAGTACATTAGAAGATACCACGCCCCCCAACATAGGGGCTCCAATGGCAAGTCCTAAGAAGCCTGTTTCAGGAAAAGACTCCGTTCTAGTTTCAGCTCAAGTCATTGACCCTGAATGGGGAGTGGGCAAAGCACTGTTGATCGTTAAGCTTTCGAATGGCACACTTATTCAATATATGATGAGAGACGTTGGACAAGGATATTACCAGGCTTCAATCCCACCATTGAATGTCGGTTTCGTTTCTTACGAAATATACGCTGAAAACGCGGGAGGTCTTAATGCAGACAGCGGATGGTTCAACCTCTCATATATAATACCAACAACAACTACAACGGCACCTGTCACTACTACAACTACTACCACGCCAACCTCTACTACTACTACCACCACGCAACCTCAAACAACCACGACCACTACAACCACTACTTCTACAACAACCACATCAACGACCACAACGACTACTACAACTACCACGACGACCCAGGCTCAAGGCGGTCTTGGCACTACTGCAGTAATCGGCATAGCCTTAGTCGTTGTTATCGTTGTAATACTGGGAGCTGCTTTCCTAATTAAGAAATAAACCTTTTTTAGATGATCAACAATTAACAATTTATTTTTTTAATTTCGACTTCCAACAGCAAGGTAACGTTTTTATAACTGAAAACCTCGCCGTTCGTGACGAGGAAGGTGAGAAAGATTTTTAACTCTATACTGGGTTAGAAATATTAGAGGATGTTCCAATGACCTATGAGCCCTAAAGCCTGTGTTGGGTGAGGTGAGACAGGCAACAATAGCCCATGCGTTAATGAGATGCATGGGATGGCGGAGATGTGAGCCCCGCGAACCAGCAAATGAGGCTGGAGGTTCAAAACCACAGCTAAACGCTGGAAGCCTCGTCCTTCAGGACGGGGCAGCTCACACAATCTATTATATAAGATAATTCGACGAAATTAGGGTGAATTTATTATGGTAAATAGAAAAATAATACCATTTCTAGCTATCGTATTTCTAGTGGCGTCAATATTTTATCCCATCTCTGCCAGAGCTTCGGAGCCAGGAATTGTCGTTTTGGTCGATTTAGCTCACGGGGAATCTGCGGCTGGACTGGATATGGCGATGAAGGTGCTTCCGGAGGCGGAATTCTATGTATTAGTCTCTAGCCAAGACCAAGCCAACTCGCTTTCGCCGATCGTTAAGGAGCTCTCATATAAGATTCTAGTAGGGACGTTTGACACAATATCGAATGATTTGAAGAACGTCAATATAATTATAATACCGCAGCCGACCATGGCTTTTTCGCCAGCGGAGGTCCAGGCAATAACAACCTGGTTCAACACCACGGCGACCATGCAAAAGGCAATATGGCTCGCTGGTGACAGCGACTACCCAGCACAGGGAGGAAGCCAGGAAATAGCAATGCACCAAATCGATATAATAG
>WYEQ01000004.1 GCA_009904015.1 Desulfurococcales archaeon | reverse complement strand
TGTATCTGGTCCATCTGTATCAGCATGGCTCCTATGGCCTCAGCGGCCAGTAGTACCTCGCCCGTTGCGCCGGGATGATTGGTCGAGTTAAAGCTCTCATCGAGCAATGGCCACTGAGCTTTCCTGAGAGCTATATCTCTCGAGAACCCTCCGCTGGCAATTATAAGCGCTCTCCTCGCTCTAATATATATTTTCTTCCCCTTAACCTCAACCTCTACACCGAGCACCTTCCCCTCCCTTAGCCCCTCCCTGATTATTCTCGTGACCTTGTGCTCGAGCCTTATCGGTATTCCGCGCTTGTTGACCTGCTCAACAAGCTTAACTACTATGTCTCTGCCAGTAATGTTCTTGGTCTGATATGTCCTCCTGACGCTGTGCCCGCCGGCCTGTATCTTAAGCTCAGGCGGGAACTCGACGCCGAAGCTCACAAGCCAGTTAAACGCATCCCTAGACTCGCTTGCAACTTTCCTGCACAGTTCAAGGTCATTCAGATAGTGGCCAGCAACATACATGTCTCTGACAAAGAGATCAACGCTATCCCCCTCCTCTGGGCTCAGAACAGCCATTTGCCCGCCATTAATAATTGAGTTACCACCATAACTAGGCATTTTCTCAAGTATTACTACATCCTTAACGCCATTATCATATGCCTCAATAGCTGCTGATAAACCGGCAAATCCGCTTCCAATAATAACTATTTCATGCTCCTCATCCCACTTCTCTAGCAACCATGGCTTGACCTCCACCTTCTGCGTCACTGTTTGCGTAACAGTCGCAGTTCTCTCAACTGTTTGCGTCGCTGTCTGAGTGACAGTTTCAGTTATCTTCCTGGGGAAGGCCTGGCTGCCCGCGGCCGCTCCGACGGCGAGGCCAACGATAGCTCCAGCGACACCGGCTAGGAACTCCCTTCGAGTAGACTTAGGCTTCTCGGGAGGAGAAGACATACATTACACCACAATTAATTATTATTAATAATAAAGTTTAAAAACAAAATAAATTAAACAAAATAGACATGTTCTCCCCTCGAGTGTTTGGTATTTTACTAGCTGTGGCCCGTATTGCGCCTTAAGTAATCCCAGCAGCATGGTTGTTGCTTGTTTAGGCAACACTGGTGGCTCTATTGAGATTAGCCCTGCCTGCTTCAATATGAGGTATGCGTCAACAATGTTTACTGCTTTACTACTGTTAACATCGTATTTTCCCCAGCAGGGGGTGCTTACCAGGTCCATAATGTTGCCTCCCACACTCTGTATCTGCTGGAGCATACTGCTGACATCTCCTATAGCCTTCTCTCAGACTGGCGGTGGGAAAAAGGCCGGCGGCGCAGCTACCTGGACAATTAGCTCAGCTACGTTGTTCTCCTCGCTTATCTCCTCTACTTCATCATCATCTGCTCTCGCAGCTATTGTATGGTTGCCTTTGCCAGGCATCCACGTGTACGTTAATGTGAGGTTCTCGTCTTCCTCAACGCTTGCCACTACTTCCTCTCTCTCGTTATCAAATCACTAGTGTTAAGTTGAATAAGCCTGAGATGGCTAGACCGTTGTTAAGAAGGCTCAGTTTAACCGTAACAGTATCGCCAACAACAAGCTTAGATGGCTTAAAGCTTAGCTGAACTGCTAGGTCGGGAAGCTTATCACGGGGACCATCGAGGATTCCTCAACGCTTGTGCACATAGCGCTGTTATCCTCATTGCTCTCAAGCACATCGTTGTTGAGGTCAGCAACCACGCATATAGCGTGATTTACAACTGAAAGCCTCGCTCTTCAGGGCGGGGATGGTATAGAAAGGCTTATGAGTTTTTCTTTTTTTAATCGAGAAACGTGGTTGCCCCTAAGCCCACGTGGGATGCGGGGAGCGCAACCACTCATACAAGCAGTGATGGGGGTCTTTGACCACCCCGACTGCCCCGCAAATGACAGATGTATCCCCGAATAGATGAGGGGAACCAATGAGCCGCCCTAAAGAGAGCCTACGCCCTTTAGGGCGGGGAGGAGGTCAGCAACAGGCTCATCATCTGTTAGCGGTACAACGTTAAACGCATCTGCCGTATTTGTTCCATTATTCCATACAGCGATATCTATGTGGATGTTCTCCCCGACCAAGGGGATCTCGGGGCTAAAGCTCAATATCTAGGCAGTAAATCAGGTTTGTTTGAAGTTGATAGATAGTGCCAATGTTCCATTCATTAAGGACCAGCGGTTCATCGCATATTCCGTTGTAACCGGAATTCCCGCGCGTAACGCTGTACCCACCACCATCCGAATGGTCTCAGTAGTTACCGCCGATCAAGCTCATGCCATTAATGTTGCCGCTGATATCATTCACCGAAACGTAGTTCCCGCTATACAGAATATCCTGGCAGCCCGTGACCGGCGTGGCCTTTTTACTCTGTGCTCGTATAATGCTCAGAGACAAGCCGAGAAGAAGCGCGAGAAGTGCTTCCACAGCTATTTTCCTTCCTATGAATACCTTTATTTCGCATCTAAGATTAGCTCCGCATATATGAAAGCATGTTTATCCTAAATTACATAAAATCCTTATGAATTAAGCATAAGAAAATTTTATTCAAAAATATTTATTCCAGGCGAAGCGTAAATTCACGTGGGGATATGTTCCTTGGAAGAGAAAAAAGAAGCAAATCAGGAGGCTAAGGGCAAGAAGGACAAAAGAAAACACGCTCTGTCCACGGGAGTCTTCCTTATAGGTTTAGCTGTGTTGTTCTACTACGATGCCCTATGGCCATGGATATTGGCACTCGTGGGAATAATGATAATAATGGAAGCTCTTATGGGCAAGACCGATTAAGCTTTTTTTTCTAATTTATTTATTCACTGCCAAGTTGTATAATGTATATATCAGTTAGGCCCTAACGCTATATATATATTCTTGAAATACATATTTTTATTTTGGGGAAGATAGCCACGAGAGTAGCTTTTGTTCTCCCCGGGCCCTCCCTGGGCAAGTACGAGGAGTCCTTTGGCTTCAGGGCTCCTCCCCTGGCTGTTGCCTATTTAGCGGGGGTTGCCAGGGACAAGGGCATTGATGCGAGGTTCTTCGATGCATCTGCGTCAAGGAAGCCGGAGGAAACAGTTATACCCGAAATCGTTGATTATAACCCCGATATATGTGCCTTCGTAATTAACGCGTCAAGCCTAGCTGGCCAGGCAGTAGCGCTTGCAGGCAGGCTCAAAAAATCTTTCTGCATGCTTGTTGCTGGCGGACACCACGCCACCTTCTCATACCCACTACTCCTCAGGAGAGGCTTCGACGCTGTTTTTCTGGGGGAAGGGGAGAGGTCTTTCTCGGAGTTCCTCGACAGGCTCAGAAAAGGCGATGACTGGAGGCTCACGAGGGGTTTAGCTTACAACCTGAACGACAAAATCGTTAACACGGGGCTTCCAAGACCGATAGAAAACCTGGATGAGCTTCCAATGCCTGCGTTCGATGTCTTCGATAAAAAACTGTACACCGCGGGCCTTCTCGACAGGAATTCAAGCCTTATCACTCTCGAGACCTCAAGGGGGTGCCCGTACAACTGCGAGTACTGCTCTGTAACAAAGATGTGGGGCGCGAACTGGAGGTTTAAGAGCATCGAGAGAGTAATAAGAGAGCTCAGAAAGGTGAAGGAGCTGGGCTACAGATGGGTCTTCTTTGTTGATGACAACTTCATTATCCCAGTGAAGAATATCATATCGCAGAGAGTAGAGCTGCTGAACAGGATAATCAAGGAGGGCCTAAATAGCTTAAAACTCATTGTTCAGCTAAGAGCTGACTTCGTTGCTAGAAACAAGTGGATTGCCTCACTGCTACACGAAGCGGGCGTAAGGGTGGCTTTCCTCGGCATAGAATCTGGGGACCTGGCAACGCTAAGAAACATGAGGAAGAACCTTATCCCCGATGAATCGGCCAAAGCTGTAAGCGTGTTGTCAAGTAACGGGATAATAGTGCATGGAGGCTTCATGCTCGGCGCTCCCTACGAGAGCGAGGAATCAATGAAAAGGACCGTGAGGTTCGCCTTGGACTTGATTGACTATGGCCTTGACTCAGCTCAGTTCTCCATATACACTCCTCTCCCCGGCACAGATGCCTTCAAGAGAGCTGCGATAAAGAATGAGTTGCTAACGCTTGACTGGAGCTTCTACGACTGCCTGCACCCCGTCATGAGGACTAATGTATCACCGGCGAGGCTTTTCCTTAAGCAGAGGTGGGCTAACTATTACTTCTTCATAGCTAAGGGCTTAAAATCGCTGAGGAAAGGAAGGCTTCTCTCCAAGCCCAGAACAGAGAAGGACGCTTATCTCAGGAATGGAACGATTTTCCTAGCTAGAAAAATACCGAGATACCTGCTGGGACTAATCAAGCTGCCGTTCACAGCCCTGCTCATAAGTAGAAAACTTAAGAGAGAATTAAATGTGGAGGAAAAAGAGGAGGCAAACCAAATACTCAAAGCAACAATAGAAATAGAGGCCATGCAGAAACAGCTAGCTAAAAGCATGGCTTCACATGTGCTTAAGGCCTAGCTCTCCAAGTTTCATCACTTAGGCAAACTTTTTCTCAACAAACACGCATTCAGCCTTTAAGGGTTCCCCGGGAGCCCAGAAACAGATTATCATTAAAAAACAATAATATGTAAAGACATAATTGCTAACCGGTGATTAATGCTTATGGGCAAGCTTCCCCCCGATATCCTAAGTAAATTCATCTTTAGCAGAGTAGGTGTGATAGACCCATCAGTAATTGTTGGGCCAAGCATAGGCGAGGATGCGGCAATCATTGATTTGGGAGATAACAAGGTACTCGTAGCTCACGTTGACCCTATAACAGGCGCGGTTGAGCATCTAGGATGGCTCGCTGTTCACGTAGCCTGCAACGATATTGCTGTGAGGGGGGTTATGCCGAGGTGGCTTCTGCCGGTTCTTCTTTTACCGGAGAGCTCTGATGTTGGGGTCATAGACAAGGTCACGGGCCAGATAGATAGAGCTGCGAGAGAGGTGGGGGCAATGGTTGTCGGAGGTCACTCGGAGCTTACACCCGGCATTGACAGGCCTCTTGTATCAATGACCGCTATCGGGGTTGGAGACAAAAACAAAATAATAACGACTGCTGGCGCAAGAGTGGGGGACGCTGTTATCATGACTAAGACCGTTGCGACGGAGGGGACAGCTATACTAGCAACGGATTTCGAGAGCGCTTTGCTTAGAGCAGGTGTTCCGCGGGATATCGTTGAGAGGGGAAAGGAGTTCATAACTAAAATAAGCGTGTTGAGAGAAGCCTTGGCTCTGAGTGATGCTGGCTTAGCGACATCAATGCATGACCCAACGGAGGGAGGGCTTCTAGGGGGCTTGGTTGAGATTGCCTATGCCTCGCATAAAACAATAGAGGTGTGGGAGGAGAGGATCCCCATAGCTGATGAGACAAGAGTAATAACCAGAGCATTAGAGGTAGACCCGCTTAGGCTCATCAGCTCAGGCGTCCTCGTAGCCACTGTTCCGTGGGAGAGGGCTAACGAGGCTGCGAGTCTGCTGGAGCGAGTGGGCGTAAAAGCAACGGTGATTGGAAGAGTAAATGATTACTCAGGCCATTACCTGGTTCTGCACAAAGCTGATGGCTCCATAGATAAATACGATGAGTCATACGTGAATGAGGAGCTATACTCCGTGTGGGAGAGATACAGGTAGGAGAAAACAGGTTTATCATCTTTTTAGCAATTAACCTTTTATTGATATGGAGGAGCACGTTTTAATAGCTGTTCCAAGAACAGAGAGCGGGGTAAAAAGACTAGCTGACCTCTACATACATAGTTTATTTAAAAGCTTTGAGACCATCATGCTTCCACTGCCAAGAGGCCTATGTGCTGATCTTGTGAAGACTTATTTAGGCGGGGGAAGCTATGATGAATCCATTGCTACCAAGTACCTCAACGAGCCTTTGGAAAAGCTGTGGAGACCCGTGCTGGAGAGCTTGGCGCATGTAATTAGATATGAGCGCTACCTTGAGAAAAGTGTTACCTGCTACCTCAGTGATGATTACATCAAAAGTCTTGAGGACAGAGCCGTGAGGCTGGGCTATCTACTCTACAAAGCCAATGTATTTGGGAAGAAGAAGCTGGATGAATGGGTTGATTTGTTCAAGGACAGGGATAATGAAGGCATGATTAATGAAACATTAATAAACGCCTTAAATGAATCTAGCAAGCCAGCTTTCGTTGTAGATAACTACAGGGCATTAATTGAGGCTCAATCAAGCTTACGGCTAGCGAGGATACACGCTGTTATGGATTTCTACCCAACGCCAACCGAGGCATTTGATATTATGATTAACATAACTAAGGCCCCTGAACAAGCTCTTGCCGAGGCTGTTGATTGGATAATCAGTTACCTAAACGACCTTAAGCTCTCGAAATCATTTGATGAGCTCTACGCGAAATACTTGCTCAACGAAGAGTACATCAAGTTTTTATCGAGAAACAAGCTGTTCGTCATACCGAGCAAAGAAACACTGTAATTAAGTTTTCATAAATACAGTACAGTCATAAATTCCCCTGTGCCGGTAAAGAAGCCATTAATAATATAAATCTGCCATTGTAAGGTGTGCTTCTATAATTTTTTATTGGGAGGTAACATCATTAATCTCTTTTTGCTATATTGGTTTCTCAGGCTTACTGGATTATCTGCTCTGGAGGCTTAGCTATCCATGTTCGCTATTGAAGCTAGAGATTTAGTTAAGGTTTACTCAGGAAACGTTGTTGCTCTAAACGGTGTTGATTTAAGAGTTGAGGAGGGGGCATCGCACGCTATACTTGGCCCTAACGGTGCTGGTAAGACAACTTTTATCAGAATCATTACTACACAGATAAAGCCCACGAGTGGGTCCCAAAGACAAAGGTAGGCAGGC
>WYEQ01000009.1 GCA_009904015.1 Desulfurococcales archaeon | reverse complement strand
CTCATCCACGCGGAATTTTCTGTTTTGCTGGATAAATATTTATTAACTAATAATCCCGTTGAACAAATAGTAGTGTTTTTCTAGAGGGATTACCATGGCTTATGTCGCAAGTAAAGGAGTCAGCCTGACGGAACCTGTTACCGTTAAGAAATGCTCAAGCTGTAATCGACTATTAATGCCAAAAGAAAAAGCAGTCGTATTCAAGTGCCCGAACTGCGGTAAAGTGGAGATAATCAGATGCAACAAGTGCAGAAAAATGTCTGTTCCATATGTATGCCCGATATGTGGTTTCCAGGGCCCCTAGGTGAGCTTTATGGCTAAAATAATTGTTTCCGTGAAGGTTTTTCCATCTGATGCAGATATTGATAGAAAGGAGCTGGCTGACAGAATAAGAAAAGCTCTTCCTCCAGAATACGAGGCTATAAGAATGAAAGAGGAGCCATTGGCTTTTGGCTACACTGCTTTAAAGCTTCATATATTGATGCCTGAGGAAACAGAGGGAGGAACTGAAAAACTGGAGGAAATCCTCAAGGGCATCGAAGGAATAGATGATGTGGAAGTGGAAAGCGTTAGTAGGCTGTCGGAGTTCTGACTTTTTTATAGCGATTAATACTATATATTGATATTCTTAATTAACTCAGAACAACAAAATCATTCTTGGGTGCTAAATTGTCTGAGACGCCTCAAAGCGAGAAAAAAGAGCTTGTGCTACGAGTAGCCGAGGCCAAGCAGAAAGATGTTGGGAGAGGGAAGGTCAGAATCGACATTAACCTTATGAAAGAAATAGGTGTGGAGCCCGGGGACATAGTTGAAATAGAGGGAAAAAGAAAAACAGTGGCTATAGCTTGGCCTAACTATGCTGAGGATAGCGGAATGGACATCATAAGAATGGATGGGTTGATAAGGAAGAACGCTGGCGTAGCGATAGGCGACAAGGTTATAGTTAGGAAAACCCAGGCTAAGCCAGCAACGATGGTTAAGCTAGCACCGAGCAACTTCAATATACAGGTGGACCAGAGCTTTGTTAACTACGCTAAACGAAGATTAATTGATTACCCAGTTATGGAGGGAGACACAGTCTTAATACCCGTGCTGGGCCAGGCTATTCCGTTCGTCGTTGTCCAAACGAAGCCGGAGGGATGCGTAGTTATAACACAAGATACAAACATAGTGATTCTCGATAAACCAGTGGAAATCTCGAAGATGCCGAGAGTGACATACGAGGACATAGGCGGTCTGAAGAACGTTATACAAAGAATAAGAGAGCTAGTCGAGCTCCCGTTAAAATACCCCGAGGTCTTCAAGAGACTGGGAATAGAGCCTCCAAAAGGAGTTCTCTTATATGGGCCTCCTGGCACGGGCAAGACTCTATTAGCGAAGGCAGTAGCTAATGAAAGCCAGGCTTACTTCATATCCATTAATGGACCTGAGATAATGAGCAAGTTCTACGGTGAAAGCGAGCAGAGGCTGAGAGAAATATTCGAGGAAGCCAAGAAGCACGCCCCCGCAATAATATTTATTGACGAAATAGATGCTATCGCGCCAAAGAGAGATGAGGTAATGGGTGAGGTTGAACGAAGAGTAGTAGCTCAGCTACTCGCTCTTATGGATGGGCTCGAGGCTAGGGGGAACGTAATTGTTATTGCAGCCACTAATCGTCCTAACGCTATTGACCCTGCACTGAGAAGGCCAGGTAGATTTGACAGGGAAATCGAGGTTCCACTTCCGGATAAGCAAGGTAGGCTCGAAATCCTGCAGATACACACGAGAAACATGCCGTTAGCAGAGGATGTAGATTTAAATGAGCTCGCGGAAATTACTCATGGATACACGGGAGCTGACTTAGCCGCTCTTGTCAGAGAAGCCGCGATGCATGCTTTGAGGAGATACCTCCCTCTCATCGACTTTACTTACGAAAAGATACCCGAAAGTGTGCTCAGCAAAATGGTTGTAACTAGAGAAGACTTCATGGAGGCATACAAAGAGATAGTCCCAAGCGGAATGAGGGAGATATACATAGAGATACCGAACGTCAGATGGGAAGATATCGGTGGATTAGAGGAGGTTAAACAACAGTTAAGAGAAAGTGTTGAGTGGCCACTCAAGCATCCAGAGGCATTCCAGAGAATAGGGATAAAGCCACCGAAGGGAATTCTCCTATTCGGGCCACCGGGCACAGGCAAAACACTGCTGGCCAAAGCCGTTGCAACGGAGGCAGGAGTTAACTTCATTGCGATAAGAGGACCTGAGGTACTAAGCAAGTGGGTCGGTGAAAGCGAGAGAGCGATAAGAGAGTTATTCAGAAGAGCCCGCCAGTATGCTCCTGCAATTATCTTCTTCGATGAAATTGATGCAATAGCGCCCGTAAGAGGACTCAGCGCTGATACCAATGTAACTGAAAGAGTAGTTAGCCAGTTGCTAACTGAGCTTGACGGAATAATCACGCTAAAAAACGTTGTCTTCATAGCAGCTACTAACAGGCCGGACATGGTTGACCCGGCCCTGCTAAGGCCAGGCCGAATAGACAAGTTAATATATGTCCCACCACCTGACAGGCAGGCAAGGCTCCAGATATTAAAAATACACACGAGAAACATGCCGTTAGCACCGGACTTTGACCTTGAGTACATAGCTAGCATAACAGAGGGATACACTGGCGCAGACTTGGAGGCACTGGTTAGGGAAGCTGGCTTAAGGGCTCTGAGGGAAAATTTCAATGCTATGCAAGTAAAAATGAAGCACTTCGAGGAAGCTCTAAAGGTCATCAGGCCAAGCGTGACTCCATACATGGTGGAGTTTTACCAGAAATGGCTCGAGCAAGCGAGACAAGCCATCGCTGTAAAGAAAGTCGTGCCAGCATATACATAGCAACCATTTGTTGTTTATGATTCATTTCTGAGGTTTTATGTAAGGTAGACATCCATATTACGGATTCTGCGGTTATCAGTTCATGAAAATAGATATAATGGTAAATTCACAGGATTTATATTGTTGAAGAGAAATCTTCTAGGTGAAATAGTTTTTTGAGGAAGATTTGGCGACCAATACCGCTACATCTAACAATGCTTGAGTTATTAAAACTGAAGGGTGGAACAGCAACGGATAAAGACCTATATGAGAGCGTTAAGACTGTATACGATGTGAGTTATCAGGAATTCATTAAGACTTTAATGAAGCTTGAGATAAATGGATATGTAAGGGTGGGCACAGCTAAGGAGGGTTCTCTTATTATTGAGCTTGTTAGAGGGGAGGAATAAATGGGCGTTGATTTGGATGAGCTGATTCCGGAGAAGGCTAGGAGAGAAGTTGAGCTAACAGAGCTTAGTGGAAGGGTTATATCAATTGATGCGTATAACATGCTTTATCAATTTTTAACGGCTATTAGGCAACCAGACGGTACTCCACTCATGGATTCGAGGGGGAATATAACCAGTCATTTGAGCGGGTTGTTCTATAGAACCATAAATCTTTTAGAATCGGGGATTAAGCCTATATACGTCTTCGATGGAAAACCACCCAGTTTCAAGGAAAAAGAAATTGAGAGAAGAAGGAAAATAAAGGAAGAGGCTGAGGCGAAGCTAAGCATAGCTTTGCAGAGAGGAGAAGTGGAGGAGGCGAGAAGATATGCTCAGATGTCAGCTAGGTTGACTGATAGCATGGTTGAGGACGCTAAGAAATTGCTGAGCGTTATGGGAGTGCCCTACATAACTGCGCCGGCGGAGGGGGAGGCCCAAGCAGCTTATTTGGCGAGGAAAGGGGTTGCGTGGGCCGCCGGAAGCCAAGACTACGATAGTTTGCTCTTTGGTTCTCCAAGGCTCGTTAGAAACCTGGGTATCACGGGCAAAAGGAAGTTGCCCAAGAAGGACGTGTATGTCGAGGTTAAACCGGAGATTATTGATGCTGAGGTGATGTACAGAGAGCTTGGTATTGATAGAGAAAAACTGATAGTAATAGCATTATTTCTGGGAACGGACTATAATCCTGGCGGAGTAAAGGGAGTAGGCCCAAAAACAGCGCTCAAGATAGTTAAAAGTTATCCTAACGCTAGGGAAGCTTTAAAAGCTGTTCCGAAAATCGAGGGAATAAATTACGAGGAGATATTTGAATATTTTCTGAATCCACCGGTCATTGATGTTGCAAGCGTTGAATGGAAGGACCCTGATGTCGAGGGCATAAGGAAGCTTCTGGTCGAGGAGCACGATTTCAGCGAAGAGAGAGTCATGAACGCTATTGATAGATTGAAGAAGGCTATTCACAGCATAAAGGCTATTAAGAAACAAACTGGTCTTGATGCTTGGTTTAAGAAGTAAGTAATAAATTTGTGGCGGCTAACATGCGTTTTGCTTATGACAAGAAAAGTTCTGCTTACTTTGAAGGCGTTTTATCAATTGTAGTAAATATAATTGTTTCTGGATGGAAGCTGTTTCTGGGTTTAACCTACCAATCAGTAGCCTTAATGGCAGACGCGTTTCACTCTTTATTTGATATCGTGACAAGCGTTGTTCTTATATACGGCTTTTACATGGTTTCCAAGCCACCTGATAAGGAGCATCCATATGGTCATGGAAGAGCGGAGCTAATATCAACAATAATTATTGGAAGCTTGCTTCTAGCTGTTTCATTCGAGTTCTTGATACGCAGTGGTAATAAATTATTGAGCAGACAGGCAGTGGTGTTCAGCAATATCGTGGTATACTCTCTGGTGATAATGGCTATCATAAAGGAACTATTAGCCCAGGTAGCCTATAGATTAGCGGATAAGTACGGCTCGGATGCCATTAAAGCCGATGGGCATCACCACAGAAGCGATGCTATCGCAACGATCCTGCTCGCTATAGGTATTCTACTTGGGAAAAGCTACTGGTGGCTAGACGGTGTTTTGGGGTTAGTTATCTCGTTATACATAATGTTCATATCCGTGAGCTTGATAAGAGAAACTAGCGATGAGCTTCTAGGAAGAGGTGCTAGCGAGGAGGAGGAGAAAATAATAAAAAACATAGTAACTAGCGTTCACGAAGAAGTCACAGATGTTCATCATATACATTTACATAAATACGGCGATCACGTGGAGCTCACTTTACACGTAAGAGTGCCTAAAGACATGACCGTTGAAGAAGCGGACAGGATAGCCAAGCTAATAGAAAATGCTGTAAGAGAGAAGCTGGGCTGGGAAGCAACAGTTCATGTTGAGGGAGAAAAAACTAAGAATAAAACCTAGAAATCAACATCCACTAAGGTATCCAGCACTATGGTTGCCGCCAGCTCGACTCTAGGTTTCAGCTCGTTTGCAGTAAGGAAGACGCTTTTGTCTTTAACTAGGCTATCACTAATAATCAGGAGAGCAGCACTGTGGAATCTCCTTATCCATGAAAGAGCGAATAGCGACGCGCACTCCATCTCGACTGCGACCACTCCTCTCTCGCTCCAATACTTAGCGAACTCAGGGTTCTCAGCGTAGAACGAGTCACTGCTGAAAACCGGTCCAACAACTAATTTAGCATTCCTGCTCTTTGCCTTCTCAATCAACAAGCCTGTTAGCTGAGGAGAGGGAGCAGTTGGTAAACAGTAACCAGGTGCGTATTGCCCTAGGCTGTTACCATTATGAATGCAAGCCGCGCCGCTAGCAACAACGTAGTCGCCAATATCTAGCTCAGGTATCAGCGCGCCGGCGGTCCCAAGCCTGACAATATACTTGGCTCCAAGCATCACGAGCTCCTCAATAACTATAGCTGCACTCCCTGACCCAATTCCGTGTGTGGCAACGGTCACAGGGATCCCCTTGTATTTTCCAGTATATACAAACAAACCTCTATTCTCGTTAACTAACACGGGGTTATCCAACAAACTACTTATCTGCTTGACTCTGTATGGGTCGCCGGCAATTATGACCCTCTCAGCTATATCACCTTTCTTTGCAAGAATATGGAAAGGAGGCCCCATCAACACCACTCTCGGTCTATATACATTGTTTTTAATCCTGATAACTAAAATAATTATGGATAAAAAAACCCGGTCTTACAAATGACGATAAGAATAACGCAGGTAGACTACAGCAACCTGCAAAAACTAATGAGGAAGCAGGGATACCACTTTGTAAATGAGCACACGGTGGTCAAGCCATGCCTCTGGACCAGGAAAGCTATACTGCAGAGAAGATTCTGCTATAAATGCTTGTTCTATGGAATTGAGAGCCATAGATGCATACAGATGAGCCCGGCAGCCTATTGGTGCTGGAACGATTGCATACACTGCTGGAGAGTAAGACCCCCTGATGTCGGGATTCCATTTGAGCTATCAATGCCTAAGTACCAGGAGGACATAGATGCTCTTGTGGACAATATAATCGAGACTCAAAGAAAACTCTTGAGCGGTTACTGGGGTAACCCAAAAGCTGACAAAGAGCTAGTTAAGGAGGCTTTCGAGCCTAAGCACGTAGCTATAAGCTTAACCGGCGAGCCGACGCTATACGAGAATCTACCTTCACTAATCAAAGCCTTCCATAGAAAAGGCCTCACGACATTCCTTGTAACCAGGGGGGTAAGACCAGATGTTCTGGAGAGATTATACAGCGAGGAGCCTCCCAGCCAGCTCTACATCAGTATCGAGGCATACAATAAAGAAAAATACGAGCAAATCAACAAGCCCCTTGTCCCGAGGGCTTGGGAGCTAACCATGAGAAGCCTGGAAATAATGAGTAGCTTTCCATCGCCAACCGTGCTGAGAATAACTGCGATAAAGGGCATAAATATGGATAGCAACGCTGTCGAGGGCTTCAGAAAGATAATTGAAATAGCAAGACCAAAATACATTGAGGTTAAAGCTTACATGCATGTTGGCTCCAGCACACAGAGGCTGACGAAAAGCAACATGCCATCTTTCAGCGATATATGGGCCTTCTCAGAAGAGCTTTCAAAAGCCACAGGTATACCTATAAGAAGTTATGCTAAGGACAGCAGGGTTGTATTGCTAAGTGAGCTTGAGCGACCTGTTCGACATGGAAAGGGATGCCCGAACTACCTCTGGCTAAGCAAGAGCTGAATACCATGTTAATTAAACTAAGCGACGATGCTTATTTATTTCCGGGAAGAACAAATATGATGTTTATCAAAAGCCAGGGAATAATGATTGATACAGGAATAAGCGAGGATGCATCAAGAAAAGCACTCAGAGATGCTATCAGCGAGAACATTAGTGTTAAATTAGTTATTAACACTCATCATCACATCGACCACGTTGGAGGAAATTCTTACGTAGTTAAGAAAACCAACGCTACCGTGGCCATGAACAAAATTGAGAAATTCCTACTGCAGAATGCTCTAATATCTTCTCTCCTAGACCTTGGCTATCCACTGGTTGAAGGGTCTATTACATACAGCATTGAAAATCTAGAGGACATAGATTTTACGAATGTAATAAAGGTCATTAACTTATCAGGTCATTCACCAGGCATGATCGGCTTCATACATGATGATGTCGTGTTCACAAGTGATTTGTTCTTCTCCACCGATGTTCTCAGCAAATACGTAATTCCATTTCATATTGATGTTGAGAAAACATTGATGAAGCTTAATGAGGCAAAAAGCATTATTAGAGATAAGCTATACGTTGTTCCCTCGCATGGACCAGTAATGAATCCGTCATTAGCCGATGACGTAATCGAGGCGAATATAAGTCGGATTCTTTTTGTGAAATCAAAAATAACTGAAATATTAGCTATGAGACCAACCTGGACATACGAAGAGCTTATCAGGTTAATTATGGATTCATTGGGAATAAAGCAGGAAAATGGAAGGCAATTTCTTCTGAATAGAAGAGCTATTGAGTCTTATCTTGGCTGGTTGCAACGCGAGGACTCTATATCTATAAAAATATCTATAAAGATTGAGAGGAGCAACCTCGTAGTAAATGTGAATAAGTTATAGTTGCTATAATATATTTTTAAATCAATCAATAACTATTATTATAGCGATAAACGTGGTGCATCTCTATGAAGAAATACGTTTATAGATTTGAAGAAGCGGACCCGAATAACAAGGGATTATTCGGTGGGAAAGGAGCAAGCCTTGCCTTAATGACAAAGCTGGGGATGCCAGTTCCGCCGGGCTTTATAATAACCACGGAGGCCTGCGAGGAGTTCTTCGCTCCCAAAAGAGACGTACTTGATGAGCTAGTTAAGCAGATAGAGAAAAACCCTCCACCTGAGATAAGAAACAGGCTCATCGATGAGATATGGAGAATAGTCGATACGCTGGACCTACCTGAAGGCCTGATGGACCAGGTTCTCAATGAGCTTCGAGTCCTCGAGGCAAAGACAGGCAAGAAGTTCGGGCACCCCGATAACCCATTGCTCGTATCAGTTAGAAGCGGTGCCCCCATCTCTATGCCGGGTATGATGGATACAGTGCTGAATTTGGGCCTTAATGACGAGACCGTTATAGGATTGGCTAATCAGACAAACAACTTTAGATTTGCATACGATGCTTACAGAAGATTCCTGCAGCTCTTCGGCAAAATTGTTCTGGGGATAAACGAGAAGTTGTTTGAGGAGGAGCTCGAGAAAATCAAGAAGAAATACAACGCTGCGCAGGACGTTGATATCCCGCCAGAAGGGCTCGTCGAGCTCGTTGAGGCTTACAAAAAGATTATAGTGAGCGAAAAGGGCTTTTTCCCAGATGACCCATACCTCCAGTTAAAGCTAGCCATAAAGGCCGTCTTCAGGTCATGGATGAATCCCAGAGCCATATTCTACAGAGTAATGAATAAGATAACGAAAGATGTCGCTAACTGCACTGCGGTTAATATTCAAACAATGGTATTTGGCAACATGGGATTTGACTCGGGCACAGGCGTTGTTTTCTCGAGAAACGTGGCAACAGGCGAGAACGAGCTTTACGGGGAATACCTACCCAACGCTCAGGGAGAAGATGTTGTTGCTGGGATAAGAACTCCCCTGAAGATATCGGAGCTAAAAGAAAGATTCCCTGAACTCTACAACATGCTTTATGAGAAAGTAAAGCTTCTAGAGAGATACGAGAAGGAGGTTCAGGATGTCGAGTTCACAGTTGAGAGAGGCAAGCTCTACTTCCTGCAAACGAGAGCAGCCAAGATGACGCCTATAGCTAGAGTAAAGACCGCTGTGGACATGGCTTTCGAAGGCATCATAACTAAGGAAGAAGCAGTACTAAAGGTGAAGCCTGAAACCGTTCTGCAGCTTCTGTACCCAACGATTAGTCCGGGCGTGAAGGCATCTCCAATAGCGAAGGGGCTCCCGGCGAGCCCAGGGGCTGTCAGCGGAAAAGTAGTCTTCGACCCTGATACTGCTGTTGAAAAGGCTAAGGAAGGAGAGAAGGTAATACTCGTAAGGACTGAGACTAAGCCCGACGATGTCCACGGGTTCTACGCGGCTGTAGGTATATTGACTAGCAAGGGAGGAATGACGTCCCACGCTGCAGTTGTTGCAAGAGCAATAGGCAAGCCAGCCGTCGTCGGCGCTGAGGCAATCAAGATATCGTACGATGAAAGAAAGTTCATGGTCAATGGCATCGAGGTCAAGGAAGGAGATTTCATAACTATTGATGGCAACACGGGTAATGTTTACTTAGGCATTATACCAACCACTACGCCTGAGATAACTGGGGAGCTACAGACATTGTTGTCATGGGCTGATTCAATAAGAAAGATTGGGGTGAGGGCAAACGCGGATGTTCCTGAGGATGCATTGATAGCTAGAAAGAACGGCGCTGAGGGTATAGGCCTACTTAGAATAGAGAGGATGTTCAGAAAGCCGGAGAGATTAGAGCTGCTTAGAAAGGTTATCCTGGCCGAGACATCAGAGGAGAGGGAGAAGCTAATGATGAGGCTAGCGGAGCTAATAAAAACAGATTTCAAGGAGATACTCAGAATAATGGATGGTCTGCCAGTTATAATAAGGCTTATCGACCCACCTCTTCACGAGTTTCTGCCAAGACCTGATGAGCTGATAAAAGAAATATACGAGCTAAAGCTCTCTGGTGCAAGCAAGAACATTATAGAGGAAAAGGAAAGGCTGTACAAGCGAGTAGTTGCTTTGACGGAGGCAAACCCGATGATGGGTCACCGTGGAGTCAGAGTCGGTATAACTTATCCTGAGATTTACAAGGGATTGACTAAGGCTATTCTTGAGGCGGTTGCTGAGCTTAAACTAGAGGGCTTGAACCCGAGAGTGGGCATTATGATACCGCAGGTCGCCATGGCCGAGGAAATAAAGTTTGTCAAGGAAAAAGCCATTATTCCTATGGCTAAGGAAATAGAATCTAAGTACGGCATTAAGTTGGACTTCAAGATAGGAACTATGATAGAGACTGTAAGAGCATGCTTGGTGGCTGACGAAATAGCAAGAGAAGCCGACTTCTTTAGCTTTGGTACAAATGACTTGACTCAAGCTACCTTTAGCTTCAGCAGAGACGACGTGGAGAACAAGTTCCTGCCAGCGTACCTAGAGCTTGGAATCCTGAAGAACAATCCTTTCGACACAATCGACGTCAAGGGGGTAGGAGAGCTTGTTAAAATGGCTGTTAAAAAAGCAAAGGCCGTTAAGCCTGAGCTCGAGATAGGTATATGCGGTGAGCATGGCGGGGATCCGAGAAGCATAGAGTTCTTCTATGATGCTGGACTGGACTACGTGAGCGCGTCTCCATTCAGAATAGTGGTGGCTAGGCTCGCTGCCGCGCACGCAACCTTGAAGAACAAGATAAATCTGAAGAGCGAGTAGCAAACTAGATTTTTTCTATAGTTATTTTTTGTTTATCTAGATGTGTGAACTTATAAGAAGAGATTGTTAGGGTGCCCTCCTTCAGCATTTCCATTTCTTTTAAGCGTGCCTTGAGCTTCTCTAGCCCCTCCTCGTACTCATTGGAGTCGATGTGAATAGGTATACATCCATACAGAATAGCGCAATCCCTTAAGACAGACCAGTTAGGAGACCCTATGAAGAGGGGGTATCTAGGCCTATATGCTGATGATATTCTCATGGCTTTTCCAGTAAGGGAGTAAATGATGATTGGTGATTCAAGAAGAGTAGACAGCTCAATTATTCCCCGGCCAAACCTCCACGAGAGGTCCTCAACTTCTGGGTACACGTTTACTTCAGGGTTTCTCTCGGCATTATCAATTATTCTTTTAGCCCACTCAACACTCTCAGCTGGGTATTTTCCAATGGATGTCTCGTTTGTCAGCATCACTCCATCAACGCCTTCTTTAACACTGACATACACGTCCACAACCTCGCTTCTAGTAGGAATCGGGCTATCAACCATGCTTGTTAGCAACTGTGTGGCTATGTATACTGGTTTGCCCCTTCTCCTAGCTACACTAACTATTCTTGACTGCAACTCAGGTAAATACTCGAGAGGGAAAACCTTGCCCAGATCCCCTCTAGCCACAACAACTCCATCGGATGCCCTTACTATCTCCTCGAGATGCTTAACAGCGCTTCTCGTTTCAATTTTAGCGAGTATTCTAGGAGGATCCTCCGTTACCTCCTTTAGGGTGTTCTTGACGCACAAAACATCTTTTTCTGTCCTGACAAAGCTAATCATTATGTGACTGAAGTTATTTTTTACCGCGAAGAGGAGGTCTTGCTTGTCTTTTGATGTCATGTAAGGCACATCGATGTCTTTATCTTTGATTCTGATAGACATCCTAGACTTTATTTCTCCGGAACTAAGCGCTTCTGTGTAAACAACGTTTTCTTTCTTCTCGATTACTTTGAGTGAAAGCATGTTATCGCCAACCTGAATAGTATCACCTATAACTAGCTTATCGAAGAACTCTTTTGTGGGGACAGGAATTTTATTGACGTCATCGCTGGTTTGGGATAACGTGACTTCATATATCATGCCTTTCTTGATGAAAACCGATTGTTGAGGCAGGTTTCCCAAGCGAATATTAGGTCCCTGAAGATCTCCTATGAGAGCTAGTGGCGTTTCCATTGATTGCTCAAGCATCCTGACAGTGTTTACAAAGTCGCTCCACTGTGCCTGGTCTCCGTGACTGAAGTTGATTCTGAATCCTCTTGCCCCATTTCTAATCATTTTTTCAACAATGTTTTTGTCCTTCGAGGATGGCCCGAGAGTAGCTATTATTTTTGTTTTGCTCGTTCAAATCACCTTCTTATTGGTAATAAAACGTAGCTAACAACGTCGTGGTCAGAGTCGCTCCACTTCCTCACTAATCAGCGTCGTTTTAGTCATCATCCCGCAATATCTATTCCGGTTCTCCCTCTTTTTTCTTTTTCATTGCTTCCAGTCTTATGTGGTACTCGACAAACGTATCTAATATTAATCTGACCAGCTCGTTTATGACGCTGTTTTCATCCTTGCTTGTTGGTTCATAGTTAAACCATAACCCAATTTCCGGGTAGCTCTCAACCCATACAAACGGGAATATAATGGACAGTGCCTTGGCTTTCCATCTGTTTAAGTAATCGTATATGTATGCGGTATCCGTGTCCATTACCTTGATATTAAACCTTTTTCTAAGCTCGCTTAGCTCTTTATCATCGAGGGATTCTATGGGATTTCCGCAGCTAACAATATTTTCAATAGAGTACTCTATCTCGCTAGTGGATAATTGCCAATCCATTATTGAAAGCAATGTGTAATCAGCGATTGATAAGTAAAGCTTATCCTTGTTGCAGGAATAAGCAAAAGCGTACTGAGCTATAACTGGGTGTCTGCTCTCGCCGAAGTTTAGCCCAAACCCAGCTTTAATTATTACTCTAGCCCCTTTCTGCAAAGCTTCCCTAAGGAACCACAGCGCGTTTTGCTGACCAAAACCATACAGAGCAACACCCATTCTTATGTCCTTGTACTCTCCTCGAGCCAGCCTAACGCCGTATAATCCCTCATAAACAATTACTGATGACTTCATTATCGATATGAACTTATTGAATATATGGATGTTATCAGTTATAGCTAGATATGATGGATACTCGCTTACTTCAACCAAATCGTATTTCCTAATGTAGCTACTCATATAAACACCTAAATCACTATTCAACTTGGATAGGATTCCCTTAAAAACTTGGTTATAGGAAAACTAGGTGTTGAATTGCTTATGGACGAAGAGGATATTCACAAAATACTAAATTGTATCGAGAGCTTGAAGAGGCTTGTGAGGTCAGGATGGATGATGAGGGGGATCCCAGCCTCTATAGGCGAGAGCGTTGCTAGCCATAGTTTCGAGGCATCCCTGCTTAGCTTAATAATAACAGCTCATTTGAAAAATAAGGGCATTACGGTTTCCCCCGAAAGAACTGCTGTGCTTGCCCTCATACATGATGTCCCTGAATGCATGGTTGGCGATATACCACTAAAAACATCTATTTCGATTGGTGAATTGAAAGAAGAGCTGGAGCTGAGAAAAGCCGGGGAAATCTTTGGTGATACGTGGATATTACAATTATATATAGAGTACCTGGAGCAAAAGTCTCTTGAATCAAAAATCGCTCGTCTCTCAGAAAAGCTATCCACAGCTGTTGAGTCTAAGAGAATGATTAGCCTAGGCTATGTTAGGGTTAATGAAATATTGGAATCGACGATGAAGGAAATTGAGAACATCATGAGCGGCCTCGACAGGGATATCAGGGTACAGCTGGAGGAGTACGTGAGAAGAATTATTGATGAGGAGTAAAAAACAAGGATTCAGTTGTATCCGAACCATTAAATACATGTATTCAAATTTAGTTGCTATGGCCGTATATGAGAGCTTCGGCTGGGTAGCCTAGATTCATTAGCTCGATAAGGGGTGGGCTTTTTAAATTCTTGATTCGCGGCTTATCATAAACCAAGTAATCAGGCGGGTACTTGTAACTATCTACCTCTTTCCACCATGAGTACAGCGTGCTTAAAATTTCACTATCACTCAAAATAATCTTTTTCCTGTAGTATGAAAAAAGTAGTCTTGCTGCATGCCCGATTAGAAAACCTATCGGTATTGGCCCGTTGATTCTACAACACGATAAGTATAGCTTCCCCTCATTCCTTATGATATAGTCCATGGGTATCATTGGGAGGAAGTGGCCCTCAAGGTCTATGCAATAGAGTATCCCGACTTCGTTTTCAAGGGCAACCTGGATATCGTTGTGTGTAATCAGGCCCTTCGTTGCAACATAGATGTTTGTTCTATTTCCAATTTTCTCAAAGAAGCCCTTATTGAATAAAAACGTTATGGGAGTAGTGTTGTTTTTCTCGAAGAATCTATAAAAATAATCTTCGCTAAATCCCGCCTGAATAATTAGTCCTTTCAGTTTTTTATTGTCTATTATCGCGACAGCCTCTTCAATAACGTCATTGATATTTTTCTCGAGCCAGGTTTCCTCATTAATCAAGGCGTAGGAGCAATCATCGAAGATTTTGTCGTATTTGCAGGTATAGCTTAATCTGATTTGATTGCTTAGCTTTAACTGCTCAGAGGAGTAGAGGTTCACGTATGTATAGCCATGACTTTTTAGTTCCCGTGTATCCAGGTCTTTTTTTGCTTCAAGCAGAGGCAGTGGAAGCGAGGATATAAGTAAGCAATCTTTTTCTCCCTCAGATATAATTAGCTCAAATCTCTTTTCATCTAGATTCCAGCTGAGCCTATACCTACATTGTGTAATCGATTTCCTCAAGACACAGTCCTCTTCTGAAAACTGTAATACACGTGGCACAAATACTTTTTATCCCTACTACCTAAAAAAATGATTAGGAACCAGCAGTAACAACGATACTAACCAGCATTAATTGCTAGCAGGTGCAAGCTAATGAAGTGTCCAAAATGCGGAGTACAGATGTCGATGATAAGGGAGATTGAACAGACAAGCAGACGAGAGAAAGGAATAAAGGTATACTACAGGTGTACCCTCTGCAACTACAAGGTGCTGACAGAGGAGGTTCACCTAGACTTCAGTAACGGCACAATAAAGATAATGGTTAAGCCAGCGCCGAAAGCTTCATTCATAAAATAATACCTTTTTTAATTAAAACTCCAGTAGTGTAGGAAATGCGTGAGCGTGTCCTAAAGGAGCTTCTGCCAAAATATGGATTAGAAGCAGCTGTATCCACGTCTTTTGATTTAATCGGCGATATACTAATCCTACGTAAAAGACCTGGTTATGAATTAGATTTAAATCAGCTAAGGCGTTTAGGCGAGGAGCTACTAACAAGGTTTAGATACGTGAAGACCATCTTCATTGATGTTGCGGGGGTAAAAGGGGGGCACAGAACAAGAGAGCTGGTCTTCGTTGCTGGCGAGCCTAAGACTAGAACTGTCTACAAGGAGCACGGGCTAAGCTTCCACGTAGATGTCGTTGAGGCTTACATTTCACCGAGGCTTAGCTATGAGCATGTAAGGGTGGCTAGGCTTGTCCGTGAGGGGGAAGTGGTGGTTAACATGTTCGCAGGGGTGGGGTCTTTTAGTATCTTTATAGCTAGGCTCTCGAAACCATCAGTTGTTTACAGTATTGATATAAACCCTGTTGCTTACGAGCTAATGGTTGAGAATATACGCTTAAACAATGTTGAGAGCATTGTGAAGCCCATACTTGGGGACGCAGCTGAGGTCACGAGAAACCAGCTAGCTGGGCTGAGCGATAGGGTTTTAATGCCATTGCCAAATATGTCTGAGAGGTTTTACTGCTCAGCATTAGCCTCGTTGAAGAAAGAAGGGTTTATTCATGCATACGAGTTTCTGCATGTAGATAAAAACAAATCAAAACAAGAGGCCCTGAATAATAGTTTTTCTCAAATCAAGAGTATACTTCAATCATGCGGCGAGGACATTCACATTGAGAAAGCATTACAGCGGGTTGTAAGAACGGTTGGCCCTAGATGGATTCAGGGAGTCTTCGATATCTTCATTAAGAAAAACTAATAAGAACAGCTCATCAGAGTAGTAAAAAACTTGCTTCCTTTTATGCTTCGATTTTACCCTCCACTTCGCGGTCTATTCTTTTCAGAAAATCTTCTAGATGTTTCTTTTTAACTCTTGCCCCAGCAGCGTTGGGGTGACCGCCTCCCGTGGCTCCGTATTCCTTTACTATTTTTCTAAGTATAATGTTTATATCTATGTTCCTGTCTGACCTTATACTCATGTTAGCTATATCGTCTAGAAACTGAACTGCTACGCCGACGGGGGTTCCTCCATAGATTCTAGCGTAGTTAGCCGCTCTTCCAAGGCTTCCTCCTGGCTCAATAACGTACGATACGTGCTTTAACTTAACAACATTTTGTTTGACACGGCCTCTCATCTCCTCCTCGTTCTGGCTCTCAATGAGCGCTTTTACCAAAAGCTCGCTAAGGCTACTGGGAAGCCTATTTAACGATAAATGCTCGACAACGTGTCTTTTGAAGTCATACATCTTCCTGGTAGCCTCGAGGCCCTGAGCCAGCACTCCCGCCTCGAAGTAAACAGCTCTTTTATCCCAGTAATCAATCCACTTTTTCACTACCGGTGTCTCGTCAAGATAATCCCCTATTGCCCCAAAAATGAAGATTCTGCTGTAATCTATTCCCAGGTTACCCTCGAAGAGACGATAAGTTAGCTCGGATGACGAGGCATTTAAATCGTGGATAAACTCAAAGCTAGCCTCGTTTAATCTAAAATCTGTTGGGAGTGGATGATGGTCAACGTATACTACGTTGTTTTTCGCTGATAGCTTATTTAGCAAATCTATGATTTCAGTATATGTGTCTTCAGCGAGAGCTATATCAGCTATGAAGATATCGGCTTCTTTCTCCATGAATTCCTGAAGGTCTTTGTATAGACCTGCAGGGTGAGTAAACACTATTTTTACGTCCTGGTTTCTAACGTTTCTGTAATAATACAGTGCCAGTGCACCTGAGCAAACGCCATCAGTATCTCCATGAATGAATAGTAATCGCTTCAACGTATCATTCCATTGATAGGTATGTACGCTACAATATTAATACTTGTTTCTCAAACATTAACAATTGGAGTTCCCAATGCTACTTGAGTTCGTGTTTATTGGCAGGGGTGGTCAAGGGCTCTACACTGCTGCTGAGCTTCTGGTTAAGGCCGTCATAATGGATGGCTACTACGCTCAGGGAATACCTTTTTTCGGGGCAGAAAGAAGAGGGGCAGTCACATACTCCTACCTCAGGATAAGCGATAACAAGATTGCTAGGCACGATAAGGTATTGTATGCTGATGGAATAATAATTGGTGATGGGTCACCCGAGGCTCTCAGGTTAGCCAGCCTCTACAGGCTAAAAGAAAACGGTAAGGTCTTGGTGAACATAGATAGATTAAACATAAGGGAGCTGTCGTCAAAGACAAGCGAAACCAACGTATACGCCGTAGGGGCGGATTCCCTGGCGAGGGAGGAGGGATTAGTCATATCTGGGTGGCCAGTGATAGGGCCCGTAATGGCGGGCTCTTTTTCCAGAGTATTCGGGCTACCTAGAATAGACTCCTTAGTTGAGGCGGCGAGAAGCATTGTTGGGGAGCAATCTCCACTTTTATTAAAAAATATTCGTTTGATTACAAGAGGTTACAACGAGGTCAGGATGATAAGATATGAGTACCAGCGAGTCTAGGTTCCCGGTATCCAGGCCTGCGCTGGGGGCGGGAGGAGCTACAGGGGCCTGGAGAACGAAGAAGCCCATCATTAACATTTCTTTATGCGTTTACTGTGGGCTATGCGATGTTTACTGCCCCACAAGCTCAATAACAGTTCTGACGAGGGAGAGGAAAATCGAGGTTAACTATGATTACTGCAAGGGATGTGGCTTATGTGCAAGCGTCTGTCCCAGAAAAGCAATAACAATGGTTGAGGAGTGATGCTTATGAGAAGAGAAGCCTTAACAGGAAACCAGGCAGTGGCTATGGCCGTTATGTACTCCGATGTCAAGTTCGTAGCCGCGTACCCAATTACACCGCAGACATCTATTGTTGAGAAGATATCGTACTTCGTGGAAAAAGGGTTAATGAAAGCCAAGTTCGTAAACGTGGAGAGCGAGCACAGCGCTTTAGCCATGACTTACGGAGCTGCTTTAGGCGGGGTTAGATCATTCACAGCGACGAGCAGTCATGGATTGCTGTACATGCATGAGTGGGTTCACTGGGCCTCGAGGAGCCGTGTCCCTCTAGTCATGGCTGTTGTCACCAGAACTATTGGGCCACCATGGAACATATGGCCAGACCACTCCGATTACATGGACCAAAGAGACGCTGGTTGGATAATGCTGTTCGCTATGGATGCACAGGAGGCCTTTGACATGACAGTCCAGGCCTTCAGGATAAGCGAGGACGAGAGGGTTTTCCTACCAGTAATGGTCGGGCTAGAGGGATTCATCGTGGGCGGGACAACAATGTCTGTAGCTCTACCGGATGAGGAGTCCGTGAAAGAATGGGTTGGCGAGAGGAGGCAACCATTTGTTTTTGATGGCTCAGCCAATATTACTCTTGGTAACTTAGCTTCACCAGAAGATACTTATATTCTACACAGAAATATCCATGAAGACCTACTGAGATCGATAGAAGTTATCAAGGAAATAGAGAAGGATTACTCAGAGACATTTGGTTTACCATACATCGGCCCTGTGGAAACGGTTGGTGAGAAGGAATCATCATACGCGGTGATTTCAATGGGTGCCTGGAGCGGTGATCTGGCTGAGGCTATTAAGCAGCTCGGTAGAAACGATGTATCACTGTATAGAATAAGAGTTTATAGGCCCTTCCCCTGCAAGGAGCTCCGCCAAGCCTTATCTCGCAAAAACGGCATAGTTGTATTTGATAGAAGCATTAGCTTCGGCAGTTTTGGTCCTCTATACATGGATGTAAAAGCGTGCCTGGATAGCGAATATACAAACGTCGTAAACGTAATTGGGGGGTTAGGAGGCGTTGACCATAGCTTGGGCGAGTATGTCTCTGTGCTAAGGAAGATTTTAGGAGAGATGGATAGGGAAGAGAAGCTCGAAAAACAAATATGGATGGAGGTGTCCCGATGAGCTTTAAAGGCGTTTTGCCAGGCGACTCATCATGCCCTGGATGCCTGTTGCCCGTTGCTCTTAATCTCGTTGTGAGCAGCATTGGAAAAAAGGTAGTATCAGTCGTGCCGGCATCATGTACATCGGTTATTCAAGGCTATTATCCAAAAACAGCGTTTGATTTCCCAACGATAAACGTGCCGTTCGCATCAGCAGCTCCCGTGGCGGCAGGCGTCAGCTACGCGCTTGAGATAAGAGGCATTAAGGATGTCGTTGTGTTCGCATGGGCTGGTGATGGAGGAACGGCTGATATTGGCATGGCGGCTCTTAGCGGGGCAGCTGAGAGGAACGATAACATTCTGTACATCATGTATGATAACGAGGCCTACATGAACACTGGTATCCAGAGGAGCGGGGCAACGCCATACAAGGCCTGGACCACGACGACGCCCGTCATAGGAAAAAGGGAGGCAAAGAAGGATGTAGCTAAGATAATGATTGCCCATGGAGCAAAGTATGTAGCTACAGCCAGCGTTGGTTTCCACCAGGACTTCATAGCGAAGATAAGAAAAGCATCATCTATTAGTGGTTTCCGGTTCATTCAGCTCCACTTGCCATGCCCTGTTGGCTGGAGGTTTGACTCGGAAAAAACAGTGGAGGTAGCTAAACTAGCTGTGGAGACCGGCGCCTGGATACTATATGAGTATCAGGATGGAAAACTAAGGTTAACAGGCCCGAGCGCCCAGCTCATCGAGGAGTCAAGGAGGAAACCGCTTGAGGAGTACCTATTACTGCAGGGGAGGTTCAGCCACTTAACAAAAGAAGACATAGAACAGATAAAGAAATTAATAAAAGAACAGTGGGAATGGATAAAAAAGATGATTTAACTAAATAGGGATCCTCCTGCCAGGGAATTTTTTCAACGCGAATTCCCGTAGCTCATCAATGCTTCCTGGGAGATGCCTGGCTCCAAGGCCTGTTGCCTTGTATGCACCCATGAGGTTTCCTATCAGTGCTCTATCATAGCTGCTTAATCCTAGGCTCAGCCCAAGTATTGTTCCAGCGTTAAAAGCGTCGCCGCAACCCGTCGTATCAACCGGTCTCCCGATATCGAAGGCCTCGACGCGCATAAGTTTGCCTTCACTATAAACAATTGCCCCATCACTGCCCATTTTTAGGAAGATGTTCGCCGGCTTCAGCTCCATTGCTAGCTTCAATATGTATTCCTCGTCGCTTTTCCCGTATAGTAGCTCGAGCTCGTCTTTGTTTAGGAAGATGTCTGTGAAGACGCCTTGAAAATCAACCAGCTTTTCCTTTAGAAAATCCCTTGATACCCCGCCTAAATCTATGCCGAGCCTTATACCAGCGCTTATACCTTTTTTTAGGAGCAACGTTATTGACTCTCCCTTATCAGCGTTGTTGCTGGTAAAGCCTGAGATATAGATGTAGTCAGCTTTACCTATCAAGTCGCTGAGCTCGTTTTCTTTGATAACGTTGTAAATGTTAGCCCCTCTGTACCCAAGAATGGTTCTTCTCCCATCTCTCCTCAACAAAATAACCATTACTCCCGTCGTATCATGTGGAATCCTCTTGACGTAGCTAGTCTCTATCCCATCACTGATAATATCTTCTAGCAATAAATCCCCGAATATGTCCAGCCCAATTGCTGATACTATTATTGGCCTCAGCCCAAGCCTCGCCAACGCCTCCCCGACGTTGCCAGCGGCGCCGCCAGGTGACATGTGAAACTTATCCGCTATGTACGAGATGTCTCTTAGCTCTATTTCCGGCAGGTCCAGGTGAAAAAACAAATCGATGTTCAGGTCTCCGTACACTATGACCCTCATTTTCTTTTCATTCACCTTTTTCCCCTAAGCTTGTTGACGACGTCCATTAGCTTCCTGACTCTCTCGGGGTCGACGGGGTTCTGAGTGTACCCCTTCACCTTGAAGTACGTTCCCACTATTGCTCCGTCAGCGTATCTTAGTAGCTTCTCAGCGTTCTCAGGCGTCAAGCCGCTTCCAATCAGCACTGGCGTATCACCGACTATCTCCTTAACTATCTTGACGTCCTCCGGGGTTGGCGGGAGACCCGTCATTCTACCGGTAACGATTAACGCGTCAGCCAGGTAGAAGTCAGCCCACGTAGCGTGGGTCTCAAGAGTTATTCCGGGGAAAACAACACTGTGCTTTTTAACGACATCAACGAAGAACTTTATATCCTCTGCGTAAAGCCACTTCCTCATCCTCATAAGCTCAGCGGCGTTTCCATGGTCAAACTCCCCTGTATCCCAGACAGCTGCGCCCGTGTAGAGGCACACACGTATGAACCTCGCCCCAGCGGCCTTTGCGATGCTCAGGGCAACCCTGCCTCCATTATGAATAACAGTTATGCCAACAGGCAGGGATGTGTGCTTAACTACATGCCTAGCCACAACGGCATGGGCGGTCATCTCCTCGGGAGGGATCCTCGAAGCTCCGCTGTAGTATGGTAAATCCCACATGTTCTCAACTATGAGTCCATCAACGCCATTTTCCTCCAGAATCCTTGCTTCCTTCAAGGCATGGTTCTCTATTTCATCGATGCTCCAGCCCTCATAAGCAGGCGAGCCGGGAAGAGGAAGCAGATGGATCATCCCAATGATTGCCTTATCGTTCTTGAACAAATCGGTTATAGAGAACATTCTCTTGGAGTAAAACCTCCTCGCCCACTCGGGCATCAAGTTTTCGAGGTCCTCTTTCCTCAAGTTATCTCATCTCCAGGGCTTTATACAATAGCTTTATTTAATATCACCTAATTATAAAATCCGCTGATAAAGATGGCTGAAAGAAGCTACGTGTTTATTGTTCACTCCTCCCTGCATGACCCCGTCTTCATAAGAACTGTTGAGGAAAAAGTGGAAAGAGCTGTTGGGCAGGACTTGGTCATTAAGCGTTACTACAGCGCTGACCAGCCCGTACCAGGCGATGTTGGCTCGGCAGTAATAGTGATTGCTACTGGAGGGACGGAGAGTCTTCTCCTAAAGCTGGCCTCGCAGCTGAGGAACAAGCCAAAGGTTTTCCTAACACACGATATCGCTAATAGCCTGCCGGCCTTCATGGAGGCCTATCCGCTCCTCAAGCAAGAAGCAGCCAGCATGACCTACATCACAGCCAGCTTCGATAATCTAGAGCAGTACTTGTTGAAGGCCAGGAGAATTCTCTCAGCGCTTTCGAAAATACGGGGAAGCAGGCTGGGTTTAATAGGAGGCATAAGCGAGTGGCTTGTATACAGTAAAACCTCGCTGAGCATCGTAAAAGAGAAGCTCGGTATAAGCATGGTTGAGTTGCCAATAGAGCGTGTCTACGAGCTGTACAGCCAGGTACAAAACGCGGAGAAGAGCGAGGAGCTTAACCAAATAATTAGCTCCTCTAAGCTCGAGGTCCCAAAAGAGGAGGTCGAGAAGGCCTACAGGCTATACATAGCTCTAAACAAGTTGGTAGAGAGCGAAAAGCTTGACGGCTACACAATTAAGTGTTTCGATATAATCAAGCAGCTTAGAACCACTGCCTGCCTCGCGGTTTCTCTATTCAACTCGAAGCTCGTAACGGCAGGATGCGAGGGTGACATACCATCATTCATCAGCATGCACGTTCTCACCGCGCTTACAGGCAAGCCAGCGTTCATGGGTAATCCATCGAAAATCACGAATAACAGGTTCCTTATAGCTCACTGCACAGCTCCACTAGCAATCAGCGCAGACAAGCCCATTCTTAAAACACATTTCGAGAGCAATATGGGCGTGGGAGTAGCAATAACGTTTAATAGAGGAGTGACAACGTTTCTAAGGCTCTCACCAGAGTTGTCAAGCGCGAGGCTGTTCAAAGGGAAAATAGTGATGGGGGACCCAGTATCAGACAAACACTGTAGAAGCCAGGCGTGGGTCGAGGTCAACTTCGACCCTAGAGTACTTATAGAGAGAAGCATGGGTAATCACTACGTCTTTGTTGAGGGAGACCACCTGGAGGAACTGATGGGGCTCCTAAATCTTTTGGGCGTAAACGTTGAGTTGTTATAAATTATAATTATTTATTACACATTTTTCTTATCAGAAAATTTTTTATACAAAACCTATATCACTTTTACAGAAGAGCATTTTATAAAGAGAGGAGAATGATGAGTAATGAGCGATGAGCAGAGACAGCGCATATTGAGTGGGGATGCTAAAAGAGTTCTGCTGAGCCTGGCCTGGCCGATAATGCTGTATAATTTAGCTGAGGCTGCCTTCAGCTTCGCTGATGCCTTCTTCCTGGGGAGGATAGGGGCAAGTGAGTTCTCAGCTCCTCTAGCTGCTTGGGCCATGATAATGATTTTCAACGCTTTTGCAAACGGGCTTCTCAGCGGGGGGCTATCTATTATATCCAGGCTCTACGGCGCAGGCAACTATAATAAGCTGAAGAGAGCCGTTGGCGCCCTCGTCTTCTTCTCAATAACTATTTACTTGCCCTTCGGAGTCCTCCCCGCTCTTACTTCATCAATCATTGTTAGGTACGTGATACTTGACGAAAGCCTGGCTTACTACACAGCGATATATATGTTTGTGACTCTGATCGGTATTCTGCCGTCCTTTATCTACATGGCTTTCTACTACTCATTGCTGGGACTGGGAGATACGAAAACCCCCTCAAAATACATTGTCATGGCAAACTTGATTAACATCGCTTTGGACCCACCATTCATCTTTGGCTTCTGGGTTATACCTAGAATGGAGGTTATGGGAGCAGCAGTGGCGAGCGTTATTGCTCACGCAGCTATTCTGCCATTCTTTGTGAGGGAGGCGTTGCGTAACAAGGCGTTAGCGGGGATGGGCATAGGTGATATCCGTTACGACGGCACCGTCATAAAGGAGGTAGTCAGGATTGGCACTCCCGTTGGGCTTCAGAACGCCGCTACGAATATTGGGCAAACTTTATTTGTAAGCATCATTAGCAGGTTCAGCGTCTACGCGGTGGCGGCTCTCAACGTGTCGACTGTTCTCTTCAACGTTGTATCGATACTTACTTATGGCTTTAACAGGGCGTTGAGCAGCGTTATCGGGATAACCATGGGGGCTGGGAGGCTCGACTTAGCTGATAAGTACTGGAAGGAGGCCTTCAAGATGATGACTTACTCAATGATAATTATAGGGGCCTTGACAGCCCTTTTTCCAGACGAGATATCCATGCTTCTGCTAGATGACCCAGGAGTGATTGGTTACTCTAGGAGCCTTCTGATATTGATTGGCTTGACCATGCCCTTCTTCGGCTGGATATACGTAGCTGGAGGCGTAGCTAGCGGCAGCGGTGATACATGGCCCTACTTCATGCTGGGTCTCCTTAGGCTCTGGGTCCTGAGAATATCTCTAGCTTACATAGCTTATTTCGTGTTCAACGCCGGCTTAACAACAATGTGGCTTATACTCGCTATGAGCAACCTGGTCACAGGTGTAATTGGAATAGCATGGGTTTACAGAAGAGGATGGATGAAAAAAGAGATTAAGTTATGATCTACTTCTTCTTTTTCTGAAGCTCCTCTGCCTCCTTCTTGCTCAGAATCTTGTAGACCGTGATCCCTGTTAAGGGGCTCTTGCCCCTGGCGGCCAGCCTGCCGTTCTTCAGCGTCACTATCTCGGGGTTCTCGATTACCACCTTCTTTCTTGCCTTCACGTCGAATGCCTCTACCTTTACGACCATATATTCTCACACATATTATATTTTATCGATACATATTTTTTGTTCATCAAATATATAAAAATAACTAGGTTAAACACATATTCCTTAAATGTAATTTGTATTCTGACCTCCTCCCCGCCCTGAAGAGCGAGGCTTTCAGTTGTAAACCCGTATTCAGGCTTAAATCCAAGTGGTAACAGATAATGTTATTGGTGGGATAATGTCCTCTAAGCCAAAGATAGCTGATATTAAGTTATCAATGATTATGTCATCGCCTGTCCTCACGGTTAAGAAGGAGGACAGCGTCAGGGAGGCAGCCAAGATAATGTATAACAATAGGATTGGAAGCGTCGTGGTAGTCGATGAAGACGGCAGGGTAGTTGGGATAGTGACGGAGAGAGACCTGATATACCTAATAGCTCTCGGGAAAAAAGAGCTTTTCACGGAGTACCCGGTGTGGCAGATAATGACTGAAAACCCAATAACAGGCAGGCCTGACGAGAGCGTTATAGAAGCACTAACAAAAATGAAGGAAGCAAAGATAAGGCATCTACCCGTAGTTGATGATGAAAACAGGCCCATAGGAATGGTATCCATAAGAGATATACTCGAGATAATAGTTAGCTTAACGCAAAGCATATCGAAGTAAGAATAAAAATTTTATTAAAACCAAACAACACATATCAAAACCGAGCCGGGGTCGCCCAGCCTGGTAGGGCGCCGGCCTGCTAAGCCGGTGGGGGAAACCCCGCGCGGGTTCAAATCCCGCCCCCGGCGCCTATCTAAAGAATAACATGTATTCTTCTTGTTGCCCTTACGGTTCAGCCACTTGCGGAATAGGTTATATTCTTTTTGTGATTTGTTATGTAAAATTATGTCATCTAATTTCTGATATCCCTAGATCTCCGTAAATAAAATAGATATGATTTCAAAAGAAGTTGCTCGCGTCATGTTATTGTGTGCGTGAATGGCTTAGGTCTTGGATTTTCAGGTTATCAATGACGTTAATTGGTGATTAACTACTCTATATTCTTGATAAGCAACAGTCCCTCGTAGCCTGGACTCCATAGAGCTATATAACTACCAAGTAGAGCCATTCAGGTTATTCACTATAATTTTTTAAATTCTGAAAAAGCTATAGGAGAGCAGGTGGTTCTATCAAGTTGTCTTTTGAAGATAGGGTCCCCCCTTGTACTTCGTATTTATAAAATATCGAAATGTGTTTCAAATTATACCTGAACTTAAAGAAAAATTTTAAGAATGTATCTTGAAACTTGTTTCTATTGTGCAATACAGTATGACTCGGCAGAAGATTCCTATTTTTTAGGCAAAACTGGAGGGATTTATGGCGAAAAATGGTTCTGGTGCTAGCGAAGTCCTCCGCTATATTTACTTCAATACACTATTCATGAAAAGTAGGAAAAAATATTAATGGCATTAGGAGATATTAGTAAAACATAGCGATAGATGATGTTGGAAAAAGAGCGGGGGTTTAAATTCCGATAAGCAGGCGATAAATGCGATGTCTAATTTTGACATGATTATAGCGGGACTTGTTGAGATAGCGGATAGCGGTTATCACTTAGGTTTTTTACCTCATAATAATCTATCTATCTATCTTTATCACCATGAACATCACGTATATCATAATGGCAAACTGATAGCGATTAGAAGGTGGTAGAATGAGTAAACAGGTAGGAACTAAGAAGAAGATATATTGGCTTGCTGATGTCGTTAAGAAATACCTTGTTCTTTTTTCGCTTTTATCAACACTTTTGGCCTTGCCTATTGGATTTTACTTTAGCAAAATTATTGCTTCTAACAAGCACCTTATCTCAAACGTTATCTTAATGTTGGCTTTCCTTACAATTTATCCCTCAATGATTCAACTCAAGATGGAGGGGCTATTGAGAAGCATGAGGAAAGTTAAGGCGATTTTACTGTCCTTGGTTTATGTATTCATTGTCTCTCCACTGTTCGCTTATCTTATAGCACCAACTTTGGGGAATCCATATATTGGGATTGGATACTTCGTCTCAAACGTTGTACCGGCATCCAGCGCATCGATAGGATACGTCCTCATCGCGGGTGGAAGCATAGAGCTCGCGACCATCCTGGCAGTGCTGACCCTGATCATAAGCATCCCGTTGATACCAGCTTTTATAAGCATTTATAGCAGTAGTATCTCGGTTCCTGTCCCGATGAAGCCAATCATGAGCTCGCTTATCGAGGTGCTGGTGCTCCCCTTAATTCTTGGGCAACTGACGAGGTACATGCTTGTAAAGGTAAAGGGGTCGTCATACGTGGATAAAACAATCAAGCCACATATATCACTGGCAACCATGCTCTCCATGCTTGTTCTCATATTTGTTCTCGTGCTAAACCAGTCCACAACCATTATTAATAAGCCAATTCTAGCTTTAATCATAATTGCATATCAATCAATAATAATTGTGTTTCTCCTAGTAGTATCAATGCTGGTGAGCAAAACACTGAGAATATCCTACGAGGATCACCAGGCCCTTGCCATGATATCTATAACCAAGAACCAAAGTGTAGCCGCTGCGATAGCGACCGCTGCGCTTGGACCGCAATCAGCACTGGCGCCTGCGCTTATACCGATTATCCAGCCTATTCTAATCACAGCCTATATCAACATTGAAGATAAAGTAAAGAAATTCCTGTCGAGTTAATAAAAAGACCTAGGTTTTCTTAGAAAAACAACAAAACTTCCAAGACTTTTCGTTACCTATTTGTCCTAGAAGATAGCATGAAGCTTTCCCATGGTTATGATAATAATTAGTTATCTATGATTTTCATTGATGAATTTAACATCGGTTAATTCATCTTCCCTCCCCAACTCATCATACGTTAATCAGGGAATTATCATACAGCCTAATTCTACCTCTAAAAACCGAAAGCCTCGTTTTCCAAGGTATAAATATCGTAAATTCTTTTCGAATAGTCGCTGTTTATGAAGAATAGAAGGAAAAAATAATGTTGAATGATGTGATTATCGCTCTGAAGATTTTTTCACTGATGTATGAAGGCGTTATACTGTGTTTTCAGAGTTTCCTTCAGATTAAGCCTAAAGAAACGTTTTGGAATACGCGCGTAACAGGATTCTTAACAAGTCCATCAAAATCAAGCCTTTGATTAGGTACCAAGAGGTTAAAAATTCTCCTCAAGAATTGATAGTTATATTTACAACTGAAAGCCTCGCCCTTCAGGGCGGGGGAGGAGGTCAGACATGAGAATAGCTGACTACTCAGTGCTCGATATGTACGAGTTTTCAGTTAATGGGGCTCTGAAAGCTATTGAGAGTTGCTCGAGGAACGAGTTGCTGAGAATAATTAATGACAGAGAAAAAACTGTGAGGAGGGATACGAAGAGGTACTGGAGAATAAGGTGCAAAGAACAAACAGGAGAAGTTTCCCTATACTACATCGATAACTTAAAGCTCTATGCAGATAAGTCCGGCCTAGAAAGAGCCTGCGCAAAAAGCAACTTTGCCGCAGCTCTATCGACCATCCCAACTGTAAATATTCCTTTAGGACAAACATAGTTTGATTATACACGAAGATTTAATATAAGCCAAACATCGCTGTCATAATAGTTAAATACATCGCTGTAATCATTGATGATGGGGGCCTAATGTGAGTTTTGAGGAAGCAGAGTTACTAAAGAGAAGGGCTGAGTCATTCCTTAAAAATGCTCAACGCCTAATCGAAGAGGGGGAACCAGACATCGCACTATTCAGCCTAGAACAGTACTGTCAACTTATACTGAAATATAAACTGCTTGTCTATACTGGCTCTTATCCCAGAACACATTCTCTCAGACAGTTGATTAGAGAGCTTGGTAAATTAAACCCAAATATACTTGTGCTGGTCAATGATATTAAGAACCTACATTATATTGCAAGACTGGAGGAAGCATATATATCCTCGAGGTATTTGCCATATACGTATACTACCGAGGAGGTTAAGGATATAGGCAGATTCGTAGTCGAGGTGTTCAAGCCTATTGTCGACTCAATATGAATCAAAGCTTGAGTATCTGAGAAACTACTTATTGATTGCTAGAAGAGTGAAGGAGATAATAAAGCTCTACGACCCTCAAGCAAGAGTAATCGTGTTTGGCTCAGTTGTGCGGGGAGAATACACGGCTTCTAGCGATATAGATATACTTGTTATCACAGAGAAAATCAATATGAAGTATGACATTATGGTCGGAGTATACAAGGAACTCGTGTATGCACCAATAGAGCTACACCTAGTGTCGCCTGAAGTATACGATAAATGGTACAGAAGATTTATAAAACCAGACGAAATGTTAGAGCTATAAAGCTATAACAAAAAACAACCATACCACCAGTAAAAAAGTGAAGAAGTTCAAAAAATTACACGTAGACACAAGGTCACCTAGCTTGGGAAAGCCGGTTCCATTGAGAACAAGGAAAATTTGGGCAGAAAGAAAAATTTTCTGTAGATATTTGACCTCCTCCCCGCCCTAAAGGGTGAGGGTTTCTTTTAAGGCGGCTCACTGGTTCCCCGCATCTGTTTGG
>WYEQ01000027.1 GCA_009904015.1 Desulfurococcales archaeon | reverse complement strand
ATTTTCTCTATGGCTTCTCCCAGTTTTGTCAGATGACTAGAGGCTATAACGTAGCTGTCTCTACGCTACATAATTACTGATGTTTTTTGTTGGAAGATTTTTGTTGGAAGACACGCTTTTGCTCGCTGCTCGTGCCGGTAATAATAGATTATTATTGTTCTTGTTTTAATTTTATATTGTAAAATCATTTATTATTAATAATTCTAAAATGTATTTATAAACCTTTTTTTTAAACATTATAATTATTCTTACACTAGAGGTGTGTCACAAATGGGGGAGGAAAAAAAGGTGGGTAGAGAGGAGGACCGCTTTTCGCTTGAGCCTATACCTCTCGATAAGCGTAAGCCCTGGACTTACCACGCTGTTGTCTGGGCTGGCGTTTGCTTTGTCTTAGCGGCGCTGATGGGAGGCGCAACGCCGCTGACTCTTCTTCCATTCAAGCAGGCGCTTGTGGCGCTTGTCGTGGGCAACCTCATACTCTTCACAATATTCTCGTTCACCTCCTACATGGGGGCTAAGACAGGCTTAACAACATACATGCTGGCCGAGAGAGCGTTCGGCCGATACGGCGCAAGGATACTCATAAACTTCGTTGCCTCAGGTATACCAGCCTTCGCGTGGTACGGCTTTGAAACATGGCTCGCTGCAGCGGCGATAGGCGTTATTGCCGGCTGGGACATAGGGGGGCCTGACCACCTGATGGACTGGAGAACAGCAGCCTTCACCATGATAACAGGCATAATCATGGCTATACCGCCAATGATGGGACTAACCAGCGTTGCCCTCATTGACTTCGTGTCAATACCAATAATGGTTGCTCTCACAGGATATGGACTATACCTAGGCTACAAGCTGGGAGCGGCGGGCGCTCTCCTATCGTACAACCCGGGCGTTCCACCGGAAATGATGGCCAAAAACATGATGATAGCTATCCACATAGTTGTGGGACTAATAATAGTTGGCGCGACGATAGCCTCGGATACTGCGAGGTGGATAAAGCCCTTGAAAAGAAATGTCCTACTAGCAGGGTTCCTTGGCTTCTTCTCTGTGGCCCTCTTTATGGAGATAGTCGGGAGCTTCTACGCAGTTGCAGCCGTTAAGGCCGGCCTATCACCCGACCTTGCGTGGAACATAGTTCTCGTCCTGAAACAGCTTGGAGCAACAACAAGCTTCCTCTGGATATTCCTCCTCCTAGCCTTCATACTCCAGTTCACAACCAACATGCTGAATGCCTACTCAGGCGGCCTGGCGCTGACAGCGACGTTCGGTAAAAGCACATGGAGACCGTGGCTAACCCTCGCGGGAGCGGTGTTCGGCTCAATAATAGCTGTTCTAGGCGTGATATGGAAATGGATACCGTACTTAAGCATGCTGGCCAACTGGGTCGCCCCAGTAGCTGCGGTCCTGCTATCAGAGTTCTACATAGTGAAGAGGGGGTTCACAGAGAGCGGGGTAACTAAGGTTAGGTGGGAAGCCCTGATAAGCTGGCTCATAGGGGGATTCGTCTCCTACTACTTATCAGTCCACAAGCCATTCATAGTGCCATCAATAATGGGAATGGCCGTGGCCGCAGCACTCCACGTAGCACTGAGGATTGCTGTAACAAAAACACAGAAGTAACGATGATAGCATAAAACCGATAGATAGAGTGAAGGGACCATAAATGGGATACGCATACCAATTGAGACCTGATGACATAAGGGACCTAGCCCTAGGGGCAGCGGTGCTGGGCACAGGGGGAGGCGGAGACCCATACATAGGAATGCTTATGGCCCTACAAGCATTGGAGAGAGGAAAGAAAATCGAGGTCGTGAGCCTGGACCACGCCGGGGACAACGATCTCGTAATACCAGTCGCGGGCATGGGTACACCCACGGTAATGATAGAGAAAATCCCGAACGGGAGAGAGGCTCTGTACGCCCTTAAACTGCTCGAAAGCCACTATGGAAAACAGGTTGATTACATAACCCCGATCGAGGAGGGAGGAATAAACTCGACTATACCTCTTGTAGTAGCTGCGGAGAGGGACAAGCCAGTTCTCGATGGAGATGGCATGGGCAGGGCATTCCCCGAGCTTCAAATGGTTACGTTCCATTTAGTGGGCGTTAAGGCAACTCCTATGGCCATGGCAGATGAAAAAGGAAACGCGGTGTTGCTAGACACAGTGGACAACTACTGGGCGGAGAAGATAGCGAGAGTAGTAACGGTGAGAATGGGGGGAACAGCGTGGATTGCCATATACCCAATGACGGGCAGAAAATACAGGGAGGGTGCCGTTAACAGAAGCATAACATATGCAATAGAAATCGGAAGAACACTTAGAGAAGCAAAGAAAATGGGCGCAAACCCTATAGACGCGCTCCTCGACATAACGAGGGGCTACTTGCTATTCGAGGGCAAGATAGTTGATGTGGCCAGGTACAACATCGGGGGATTCGCGAGGGGTGAAGCAAGGCTGGAGGGGCTGGATTCCTTCAGGGGAAAAAGCATGATTGTGAAGTTCCAAAACGAAAATCTGGTAGCCCGCGTGAACGGCGAAGTTGTGGCGAGCGTCCCTGACCTAATAGTAATTCTAGACAAGGAAACGGTGAGGCCCATAACAACCGAGAGGCTTAGATACGGCCTGAGAGTAATTGTCGTGGGAATACCATGCGACCCTAAGTGGAGAACACCGAAGGGATTAGAGACGGTAGGCCCAAGGTACTTTGGGTACGACATAGATTATGTGCCCATAGAGGAAAAGGCAGGGAGAAAGGTGATGTGAGTTGAAGTACCGAGTAGGAATAGATGTGGGAAGCACCCACACGGACGCGGTGATAATCGATGAAAACGCGAACTTAGTGTCAGCCACGAAAACCCAGACAACTCCTGACGTGACTACCGGCATAATCGAGGCCCTAAGAAAAGTACTGGAGAAATCAAACGTGCCCAGAGACAGCATAGCCTCAGTAATGTTCGGCACAACCCACGTACTCAATGCCATAGTACAGAGAAAAGGCCTAGGAAAAGTGGGGGTAATACGTATAGGTCTCCCCGCAACGTTGGCAATCGAGCCAATGCTGGACTGGCCAAGCGACCTGAGGGAAGCGGTGAATGGAGGAGTAGCCATGGTCAGAGGGGGACACGAGTACACAGGGGAAGAAATAGATAAGCTCGACGAAGAGTCCTTAAGAAAAGCTGTGAAAAACCTTGCTGAGAAAGGCGTTGAAGCCCTGGCAATCTCCTCTGTTTTCTCCATTGTAAACCCTGAGCACGAGGAAAGAGCCAGGGAGATAGCCCAGGAGGTATCCCCGGGCATACCGGTGGTCCTGTCACACGAAATAGCTACGATAGGACTACTCGAGCGCGAAAACGCCACAATACTTAACGCGGCCACAATCCCTGTTATGAAGCGCGTGATGTCTTCGCTCAGAAAAGCCATGGATAATCTAGGACTAGAACACGCAGAAATATACTTCGCTCAGAACGATGGAACGATAGCTTCAAGGGAGTACGTTGAGAAGTTCCCAATATTTACTGTGATAGCGCCGATATCAAACAGTATAAGGGGCGCCTACGTGCTGACCGGCATACCAAACGCTATCGTGGTTGATACGGGTGGAACCACGAGCAACATAGGAGCCCTGGTGAACGGATACCCGAGAGAAGCGCTGGAGATAGAGCTTGCAGGCGTGAGAACAAACATAAGAGCCCCCGACATAATCGCTGTGGGCCTGGCAGGGGGGAGCATAGTCAAGGTTAGTAACGGTGATATAGAAGTAGGCCCCATAAGCGTTGGCTACAGGCTAATCGAGGAGGGCGTAGCCTGGGGAGGAAACACGCTCACCGCGACCGACATAGCGTTGGCAAAGGGAGCCATGACAATCGAGGACCCAAGGTGCAAGCCTGAGAGAGTACGGCAGAGAGTCCCAGCCGAGCTAATAGAGAAAGTGTACAACTACATGGTGGCTAAGCTTGAGGAGAGCATCGATAGAATAAAAACAAGGCCTGACCCGGAAACCGTCATACTCGTGGGCGGGGGCTCAGCTATGTGGCCGAAAAAGCTGAATGGGGCAAAGGAGGTCATAAGGCCAGAAGCGGCCCAGTACGCCAACGCGGTGGGAGCAGCAACAGCGCTAATAGGAGCAACAGTAGAGAAAGCATTCAGCTACGACTCTACGAAGAGAGAACAGGCAATAAGCATAACGAGGGCAGAAGCCGAGAAAAAGGCGGTTGAGGCAGGAGCAGACCCATCAACACTTCAGGTAGCGGAGGTAGAGGAGGTGGCAATGCCCTATTTGCCAGGAAACGCTGTCAAAATAAGAGTGAAGGTTATTGGAAAGCTAAAGCTGAGATAACCGATAATGAACACGCGAACTAAATCCTTTTACAACTGAAAGCCTCGCCCTTCAGGGCGGGGAGGAGGTCAGTAAATTTTCCAAACACAAAACTACTTTTTTGCTTCCAGCAGAAGCTTCTCCACTGCGCTTAGCACGTAGCTAGCCCACTCAAGAGCCTCAGTGGCGTCATCTTTGTCGTAGAGCTCATCGGGCGGCGTGCCAGTCTCCTCATCGCCGTACATGGATGGTTCTCGCTCTCTTCGAAGTCTCCTTGAAATTCTGGATAGCATTGGAATCTCCTTTCTGAACCACTCGGGAAACCTCTCCATTTCCTTTTTGAGCACAGGACCTACATCGTGCCATTTAGGGGGTTCAACACCAACCAGTCGTAGAGAGGCCTTTAGAAGCAGCTCCACGGCTTCCTGGCACTGCCTGATAACATATGGGTAGTTTCCGTGCTCAAGGGCTTCTCTAGCATGCATTATTCTCTCTGAAGCCTGCCTGAGATAAGCTTCAGCCATACTTATGTTGTTCAAAGCTCAATTACCTCGCCGAATCTGTAACTCTTCTTCAAGACCCAGTACCACCGCTTGCCAACAAGACGCCTCTCCGCTCCAAGCTCTCTGAGCCTAGCCGCCAAGCCATCAAGGATACCGGCAAAGAACGAGTCACGGTCAAAGACAATAACGGCGTCGAGAACCAAGTCGAGGTAAAGGGGTCTGTGCCTACGAGCCTCCTCCACGCTTAGGATGATGGGCGAGAAATCGAAATGATAGCCCCTCAGCCACAACTCATTGACTAAGTCCTCAATACTAGATTCAGCATCCTCGAATAGCTCCAGCCTCTTGAACCTGGACTTAGGGAGATTTCTACCGACAATAACCAGGTCCACATCGCTGTCTCTCCTGGCCTCTCCACGAGCCACTGAGCCGTAGACAACTAGCGAAACGAGGTTATCTCCCCACCTCGACAAAAGGGCGTTTAGCAAGCCTCTGATTAGTCTTCTGTAAGGCTCAGGCAAAAATTCTTCTCCCACCTTGTAGCCAGGCAAGCACATACCCTTAAACTACCTGCCTCGCATCGATAATTTATTCCTTCACATAGATATATAAATTGTCGTGATGGAAAAACCAACGATCATGATTAATAACGAAACAGCCTCAGTGCAAAACGTTAACCACAGTGGAACAGTAACAAATATTTCCTCTCCGATGAAAATTTATTGTGCGGTGGGACGGAAGTGTCATTATCACTTAGGGGGAGAAGAGTAGTTGTTCTAGGAGTCGGCACCGGGATGGGCAGAAGCATTTCCCTAACTCTCGCTAGCCTTGGAGCAACCGTTATACTAGCATCAAGAGATGTGGAGAGGCTTAAGTCCATATGCAGCGAGACAGCCAAGCACGGCGCGGATTGCCACGCTTATAAAGCGGATGTCACAAGCCCAGCCCAGCTGAGGGACCTGGCAAGAATAATCGAGGAGAGACACGTGGGAGCCACAGACCTGGTTTACAACGCGGGCGGCTACTTCAGCCTCGACAAAACGGAGGATATAACCGAGGAATTCTTCGATCAAGCCCTAGCGTTGAACCTCAAGGGATTCTTCTACGCGGTTAAGGCCTTCCTGAGCCAGGTGAGGAGAAGCAAGGGCTCAATAATAGCTATTTCAGCATCACCAGCAACCATACTTGCCGGCAACATAGCTTACGTCGCATCGAAGGGAGGACTGAACTGGATGATTAAGAAGCTAGCCAAGGAGCTCGCGCCGGAAGGGGTGAGGGTGAACTGCGTGGCCCCTGGACCAACCAGCCACGACCCAGCGCCACTGGAGACAAGCGAGGCAAAGCTAAGAACATGGGAGCAGCACCCCGCAAGCGATGTTGGCTGGACAGTCGCCCTCCTAGTAACAAAAGCGATGCCGAGGCTAACGGGCGAGTGCATAACAATTGACGGGGGCCTAAGCATACCGTGAAAAAAGACTGATGAATGATGCGATAGCTATTTTTTATTCAAGCACTCCTCTAATCCCTGCTCGAGAAAAAGGAGGAAAACAGGCTCCTTCTCGCTTAACAACGAGTAGCTTAGAGGGGGGCTCCAACGAGGAAAAACAGCCCTTATATCGTGCAGTGAGGGCTGCCTGGAGAAGACGCATGGGTCAACCACCTCGACTGCAACGGCCCTGCTACTACCGGCGATGTACTGCCACGCATCCCTGCCTATGCCAGAGAGGGGGTCGCTCGACACGTATCTCCAGACCTCCTGCGGCGTCCCTCTAAAAATCCTGCCAGCCCTGAAAAGCCCCTTTATTCGTTGCTCGTTTCCGCTGACGTAGAGGAAGACGATATCTCCCGTTGTGAGCTCATCAATGAAGCCTCTTCTAAGCTCATATTTCTTAACCCCACTGAATACAGCGTTGGCGTAGAGAGGCCTGATGCTGAAGAGGAAGAACCTCATAGGCACTCACCAAGCATTATCGTTAACCCAGGCGTGAGTCCTCTCTCCGCGAGAGAAGAGTAAACCCCAAAAATATTCTTAACTGCGAAGAGGTGGGAGGGCGAGCCGGGGTCATCGCTGCATCCAAAGCCGGTAACGTAGCTATGCATGCCTGACAGAGCAGCTGCAACTTCTCTCTCTCGTGCGCTGGGGAGAACGGAGAAGCCAACGGGTGTACAACCCGACCTCAACAAGAAATCTATATGCCAAAAGGGCCTCCCCGAAATGCAGGCGTGTCTTCTGAGACGGGCAAGAACACCTCCGGTTCCCCAGCCGCTACCGACGTAAACGTAAAGACCCTTGTCCACAAAGAAGGATCGACGCTTGGTACGAACAGAAACATCACCGGAACAGCAAATGAACAACAAGTAGGAGCCCTTAACACCCATCAAAGCATCCTCGAGGCGAGCAACAATCTCGCAAAGGCTAAGCAATTCTCACGCCTCACACATCCAGGCTCACGGTGCGAGAATCGAGCCGCGACCCCTATATAATTATAGGAGCCCCTGGCGAATTAAGGCTTGCAGCCAGCGTCATATATATGGATGTGCTCTCCCAGCCTAAGCACAGATGAGCCATAAAAAGCCTCAAGCTTTTTCTCATCCAGCACATCGCCAGGCTCGCCGTAGAGGTACTTGTTGAAGCCCAGCACGAGGATCCTCCTCGTCCAGCCGAGAAAAATCACGGGGTCATGGCTTGTGACGATAACAGTCTTCTTAGCTGTTAGGCTGCCGATCAGGCAGGCGAGGTCGTGCCTGCCAGCCGGGTCAACGCTGGCCAGGGGCTCATCGAGTAGGAGGACGGGGGGATCCCCTAGAATAGCCCTTGCTATAAGAACCCTCTGCCTCAAGCCGCCGCTGAGCTCCGAGAACCTCTTGTGCCAGTAAGACTCATGCACACCCACCAGTGACAAGGCTCGAGCAGCTATCTCCTCGAGCTCTTTCCTCATGAGCCTTGGCCATGGAGATCTCAACACATAATCCATCATTATGACCTCCATCGCGGTGATGGGGACGCTTGAGAGCTGAGATGCTGAGAACTGGGGAACATAACCTATAAGCCCAAGCTTGGATGCCCTGCGAGGCTCGTTTCCGCATACTAGGGCTTTGCCGCCGGCTATTGGGAGGATCCCTGCCAGAGCATTCATTAAGGTTGTCTTCCCGCTCCCGTTGGGCCCTATGACCTGGAGCAGGCCAGGGCCATCAAACCTGAAGCTTAGGCCATTGATAACGGGAGAGGAGCCGTATCTCAGCACAAGGTTCTCAGCGCTGACGAAGCATCTCTGAGAGGTATCCCTCATAGCAGCGTCGCTCTCGAGCAAAACCGTCATAACACGCACGCCCCCACGGAATAGGTACTCAATCCAGATATGGATTAATCATTTATTAACCTTAATAAGTGTGCACACATATATGGAGAAAAACAGAAAAAGTGCACGGTGATGTGCATGAAAGCGGAGGCGGTAACGGCACTCGCATTCCTGATGGTCATACTATCCATATTCATTACTCCCATCACAGCAAACGCCGAGAAAGGTATCATAACAACCAGCTTCCCTTACTTAGCTGAGATAGCGAGAATTATTGCTGGGAGTGAGTGGAACGTGACACCTATAGTGCCAGCAGGGGTCGACCCCCACGACTACTCATTATCGATAAGCGATGTGGAGAAGCTTCGTAGCTCCACCATGATTGTGGTTACGAACCACACTTACTTTGAGCAGAGAATAATAGAGCTAGTGAATAATGGAGAATTGAAGCCCCAGAGGGTAATAGTTGCTGAGGAGATAGAGGGTCTAAAAATCCTGGTCAACCCTGACACGAAGAAGCCTAATCTACACATGATTTACTACGACCCTGACAACCTCCTCCTACTGGCAAGAGAGATAAAGGAAGCGCTAGTAGCAGTGGATCCCCAGAATAAGGATAGGTACGAGGAGAACTATCAGGCTCTGGCAAGCGAGGTTCAAGTGCTGAGGAACAGCTACGAGGGAAAGCTAAGAATAAGGGCAGTAGGCTCCACGCCAATCGTTCAGTACGCTGTAAGCTGGCTTGGAGTAGAGATAACCACCTTCCTGATACCTGAGCACGAGGCGCAGCTATCGCCGCAGAAACAGCTAGAAATACAGAGAATGGCGGAGAACAGGGAAATAGATGCGGTCGTGATAAGAGCATCGATGAGCAAATCGGGATGGACCCCGCTAACACAGTATGACCAGATACTAGTGGACATAGCCAGGGAGAACGGCTTAGCGATAATAGCTGTGCCCGACCCCCTCCTATACAACCCAGACTTGCTCCAGTGCCTAAAGGACCTGACTAGTGGTCTACAGGAAAGCGGCAGTAAGCACGAAGAGACCGCGGGACTAAGCACAGGCGAGTTAACAGCCATAACCGCTATAGCAGTATTAGCCATAGTAGCAGTAACCATTATGGTGATTAAGAAGAGATGAACGCGAGAACAGCCATCCTGGTTGCCGCGATAAGCATAACAGCTCTCTTCACAGCATGGATAATTTACTCCGTGGGGAAAACATCGCTCCTGTGGATAGCTAACCTGTACGGCGCGGCGGTATCGCTTGCCTTGATTAGCCCCATAAGCATAGCTAGAAGAACAGCTTATCTAAACGCAGCCATACCACACATAACTCTATTTTCAGCATCAGCGGCTGCCCTGCTAACAGGCGGGGCTCCAGGCAAAACAATCCTGGTTGCAGCAGTCCTCAACTTACTCCTTGTCTTTACATACCAGAGAGCAATTGCAAAGGGGGTAAGCGAGGAAATAGCAACATCATTGATTGTTGGGTTAACGACAAGCCTATCCGTGCTCGCCCTCTACTTCCTTTATAAGAAAACAGGGTACTCAGGACTTGTAGCAGCACTCCTCGTGGGTGACCCGCTATTAGTATCAACTAGAAATGCTGTAATATCTGTAACCGCGGCATCAGCTATAGCAATAACTATGCTCCTGACATGGAAAGAACAAATAATAGTAGGTATAGATAGAGACTACGCCACGGCGAGAGGAATGAGAACGTCTTTTTACGACTACGTTTACTACGCGCTTCTAGGGCTGACCAGTATAATCTACATTAGAGCTGTAGGCTACATACTCCTACACGTCCTCGTCCTGATGCCTGGGTCAATAGCAATGCTGGCTTCAACCAGCCTCTCAGGCGTACTGCCCGTATCCCTCGCGCTCACGCTTCTTTCGTCGAGCATGTCCCTGCTCATAGGCCTATATGTAGATGTATCGCCGGTAGGCTTAATAGGAATCCTCATGCTTTTTCTCTACGTTTTAACAAACCTGATGGTGAGGACAAAACAATGAAAAAGAGGTTCGGGATAAGCATAAGCGAGGATAAGTACAGAGTAATAGATGAGTTATCGAGAAAAACAAACACCGCTAGGTCATTAATAGTGGAAAAAGCACTCGAAGCTTACATTACAGCTATAAAGCACAAGGCAGAGAAGCATGACTGTTGCGGGCTAATCATCGTTAAGTACAAGAAAGTCAGCGAGGAGGAAATAACCAGGAAAATAAACAAAGAGCTAGTAAACGCCGAGACCCATATACATGAGGGCGAGGTGTGCGTGAGAATAGCTTACGTTAAGGGAAGCAGCGATGAGATAGAGAAAACAATCACGAATCTAAGCTCCCTTGTAGCGAGCGTGACATTCGTGCCCCTTGACTAGATGCAATGATAATTTAGTAAGTAGCTTCGTCATTTCCCCATCCTCCCCCTCCAGGAGTCATTATTACCAAGCGATCATTGCTCTCCAGCACGCCCTTACCCACCACATTGATGTTTAGGGACTCATTATCCTTTCTCTTAACAATAACCTTCGCGGGAAGCCCATCACCGCCTCCCCAGAGGCCCCAGGGGCCTCTCCTGAACCTGTTGCCTACAACCACATAGCAGGTCTTTCCAAGCGATTTGTATATCCTCACAACCCCATCCCCTCCTCTATGCAGGCCTCTTCCACCAGAGCCTCTTCTCAGCTTGTAAGCCTCGATGAGGATAGGGTACTCCTTCTCAATAACCTCCACGGGGGTGTTGAGAGTATTGGTCATCGACGAGTGAACTCCCGAGACCCCTGGACCATCGGGCCTCCCACCGCTTCCCCCGGCAATCGTCTCGTAGTAAACCCAGTTATCACCGTATAGGACAACATTCATCATGGTTCCTGAGCCGGCGGCAGGCATCACGTTTGGGGCAGCATGTGCCAGAGCCAGTGAAACCACATCGAAAATCCTCATGCTAGTCTCGAGATTACCGAAGCCAACGGGGGATGGTCTATATGGATTTAGAAGAGACCCCTCCTCAACGCGTAGGTCAATAACGCTGTAGAAACCATGATTCGCTGGAACAGCCCCTCTGAGCAGAAACATAATGGCTGTTGACACAGCGCTGAAGCTAACGCCAAGTACAGCGTTGAAGGGACTACCTAGCTGCGGCGCCGAGGATAGCTCAACCCTGACCCTATCGCCCTCAAACCTTAGTGAGGCCCTTATCTCGATATCCTTGCCTGGAACCTCAAGTATATCCGAGGCTGAATGTGATTCATCTTTCATGTACTCGGATAGGTGTGAGAGGGCAAGGCGCCTTGAGTAATCAATGGTTCCTTCCAATCCTCGCTCGTAATTCTCGAGCCCAAACCTGCTGATGGCATCTACCACCTTCTGGTAGCCTACGTAGAGAGACGCGAACTGGGCGGCCAAATCCCCCCTGAATACGCGCCTAAGCTCAACATTTTCCGCAAGCTGGTTAATCCTGTCCTCACTAAGCCTCCACCCCTCGGCTATTAGAACCGGCTCGAACACGAACCCCTCATCGTATATGCTCCTAGCGTCTGGATTAAGTCCTCCGGGCACAGCTCCGCCAATGCTCACGTGATGGGCCTTGTTAGATAAAAGCCCGACAAGCCTGCCACCATAGTAAACGGGGGCAACGAGGATCACGTCGTTAACATGCGTTCCGGTGATGAAGGGGTCATTAGTAGCTATCACGTCCCCGCTGCTCAGTCCAAACCCATGCTTATCAATCCATGACAAGAACTCCCTGAGCCCAACGTGGAAAGACCCTAGGTGAACAGGGATGTGCTCTGCCTGAGCAACTATTCTTCCATCTCCATCGGCTATAACACAGCTATGGTCCATTCTATCCCTAATGTTGGGGGAGAAAGCAGCTCTTTTCAAAGCAACGCCCATCTCCTCTGCGGTGAAGGCCAGCGACTTATATACGTAGCTAAGCATGGCTAATCACGCTTCATCCTTATTACTCCCAGCTCATCCCTCCAGGCTCTCCAGCCTTTATCAACGAAGATGGTTGAGCCATAATCAATGATAACCGCTGGCCCGACGTCCTCCACGAAGGAGTACCTACAGTAAACAGGCACTTTTTCCCTCGAGCCATCAATGAAAACACTCGTGTATCCTGAGCGGCAATCAAAAAACGCTGTCCTCGCGCTCCCCGAGAGCCTGCTTATAATATCTTTTCTGAGAGGGTTTTCGGCCACAGCTATCACGTGAGCGACAACGGCCTCCACGTCCTCATCTAGAGAGTAGCCATAAGTCCTCTCATGAGCCTCATCAAATATTTTTTTGAGGGAGAAGTCATCGCTGCCTGGGAGCTCAACCATAAGCTCCCAACCCTGCCCCTTGTACCTCGCCTCAACAAACCTGTGTAGAGAAACACGACCGCTTCCAAGACCTGAGGCATGGGACAAGGCCCTGGATTCTAAAGACCTCAGCACATCAGTTAATTCTTGGGCCCCCACGAATGCGCTTACCTCAACGATGTGGTCGCTCAGAAGAATCCCCAAGCTACTGAAAAGCCCGGGGAAAGGAGGAACAACAATGCTTCTAACACCGATCTCATTGGCAACTCCCGAGGCGTGAAGGGGGCCTCCCCCGCCATACGCTATCAACGAGAAAAGCTCCGGGTCATGCCCTCTCTCCACCGTCACGAGGCGTATAGCCCTCGCCATCTCCATGTTAGCTAGGCCAATAGCCTCAGCTGCGACAAGAGAGGGATCCCCCAGCCTTGATAAACCCTTCAAGGCTAGCTCCTCGCTTAGCTTGATGCCTCCTGATATATAGCCTGGAGGGATCCTCCCCAGCGCTACGTTAGCGTCAGTGATGGTTGGCTCATCACCGCCTAGACCATAACACATGGGCCCAGGCATAGACCCAACGCTATGTGGACCCACGCGTATGGCCCCCGCCTTATCCCTCCATATAACTGTTCCTCCGCCGGCTGATACCTCAGCTAGGTCTATGAAGGAGCCCCTCACAGGGTATCCTGACCCCTTAACTAGCCTCCCGTGATGGCTCTCTCCACCAACCTCGTACTCGTTTGTCAACGATGCAACACCATTAATGATTGATGAAGCCTTCGCTGTTGTTCCTCCCATATCAAAGGCAATTGCTCTCTCAATACCAAGAAGAGACGCTATTATTGAGGCACCGACAACCCCGGCGGCCGGGCCGCTCTCAACTATTCTCGATGGGCTACGAGCGGCGTTCTCCCATTCTAGGAGACCGCCTGAGCTGGACATGACATATAGATTAGCGAAGCCCATGTCTCGCAACTCATCCCAGAGCCTCGAGAGGTACTCGTGAATCTTCGGCATCAAGGCAGCGTTAACAACAGCTGTGGAGCCTCTCTCGTACTCTCTCGGGGAGGGGGAAGCCCTCGATGATTCGATGACGAAACGAAAGTACTTACTAGCGATACTCGCTGCAATATCCTCGTTGAGAGGATTTGCATAGGAATTAATGAAGACCACGGCGACGCTTTCAGCTCCTTTGGCTACAGCGTCCTTGAGATAAGACTCTACCTCGAGCTCGTCAACTTTTTTAACAACCTCACCGCTATGCAAGGTCCTCTCATTAACCTCGTATATAAGCTCGTCTGGCACGAGCTGTCTCGGTTTCTTGAAGAAAGGGTCGTAGAGCCTAGGCCTGTTCTGCCTGGCAATAGTGAGAAGGTCCTTGAAACCGCTTGTAATAAGCAACGCTGACCTGGCTGTCTCAAGCCCCCTCTGCCCAAGCAGCATGTTAGTAGCAATGGTTGAGGCGTGGAAAATCACTCCTTCCCTTTCACCGCAGCTATCCATAACGCTCTTTATTCCCATGGATATGCTCTTCCAAGGGTTATCAATGCTTGTGAGGACCTTTTGGAGAAATATCCTTCCATCACTGCATATCGCAACTATATCTGTGAAGGTCCCCCCAGTATCAACAGATACGTACATATGTCTTCATCCATTAGGCTAGGTAAGCACGTTAACAACTGACTCACTGCTAAGAAAAGATTAAAAAACTATGGTTATGCACGAAACTCTAGCTTCCTTTTCCAATTAGGTCCAGGAGCCTCCTATAAGTCGGAGGCTCATTCCTTCTAGCAACGAACTCAACAGCGAAGAACCTTACCTCCGGGACAGCTTTCTTCACTCTGTTCTCTATCTCGCGCGAGAGCTCCTCCATTTTAGCCAAGCTCAAGCTATCCTCGACCTCAACCTCCGCTATAACTATGTAGTCATTCTCAGTTAGCATGATAGCTCGGAGCTCATTTACGTCGTAGACCCCGGAAGTATTGATGATAGTGTTCAATATCCTCAGCATGTCCCCCCTTGGTGGTGAGCGACCGATGAGCAAAATGAAGTACCTGTAGCCAACGCTAACGGCAGAAACAAGGAGCACGGCCGAGATGAAGATAGAGCCAGCGCCATCAACCATATAGCTCCTAGTGACAAGCGCTAGTATAGCTACAGCGTTGCCAAGCGTATCAATAAATGAGTCCATCAGGCTGCCAATAACGGAAGGATCCCTCCTATGTGTGCGGTAATAATAAAAGCTGTAAGCGGTTAGTGCTGTGTTAATGAGAAGTGATGTAGACATGGTTACCATAGATGTCCCGGTCGAGATGACCGGGTATCCTTCAAACAAGGTGGCTAAGCCGCGGAGAAAAGCAATTGTGAAAAGAACACCCCCAATAACCGAGACAGATATCAATCCAAACACGTAGACAGCTCTGCTGATGCCGAATGGATAGTAGATTTGGTTTCTGACTCTGCGACTAGCAAGGTACAAGCCTAGCACAAGTAGAAACGAGCCGATAGCGTCAGCGACATCGTTGAGTAGGTCCGAGAAAACGGCGGCGCTCGTGGAATTTAGGTAAGCAATAATCTTTAATGCCAAAGTAGCTAGGTTAGCTGAAAAAACAACATAGATGGGATTCAACTCTAGCCTATACACCTATTAAGGTGTATTTTATTTAAAAAACAGAATAAAAAATTTATGTGAAACCTAGTACTTAAACCTCTCCTCGAGATGAACCCTTCCTCTCTCGTGGTAGCCGAGCTTCTCCCAATAGCCATCAACGTATTCCGTGGAAAACGTTAGTTTATAGACGTACTTCGCGCCTTTCCAGCCGTAGAGGTCTTTGAAGACAAGCCTCGCGGGGAACCCGTGCTCCGGGAGAAGCTCCCTGCCATTCATTCTTAATGCTAAAATACCGCTCTTCAATGCATCCTCGATGAGAACAACTGTGGTGTACTTATCGAGGCTCTCTACCAACAGCCAGGTAGCGTTGCTTCTCGGCTTGGCGAGCTCAGCTATGGTTTTTAGCTCAACGCCCTCCCACTCAACATCCCTAACGCTCCACCCCGTAACACAGTGGAAATCCCATTTAACCTTCACTTGCTTCAGCGATAAAAGGTCAGAGTAGCTCAGTTGAAGAGGCCTCTCAACCTCCCCATCAATAATTAGCCTGTAGCTATCCATGTTTATCGTTGGTTGACCGAGGATTCTGTAGATAATCATTGAGGGAATATACCTTTGGCCTGGCGGCAAACTCATTTATCACGGCCTCCCATCATGCTCATTGCTAGTTTATCTATAGTTATAACTAGCCGTATTGGCCGCTCATTACGTGTGACCAGCCTTATGCTAGCTAGGCTTACATCTTCCTCTATCACGTGGAACTTGTATAGCATGTAGCTATCACCGATGTTCTCGTTCTCCGTAAAAACAGGCTTGGTGCTTACGCCCAGCGCTCGTAGAGCCAGCTCAACGACCCCGTACGCGTCGCTAAGATGCTTGACAGGGGTAGATGAATCAGTTATCCTACAGTCGATTATTCCACCAACGCCTTTCTCGCTCAGCGGTCCTGGCTCCAAGCTTTTGCACTCAAGCCTCATTTTTAATCAACATATAACTGAATCGCTACGCTTATATATCTCTATTATTAAGAGTGGTAAAAGCTAGTAAAGACGTGGTTGAAATGAAGTTCTGTCCAAAGTGCGGCGGCTTGATGGTCCCTGTGAAGGAGAAGGACAAAACGGTTCTGAAGTGCACCAAGTGCGGCTACACAACGAAGTATGAGAAGCAAGTTGACTACAAGCTTAAGGAGGAGGTCGACAAAAAGAGCAGAGTAAAAACGACGAGCATTGTTTCATCAGAGAAGGAGAGGGTTCCCCCAAGCCTGGAAGAAAAAGAGCAAAGAGTCGAGGAGTACTACGAGATTGTGCAGGAGCTCATACAGGAGGAAATAGAGGGGAAAACAGAGGAAGAGTAACTCCTATAGCACACCTTTTTCGCTCAGAGAAAAAATTCTGTCTGGACTGTTCCTTCAAACACAAGCGCATCTCAATTAGCCTTAAGACCGTGTTTCCATAAGCAAACTATAAAAACACATAGTTGTAAAAAATAATGGTGTTCATATGAAAGCTTACTTGGATATTATTCCGGAGAAGTACCGTAAAAATGTACGTATAGTTTCGCATCCCCTCGCTCAGGCAATCCTAACCACGCTTAGGGATAGGAATACCGGTCAAATAGAGTTTAGGAAGGGGATGGTTAAGCTAGGGAGACTTATAGCTCTCAGAATCGTTGAGGACTTCGAAACAAAACCCAGGAAAGTTGTCACGCCCCTCGGCGTTGAGCACGAGGGAATAGAGATTGAAGGCATAAACGACGTGGTCATAATACAAGTGCTCAGAGCATCCATGCCCTTGGTGGAGGGGCTAATAAAGATTCTGCCATCAGCGAGAATGGGCGTTATAAGCGCTAGGAGAGTTGAGGAGAAAGGCATGAGCCAGGAAAAAGAGTTCGATATAGAGGTTAAGTACGTCAAGATCCCAAAGATAACCGAGAAGGACAACCTCATAATCGCTGACCCAATGTTCGCTACCGGCTCAACCATCCTCGCGGTGCTCCACCACCTGGAGAAAGTTGACCTCAGGGCAAGGAGAAAAATCCTGGCCACGGTTATATCGACGCCAATAGCTATAGAGAGAGTGCTATCAAGATACCTCGACCTGCTTATATATACCGTTGCTATTGATCCTTACCTCAATGAGAAAGGATACATAGTCCCAGGCCTAGGCGATGCCGGGGATAGGTCGTTCGGCGAGTAGACCCCTCCCCCGGAAAGGCAAAAAATAAAAGAGTTGTTTATTAATCTTTAATCTCACTTTGGAATAAGGAAGGTGATTACGTAGTGGTCAACGCGAAAATGGCTCCTGCTGATTTACTGATAAAAAGGCTGGCGGAATACTTGAAAAGCGAGGTGCCGCAGGTAAAGCCGCCCGCTTGGGCTAGCTTCGCGAAGACTGGAACTGATAGAGAGCATCCGCCACTACAGGATGACTGGTGGTACATAAGAGCGGCCTCAATACTCAGGAAGCTCTACGTTAGAGGAGAGCCTGTGGGGATAGAGTCGCTCAGGGTAGCTTACGGTGGGAGAAAGAACTATGGCTCTTCGCCAGAGCACTTCGTTAAAGGGTCTGGAAGCGTTATTAGAACGATCCTGCAACAACTAGAGAAAGCCGGCCTCGTGGAGAAAGTTGAGAGGAAAGGGAGAAGGCTGACCCCCAAGGGAGTGAGCCTCTTGGATAAATTAGCTCTCGAGATACTTAAGGAGTTATCGAAAACCAACCCGGAGCTAGCTAAATACGTATCCTGAGAATTCCCCTTTTGTTATAAAAATAAATTATTGTTTTAACATATTGAATTTGAAGAGTAAGGGGTGATTAACTTGGCTGAGCCATACGACGAGGATGCTGAGCTGGAGGAGATAAGGAGGAGGAAGCTAGAGGAGCTTCAGCGAAGAGCAGCTCTAGAGGAAGAGAGGAAAAGAAGAGCTGAGGCTGAGGCCTTAAAGCAAGAAATACTCAGGAGAATACTAACGCCGAAGGCAAGAGAAAGATTAGCTAATGTAAAGCTAGTTAGGCCTGAGCTAGCCGAGTTCGTTGAGAACCAGCTGGTCGCTCTTGCTCAGACCGGAAGACTTAATAGACAGATAGATGATGAAGAATTGAAAGAAATATTAGCGGATTTAGCCTCAAAGCTCACAAAGGAGTATAGATTTAGATTCCAGGAGAAAAAGTAGGTGTGAACATGGCTCGCAACAAACCCTTGGGGAAAAAGCTCAGGCTCGCGAGCGCAATGAACTCTAATCAACCCATACCCATATGGGTTGTAGCAAAGACAAAAAGAAAAGTCAGGTTTAACTATAAGAGAAGATACTGGAGAAGGCAGAAGCTGAAAGACTGAGGTGATAGTGATGAGTAGCGAGGAAAAAATTGTTGTGATAAGCTTAAGGAGAATTTATGATGGCAGAAAAGCACAAAGAGCCGCTAGAGCCATCAGGAAGCTCAGGGAGATAATAGCTAAGAGAACACACGCGGAAGTGGTGAAAATAGATGATAGCGTTAACAAAGCTATATGGAGCAGAGGAATAGAGAAGCCGCCTAGAAAAGTAAGGCTAAAAATAACGGTGGAGGAGAAAAGGGAAGTTAAGACGAGAAAAGGCGAAACGCTCACTTTGCCAAGAGTAGTCAGGGTATCCCTGGCAAGCGAGGAGAAAAAAGAAAAAACAGAAGCAGTAGCTAAGTAACTTCTCCTGGTGCTTTTTTTGAGCTTTAAGATAGAAAAAGCATCCATTCTCGGTAGCCCACACATAGGCATATTCGCGTACGCGAACAACTTTTTCGCTATTGTTCCACAGGGAACAACGCGCACAACCCAGAAAACAATTGAGGAGGTCCTGGAAGTAGAGGTCATCGAGGCAACCATAGGTGGCTCAAGGCTTCTTGGTATATTTCTGGCTGGCAACGACAACATTCTTCTGGTCTCACCCATTGTTTACCCAGAGGAGCTAGATGAACTAAAGTCACAGCTTAGCGGAAAAATGAGGATAGAGGTCTTCGAGACCAAGAACACGGCCATAGGGAATCTACTTACAATTAACAATAAAGGGGCCCTAGCATCAACCGATTTCACCGAGGAGGAAATAGAAAAGCTAAGGAGCTTGTTAGGAGTTAAGGTAAGAAGAACCGAGCTTCTAAACTACAAAGCTATAGGAAGCCTCATAGCCTGCAACGACAAGGTAGCCCTGGCGCATCCCTTGCTAAAGGAGGAAGAAACCAAAGTCGTATCCGAAACTCTCGATGTAGCGGTAAGCGGCGCAACAATAAACGAGGGGATAGGACTAGTAAAGAGCGGTGTTCTAATCAACAACAAGGGATTACTCGTGGGATCTAACACGACTGGTCCTGAGCTAATGAATATTCAAGCGCTATTTCTTTGACCAGTAGCCAGCATGCTCTCTCTTTATTGATTCAGTGTGTTTGTCTACTCGTTCTTGGTATAGTTTATTAAACCATTAAGAGAGAGATTTATGAGGCAAAAAGAACATAGGTGAATACATGTTGCCCGAGATAAAAGTGTACAGGATTACCGGCAAGATGTTGTTATCGCATGACCACTTCCCAGAGGAGAGAGTATTCAGGATGGAGATACCTGCGGTCAGCGAGAAGGATGCTCTTGAAAAGGTCTACTCAGAGCTGGGTAGCAGGCATAAGGTGAAGAGAAGTCACATAAAGGTAATCGAGGTTAAGGAAATCCCACCTGAGCAGGCGGCATCGTTATATGTTAAAAAACTGCTATCGATAGGTGCTAGAAGCGTTGAGTGAAAAAGAGGCCTCAGTAGAGGAGATACTGGCTCACGCATCGGACTTGGAGGAGCAGATAAAAACGCTTCAGAGACTAATTGAGAGCTACAGCGACGCACTGCTTAATGTTAGGATAGCGAAACAGATAAATGACTCGCTGAAGCAGGGTGAACTCGCAAACCCCAACCTCATAATCAGTGGTGATAAGAGAGCTAATATTCTCCTTAAAGCAACACTTGTTGAATCTAGACCTATAGTTCACATTGGCCTTAACCTATACGTGGAGGCTGACCACGACCTAGCTTTAAAAATACTTGATGCCAAGGAGAAAATTCTTTCGGGCCAGCTGGATAGAATTAAAAAAGAATACGATCAGAGGGTTAAGGAGTACAAGAAACTACAGGACTTCCTCTACGCTGTTTCCCAGCGAACAGAATAACCCGTTTTTATCCCTAAATCTGCGGTTAAAGGGATAAGGATTGTTTGGCAAGATAAAGGAAAAGCTATCAAGGCTAGCAGAGAAGCTATCAACACTTATTGAGACGAGGGAGATAAGCGAGAAGGAGTTAGCTGATATACTGGAGGAGTTCAAGCTCGACCTCATAGAAAGCGATGTTGCGTACGACGTGGCCGAGAGAATAGCTGAGTTGCTGAAACAAAAACTCGCTGGCTCGAGAATACCTAGAACGGAAAATGTGCAGGTAATAGTGAGGAAAGCTTTCGCAGATATCCTTAGAAGCATGCTTATGGATCCCCCCAACATAAGCTGGGAGATAAGGAGAAAATGTGAGAAAGGAGAGCCATATATATTGATGGTAATGGGCGTGAATGGTGTCGGAAAAACGACCAGTATAGCTAAGCTAGCGAGCTACCTAAAAGAGCAAGGTATAAGTGTTCTTCTAGTAGCAGCTGATACGTTTAGAGCAGGGGCTCAGGAGCAACTGGTAAAACACGCGGAAGCCATAGGCGTACCGGTAATAAGAGCGAAGTACGGGAGCGATCCAGCAGCGGTGGCTTTCGATGCCATACAGCACGCGAAGAAAAGAAAATACTGTGTCATCATAATAGATACTGCTGGCAGAATGCACACGGACCAGGACCTCATGGCTGAGCTTAAAAAAATATCAAGGGTCATAAAACCTGACTTCAAACTTTTAGTTATAGATGCTTTAACAGGCAATGACGCCGTCGAGCAGGCAAGGGTTTTCAATGAACAAGTGGGCGTTGATGGCTTTTTCTTAACGAAAACGGACGCTGATGCCAAAGGTGGAAGCGGTATAAGTGTTTCTCTCACTACTGGTAGACCAATAGTTTTTGTAGGCACGGGTCAGAGGTACAGCGATATAGTTATGTTCAGCAAGGAGTGGCTGATAGAAAAAATCGTGGGAAGCAATGCGTAGGCAAAAATTAAAGAAGCCGGAAAAACTTCTCAAGGCAGAGTTGCAGTACATATATAATTATACATGCAGGTTGTACAGAGAGGGCTACATAGATGAGGCAATAAATTTATCGAAAAACCTTGTGAAGCTGGCTTTTAAGTATAAGTTGGGGGGCTACGCCTTCAAACTCGTGTGTAGGAAATGCTATGTGCCTGTGATACCAGGGCTAACTGTTACGTACCGGGTTAAAAGGAGAGGCGGCAAAAGTTATATACTCACAAGGTGTATTAATTGCGGATACACCAGGAAGAAGGTATTCAAACACAAAGGTGTGGAGAAACGAGCAAGGAAAAAATAACTGAGAAGATACATGGAAGAGCCGATGTAAATATCGGGAAAAAAGGCGTGACACAAGAAGTAGTGGATGAGATTAAGAAGAGGCTTGAAAAAGAAGGGCTACTCAAAATAAAAATAAACAAGAATATCTATGTGCAGGAAGGAATAAGCATTGATGAGTTCGCGAGAATCTTGGCTCAAAAAACGGATTCCGAGGTAATTGATATAAGAGGCAGAACAATCATCATTGCGAAAAGAAAATAGGGTCTACATCCGCGTTGGAAGCCCCTTTATCACGGGGTTTTCCCCGTACCTCAAGTAACCCCACGGCATAGCCTCAGTGTTGTATTCTGCGTGAACATTGCCGTATATATCCACGCCTAGCAAGCCCACGGTGTTCTCCCCGTACCTAACGTTTACCTCATTCATGACTAGGCGAAGAGCTATTTCAATTCTCTTGGTGGCTTGCCACGCCTCGGCAACCTGTCTGCTCAGGGCACCGAGCGTTATTACCTCCCCTATACCGGTGGCCACTACAGCTACATTTTCATCAGCGTAGAAGCCTGCTCCGGGGATAGGCGTATCTCCCACTCTTCCCTTAAGCTTCCCAGCAAGACCTCCAGTGCTGGAGGCAGCGGCTAGTCTGCACTTACTATCTATGCCGACGGCCCCCACAGTGTCTCCTATCAGCTCTTCTTTTCGAGCCCAGAATCTACTTGATAAGATAGGATCCCTCCGCTGCCTTTCTCTTATAGGCATTTTTTCAAGGCCTAGTTGCTCAGCTAGTCTCTCAGCGCCTTCGCCCACGATTAATACGTGGTTTGTGTTTTTCAACACATAGTAGGCTAAAAGCACGGGGTTCTTGACATACCTCACAGCTGCGACCGCGCCAGCATCGCCCCTAGAGCCATCCATTATGCCTGCATCCATCTCTATCTCTCCATCTATGTTAGGCACGCTTCCAAGACCAGCGTTGAACTCGCCGCTATCTTCTAGGACCATGACGGCTTTAAGAACGCCTTCAACAGCGTTTTTTTCCAACATACTTTCCATACCGGCCATTAAGCTTTCCTCAATATATTTCAAAAAGCCTTCAAGGGACTTTTTTGTTCTCCAGTGACCAGCTCCTCCGTGAACAGCTATGACTGGTAAACACTTCAAGGGGTAATCACCTTTTATTAATGCCTTGCTATTCTCTACGTGTTCTATGTGTTAAATATTTATGTCTGCGAAGAACATCTATCATCGATGTGAAGCAAGGTGTACATGATTGGGCTTGTTGAGGCAGGCCTAGCAACTCTCCCAGAGCAGATTCAGCGAACGAGGAAAGCAACTCTACTATCAAAAAGGTTCGGTATCCCCCCGAAATACATATTGCTCGATGTAAGCTTGTTCTATGAGGAAATGAAAAAAATCGGCATCGACCCAAGATACGCGAGGCCCGATATTGTTCATCAGTTCCTCCTAGCATCTCAGTATAGCCCGTTAAACCTTGAGGGGAAGCTACGCGTGTTTATACATACTGCTCACAACGACCTCATCTTGATTAGGCCGGAGACAAGAATACCCAAGAACTACTACCAGTTCGTGGGATTAATGCAGAGGCTATTCATGAATGAGCAGGTCCCAGACAAGGGAGAGTGGTTAATGAAGCTTAGGAGAAACGTTAATCTTGACAAGGCTCTCAGAGAACTGGGCGTGGAGAACCCTATTCTCATGCATGAGAACGGAGAAGCGATTACATGCAATAAGGCTAAGGGAATGACTTATCCACCTAGAGCCTTCTTGATAGGAGGTTTTCCGAGGGGCGACTTCACCCAGAATACGCTTAGATTAGTGACCGAGAAGTACTCAATTAAAAAAGGAGTACGCCTAGATGCGTGGATAGTAGCTGATAGATTAATAGCTTGCTTTGAGGGAAATTTATCATAGGGAGAAAAATTATGCGTGGATACCAGTTCATTGAGCACACAGCTGACGTCATAGTTGAGGCCTGGGGACCCACAATAGAAGAAGCTTTCGAGGAAGCGGCAAAAGGCATGTACGAGGTAATGACAGATATATCTCTCGTAAGTAAATCAGAAAAGCTGTGCTTAGACGTCGATGGAATAGACCTGGAAAACCTCCTCTACAGATGGCTCGAAAACCTCCTCATAGCTACTGATTCAAAAAACCTAGTTTTCAGCGACTTTAAAATCGAAGCTATAGAAAAGGATAAAAACACCTATAGGCTACGCGGATGTGCTTACGGCGAGAAATTCGATAGGAATAAACACCGATCAAAAACATCGGTGAAAGGGGTAACTTACCACCAAATGAGGATATGTGAAGAGGGTGGAGAATGGAAACTAAGATATACCCTTGACATATGATGAATAATCAGATGATGAGAAGAGGGTCTCCTAGACTAGATGGATGAGGAGAGCCGGAAATACTGAAAATAAAAATTATAAGCACTATTAAATACAAAATCATAGGTTAGAGCGGCCGTCGTCTAGCCTGGAACAGGACGCCGGCCTCCCAAGCCGGCGATCCCGGGTTCAAATCCCGGCGGCCGCACTAAATCCTTATTAACTCCCAATAGCTCACGCTTCTACTTGAAAAATTTTTATATAGTTCATGCCTTTCTCTTTTTTAAATGTTATTGGTTTAGGGTTTTGAAGAATATGGTAAAAACAGATACCAATAACGCCGGGTGGAAAGGAGGGAAGTCAAAAAACAAGCTAAAAGTCCAGCGTTATGCTCCTAAAATTGAGCCGAAATACAAGAAAGAATCCCCGTCCAGCAAATATGTCCCTATTTTGTTGGCTGCTCTATCAGGGTTCATGTTAGTTCTTCAACCAATAAGTAACAAAAACACAATATTAGCTATACTAGCCACAATTATCGCCTTAACTCTTTTTCTTGCTAATATAAAACTATCATCAGGTGGCATTTATATTAAGGCGGTTGAGCTTGTGAACTCTCTTGATGTTGTTAGCTGGGCCTATAACAATGGATTGGCCATAATCATGCTTCCGGGAGAGCAACTTGTGTTGTATGATACGATGAGAGATGAGCTATATTTCCTCGTAAAAGGCTCGGTACAGGAGTTCATGATTACCAAGGAACAAAAGAAAATATATAAACTAAGTGTTATTGCAAGGTCCAGTTTGCCACATAACATTAACTCAAAAGAATTTAAGATAGAAATCATTGAGGGCGTTGTCGAGGCCCCTTCAATAAATAATGAAAAGGCTGTGATGAGATACACAGGAACAATAATTAAAGCTGACCTTAAAACTAGATGTTTGATTAAACTAAGCGATTGTGCAAAGAAAATCACTGATTTCTTGAGGAATACATATTATGTATAACCATATTAAGGGGAGATTAAAGAGGTTTTAATCCCTGAACTCTTCCTCCAAGGCTCCTATTGCCTCTTCAACATTTAATCTGTAACCTAGGTCTGCAAGTGCTCTCGCCAAAGTCGTTATTGCTATGAGCAAATGTATTCTTGATGCTTGTACACCCATGTGTCCTATTCTCAATACCTTGCCCTGAAGCCTGCCCCAGCTCCCGCCTATCATGACTCCATACTTCTCCCACATCATCTTTCTTAGTTCTGCCTCGTTTATTCCTCTTGGCACCTCGAAGGCCGTGACGGTGGGCGATGAATAGTTTATTGAGGATGGGTAAGGCTTAAGCCCCATGACCTCTATCGCTTTCCACACAGCTTTCCTGGCTAAAAGGTGTCTTTTATATACATTATCAGGCCCTTCCTCCATGATTAATTTCAGTGACTCGTGCAATGCGTAGACCAGAACATCGCTCATAGTGTATGGAAAAACGCCGGCTTCTTCAAGCATTTCCCTCCAGAGCTTCAGGTTTAGGTAAAAACCCCTGTAGCTAACCCTGTTAATCCTGTCCCAAGCATCATTGCTGATAGCCAGAATGGTTAGCCCGGCAGGCAGGTTAAGGGCTTTCTGGGACCCACCAATCAGGATATCTATGCCCAGTGAATCGAAGTTTATAGGCACACCACCAATGCTGGAAACAGCATCAACAATCAATAAAGCACCAAAGCTCTTGACAACCTTGCTTATCTCCTCGAGGTCATTCAGAATACCCGATGGAGTATCACAATGAACAAGGGTGACAATCTCTACGTCCTTATGTCTCTCAAGCTCTCGCTCGATTACCGCTGGGTCAGCGCTTCTTCTCCAGCAATCTTCGCAGTTCTCAACCAAAACCGGCTCTCCACCGTAAAGCTTAACTAAATCAGCGAAGCCCTCGCCAAAAACTCCGTTACCAACTATGAGTGTCTTTGTTCCATTAGCAATCGTGTTTGCTAGCGCAGCGTCTAGGCCAAGCATGGCTTCTCCAGCCATAATGTACAGGGAGCCTTTCCTGACGCCGAGCAGTTCTCTAAGCATAAGCCTAGAATTATTGTATATTTCCAGAAACTCCGGGTCTAAATCAGGGTTTGTTGTTTCTTTCATAAGTGCTAGTCTAACTCTATAAGGAATTTCAGTTGGTCCGGGCGTGAGGATAAACCTATCGGTATATGCTCTCAAGATATTGCACCAGGAATATTTCTGTCATGTTACATCTAAATAGCTGGTGTTTTATTGGTTACGCCGAGAGCATGAAAATATAATAACTCATGGATTTTCTCATTGTTAATAAACACCAAGTAACGGATGAAGGGTTTGACAAGCATCGCGGTTATCGAGACTATAACACTCCTAATAATTGTCTTGCTGTGGGGCGTAAATCCTACTAATAATGACACGAGGAAAGCCCTGAAAACTCTTTTTTCGTTTATATGTCTGCTAGGCGTTTTTTTACACTATTTTTACTTGTTAACCATTCCTACACAGAAAGAAATTTACCCGTTCTTCATTGTTGAAAGAATGAACTACAGCGTTGTTTACCCAGACATCGGTCAATTATTGATTTTGCTTTTAATAACCGATTATGCAATAAGTAAACGCAGTAGGAGAGATGCTCGAGGCGAAGCAACCATTAATCAAAATTCGCTCTCTACGGGCTCTGAGCAATCAGATGTTTCTTCGAATAAATAAATACCTTATACAACACAATGTTATATTAATGAAAATTGGGGTGAAATAGTTATGACAGAAGTCGAAGCAAAGGTAAAGGAATCCTCGCCGAGAGATTATGGTAGGAAAATCATTAGGATATCACAGAAACTGATGAAAGACCTGGGCGTATCTACTGGCGATTTCGTGGAGGTAGAGGGATCGAAAGGTACATCCATTCTCCAAGTATGGCCTTTGATAGGCGAGGACGGCAATATTGTTTCCATTGATGGTTTGGTTAGAAGCATGATCGGCGTCTCTGTTGGAGATACGGTTAAGATTAGAAAAGTGGAGGTTCAGCCGGCACAAAAGATAGTTCTGGCCCCCGTCCTCGACACTGGTGAGAAAGTTGTTCTGAGAGGACTGGCTGAATACGCTGATGTCATAAGGGAAAACATAGTTGGTAAGCCGTTCAAGAAAGGAGAAAGCTTCATATTTCCCTTCATAAGCAGGGAGCTACGCTTCATCGTTACCACGACTGTTCCAGCAACAAACGTTTATGTCACTCCGGAGACCGAGGTCATAATCAAGGAAGAAACAGTTGCTCCTGAGGAAGCAAGAAGCGTGCCAAGAGTCACGTGGGAGGATATAGGAGACCTTGAGGAAGCAAAGCAGAAGCTGAGGGAGATGATTGAATGGCCTCTCAAGAGGCCTGAGCTATTCAAGCATCTCGGAATAGAGCCACCTAAAGGTGTTTTGCTTTATGGCCCCCCCGGAGTTGGAAAAACTCTTTTAGCAAAGGCACTCGCAAACGAGATTGGAGCAAGCTTTTACTCTATAAACGGCCCTGAGATAATGAGCAAGTTCTATGGTGAAAGCGAGCAAAGGCTGAGAGAAATATTCGAGGAAGCAGAGAAGAACGCGCCTAGCATAATATTCATTGATGAGATAGATAGCATCGCTCCCAAGAGAGAGGAGGTCACAGGGGAGGTTGAGAAAAGGGTAGTTGCTCAACTATTAACACTCATGGATGGCATTAAGGGGAGAGGTCGAGTCATTGTTATAGGGGCCACAAACAGGCCCGAAGCGGTTGATCCAGCGCTTAGGAGACCTGGCAGGTTTGATAGAGAAATTTACATACATCCGCCCGATACGAAAGCTAGAAAGGAAATACTACTTGTTCACACAAGAAGCATGCCTCTAGCAGAGGACGTGGATTTAGATAAAATCGCTGATATGACTCATGGTTACACGGGCGCTGATCTAGCGGCCTTAGCAAGAGAAGCAGCGATGGTAGCGCTCAGAAGATTCATTGAGACAAAGAAAATTGATTTAACAAGGCCTCTTCCACCAGATGTTCTGAAAGAACTGAAGGTAACCTTTAACGATTTCCTCGTGGCAATGAAGAATATTCAGCCGTCGCTCATTAGGGAGATATATGTTGAGACCCCAACGGTGCGGTGGGACGACATAGGCGGCCTAGAGCATGTTAAGCAAGCATTAAGAGAAGCTATTGAGATACCTATGAAGCATCCCGAGATATATGAGAAAATGGGTATAAACCCGCCTAAGGGAATCCTGTTGTTCGGCCCACCAGGCACGGGTAAAACCCTCGTAGCTAAGGCAGTGGCGACTGAGAGTGGAGCTAACTTCATTGCTGTTAGAGGCCCGGAGGTGCTTAGCAAATGGGTTGGTGAAAGTGAGAGAGCTATAAGAGAGATATTCAAGAGGGCCAGAATGGTTGCCCCTGCAGTAATATTCTTTGATGAAATCGATAGTATAGCTACGGCGCGAGGGTTCAGAATGGACAGTAGCGGGGTGACGGACAGAATAGTTAATCAGCTTTTAACGGAAATGGACGGGATACAGCCGCTTCAAAGAGTCGTTGTTATAGCTGCCACGAACAGACCGGACCTACTAGACCCAGCTCTCCTAAGGCCGGGCAGGTTCGATAAGATTATATATGTGCCTCCGCCTGATAAGCAGGCAAGGCTACAGATACTGAAGATTCATACAAGAAGAACTCCTCTAGCTAGCGATGTTGACCTCGAGAAGCTTGCAGAGATGACCGAGGGCTACACAGGAGCTGACCTAGAGGCGTTGGTAAGGGAGGCTGTCCTTATTGCTCTAAGAGAGAAGCTAGAGGTTAGGCCCGTGGAGATGAGGCATTTTATGGAGGCATTAAAGGTCGTTAAGCCATCATTAACGAGGGAGGACATAGAGCGGTACGAGAGGATAGCTGCACAGCTAAAAAGAATGGTGGCCTGATTACTGGTTATCTCTCGATAAGAATACTTTTTAATCTTCTTTTATTCACAATTAAAGAGGAGCCGCGGTAGTATAGCCCGGTCAAGTATGCAGGCCTTTCGAGCCTGTGACCCGGGTTCAAATCCCGGCCGCGGCATTAACAAAATAATAATAGTTATAATGGTGTAATCGTGAGGATAAGTGTGTATTCAGAGGGATGAATAAACATGTGTGCTGAGCGTCGCGGTGGTTTAAGAGGCTTGATTGATTCGTGGAGAAGAATACTGAAGCTCGCGCGCAAGCCGGATAAGGAGGAGTTTTCGGTTCTGTTAAAGCTAAACTTGCTTGGTTTCACCCTTATCGGAGCTATTTCATATTTAATTCACATAATAGCGACAGTGATTGCTCCAGCAATAGCCGGGTGAAAGCCATGAGTGAGCCTTTAGATGAGAACAAGGATGCTCACCAAGAAGTCGAGAAGGAGGAGAAAAAGAGTAAGTTCTTCGCAGTGAAGGTGACAAGGGGGCAGGAGCTCAACGTGGCTATGATGATTGAAAATAGAGCTAAAAGAGAGGGCATCCCACTATACTCTATTGTTGGTCCCTCTAGGCCAGGCGGCTTTCTAGTCCTCGAAACGCCCATGGCTAGCTTCGCGGACAGGCTGATAAGGGATATCAGACATGCAAGAAGAAGGGTTAAGGGCATGTTGTCTCCAAACGAAATTGAGCTTATGATTAAGCCGAAGCCGACTATAGAGGCTTTTGCTCCTGGCATGGAGATTGAGGTTATAGCAGGGCCTCTTAAGGGGTCAAGGGGGAAAATTGTAGATGTAATTAAATCCAGAAACGAGGTAGTGTTAACTATATATGAGGCTTCTTATCCACTAAAAGTAACTGTCCCAGCTGAATACATAAAGCCAGTTTCAAGTAGTGGAGGAGGATAAAAATGAGTGTTCAAACAGATTACGCGGTTCTTACCCTAAACATAAAGGGAGGCCAAGCCAAAGCAGAGGACTTAAGCAAAGCGGCGGGATATGGATTCAGTCCAGACGAGCTATCAGCCAAGATAAACGAGAAGACACAGCTACTGAAGGGAGTGGATATCAAGGTAGTAGTGCATCTCTATCCAAAGGCCAGAAGATTCTTCATAGAGGTACAGCCTCCCAGCACAACAGCCTTGCTATTAAAGAAGGCTGGTGTAAGCGAGCCAAGCGGAGACCCTGCCCACAAAAAAGTAGGGGACATAAAGATGAGAGATGTCATAGAAGTCGCGATATCAAAGAAGCATGAGCTCAACACGACGGACTTAAAGAAAGCCGTCAAGACCATTCTAGGCTCAGCGAGAAGCATTGGATTAACGGTTGAGGGCCTAGATCCCAAGGAAGTCACGGCAAAACTCGAGAGAGGAGAATATGACTCTTTGCTCAGAGAATACGAGGATATTTGGTCCAAGTTCTAAACCAGACAGCGAAGATTATTGAACTAAACACTTTTTAACTCACTAACGATAATTAGCGTGTGAGTGATTAATAACTCCAGAAATAACGAGTGGTGCTTAAAGCCGTGTCACTCACAGTTAATGTGCAGAAACAACTTAGAGAGGCAATAAACGAGGCGTTGAACAATAGCCCGAAGAGGAAATTCGAGGAGTCAGTTGAGCTTATAGTTACCTTCCCAGGTCTGGATGTAAAGAAAGCAGATGTTAAGCTTAGAGAAGTTCTGTTCCTACCCCACGCTCCCAAAAAGAAATCCAAGATTTGCATTGTGGCCGAGGGAGACCTAGCGCTGCAGGCTAAGGGTATGGAGGGCTTCCACAGAGTTCTAAGCAAAGCTGAGCTGGAGGAACTTGGAAAAAGCAAGAAGATGGTGAAGAAGCTGGCGAAGGACTGCGACTGGGTACTCGTACAAAGCGACCTCATGGGGCTTGCCGGGAGAATATTAGGACCAGCCCTTGGCCCCAGGGGAAAAATCCCAATAGCGGTTCCACCAAGAGCTGACCTAAGGCAATTCCTAGACAGGTATAACAGAGCGGTTATCGTTAGAATAAAGGACCAGCCACAAATACAGGCAAAAATAGGAACAGTTAGCAACACGATTGACGAGCTGGTCGAGAATGCTATGGCAGTTCTTAATCTAATTGATTCAAAGCTCAGAGGAGTCGTTAAAATAGGAGATATTTACATTAAAAAGACCATGGGAAAACCCGTTAAAATAAAGCTCTAAGTTAGGTGAAACCAATGAGGCTAGTTCAGAGGCAAAGAAAGATCCCCGAGGACAAGAAGCTCAAGTACGAGAGAATAAGGCAAGCCTTCCAGAAGTACAACACTGTTGTTATTGCTGATATAGAGGGCCTTGACTCCAACGTTATAAAGAAGATAAAATTCATACTGAAATCGATGTTCGGAGACCAAATAGAGTTCGCTAGCCTCAAGCTATCAATAACTAGAAAGGCACTCAAGGAGCTTAGTATACCAAGCCTAGAGGCTCTCGAGAAGTACCTGACTGGGCAGAGAATGTTTATCTTCAGTAACCTAAACCCATTCGTTCTATACAGCTTAATATCGGTGATCAAGATACCGGCTCCAGCACAGCCTGGGATGGTGGTTGACAAGGAAATAGTTATCCCAGCCGGTAACACGGGGATCCCGCCGGGCCCGATGCTAAGTGTTTTCGGAAGACTAAGAATACAGACCAAGGTTCAGGGAGGAACAATATGGATAGCCAAGGATGCCAAGGTAGCCAAGCCGGGGGACACCATAAGCCCGGAGCTCGCCTCTCTACTACAAAAGCTAGGTATAATGCCCGTTGAAAAGGGAATAAAGGTACTGGCTGCTTATCACGATGGAATAGTTATTCCGAGCGATAAACTAAAGCTGGACATCGATGAATATGCTTCTATGCTGACAGTTGCTCACAGAAACGCTGTATCGGTTGGAATTGAGGCGGCAATACCCTTACCAGAGATTATGAAACAGGCGGTATCGCTAGCATACTTGAGGGCAGTAACGGTTGCTTCGGAGGCTGGCGTGGTACTACCGGAGACGGCGGAGAGAGTGTTGTCGCTAGCTGTTAAAAGAGCTTATGCAATTATATTAGCTTTGGGAGAAAAAGCCAAGGAATTAGGCCTCGAGGCCCCAGTTATGTCTGCTCCTGCAGCTGCTCAGCCAGCCGGTGCTCAGGCTGAGGCTAAGCCGAGGGAAGAGGAGAAGGAAGAGGAGGAGAAAAAGGAGATTAGCGAGGAAG
>WYEQ01000024.1 GCA_009904015.1 Desulfurococcales archaeon | reverse complement strand
CTGAGCTTTCCTGAGAGCTCAGTGGCCATTGCTCGATGAGAGCTTTAACTCGACCAATCATCCCGGCGCAACGGGCGAGGTACTACTGGCCGCTGAGGCCATAGGAGCCATGCTGATACAGATGGACCAGATACAGCTGTACCCATTCGCTGAGCCTAACACAGGAGTTCTGGACAGGCCGGCTGTAATTCCGTTCACAAGCCCAGCATATGCTATATACGTTGATAAGAAGGGAAGAAGATTCGTTAACGAGCTAGCGCCCAGAGATGTGTGCGCCAACGTGCAAATATTTGTTGTTAAGGAGAAGCCTACCTTCACGATATTCGATGATGCTATGTGGCCCAAGTTCACCACAGCTGATGTAATGAAGGAGGGGCTTGAGAGAGGGAGAATAATTAAGGGGAACACGCTTGAGGAGCTAGCGATGAAAGCTGGCATCGACCCAGCTGGTCTAGTGGAGACCGTGAAAAGGTACAACTCCTTCGTTGAGAAGGGAGTAGATGAGGACTTCGGCAAGCCGAAGATGCTGGCTAAGATAGAGACGCCGCCATTCTACGCTATACCTCAGTGGCCAGCAGTGCATCACACAATGGGAGGAATAAGAATAAACACAAGAGCACAGGTGCTAGATGTTAATGGAAACCCAATACCGAAGCTCTACGCTGCTGGAGAAGCAACGGGAGGAGTACATGGAGGAACAAGGCTTGGAAGTTGCGCAGTAACAGACTGCATAGTCTTCGGCAGAACGGCAGGAAGAGAAGCAGCCAAGGAGCCCCTAGACTAAAATTAAACTAATTTTTTTAACTAATTATGACTGCTTCCGAAACAAATAGTTCTTCAAGGCCTGCATAGTTTTTTATTCGAAATTAATTAAGTAGCTAATTATGAATAAGTCCCAGCTTAATAGTAAACATGGGGTCTTTGAGCTAATGATTTTGACTTTTTACTTCACGAAGGATGAATCAACGTTTAATCCACGTAGCTTAAAAAGCGTTATAGGCCAGAGAGGCGTCACGCAAAAAATCTATGTTGTCTCAGCTTCTCCAATAAATTTGAAGAAATATGGATTTGGTCTCCAAAACATTGTTGTCCCGACAAGGCAGTCCTGGCCTGTGCCCGTCAGGGTTGGCTTTTCCTTTAACGTTGCTCTTAGATTATCTGAAGAGAACTTGGTAAACTATGACTACTTGTTCAAGGTTGATGGCGATGCTGTTCTTCCAAGCGATTACTTATCAAGCCTTCTATCTCTAAAGCCTCTTGTCGCTGGCTATGGGCCAGCAATGCTTATATCATCAAAATTCTTCAGAGCCGTGCTGGGAGGGGTTTACCCAATGAACTACTGTGACGACGGGTTCATCATAGCTGCTGCCATAGCTAGAGGCATATGGCCTGTTCTGCATCACAAAGATATAGATGTGCCTGACGCCCCCACGCTGCCTCAGAGAGAGTACATCTACGGTGAGGAGTACTACAAGTGGGGGATTCCCCTCCCGCTGATATTGATTCACTCGCTCACAAGAATATACCTCAGGGCAAGCGGCAAGATGAAGAAAACACAGAGGAAGGAGCTCAAAGCATACATGTGGAACTTAGTAGGCTATATACATGCATCTATAAATAAAGAGAAGAAGTACGGATTCCACAGAGACTACGGTAAAATGAGGATCCTACACTTATACCACACCCTACTCTCACAACTAAAATAACGGTGTTGAGAAACGACATTAATTTACGTGATAACTACAAACTATAACTCAAAACCATACCTACCAATAGCAAAACTCAGCCTTTACAGCGTCTTTAAGGCAGTAATGGAAATTAACAAGCAAGACGAGTACAGAATACTCCTAGTAGATAGCTCCTCAACGGATGGATCATTCGAAGAACTCTGCGAACTAGGAGAAAAACTATCCATGGAGACAAAGATACCGTTCGAAACAATACAGTTGAGAAAAGACCTAGGGAACTCCTTCGCATACGCATACGGCTTCCTCTACTCGCGTAACAAGGGAGCAGACTACATTATCTACATGGACAATGACTTCATAATAACAAACCCGAAAACACTACTAGAAATGCAAAAACTAGCTGAAAAACTATCAAGAGCAAATATAAAATACTACGCGGTAGCATCAATGTTCGTACTAGATAATAGAGAAAGAGGCTTGAGAATAGCGAGATCCAATATTGACCCTCGTAGCGCTGTTGAATCCATGCAAACAGACATAGAAATCAACCCAAGCGGGAAGATCCTTGCAACAAATATAGCATATGTTGATATCCTGGGTAGGATAATCCACCCCTTTGATTGCAATTTACTAGAGTGCAAAAACAATGCGGAAATAAAAAAAGAGTTCATTTTGTCATCATTTGTCCCAAGCACTTTCTCACTGCATCCCTCACAAGTAGCTCCGATATTTCCACTACTATATATATGGGGCGATGACCAGATAACGGCCATTAACCATACACTTAGAGGCTACTACTCATTCATAGTCCCAGGAGTTCTGGGCATTCACTACATCGAATCCACCAGGAAAAGGTCTTCACCAAGGAAGGCATATTACTCCCTTAGAAACCTCGTATTAAGCAACTTTTTAATTGGTAGAAACAAATACTTGTTCTACACGGTTACCTCGTTATACAAGCTATTTATATGGGCGCCACTAAGCCTCGTTGAATTAAAGAAGTATATTAAGATGAAGTACTATGCTCTGGGCGGATATGCACCACCTAGCGTTACTATGCACGCTGTAGCGGGGTTTATTCACGGCCTACTAATACGTAAAAAAGTAGAGAGGTCTATTGATAAATGGTTCAGAAAATACCTTGGCGAACCACCTAGAAAGGATTTCCTAGATTATTTCACTTATAAAGGAATAGATAACGCGAATATAGCGAGGCTACTACTATACATTATCACGGGAAAACAAGAGCTTCTAGTGGGAAACAAAAAGTCATTGTCCTCGAAACACGGTGTATACAAGAGTTAAATAGTGAAAAGCTCCTTGCTAGTAATTCAGATCCTCCAGCAACTTATTTCTATTCTTTCTAAACCAGTCAAGCATGTATTCTGCTTGTGGATAATAGGATAAATGCCCTGCGAAAGAGTCTAGTATTAGAAACCTTCCATGCAGCGTGGTATCCACGTAGAAGTTTATTGAGTCCTCGTCACCCTAAGGAATAAATGATCTTGTGAGGTATAACGAATTAGCATCCCTATTTGCTCCATGTTTGAATTTTGGTCTTGGTGCTAGATATCCATTGAAATTCAGCAGAAAATCTCTTTGAAACAATATGCACCCGATGGAAAACCTTATGGGTATTACTTCTATTGACTCCTTGTTCTTTTCCTCGAAAACCTGGGCAACCTGGTTTAGTGGTAGTGATTTCTCCCAGACATATTTTGCGGTTGCAGGCTCTCGCCAAATCATCTGCTTAGTGGGTTCCCTTAAAACTACGGGTTCTTCAAAGAGTCTTTTATATTCTTCGAGTAAGTTAAGAGTCTTTAGAAAATAATAGTATGATACCGTGTTCACGTTGAGTACGGGTGCTACAAACCCTATATCAACTCCATTATCCTTTAGTTCTTGGAATGCTTGAAGCATATTCTTAAAAGTATTCTTGGTCACGAATACATCATCATCTATTTTTATAACGAGGTTTGAACGTGCGTATTTTGCAAGAAAATAATTTTGTGCCGTGACGTAGTTGTTTGGATAGCTCTCAAAATAGCTAAATCCATAATTCCTAGCTATATTTATTGCTAATTCTCTATGGAATCCACCAGCATTAACTAATACCACGTCTATACCTCCACTGTATTCATAAATCCTTCTAAGTGAAACACTCCATAAATCGGGGTATTTCCCTATGAGAACCATTATTATAGAATTACTTCCCTGCATGTTGTCAATGAAGTATTCTTTTTTCACGTAGAAATTATAACTTCTCTGTGCTTTAATGAAAATATTTCTAATAATCATCATTTCAAAATCTCGAAGTGTTGCCTCTCTCTTGATAAGTGATTTAATCCAATTAGTTAAACTCATGGTTTCTTACCCGTGGATTTGATTTAGCTCTAACATGACGTCTTTCAACACCATGTCCATGTTTAAATACTTCCACTTACCCCATCTGCCAATGGTTATAATATTGTACTTTTTTAACTCCATTATCACTTTCTCCCGAGTTTTTGTCAAGCTAACTCTATGAATCGGGTAGCCGTATTCTTGTAGCCATGTTTTCACGAATAGTACTTCGCCTGGTTTTATTACATCTATCTTCTCTAGGTCTTCGAGCGTCCTACTGGTGTATTTTTCTATGTCTTCGCTTGTTACCTTGGTGTGCCCTGGTATTGTTGTCTCTGTTATTAATAGTGATTTTCCAGTTGGTGCATTATAGGGACTGTAGTTGGACATCCATATGTATCTGTGGAATACTGTGTCCTCGCCCGGTGTATAAATCCAGTGTTGATTAGGTGCCTGCTTATTTAATGCTACTGCAACCACAAGTACTTTATTATAATCAAAGTCTCTTGTATCTAATTCAATGTATTGTTCTTTAAGAATGCTTATAAGCTCGGGAAGCGGAACTGTATTAATTATTCTCTTCGTTTTAATCTGCTTATCTTTAACCTTGATAACGAATTCTCCGTTTATTTGTTTAATCTTCTCTATTCGCGTGCTCGTTACAAAAACTCCTCCATTCTTGATTGTTTCCTCATAAACAGAGTTAAATAAAGCCTGAATACCTCCTCTAAGCGGGTAGTAAAACTTAGCCTGCTCAGAGTATCCCATAGTTGGTAAACCGACAGCTGATTTAACTATTTCGCGCCAATCAGGGAAAGGTAGCCTGCCAGGAGTGTAGACCCAATCAACGTCTATTTCTTCTAGCGGTCTTTTCCACAGCTTCTCGTTATAGGGAACCAAGTACTTATCAGCAATCCACTTGCCAAAAAAGCCGTAGATCCATTCCTTGAGGTTTCTAGGAACCCAGTTCTCATCCAGCGAGAGCAAAGCTTCGATGAAGTTAATTAAAGCATCAGCTCTCTCCTCGCGTGACAAGACATATAAGCCGTTCTCAAACGGGTATGGAACAAGAGTTTTGTTTAGCGAGACATAGGTATATCTATTATGAGAAATATAATTTCCCTTTAGAAAATCATTTAGCAATTTGTCCAGTATAGCTTTATCCCTTGAAAAAATGATGTGTGAGCCGCCAGTATCAATAGTAAATCCATTAATAAGCTCTGTTTTGAGAAGACCGCCAGGCCTAGCGTCTTTCTCAATGCATATAACCGAGTGACCAGACATCGACAGAATGTAGGAAGCATTTATGCCGGCCCACCCACAGCCTAGCACAGCTACATCGTAGTACATACAGAGCACCCGGCTACAATTTATGATAGTTGCAATCATAAAATCATGGTAGACGTAGTATAATGCTAATATAGATAATTTTTCTTTATTGATAGCATTGTCATTGAAAAACTCACACCTGTTGTTACTAATCTTCGTTGATTCATCTTATAATACATATTGCTTAATTTGCTATTGGTTTTTTGTGAATTTCCTAGATACTTCTCCGGTAAATAGTTTATCCTTCCCGATGGGTCATTATGCGTGCCAGTTTATTGGTAGAGTATTCGATATACTTGCATATGTGTGGCCTCACCAGCTACCACATTGGGCCTAGTTATAGCGTGTTTTAGGATATACTTCGTAAAGACAGTGATCGGCTTTGGCAACGTGCCGCCAGGCTCTCCTTAATGCCCGAGCTAGGTGGCTGTGAAACATGAAAATGTGGTAAAGTTGCTGGATAAAACGAGGAGCTGAACAGTTGGCCTTTTCATCACGATAGGCAAAGTTTTCCTCATTATCAAATTTTTTAATGGTTTCTTGAATCTAACTTCTTGTTATTTGTCGCTAATGCCTCGCTGCTGGCTAGCTGTTTTTTCATCCTTGTTACACAGAAGGGTATTGCTAGGGCCATTATTAGTGATTGTAGCTTGAAGGAGCTTCTCAGTGCTTCTGTGAGCTGCTGTACCTCGACGCTTAGTTGCTGTGTGCTCGCTGCTTCTCCGAGCATCACTAGCCTTGTAGCTATTTCTCTTGGGACGTGGTGTGTGAGGGTGAGCATCGCTAGGTTTAGGCTGAGCATGAATCCTATGTTGAAGCTAAGCGCTCTGAGCGATGATGCCACGCCTCTCCTGTGTGGTGGGACGCTCGTCATGATTGAGCTTGTGTTGGGAGAAACAAAGAGCCCTGCGCCCACGCCGAACACCACCTCCCCCGCCAAGAGCTTGCTTATCGATGGGATCCCAGTCATGATGAAAGCGCCTATGGATGCCAGTGATAGCCCAGCGACGGTTACCGGGGCGAAGCCAAGGATGTCGGATAGCCACCCCCCAGCGACGCCGAGCACCAGGAACGAGAGCTCGAATGGAACTAGTAGTAGGCCCGTAGCGCTGGCGCTGAAGCCCTCGGCCACCTGGAGGTAAATAGATATAAGTGTCAGGGTGGCCCCGAAGCCAATTGCGTAGAGAAGCTGCGCTATTATGCCGCCGGTGAACTGCCACACCCTGAACAAGCCTAGGTCGAGCGCAGGGCTGCTGGCCCTGAGCTCCCACGCAACGAAGAACGCGAGGAGAGCAATCGATGTCGCTAGCAGAATGGTTGATGCCTGCCCGTAGCCATAGCCGGTAAGCGTTAATGAGACGAGAAGAGTGGTTATGGATGACGTGAAGAGAGCGAAGCCCATCAGGTCTACTCGCTGCTTCTCAGACGGCCTGTAGGACTCCCTGAGCCTCCCAGCGCTCCAGTAGAGAGCCAGAAATCCTATGGGGACCTGAGATAGGAATATCCACCTCCAGCCCAAAGCATCAATTATGAGCCCGCTTAGTGTTAGGCCTATTATTCCGCCAGCTCTCCAAGCGACCTGCGTGAGCCCGAGCCACCTGCCAAGAGTTCCTCTGGGAGCGTTGTCCGTGAGTATCGTTACTGAGAGGCTCATTAGGAATGCCCCGCCAACACCCTGAGCAAACCTGCTGAAGGCGAGGATATATGGGCCGCTGCTCATCCCAGATGCAAATGCGCTCAGAGTGAAGACCAGTAGCCCAATGTTGAAGAGCCTGACTCTTCCATAGATATCCGCTAGCCTGCCAACGACTAGCTGAACAAAGGTTGAGCCAAGCATGAAGCCCTGAATAATCCACACAAGGCCCCACACATCAGCGTTTAAATCCCTGGCAATGTTGGGCATACCGACGACAGCCAGCCTAGCGTTGTAGCCGCTAATGAAGTTCGCGAGAACAGCTATGGAGACAACCGTGAGAATGCCCCCCGCGAGGGAGGATCCCCCCACCGAGGTAGACCCGGTGTTCTCGTCATGGATTCCAGCCATTTCCTTAGCGCCTCCAGCCACAAAACATCCAGTAATCAACATGACTCTATGAATGGCTTGCTTTTTATCAATAATAATCAATAATAAAGCAAAGGCAACGAGAAGCTAATAAGCAAAACCCAGGAAAACAACAAGCGAGCCAAGAGAAAAACTGTACATGCAACAATTAAACCATAATGAGGGCTCCAAACAAGTCCTAGCTGGATTCACCCACACAATATTAACTAGTAGTCTGCAAGCCGAGCAACCATTAGTTTCACGAGCAAGACCAGGTCTCTTAGACCCTGGAGAATGAATTCAAAGCTAATCTGACCTCCTCCCCGCCCTAAAGGGCGAGGCTTTCGGTGTAATCCTTATATTAGGTTTACATTTAATAGCTATAATGGTAGTGAGAGTGGGCTATATCACTGTTTCAGCTAAGATTCCTAGGAGGCTGAAGGAGCTGCTTGACAAGTATGGAATAAAGCCGGGCCCGTCATTAGGAGAGCTCTTGAGGAGGAGGTTAAGAGGCGCGTGTTATCCGAGCTCGAGGAGGAGGCCAGAGTGCTGTCTGAGAGGCTTTCCCACATAAGCGATGAGGAGGTAGCCTCCATAATACGTGAGGACCGGGAAAAGAGATAGAAACGCAATGTATCTCTTCGATGCTGGCGCCATCTTCAACCTAGTTAAAAAAGGTTACCTAAAGCCACTCGCAGTGGAGGCGACGTTGGATTTAGCGATTTACGAGGCTCTTAATGCTGTCTGGAAGGAGTACTACTTGTCAAGACGCCTCGATGAGGAGACAGCGAAAAAGCTGCTCAGCGTTATGGGGAGGATCTTTGATGTTATCGCAATAGCTAATATAAGGAGCGAGGAAAAAGATGTCTTCGAGCTAGCAGTCAAGGAGGGCTTAACAATATATGATGCCGCGTACCTCCACTACGCGCTCAGAAACAAGCTCTTGCTAGTAACGGACGACGTAAAGCTAAGGGAAAAGCAAAGCAATACCTAGAAACCATGTCAACGAGGGAGTTAATGCAAAAAATAGAAATATTACATGAATCCCCAGAAAATTCAGACGCATCTACTTGTGGGTTTGAGAGAGCTATGGGCTGTGCAAACACTGTAGAAGGCAACTTCTGGTCTAGATGGTATAGAGGTGTTTTAAAGCTGTATTTTTAAATAATTACAATAGTTTACCTGATAATTCTTGGCGTATCCTTTTGAGAATCTGCGTCTATTAAGGCTCGCAAGGAGATCGTTGAGTTAGCTGACAAAATGTAAATATAGGCTCGCAAAGAGCAGGAATCACGCGTTCAATGTATTGGTCGAGAAAGGTCTTTCCGAGGTCAAGAAGGAGGTTGAGTACTCCCTAGTTGCGCGAGATGTGATGAAGCCCTCTTTTCATCGGAAATCGCTTTTCTCTATTTAATAGAAACGAGAGATCCTTCCCCTCCTTAACCCATTTCGCCCCCTCAACAAGTGCAGCGCTATCTGTCATCGACCACGCGGGAATATGGATATATATAAGCGAGTAATGGAGGATCCTCCCCCGCTTTGTTGTGGCTACACCTCAACCTGCATGGTTAAGTCAAGCAATTTAGTGGGCGCAGCCTTGATATTTTCATGGGCAAATAGCTCTGTGCATTTTCAGTAGCTCATAGTTACGCATTGTTGATTACACCCACGCGCACCCGGTGCTCACTAAACACACGCCTTATCAGATGCTCCATGATTAATTATGAGAGGAAGAAGCCTCTTTCTCAGTTTTTTATCCAATTACGCGCAACTCCTCTATGTGCAAATACGCGCAACTTTACTCACGAATCGAAAAGCAGGGAACTGGCGCTAGCCACAGCAAAAATTCCATGTGCAAATACATAATAGCAAATTCAGGTGCACATAGAAACTCTGAGTCTCATCCCCCGGCATACATGATTTATTTACAATGCTAGCAATCCCAACCCACGTGTCCCGCTCTTTAAACTGTTCTAGCACATGGGGCGGTACCTCATATATGAGCGTCCCTGCCCGCCAGCTTTTCCACCACTCGTTCCTCCTTCCCTGTCTTTTCACTCTATTGCTAGTGTTCCAAGGCCATTCACTACCTTTGCCTTCCCCTCCTTTATGAGTTGTATCGACTGCCTCAGAGCAGTTTCCGGTTGCAACGAGTAAATATTCGGAACCCTAGCCAACCAGCATAATACTTCATCATCATACCAGCCACAATCACAAATGAATCATAGCTTCAAGCATGTGTAGGCGTGATCATGAGAACACATACGCGTAGCAACGCCTCGACTAATACACACGGCAGTACTGTGCTGATAACCCTAAATCTCTAGAAGCGCCATGTGAAAAAGCAAGTTTAGAGAGTTTTGGAGAAGAAAAGATCTATGAGTTCTTTGTGCAGGGTTAAGCTATGTGTAAAGGAGGTAAAGAGGAACTGCACTATGAACTATGATCCAGGAACTGCTTCACCGTAGAGAGGCTCTACATATCTGATGCTGGGAAGGACGCATGCCTACACGCGCTAAGCTCGATGCTGACACTATCATCGCCATTCTTTAAAGGAGTATTTGCAATAGCTCTCAACTTAGGGAGAATGATATAAATTATATTTAATGCTTCCACCCGGAAATACTCTGCATGTTTGGAGGATTGAGAATAGAAAGAACTAGCTTAAACTTCTAGCCTTTTTATATTGTTTTGAGCTTGTTGCTTGTGTAGAATCTATGAGCTTTCTCATATGTTATCTCGCCTGTCATATCGATTACTAATGCATTATCGTATACGTCTGGCGGGATTAGCTTGTATTCATTGTAGCCCAGTGTTACTATTACTGCATCGACTTCTTTCAGCTTCTCCGTGGTCTCAAGGGCTATGACTCCGCTTAGAATGGCTTTGGCTTTTTCAACGGCTTCCCTGTTCACATCGTGTATATACACTATCGCGTTCTTGGACAGCAACTTCTCGCATAGTTTTATAGAAGGGGAGTCCTTGATATCTGGTGAGCCAGGCTTATATGACACGCCGAGCACCACTATTTTTCTCCCTTGCAATCCACTTAGCTCGCTGTCCAAGTGCTCGGTAACCTTTTCTATTACCAGCTCGTTGTAGTCGTGTATGCGCTTAACAAAGTCTAAGCCTGTTTTCTCCAGCATGAATCTTCCGAAGGCTAGGATGTCTTTTATTAAGCATGGGCCTCCATACGGCATCCCGGGCAGTATGTGGCTTCTACCTATCCTAGGGTCTAGTCCAACAATACTCATCACTCTCCACGCATCACAGTTATCTATTTGCCTGCATATTAGTCCGATCAAGTTGCCGTAAACCGTCTTCATTGCTAGGAAGACGTTGGACGCATACTTTACTAGCTCGGCCTCTTCGAGAGACACAGTATATATCGGTGGCTCATAGCCAACCCTTCGGTAGAAATCCCTGAATAAACCAGCTATGTAACCGGTTGACCTCTCATCAACTCCTCCCACGACGACTCTGAATGGTCTAAGCACATCCTCTAGAGCCCTGTCAGCCCTAAGGAACTCTGGGCTATGGGCGAAGCCTAATCTGTCTGGTATTGGTAGGCCTAGTTCATGTCTAGCGTATTCGGCCAGAGCTCTCGTGGTCCCAGGTAGCACGGTGGACTTTAACACTATGATCCTGTAGTCGAAGTGTGTATCCCGCCAGACCTTGGCCAGGCTCTCCAATGCGGATACTACTTGCGACAAATCCTGCGAGCCATCATGCTTAGTGGGAGTGTTGACTGTTATGAACACCACATCAGCATCTCCGAGGACCTCGTAGCTCGTTGACACTTTTAGTGAGCCGTCTTGAACGACCTTTAGCAACACCTCTCCACTGAAACCATTAACTAGACCGTTCTTTATACTCTTAACCCTCTCGCCATCTATATCGACACCAACAACCCTGAATCCATACATGGAAAAACCAAGTGCATAAGCCAAGCCCACATAACCCAGCCCCACTACTCCAATAACCGGTTCACGCCTGCTCACAGCACAAGCACCCTTTCTCCCTTGGATAAGCATAAACAATGAAGTTACTTCTAGATCTCGGCTCCACAACTATAAAACCATAACCCAAATCTTTAAGCATTTTGAGGGCATGGATCTCGTCCTCCTCATCAAGAGTTCTGTGAACCTCAAACAAAATAAATGGTCTATACTTCTCAATACTTCTTCTAGCACCTCTCAAAACCCTTAACCCAAACCCCTCAACATCGACCTTCATAACAAGGTTCTCAACATCTCTAATACCTAGAGACTCCAAGATAGAGTCTATAGTTACAACCTCAACATCGATATTGAGCAACCTTAACTTGTTCCTCAAATACTTTGTTAAAGAACTTTCAGAAGGGCTAGAAGATATCGAGAACCTCGCATAACCAAGAACATCACCTGCAGCCTTATCAACAACCATAACCCTATCTCCAACTCCATGAAAAGCAATGTTATACCTCAAAAGAATTAAATTAATGGGATTAGGCTCAAAAGTAATAACCTCCCAACAATGCTTAGCAACCAAAACTGTGTAGAAACCAACATAAGCCCCAACATCAACATAAACACCGCGTCCCAACACCCTCAATAAACACCTGAGCAAACTTGAGGGTTTTTCCTCATATCTCCAAGCATATATGTAATGCCTTGAACCATGTACTAGCATAGCATCTACATCACGATTAAGAACTAAAAACACATTCCAGGGCTTAAACTCGTAATATTTATGCATTAAAACCCTTCTAATGAAACGGGTAAAGAATTTCTTCACAGGTCTTATAAATAGGATAGAGCGCAGGTAATACATTAAGCCTTCGAGCAGGTATTTTTTATACCCCTCTATCATGACTAATCACACTCTCAAAGAACTTGATTAGCTTCTCCACCTCTCTCTGCGGATTAATTCTTTCGTAACTATGTACAATAATCTCTTCTCTATCGAAATCTCTCTCTAAGACTTTCATAACTTTCTCAGCAAGATCATTGACATCATTAGCTTTGAAAATGTAGCCTGTAGCACCATCAACAATAGTCTCGGGCAAACCACCAGCAGAACTAACAACAGCTGGTACACCAAGCCTATTAGCTTCAACAGGTATCCTACCAAATGGCTCGGGCCAAATAGAAGGCATAACAACAGCTCTAGCCCTATACATAAGCCTGTAGTACTTATCTGAAGAAAGTCTACCAAAGGAAGCAACATTTCTCAAACTCATCTTTTTAGCTAACTTCTCAACCCAAGAACCCCTACACCCAATCATATAAAGCTTCAGATCCCTAAACTCTCTAGAAACCTCTCGCCAAGCCTCCAACAATATGTGAGGACCTTTAACAGGGTTAGATCCAGAAGCATACAGAACATAGTCGCCGTAAGGTTCATGAGAACTTGGTTTAATGTTTTTCAGAGGCTCTATGGCAAGGTTGTATATCACCTCTAACGGTTTCTCTTTAAAATTATAGAGATATTGAGTGTGTAGTTCATAGAGGATTCTGGAAATAGCTATAAAACCATCAGTACTATTAAAAGATTCCGTTATGATTTTTCTCCATTTCGCATAATATAGTGAGGTCCAAACAATGCCTGGACCCAAAGATATTAATCCATGGGGCAGAGTCTTTGCGCCTAGTGTAATTAAGTGTGTTTCAGATCCAAACTTGCATTTGACAACCTTTGAAATTGTGCAAGAATCATTACATACCTCTTTTAAGGAGTAGGCAAGATGCATAAAAGGGCATAGAAATTCATATGAATGAAGATGTGCTACTATGGGAAGCGTTTTGATTCGCTTAATCCTTGACGCTAATGCGAATTCTCCTGTAGCGATCCATGCGATATCAGCCCACTCAACAAGCTTTTCAACTGTTCGATCAGTTTTCATGATTAGGAGTGCCCCAACGCTTTTGCAGGGAAGGCGATATGTTAGTGCTGGTACTTTTGTCAAGAATCTTTCCTGATAGCATGTAAGAATTCTTAGCTCTGCACGATCAGCCAAAGATTCTATGAATTCATTCGTGCTTATCTGTGCTCCACTAGGCCATATCCCATTATTTATAACGAGAATACGCATAATGATTGCCTCCGCACAATCTGTAATCTTTGCTCAAGAATCAAGATGATAGGATATATTTAATGAGCAGTGCTTTAACATGATCCCAACTTCTACGTGTAACGAGGAAATCCCGTAGTTTCTTAGCGTAATAAAGTTTCCAATAGTCGAGGTGCTGTATATAATCGCTTAGCATATCTATGAATCTTCGTGGTGAGGAAGCCCACAGGATCTCATCTTCATAATCCTGCCTCTCCACATATCTTGGATGCGTCAACTTAGCTACGGGGGTACCAAGTAGTGCAGCCTCTATTGAACTCAACCTTAGTTCCTCATCAATACAGCTCTCTATGTACAGATCTGCTAGGGCTAAGAGCCTAAGAAACTCGCGTCTTTGTAAAGGTTTCATAAACCTAATCTTAAAGTTAGAATACTCCTCTAGCTTCTCCCCCACTCTTGGATTAATTATTAATAACTGTATCCTCCTACCCATAATCTTTCTACTCACACCCTTCATTAACCTTATAACGTGATAGGGTTTTAGAAGCCTTGGCGACAATGCAAATGATGTGTATACAAGCACCTTGACTTCACTGTGATTACTACTATCATTTACCAAGCTTTCATATAGCTTCGCATAAGTGCTAATTTCCTCAGGGAACACAAATTGAGGTAGGACAATATAGTTTTTCACGATTTTATTTGCTTCACAAGTCGTGATACTATGGCATACAAAAAGATCTATGCTTTTAGTTGCTGTACCAGCATTCCATAGGAAAATGTTGTAGAGAAACCCCATTTTTCCACGCAACGATATCTGCGCGCTTCTTAAAGCATTGAGAGTTTCGTGAAATAGAAATCCATGTACGAATAGAACAGTTTTGTTATTTCCTTTTGTAAGCTTTATAAATGTGGCACTTAGCTGAGGGATAGAGCCCATGTAGATAATTGTGTCAAAATTCCTTAGCTGTGAAGCATGCTTTAGATTTAGAAGAGTATTTATAGCAAGGCTTTTACCATATAAGAACGTCTTTACATTTAACTTTTCTCTTTTAAAACCGTAAACAAGCTTATCTGTAATGGTTTTAACGCCTGCTATACCTCCAGGTATTACCATAGCAATGCTTTTCATACTTTTCATCGCCTTATGTAAAGTAGTATTACAAAGTTATTGCTATTATATACAAGGCTTCTATGCATCATTTCATAATCAATGGCTTTTGACATAGTAGGAGAATAAGCCTCAGGCATATGAAGAGCACGCACTCTAAGTATGAATGAACCGTTAAAGTTCCTTAGGTATTCAGGTGTTACAAGGAGATCAAATGAACCTGCGTAGATAAACGTGCACGAATAGTTATAGTCATAAAATCCTCTATATCTCGATTGAGACCATAAGTATGCCGCATACCTCAAGTAACTCCCGGCTCTCCAATCAATTAAAAAGTTGTTGCAACAAAGTGTAGGTGCTAGGTTTCTCAATTCCTGTGCTTCACTATATGTGATGAGACCTGATATGGACCATGGTGGGTACGGATTCGCTGTATATGGATTCTCAGGCATTAGTGGTCCTGCAAATCCGAATGACAGTATTGCTAGAAGTAGCAGTGCATAGGCGTAGCTAGCGCCTAGTTTTCCTCTCCTGGTTAGGGCTTCGAATGCTTGTGGCGATAGTATTGCTAGTAATGTTGTTGAGCCTAGTCCTAGGTATCTAGGCAGGTCAAGTGCGGGGAATGCCACAGCACCTACATACGCTACTGCTAATCCAGCTAAAGAGATGAACACAAGCAAGCGTAGAAGAACGTCATTTTCTTCAAGCATTCTTACCAGACCTAGTGTTACGAGGATAGCTATGGGTATAACTCCTAGGATTGAGGTTATAGGGGCTTGGGCTTGAATAGGGGGTGTCGCAATCAATATTCTTTCACCACTTAGAAAAGCCGCAACTGCTTCAAAAACGTTTGTTACAGCCCCCTTTAAAACCATTAAAATCACCGTGTAAGTAACATAAACGCTAAATATTACGAAGAATAGTTTTAGTTTTATACTGAGTCGCTGAAGGAAGGTATGTGTCGAGGCTTTAGCGTTGAGCATCTCCATGAATAAGAATAGAACTGCAAATATGCCTAAGGTCCATAGAGCCACGCCTCCATGTCCGAATACTAAAGCTAGAGTTAAGATCATCACAATTATTATGTGAAGCTTTAGGAATAGTAGTGGTAACACTATTAGAAGAGCGTATGTCTGAGGTATGAACCAGACAGACCAGACAAAAATCAAAGGTGTGGTTAGCGCTAGCAAGTTTGCTACTCGATGATGCTCCGTATTCAGCTTCTTAGTCAGTAAATAAATCCATAGGGTAAGCAAAAGAATGTAGAGAACTCCCAAAACATTGCTAGACCAAATAGTATCCATATCGGTTACAATGCTATGCACAGCATATAGCAGTGAAACTAATGGAAACGGATACGCAGTATGAAACACCGTTAAATCTCTCAATCCTCCTCTTTCAACTATTTGCAAAGCTTGAATAGCATCACGCCAAGTATCATTACCAAAGCTAGGCATGTAAATGCTGTAGAGAACAGCTATAATCATTACCATTGTAGCGGTCCCAAATACAGCTATGTCAAGATCCCTCTTTGACAATGTTAGTATGATAAAGATTGTTATGAGCGATAGAACCGAATATATACTTAGATGCTTATATAGATAAACATCTACGCCTGTGAGAATAAACACTATACTCGGCAATGCATGCACGATCCAACTTAGGTTGAAGTTTGGAGTTGCGACTTTTTGTTGAATAGACTTAAGCAGTATAATTATTGATATGACCAATAGTAGAGCGGTAATGGATGCAACTAAGAATTGATTAACGGTTAGAGCGCCCCTATGATAATAATAACTTAGAAATGTGTAACCCGAAACAATAGTTATGACTATGAATATCCTTAGTGAGTGTCGGAACACCACACCATATCACATTATTTAGACCTTATGCATTAATTTAAGAACTCCTTGAATACTTCAACTATCTTCCTCTCTATGTTCTCTTTGTTGAATAATTCTACAATGCGATTCTTACATTCCATAGCAAGACCTAAAATGCTTTCCTTGGATTGCAGTGTGAAGATCTTTAATTTTTCAATAAGGTCACCAATGCTTCCTGGTTTAAACAAGAACTTCTTTACGGGGCAATCACCAATAATTTCTGGTACACTACCAACACTAGAAGCTATAGGTATTGTACCCAAAGCCATCGCTTCAACAACCGCGTATGGTAAAGGCTCCTCCACACTCGAGGGAAACACGAGGCCCCACGCCTTCTCATAGAGTTTGAGGACTTCATCATGGCTTACTCTGCCCAATACCGATACTTCTAAGCCCGGATATCTACTTCTTAATTCATTCAAGGTTTTCAAGTTATCGTCGCCATATTCTCCTGCAAGAATAATCCGTGCCTTGACCTTCTGTTTACCTAACTCCTTCACAGCCTTTAAGAGCGTGTGGAACCCCTTCACATAGCTGTCTCCACCAACATACAGAAATGTGGGTGTATCATCAAGTTTTTTCCTTGGCTCTGCGTTAACTATTTCCGGTGGTAGCGGGTTGTACACAACCTCTATCTTGTCTCTGAGCTCTGGTGCTTGATCAGCTATTATCTCCGCTTGTCTCTTGGAAACACAGATAATTTTATCTGCTTGAGAAATTTGCTTTCTCGCTAATTTTGACAACCACCATAGAAGACTTGCTCCTATACAATGCTTGTGACTCTTCATGCACTCCAACCTGATATTGTCTAAGGTAATGCGACGCTTATGCTCTTCGTAGGGTGCTAGTACTGTTGCTGTGTATGATATTGGGATGTAGTCATGCAGGTGAACCACAACTTTCTTGCCCAGCTTCTTCGCATACGATATAATGGGAAAAGCAAAGCGTGGTATGTATACAACATCGCTTTTACGTATTAATTTTTGGAATCTTTGAGTGTGAACAAGTCTCAAGGTTTTTAGCCACAATATAGGCTTTTCTCGCTTTGAAAGCAGAGGTTCGTAAACATATCTAACGCTTGGTAATTCAGAGGGGTTCTTTGTACCAATAACAACGGTAACATCAAATCTCTTCCTCAATATATCGAGAATAAGATGAGTAGCCAGCTCTCCACCACTACCATCAGGCCAATAACGTTCTGTAACTACAAGAACTAACGACATGGTATACGTACCTTGATTTTGTGCTGCCTCATAAGCGCTTCATGATACCAACCTAAGCATTAAAGGTTGAATGCCTCTCTTATGATACTATGGACTTCTTCATTATCCCCATCTCTCTAACATTTGTACCATTGGTTCCCAAGCCTTTGTTGCAACAACTACTATCAATTATCTTAGGCTTGGCCTTAGTTTCACTGCGGGGTATGCCAGGAATCTTAAGATGTTCAGCTTTGTAGGCTTCTTTAAAACAATCCTCACTAAGTCCTTAGAGCTTGACATCCCTAAATACTCCTGCGGATCAGCATCAATAAACGTTAAGTCGTTTACTATAGAGTAATAAGCCTTTATCACCTCGAATCCTGCTTCTCTAAGTAGTGATGCCACTTCCCTCATTGTGTACTCCCTCACGTGGTAATGGTATATGGGTTGAATGCCCAATAATAGTCTTAGCCTTCTGAATAGAGATGCCATGTTCGGTGTTGTAACTACTAACACTCCTTCATGCTTCAAAGCCCTGTTTATCCTGCTCAGGACTAGGGGCACGTAGTAGTAGTGTAGATGCTCCAAGACCTCTGTAAACACGGCGCAGTCAGCGTTGTCAACGCCCAGCTCATCTCTCTCAAGATCGCACCTGACAACATTAGCATTACAAGCCTCAGCGATTTTCATATAGGGCTCTGGATCAACATCGAAAGCAATGATGTTGTAACCCATCTTCCTAAGAGCACAGGAGATTATGAAGAGTTGTGCACCGAGATCCAAGATTGTTGAGCCCTGTCCACAGTACTCCTCAACAAGCTTTAGAACCTCTAACCTCCTACCAAACTCAAGGTAATAGCTATGAACAGCCCTTGAATTACCAAACCTCTCAACAACCTCTTTAACACTTAGTAAAGCCTTTCTAGCATTCATAGCAATTCATTAATAATGCTAATGTACCTCTTCGCTATCTCTATATAGTCAAACTGTTTAACGAATTCAAGACCATTCCTAGATAGCTTTAGCCACAGCTCTTCATCTGTTAACAGCTTCTCCAAGGCATTTGCATAGTCCTCGGGGTTAAAGCTGTTAACCCTAATACCATTGAAGTTATTGATAACAACCTCTTCTGGCACAGCGTTTGAGACCACTATGGGGGTTCCACAAGCCATGGCTTCCAGAGCTACATAAGAAAAGCCCTCGTATTTTGATGGTAGGATTAATGCTTTTGCATTGCATAGTAATTCCAGCTTCTCTTTTTCGGTTACGCCAAATGCGTATTCAACGGCATCGGTCCTTGGGAGTTGTATAGACGAGCCTATCATAACCAACTTAATATCAAAGCCTTGTTCTCTTAAAATTCTAATGGCCTCTAAGCTAACCTAAGGATTTTTTAACAGGTCTTGTACCGATATGCACAACAATGTTTTCACGTTCATCCAGCCTTCGAGGCTTATATGCATCTAGTTTCAGAGGTATGGGAATGACTTCGCAGAAGAGTTTAAGAGTTGTATATAGTTCTTGTTGCGTCTTTGTACTAACGCAGATAACTTTATCATACATAGCTTTTAAGATGGCCTTACCAAGTAAAGAATAAAACTTATTTAATGCATGTAATGGTCCTAGATCATGTATCACAACTACCTTAGGCTTACACCTAAGAGGTATAATACCATTTACTATAACAGCATCAAATTCGCTTTTCCTAAGCATTGCTGATCCTTCGAGGAACCAGTCAAGAGCTATCCTAGTCCACGGATCACCCTCGCAAGGCTCTTTACGAAGTGTGTGAATGAGTACTGCTGTGTCTAGTCCATGGATATCCTTGAACCACTCCTCTAGCCTCTCCCTGTCAACACCTCTATAGCACCAGCTGAAGACCTCTACCTCGTGGCCAAGCCTCCTCAAGCCCTCCGCTAAGAGGGCGATAAACCTGTTGACGCCGTCGAGATGCGTTATATACTCCCTCCTAGTTATGGCTATTTTCACGATACTGCCACCTTATTGATACAGTTTGTCTAGATATAGCTGGAGTATCTCATTCCACGTTCTTATAGGTGCTTTTTCTGCTATAACCAAATCTTTTACTAGCGGTCTTGCGCGTGCTTCTAAATTCTCCGCTATTTCTATTGATATTATTGCTGGTGTTCCCATGGCTAGTGCTTCTGTTGTGAATATGCTGAATGCTTCGTGTCTGCTTGGGTTTATTGCATATCTCGCTCTCGATAATAGCTCCAAGTATTTTTGTCTTGGTTGTGGCTCTAGGAATTCTACACCACCTCTATACACCTTTCCTGCGTACCTCACCAGTTTTTCTCCGTATGGCCCTTTGCCGATGATAAGCAGCTTTAGGTTTAGCTCTTTGGCGATGTTTACTGCTATCTCTAGCCTCTTGTACTTCTCTACTCTACCAGCATAAACCATGTAGTTGCTACTCTGCCCCTGCCACCTATAACTAAGAACATCTTCATCTACACCGTTCGGTACAACAACTATTTTGCTTCTAGCTTCTGGGTAGTGGCTTGCTAGTATTGATGCCTCCCTCTTGCTAACGGCGTGAACAGCACTAGCCCTCTTCAACAATTCTGCTACTCTCCATCTCCAAAAGATCCACAGAACCCTCCTCACAAAGGTATGACCAGTTCCGTGGTAGTGTGGAGTAACAACAATTCTTGGAGATGTACTGCTATTTGCTAGTGCCAGCCCTGCATAGACTGTGAATATGCTGTGAACGCTATGAACATGAACAACATCCGCCTCTCCAGCCAGCTCCTTTGAAAACTTCTCCAGCTCACCTCTCTTTCTAAGAATATGATAGGCGTTTCCAGGGCTCCAAACAGGCCACCTAACAACTCTAACACTATTAACAACCTCTTCATATGGTCTGTCGGTGTTTGGCTCTCCAGCAACAACCGTTACTTCGTGACCTGCTTTAGCAAGTCTCTCCGAGATTGATTTAACGACATACTCTACGCCTCCTATGTGTGGGTAGTAGGAGGGTGCTATGAACAGTATCCTCATTACATATGTCTTCTAGAGTAACTATGTCTTGGACTCCTTAAGCCTTCCTGTGACTGGCTCTACTTCGAGACCTAGGGTTTCGAGAGTTACTGAACCTATGAGCACGATGTCTACGCCGTCTGATACGAGTATGTGTGAATACGCCTTTCTACCCATTACCTCTACCATGCCTACGCACTCATCAAGCTCTGTAACCCCTTTAACTGTTGTAGCTCTCCTCCTACATATCACAGGTAGCTGAAGTTCTACAGCAATTTTTCTAGGAATTACTGTGAATATGGCTTCAGTACCCACAAGTGCCTTAACAGAGATGCTTCTACTAGTAAACAGATTTCTGATCATAGCATTTATCCACACTTAGCCAATTGCAAAACATCATAGACAAACTTCGCACACTACACCAATATGAGTTTCTTAACATAAACAATTATATTAAAGCTTCAACCATTCATGCATACTACGCATTATTTACTGCTTCTCTATTTGAACCTGTTATTGTACACGTTAAAGCACTAACACGAAAAAAACCCTAAAGCGTCAGGAATATATATCTGTATGAATCTTTTTTAGGTTGGATCTGCATGAGTACAGCTGTACGGGCTAAGCGCCGAAGCGATGTTAAGAAAACCAGCAATAAAAACATTAACATCAAACACAGCCCTATCAATATTACAATAATAAATGTGGAGCAAAATAATGTAGAGAACAGCGCTGATATTGACGAAATCGTTGATCGATACAGTGATAGGATAGTTAAAGAGCTTCAACAACTTGCCCAAAATGATTTGCAAGCTCTTGAAGTATTAAATAAGATTTTACCCTTGATTGAGGAGCTAAGAAAAACAGATAGTAAGGAGGGGAAACTAACAACACTTAAGGAGATTCTAAGCATAGCTTCATCGATATTGCAACTACCCAAACAATTTGCCGATTTGCTACGACACTAAAGATGTTTTTGAGAATAGATAACAATACTTTTCTATTTATCAAGATGTAATCTCTTTCTCCTGTTTCTCCCAAGTAATCTCCTTTGTCCATAGGTTCCTAATGCTTGCTGTGATTAAGCATACTTGTGTTACTACCCATGTTCTATACTGCTTGAGCATGAGTAGTATTGTACCTATTACTAATAGTATTAAAGCTGCTAACGAGCCTATCAACACTTTATAGATTAGGATTATTGTACCTAATACTAATAGCCATGGGTTGAATAAGTGTAACCACATCTCAGCTAGTAGGATCGGCTTGAACTCTCTTGGAGCCTTTGATAGTAAGCTCAGGGTTTTGATGAAGTGTTGTATTAGGTGTTGAGCTCTCCTAATCCTCCACGTGTGGTACCCTCTTCTCGGGACTAGCTCCGTGCAGAGAGCGTTGTCGACTGCTATTGCTCTAAAACCACTAATTGCCGCTAGCGTCGCGGTGTGGCTATCATCAGCACCAATATCCACTGGAAACCCGCCTAGCTTCACTAAGAGGTCTCTACGAAAAGCCGCGAGTTCTCCGTGAAACACTGGTGTCGAGAAATTCTTGCTCTCACCAAGCCTAATGACATTGTAGTAATCTCTATAACTCCTCTCAACACCAATAAAACTCTCCCCAGCAGGAACTTTGAGACACGTAACCGCGCCAATTAGTGGGTCGCTAAACCACGACAAAACACTAGCCAGTGTATCTCTAGACGGCCACGCCGAGTCAACATCCGTAATAACGACTACCTCTCCCGTAGCGACTTCAAGGGCTTTATTTAGAGCGTGAGCCTTACCCCTCCTAACACTCTCCTCAACAAGCTTGACCTCGACTCCTCTGCGACTAGTAATCCACTTTTTAACGGCCCCCGGAGTCCCATCAGTGCTAGCAGAGTCGACAACGATGATCTCCACGAGGTCCTTCGGGTAATCCTGCCTCGCTATGTCATCGAGCTTTGACTCAATAAGCAAGGCCTCGTTGTATGTGGGAATAATTATTGATACTCTCGGCCTGTAGGAGGGATCCCTCCTTATGTCCCAGGGCTTGTTCAGCCACTTCCTCTTCAAGTAAAGATAATACGATAAAGGGAAGCCGAAGTGAACTAAAGCTAAGGCTATGGCCAGGGCTAAAAGCAAATCCATAATGACGGGTTTCTCAGATTATTCTATAAAGTACTGTTTTATGCATTTGCTTTTTTCATTAGCTATAATGGCCCCTCTGCTCCCAGCTTCTCCCTCGCTCTTCTCTCCAGCTCCCTGTACCACCACGGCGTCTCTACCTCCTTTATTGCTCTGCTCGGCTCGTATGGCTTTATGTCAAGCACCGGTGTCCCGTTGAAAAGGTCTAGTCCAGATACCCTCAGCTTGTTTCCCTCCACTGCTAGCAACTTAACTATGCTCAGCGCTAACGGGTTGGGCCTGTGTGGGCTATCAGTGGCGAACACCCCCACCTCCGGTAAATCATCTATCCTCACTCCTAGCCTCGCCAGCTTCCTGTGCCTCACCCTCAGCACTCTTCTCGCCTCCTCCCCGACCTTGTCTAAATAAGCAATAACTATTAGGTGGCTGAAGCCCTCTATCATAGCTAATCCATCAGCGTACTCTGGAAGAATCTCTATGTATCCCTCAACCCCCCCAACAGTGTTTCTTATAAAGTCATCGCTGTAACCGTGCCTAACGAAGCCTATGGGCCTAAGCACGATACCCAATCCAAAAGCACCCGTAAAAAACTGATGTTCATCAGTAATGGTGCCCGTGCTCGTGCTCATTGTGGTGGCCGATGGGCTTCTCCATCTCAGCCAGCTGGTTGTTAACTAGGAGCTCCAAGGCCCTCTCAACGCTCAGTGGCTTACCGTGCTCATCTGGAGCGTAATATATCTTTATCCCCCTAGCTCTCAAGTTCTCGTAAGCCATTCTCCCAATGCCTGATACAATAACGGCGCTCGTTCCCCTCGAAGCGATGAAGTCTATTATCCCAGCTCCCCTCCCGTGCTCATGAGTAGCGTGTGGGTTCATTGTTATCTCGATTATCCTGAACCCCCTCTCATCCACCTCAGCGAACGCTATGAGCGGGGACCTGCCGAAGTGAAGGCTAACGTAAAGCCTCTCGCCAGCCCTAATGCATGGAACAGCCACTATCAATCCAGAAAGCCTCCATGAACAACTAATTGTTTATCAAAGCTATATATGCTTGACAGCCTCTCCCTTCTCGCTAACTATTTCTTCGAGAAGCCTCCTCGCCGTCTCTCTAACAGCTTCTCTAGAGCTCATTCTAGGCGTGAAACCCAGCCCTCTTAGCTTATCTATTTTCAATGCAATCCTCTTGACGTCCCCAGGCCAACCAACGCCGTGGAGAACGGGCCTGTACCTCTTCACAGGCCTATCTATTCCCATCACATCAGCCACTATATCAGCTATCTCATCAACGCTTACGTAGTCTCCCGAGCCAACGTTTAACACATCGTAGTAAGCATTGCTCCTCCTCCACGCAATAAGGGTCGCCTCGACCGCGTCATCAATGTATATGTAGCTCTTCGCCTGCTTCCCATCCCCCAGGACCTCGAGCTCCGCTGGGTTGGATAAAAGCTTGTTTATGAAGTCATAGATAACACCGTGCCTAAGCCTGGGACCAACAACGTTCGCGTATCTTAGGACAACGCTTCTTATCCCATACAGCATTGAATAAGCGTGGATAAGTGCTTCGCAAGCTGCTTTGCTAGCTCCGTAAACGGACACAGGCCTTAAAGGGGCTGACTCATCAACGAGCATGTCCTCGGGCTCCCCGTAAACAGTGCTTGATGAGGCGAATACCAGCTCCCCGACGCCAAGCTTCCTCATTGCCTCGAGAACATTGAACGTAGCTAGTATGTTCTCGTTGAAGTGTACCTCAGGGCTTGTTGAGCTCAGCCTGACCTCGGGGTTAGCGGCGAAGTGGAAGACAACATCAACGTTGCTCGCAGCCCTCATAGCGACGGAGGGGTCCTTGAGGTCCCCAAGCACGAACTCCGCTCTACCTAAATCAATGTGGCGCTTTATGTAATCTATTCTGCCGCTACTAAGGTTATCGACAACCCTTACGCTGAAGCCCTCGCTCACGAGCCTATCAACAAGGTGGCTGCCAATAAACCCGGCTCCACCAGTGACGAGAACCCTCATTACTCGCTAATCCCTCAGCAGCTTATCTTAACTAATCACTGCTTCTATAAAGCAATGGCCTGTTTATGTATGATAAGCCCTCGACAAGCAATGTCTTCAAATCCAAGGCTACTTTTCTAATGCCCATTGCTATTCTTCTGAGCTGTATGAGTAGCCCGTGGAAAACGGCTTTTCCACGGGTAGTGTGAAGCTCAACCTCGACGAGTAGATTACAAATTATCCTCCTGAGGAGAGGGGACCTAATCTCCCCCCAGAGCCTCGCGACGAGCAACAGTGCCCTCCCCTCCATGCTTAGGGCTCTCCAGGCCCCGATTCTCTGGGCCTTCCTAACGTATTTTGCTACTACCTCCCCCGTTATCCTCCTGGGCAACAAAAGCTCAGCTAGCATCTCCCTAGCTTTATCCAGAACTCCTTTATCGGAATCGCTCTCGAGAAGCCTCGCGAGGAGGGGAGGGGTAAAGGACATGTTTAATCAGCGCTAATAATAAAAAAGGTCAGGCTCGGGTTAAATATCTTTGCTTGGAGAAAACATGTGCTAGTCCCCGCCTGGGCCCTCAACTACTGGGAGAAAGCACGATAGCACCTTGGCCAGAGCTAGGTACCTAGGAACATATAGCTCTTTTCTACGCTTATCAACCGCCCTCATTATCTCGCGGGCAACGAGGCCTGGCTCAGCGCCTTTCTTAATTACTCTCCCTCCTCTCTCGTGGAACCTAGTCTTAACTGTTCCTGGGTACACAGCTAACACGTTTATCCCCTTCTCCCCCAGCTCATGCCTCAGGGCCTTGACGGCGTAGTGAAGGCCTATCTTCGATGCCCCGTATAGAGGGAGGGAGCGGAGAAGCACGTGAACGCCCGCGGTAACAACGAAGACTACTGTGGAGCCCCTCTTCATGTATGGGGCAAGCTTCTTTGTTAGCACTATTGGGGCGGCGAAGTTTGTGTTAATCATCGAGTAAACCTCCTCATCGCTGTGCTCGAGAAGCCTCTTGTAAAGGCCGAAGCCAGCGTTGTTCACTAGGAGGTCAACCTCGCCAAGCTTGTTCCTGGCCTCTGATGCGACTATTTCAACTCCCTCAGGGCTCGATAAATCAGCCTTGACTGGGACAAAGCATCCCTCATAAGCGCTTTCCAGCTCACTCAGCTTATCACCGCTTCTCCCAACCCCAAGCACAGTTGCTTTTCTCTCCGCGCACAGAATCCTAGTTAGCTCGAGGCCAATGCCCGATGTAGCCCCCGTGACAACTGCCTTCATGCACGGCTCACCGTACAGCTAACAAGAAATAACGTGTATGCTTATCAATAAATACCTGCTCAGCAACAATCAGGAGCGATAAAAGTCATTATCCATGAAGCAACTGATAATAATGTCTGTCATTACTAATCACGAGGAGAAGAGGTTGGTATCCTACAAAAGAATCGTTGGGGGCCCACTGGCATCAAACACTTACATTGTCTATGAGGGGGATGAGGCATTCATAGTTGATGCTGGTGTTGAGCCGGACAAGGTTCTGGGAGCAATAAGAGAGATGGGGGTTAAGGTCAGGTTCATCGTTCTTACCCACGGTCACTTCGACCACGTCTTCTACGTTTCAAGGCTCATGGATAGCCTGGGCGCAAGGGCATACATTCACCAGGCTGACATCACCGTTATGAGGAGGTCATCCATCTATGGTGAGCAGTTCTACAAAGAGAAGTTCGTTGAGCCGGCGAGCATAGAAAAAGTAAGCGATAACGACAAGCTCACCCTAAGCAATAAGGAGGCAAGGATCATCCACACGCCTGGCCACAGCCCGGGAAGCATATGCATACACATAGAGAACCTGCTCTTCACGGGCGACACCCTTTTCAGGGGCACCATTGGGAGAACGGATTTGCCTGGGGGATCCGAGGAGCTAATGGCCCAATCGCTGAGAAAAATAGCTAAGCTACCGCAAAGCACAAGGGTTCTCCCAGGCCACGGACACGAGTCAACTATTGGGTACGAGCTGTCCAGCAACTATCTGTTCAGAAAAATGATTGGCCTGGAGTAAGAGGGCTTGAAAGGGTAATTAGGTGGGAGGCATTCTTTATTTATTGATGATGAGGTTCTCGGGGAAAGCGAGGAGAACCGATGAAGAAGCGGTTATCCACTGAGCATGCATTAGCTCTGACTTAATTTTTCATTACTTATTTGCTTAGAGCAGTGGCTCCTCGAGGCGCTTCTCCTAACCCTTTCCCTCCCGCTGAGCCACGTGTCCAGCAACACTTGGCCCGTAACATCGCTTGACCTAAGCCCCTTACTGTGCAAGTCCTCCTCCAGGTCGAGCTCTGTGTATATGCCGTAGCTGTTAAGGATCCCTCTAGCCTCATAAAGGCTATCCGTGTTCATGATTTCCCTCACGGGCTCAATGCTATCAGCCACGATCTTCGCTTTGAGAATGAAGGTGAACGTGCTGAGAAGGCTTAGCTTAACCCTCCTGCTCCCATTCCTTATGCTAACTTCCCCCCCTCACCCCCCTGAACGCTAGCAGAGGTATCCTTGATGCCTCGCTCCCAACATAGCTGAGTATTCTCTCAAGCAACGATGCATCCTCGCTGCACATTGCCCTAGCGCCAACGAGGCCTCCCATCCTAGCGAAGAAGTCCACTCTCTCGAGCACATACTCCTGGCTCAGTTCACCATCGCTTCCCGGGGAGTGAACAGCAAGGTAGCCATCAACCAGAGCCAAAGCCCCCAGCGCGACCCAATCCGACAACGGGCTCCACAGGTCATCCTCGCACCCGCTCGCCAAGCTATCGCCGCCGGCATCAACACCTATGACGAAATCCACCCCCTCCCTCTCAGCTATCGCTTTTATAGCTCTGTGAAAGCCCCTGACCCCTCCGTAAAGGTCAATTATGTATATTGGCTCGTTGATTGCAGCTGTTGCCCTAGCTGCCTGGAAGACAACTCTTCTGCCTTGCCTATCAGCGTAGCTACCAGCGTTTATGAGGGCGTAGCCCTCCCCCAGCTCAACGGCGTTCCTAATCTCATCTATTCTTATTGGCCCTGGCAGGTCATCGTATATGTACCTCTCCCACGCGACTGAGCCGAGAACTGCTCTGGCCCCGAGCCTTTCAAGTGCTTTAGCTATCATCACGGCTGATGCTATGTCTCCCCCTCCACCAGCAGCTACCACGAGGGCCTTCTTTCCAGGCGAGGCTATGCAATCCAACTATGAGTCCCGGGAAACAAGATATAGGGATGCTCTGGTTAAAAAATCATGTCTTGAGCAAAGCTCTATCTATATGTTTATGCTTAATTAACTCCCATTAATCCCTTATCCATATGGATTAGTGGTTATCGATGAGCAATAACCAGTAAGAAAAGAAGTGAGCAGCAGTGGAGGCTGTGAGCCTCGACAGCGTGAGGGAGGGGGCAAGAGTAACTGTTCTCCAAATAAACGGTGATGGCTGGGTGAGGAGGCTCTACCAGATGGGAGTTCTTCCCGGCTCAAAGCTCGAGGTCGTTTTTAACAGGGGATTCGGCCCCCTCATAGTCAGGGTAGGGGACACCGAGATATCTATTGGGAGGGGGATCGCAAGGAAAATTCTCGTCAGAGTCGATGAGTCTTGAAGAAGATAACCGTCGCCCTTGTCGGGCAACCGAACGTCGGTAAATCAACCCTGTTCAACATAATTGCACGGGGAAACGCAATTGTATCTAACTGGCCTGGAACAACCGTTGAGATAAACAAAAGCACGGTTGTGCACAACGAATATGAGCTGGAGTTCTTCGATCTCCCCGGCATATATGGTTTAACTGGGGTAACACTTGAGGAGAGGGTTGCGAGGAGCTTTCTCCTCGAGGCCAGGCCAGATGTAGCTGTTGTTCTCGTTGATTCCCTAAACCTCGAGAGAACGCTTATCCTCGCCCTCGAGGTCCTCGAGATAACGGGCAAAGTAGTGATTGCAGTTACGAAGACCGATGTTGCTCACAGCAAAGGAGTACACATAAATTATGAGCTATTGGAGAAGAGGCTCGGAGCACCCGTGGTGCCTGTATCAGCTATCAAGAAGATTGGCCTGGACAGGCTGTTCGAGGCCATACTGAGAATCAGCAATGAGGATAGAAGACCTCTCACCATAAGCTACGGTGAGCTTGAGCCATTCATATCGTCAGTTGAGCAAATAATCAGGGAGGCACGGAATCTTCCCTCATACCCAGCGCGATGGCTTGCCATCAAGTACCTCGAGGGCGACCCGGAGGTTGAGGAAATACTATCCAAAAGCCTAGCTGATAGGTACAAAGAGCTTGAGGAGATAAGGGGGGAGTGCAAGAGGAGGATTGGTGAGGACATAGCTGTTTTCGTCTCCAAGAAGAAGATAAGCTACATACAAGAAAGCATAGTTAAGGGGGCAGTTGTAAGAGCGGTCGTTGAGGAGAAAAGAAAGACATCATCTGTTCTCTACAACCCTGTAGCGGTAGCGACTCTCTCTGTTCTCTTCATCTTCGCGCTGTTCATAGGGGTCTTCATAGTTAACACGGGCTACCCGCTGACAGCAATCCTCGTGAGAGCGGGGCAAAGCGAGTTAGCATCAAAAATAGAGGAGTACACGCTGAGTGGGCTAGTCGAAAAGCTTTTCGATTACATATCAAGCATCGTTTACGGCAGGCTCGGGGAAACAACGCTGGCATTATTCATAACTGAGGGGTTGCTTGGAGGAGTGGCCGCGGTGCTGGTGTTCCTCCCACTAATAGTCATAGTGATGGCCGTGCTAGGAGCCCTGGAGGACAGCGGAATACTGCCGAGGCTCGCTATAGGGACACACGCTATTCTACAAAAAATAGGCCTCTCAGGCCACGCAATCCTGCCTGTAACCCTCTCCCTCGGTTGCAACGTTCCGGGCGTTCTATCAACTAGGGCTGTTCCAAGCGCCGGTGAGAGGCTCAGGCTGATAATGCTCACGCCGTTCATCCCCTGCCAGGCAAGGCTTGTCGTGCTTCTAGCGCTAGCCACGGGGATAGGGGGGATCGCCGGGAGCGTGCTGGTACCATTTGTATACCTGGTATCCTTCGCGGTCTTCGCCACCCTAAGCTACGCCTCATACAAGCTTGCAAGCAAGAAGCGGAGAGAGGAGGTCGAGCTGTTACTGGAGATACCTCCTCTCCACAGGCCATACGCGAGGGTTGTATGGTGGTTCACGTGGCACAACGTCAAGCACTTCCTAGCCAAGGCCGGCACAATCATATTCGCTGTGAGTATTATCTCGTGGGGCCTCCAGCATGTATCAACGAATCTTTCGTTCACAAGCGATATTAATAACAGCATAATTGCTTCTGGCTCACAGAAGCTCTCCTTCCTCCTAAAGCCCCTCGGAATAAGCGGGGAGAGCTCATGGATAACTGCCTACGCATTGATAACAGGGTTCCTGGCAAAGGAGCTCGTTATCTCAGCTTTGATGACAGCTACGGGAGCCTCATCTATCCAGGAAGCTGTTAGTAGCCTAGGATTGACGGTCCCATCGCTCATAGCGCTAGCTTTGTTCATTGCTCTATACGTCCCGTGTCTCCCTACCCTCGCAGCCATTTACATGGAGTCGAGGAAGGCGAGGTACGCTATAATCACAATTGTACTCATGATAGCAACGGCCTACGTTCTTGGAGCATTGGCCTACCTCCTCGCAAACATATTTCTGTAGATTAGCTCAAAAACGGAAGCAAGGAAGAGCTTTACCTTGGAATAATATATAAAATATAAAATAATATATAAAAAAATTATTGATGAGGCGCTTAACAAATAACTTGCGAACAGGGCCCTAAGGTTTTTATCAGCTAGTTTCAAATCTCGTTTTCCACGTGCTGAGCTACGCACCAGGTTTTTCCTCAGCACCTATACCCAGGAACCTCAGCATTATCTCAAGGGTGGCCTCGGGCGTTTCCTCGTGTGGGAGGTGGCCGCAGTTATCCAGTAGCTGTATCGTTAAGTTCTTCAGCAAAGAGCATAGCTGTTCTCCTTCCTCGTGGGGGACAATCTCATCGTGTATACAGTGTATGACCAGCACGGGCACCTCTATGCTGTTCAGGTCTATATCCACTGCTCTCCGGTACTTCATTACCCAGTACAAGCCTTTGTCCCAGTCACGGGCGTTTAGAGGATACTTGTAGCCATCAATGACTTGCTGCGTGAGCTTACCTTTATCGTACCACGCCTTATACAGTATTTTCTCCAGTGACGGCACAGATGCTCTGAGGAAGAGAGGCCCGTATTTATCAGCTAAGGGGAGGCTGAGAAGAAATCTCGGAAGCCCTCCACCCCCACTCCTCCAGGCAGGAGCTATGAGTATAAGCGCCTCTACCCTCTCCGGATGCCTCGATGCAATGTATAGGGCCGTGTAGGCACCCGCTGAGTGACCCACAAAAACAGCCCTCGATATATTCAGCGCATCCATAAGCCCAAGGATAAGCCTTGCCTCGCCATCCACAGTGTAGGGGTTGTAAGGAGCCTTGGAGGGATCCACCCTCTCTGTGAGCCCGAAGCCAGGCCTGTCAAGCGCGATTACTCTGCCATACATGGATAGTGGCTGCACGATCTCTCTCCAGCTGAATATGCTTGCGCCGAAGCCGTGCAGGAGTATAAAGGTCCTGTTACCGGAGCCTGTATCTAGATAGTGGATTTTGAGTCCATCAATCACGATGAAGTTGCTATTTGTATCCAGCTCCTCAACCGGTCTCCCAAGCGGTGGTATGGGCAAGAAGACAATGGCTAAGATAATAGCTAGGATTATCAAAAGCTTCCTGGATTTGACGAGCTGCCCAGCCCTCTCCGCGAGCCCCAACCAAGAAGACCTCGTTACTCATATTGAAGAGCCAGAAGAAATAAACCTGCGAGGAAACAATCCTACAACAAATAAGAGTCTCCCACAGCGGCTTGGAAGCCGGCTTCAAGCTCCTTTTTCTAATGCAAATAATAAGGCCTGCTTAAATTATAGCTTAAATTATAAACTATACAGATAAATAACGCTTTAATCATTAATTCACTTATAGCGATGTTAAAGGAGTGTTCTTAACATGAAAACAAAAATAGTAATGTTGTTTCTCCTAGTATTGCTAGCTGCCACAGTTCTTGTTCCACTCGCTGCCTCGACACAGAGCGCCGGCAACCAAAAAGTCATTGTTGAGCTCGTCTTCAGTAGGGATATAACCAACAGCGATATCAGGAGCATTGAGAAGATTGGTGGCAGGGTCATATACGTGTTCAACGAGGTAAGGGGGCTGGCAGTCCTCATAGACAAGGACAAGGCGAGTAGCCTTTACAGCATGGATGGAGTCGCTCAGGCTGGTTTCGCTTCTGTTAGAGAAGCATTAAGCGAGATGCTTCCAAGCAACTGTGCCTTCCACGGCACTGTTCTGACCTGGAACCTCGATATGATTAATGTTCCAACGGTTCACGAGTTCTATGGCTTAGATGGAAGCGGGGTGTACATAGCTGTTCTGGACACTGGCCTCGAGCCTCAGTGGAAGAGCTACTTCCCCGTAGACAAAATAGATGCTCAGCACGCGGCTGCCTTCCTCGGGGCTATGGCCACTGCTTATCCATTAAACGAGAACTACAACAAGAACGCGTGGGAGGCGGATACCAACGGGCATGGAACACATGTTGTCAGCACCATTATAGGATTCAGTGTCTACGGCTTGTACAGGGTTGATGGAGTAGCGCCGGGAGCAACAATTATTCCTGTAAAGGTCTTATCTAACGCTGGCTGGGGCTTCTCAACCGATGTCGCCGCGGGAATCATCTACGTGGCTAACCTCTTCATAGCTGAGAAGAATAGCAGGGGAAACGTCCTCCCGCCATCAGGCATAGTTAACCCAGTAATCATTAGCATGAGCCTTGGAGGCCCGAATTTATCACCCCTCGAGAAAGCAGCTATCGACTATGCTATTAATGCAGGCGTATTCATAGTGGCCGCGGCTGGAAACGAGGGAGAAGTGGGCATGAGCTACCCTGGAGCGTATGAGCCCGTGATATCAGTTGGAGCCGCTGGGTGGATAGGAGAGTGGAGTAGTACAGCTTGGTGGAGAAGCAGCGATGTCCCGGAGAACCTTGATGGCCAAGTATACGTAACAGACTTCAGTAGCAGGGCTCTTGATGGCCAGGACCTGGATGTCCTCGCCCCTGGAAGCTGGGTTGTTGGGCCATACACGCCTTACGGAGCAGCCCACCCACCAATATGGGCAAACGGAGTACCAGGCCAATACTACTACTTGGGAGGAACAAGCATGGCCACGCCACACGTCAGCGGGGTTCTAGCCCTGGTTCTGCAGAAGGACCTCTTGACAGACAACGAGATTGACCTGAACCAAACACTAGCTGAGAATCTCCTGGAGAGCTCAACGCTGCCAATAACATGGTACAGCGCTACTGTGCGTGAGCCAAGCGGAAGCATAGTTACATACACGTGGGGGCCAAAAGCTACTGGCAGTGGGCTAATACAGGCGGACAAGGTAATCGAGAACTTCCCCGGCTAACTTTCTTATCAAAACCTTTTTTGAACCAACAAGCTTCATCAACTCATCATTCAATTTTCAATAGACTTTAACTTGAGAACCACTCTATCGAAAATCGCGGCTCAATATGTAAGTCAGAAATTATTTGGGCTTCAAGCCTAAAGCTTAATACCTCAAAGCAAATAGTTATGAAGAAGAAGTATCTTTGAATCAGCTAATCTTAATGATGTAACACGAATTGTTCTCCAGCTACGCAGCGATAG
>WYEQ01000034.1 GCA_009904015.1 Desulfurococcales archaeon | reverse complement strand
AGTTAGGGCTTTGATCCCTATAAAAGTAAGTTTCAAGCTAAAGGATAAGCTTGTAGCACTAGGCTTTCTTTCGCTACATATTGTTTTATTCTCCTTTCCATGGGATCCTCAAAACGTTCTTGGGAGTGGAAAAGAGGATAAAGAAGAAAAGGAAAGAGTAGCACTCTTCGCTGTAGTGTTCGCTCCGACATCGGAGGATGTTAAAATAAAAGAGCTGGTCGATCGGCTAACGAAGGGAGAACAGCCGTCAAAAGAATTTCCGGTACACCAGTTGGTTTGCAGTATTTGTAAAAGCACATTGGGTGAGCCTAAACCACAGGACAGTAGTCCATGCCGCGAGTGCCCGCATGTATGTATAAGTAGTGATGATGGGAAAAAGATATCTGTGGACTGCCAAAACCCATTCATGCTTGAAAAAGTTTATCAAGAAGCATTGAACAGCTCATTGTCACTAGCTAAAAGCATGTTGTCTGGTATAACCACCTACGTATGCCCTCTCGACAGCTTATGGAGACAGATAGATAAGAGCTTTCAAGTTGCTGAGGAAAAGTTGATCAAGTTCTTCAAGGAATTCGGCATTATTATGGATGGCTTACCACTCCCAGATAGCCTCCTCCTGGAGAGGATGCTCAAACCCCTTCAGCATGCTGGAAAATTAGGCGACCTGGGGGACATTATAAAGTGGTTCATCTATATCCAACCTCTTGTTATCACTCAAATCCTCGTGACGAACCCTAAGCAGGTGACAACCTCTGGAAGTAGAATAAAGATTGAAAGGAATGAATACTGTGAGGTAACGGTTTGCATCCCGGTTTTAATAGGTATAGGGTTAGCGACCTCAAAGCTAAGACAACCCTTAATAGCCCACAAAATATGCTCTGGTGGAGGTCAGTCTTCCAGCCTCTCTACAAGTAAAAATTTAACTAATGATTTAGAAAAACAAACTATCATTCCCAACGACAAGGGAGCTAAATAGAGAATACACCCTTTACGGAGAACCGAGTAAGAGCGTTCTTCGTAAGCACCGCTACTTTCCCGTTGCCCATGTGCGATCATTGCTTTTGCGTCATTTTTACAACGTATTAACACCGACTCCAGAAGTCTTCTGAAGCCTATGAGTTTTGCTTCTACAGGCATCTTATCTGATCATGAGATCGACATCAAGTATTTGGGGCCCGAAGAGATCAGATGTAATCTAGAAAAAGTAGAAATGATAAGCTCCATCATTGTACATGGGGAGTGAACGGTTTAAACAGCTATCAGGGAGGAAATCGTTCACCTTAATTGAGATGATCATTGATATCTGCTATGGGAGGCTTATATTTCAACATCTCAAGCCAAAAAGAGCCTAAAAATGGCGCTTGTAAGCCCGAGGAAAGGAGCGTATATTGTGTAGCTCTCTAAAACCTGCCTTCTCAATAAGAACTAGAAGGTATGTTTTCCGATTTTCCAATCTATGGTTGCTCTTTTATCCTACTCTCTGATGAGACCCGAATTTCATGAAAGATATTCCTTGCAGTTCTTCATTAAATTCAAAGCATATAACCAAAATCGCCACCGCGTTTCGAGGGAAGTTCTGGACATTTAAAACTTTTTAACAAAAACTGTAATCTATACTCGATCAGGGGTACCTGGATTTGAGTACTAGGAGTTTGAGGGAAAAGCTTCTGGAGATCCAAGACTACTGGCTGAGCACGGCTAAAAGTAGGGCTGGCGAGTCTATAAAAAACATACTCGATATCCTCGTGGAGCTCACATATATAGAGCCAGGACAGTTTGTTTTGGAATTTCTACAAAACGCCGAGGATGCCTTAATGGAAGCAGGGAAGCGAGGTTATTTCAGGATAGAATTGTACAAGGATAAGGTCATCATAAGCAATAATGGGAAGCCTTTGGACGACCATGACTTAGACAGTCTTTGTAATATCAAGAGTAGGAAAAAGCCCGGTTTAGGTTACAAAGGGTTCATAGGTATAGGATGGAAATCAGTCTACAAAGTATCAAATCACGTTGAGATCTACTCCAATGGAATCTCATTCGAGTTCAACAAGAAATATTGGGCTTCCCCATTGGCTCAGGAAACTCTTCGTAAATACGGTCTCAGACCTGAAGACATCCTGTGGCAGGTTACACCCATAGAAATTAAGCCAATTGAAGCCGTTCCAAAAGATGAAACAAAGTTTATCGTGCACTTAAGGGATACTTCGGATTTTAATGAAATTTCAAGAATGATCGATGAATTGGGGTTTTCAACATTCCTGTTCTTAGACCATGTTAACAGGGTTGAAATAGTGGATAATGTTAGAGGGAGAACCAAGAGTATAGAGTGGTTTACTACTAGCGAGGAAGTAGTTAATGGTGTGAGAATCGCACGAGTAGTGGTTACAGTTACAGAGAACGAATCAAGCGCTATGCACAAATTTCTGGTTTTCCGAAAGGAATTCACGGTTCCTGACGAGGTTAGAAAAGACATAGTTACGATTACTGCGAAGAGAAGCGATATTTCCAAACGCGAAGTCGCCCTCGCCTTCTACATACACACAGGTACAACGGGAGAAGAGCTCAGGCCCCTTGAGGAAGTTAAGTTGTGGGGAATGTATTCATTCTTGCCGCTACATGAAGTTAGAACAGGTTTAAAGTTCCTCATACAAGCCGATTTCATAGTTCACCCAGGGAGAAGATTTATCAATTCTGAGGCAAAATGGAATCACTGGCTAATGGCATCAGCATCAGAATTACTTAAAGAAGCTATAAGATATTTGGTGAAAAACTATAAAAGATCCTATCTTTCGGTCTTCGACTATCAAACCATTGGTGACGAAATTTGGTTTAAATTAATAAAACCATATATAATCGCAACAATAGATGAGTTACTGAAAGATCCTCTTGTGGTGTGTATTAATGGTCACGAAGTTAGGTTAAGCTCCACTGTAAAACTCCCAGATGACCTCCTGAATTTAGTTAAATACGGTTTACTTAGTGAGGAAGAGTTAAAATATATCTACGGAGTTGACAAGCACATTCTGGATCCATCAGTGAAGCTCCGCGGGAAAGATTCCCCTCCCACATTAAGGCTTGAAGACCTGTTAAATCAGGATATCATTAGGTTGAAATTAGATAAGGATCTCAAGGAAGCAATAAACTACTTGGGTGAAATCTATAAGCTGGCTTACGAAAGGAATATTTTCATACCTAACGAAAAAAGGTTTGTTATAACACAGTCCAAAGACGTGAAACCCTCGCTCGCTGCCTACATTCCTAACCTTCCGGAGGAGATAGAGGAGCTCCGTAAAAGATTTCCAGAAGTGGAAAACTATTTGAGAAGCCTTGATTTTCTCCACGAGGATTTCGTTAAGACTGTAGATCTAGAGATATTGAAGTGGCTTGGGGTTAGAGAGGTAAACCTGAAGGAGTTGGCTGAGAAGGTTATACTAAAGCAGATCTCCGGAGATAAACCCCCCTCAAACACAGACGACCTGCTGGTCGCCACAACTCTAGTCAAGAAATCCGGTATAACTGTAAATACCTCAATATGGGTTTTAACCAGAAGAGGGGTTGTAGAAAAATCGAACAATACCTGGTATCCTTTAAAAGCTTTTGAGGGACTAGATGTTAGCGAATTACTAGGTATAGAAGTACTGGATATTGACAGGTATGCTAAGTACGATCCTGACATTGTAGGATGGAGAACTTTCTTCACACCACTTGTGAAGGGTCTCCAGCTTTACGACTATAGGTGCTATTATCAAAGGTGCTATTGTTGGGTACGTGATTATGTCTACGACCTACTCGAGAAAATTAAAAAACTTCTCGAAGTAGTTCCAGCGGATATAAACATAAAGGTTGTGAGACTTATAAAGGCGATATACTATGATTCACTTGAAAAAGAGTGCAGAAATCAAGTCAAACTATTGCTTCTCAATGATGAAGACAAACTGACATACTCTGATCAGCTGTTGCTTCATGACGCCTATGAGCCAGAGGAAAAGTGGCTAAGGTGGAAAGAGGAAGGATTTCAGGTCGGCCCATTCATAAGCCCTAGATACCTTGAAAACCCTTCAAATAAGACAGAGGTTGGATCCTGGAGACAATTTTTCAAGGAGGTTTTAGGGGTTAAAGAAGGAGTGGGAAGCGAGATTGTTGAAAGGTTCGCTGAGTGGTTTGCCGAGAAAAAGCTGGTTAGCAGAGGTTATAGAGTATTGGGTCGCGGGGAGGGATGTGACTTTAACCTGGATGTAGGCGGTAAAGTTGTATGCGTTGAAATTAAGGGTCGTAAGAGCTGGCTAGGGGAATTAGAAGTTGAGCTTACCGAGCGAGAAACAAGGAAAGCGATAGAGCTCCGAGAGAATTACTGGCTGATAGTGGTGGAGAGCATTCCTAATAATCCTAGAGCCTGGTTGTTAAAAGATCCTGGAAAATTAATAAGCGTAGTCAAATTCAAGGGGGAGCATATAAAGGGTCAGGGTGAGTTGTTGGATGACCACTGATATTCAAGGGGTTAAGACTATAGAGGAGCTCTTTGAAAAGTATGCAAAGGAAGGATCTCTCGAGAAACTTCTTGTTCTTTATAAGATAGTGCAAGATGGCTTAGATGCTGCCCGTATCGATACGATAGCCAGATTAGGGACTGTAAAACCATTCTTCGAGGTGTACGAAGACTTAGTTGCTGAAAAAATCTCTTCGATCCCTATAGAAGCCCAGGAGCTATTGAAAACAAAGGAAGAAGAGCTGATACAATTGTTGGTCAAAGATGCTAGATCGAGGATTGAAAGACTTGATCCACTCACGCAGAGACTTGTAGCCCTTCTAGTCTTGATGCTTGAAAATAAACACAGTCTCCTTAGTCCAGTTGAGCATCTTTACGACTTGTATGAGGTTCTTACTGGGGAGCATATTCCCCAGGAGGTGCGTAGGGAGTGCTCCAGAAATCTCCATAAACTCCACTTGGTGGAGACATTGTATTATAACAATTATACGTGGAGTCCGCACGCTCCTTACATATTAAGAGCATTGAAGAACAAAGTCCCAAGAGTTCTAGTTGAATTTAAAATTGAATCCGAAGAAAGATAAATACAGCTAGAGAGCAGGTTTACTTGAAGACGATTTATGCGGGTTATTATATTGGGATCATTTAACGATCCTAATTTGCTTCTAATAATACTTCGATTGGAATTCGCTAAATCGTTAACTCTTATTCTGTTATCCTAAGTGAAGTTTATGGACATTCCTCGCGCATTACATGGAGTAAAATAGTCGCCCCGGTTATCCATATATGGAAAGATAGCCCGAGAATAATAGAATACGGAGACAAAGACTTCTAAACTTTGCTTGGATAGCCATATCTCGTTAGGCTTTTTCCCCAGGGTGGTCGCCTGAACATCGCATCTCTATCATGGTGAACGTTGGCCGAGGCTCGCACTCATGTTGCCTTGAAGGAAGAAGGGTGTTGTGGCGTGGTGAGATCACGCAACTTGCTACCAAATAATAACGCACTCCAGCGGGCGGAGCGTGGTGAAAACCCTGAACTTAAATGTATCAGCGTTTCAAGAGCATGATCATCTAATAGATGAGCAAATGGACGACCATGCTAACGTAAGCATGATCATCTAATAGATGGGCATTATCCCCGTCTATTGCATGATCATGCTTCCAGGCCGAGGTTGCTTAGCATGGTCATGTATTAGATGGTCATGCGGGTAATCAAATAGATGGTCATGCTAGCCCGGTCTAAAGCATGCTCATGTAATTAATTATCTACATGCTCATGCATTAGATGGCCATGCTTAGCTCACCTATTAGGTGGCCTTCTACATGACCATTTAGATGATCATGCAACCTGGTTAGCCACTGAGACAGCGGTGCACGCGAGATGGAGGCCAGCACACCATATAAGGCTTCAAGACGCGACAGCGAGCACCGAGAGGTATCCCGCTAATAGCGCTCGATACAGGCTCAGCCACTCCTACCGTCACCTCTTGCACATCCGACGATGCATGCTTGTACTGTTACTGCATATCCTGGGAAATTGCTAACAGGGGGATTAGGCGAGGTAAGTGCTCCTGGAGTCGCTTTACATTGCCTGAGATAACCCAGTTCATTGAACGGGCCCTTGATTATGGTTCAGTAGAGTTAAGGGTTAGCCCTAAGTGCTTGGCCAGGCTCCCAAGGCGTTGAGAGATGCCTCACGGAGTCCGCGAGCCCAGTTCCCCCAGTGAGTATTAATGTGATGCATGCCAAGAACATGGATGACGCAACTGGGCTCATTCATGTCTATGGGTGGAGATAGATGGGTTGCAGGCATTATCGAGATCAAGCACCCGCGTGTCCCTTTCCCTCTCATCACCCCTCACTTGAAATGGTAATATAATGGCTAATTTTGTTTAAAATCACATGAGAGGGATTTAGGAGGATGAACCGGGGGTCTAATATTAATGCTTCGCGAATTCATTTCAAGTGTTATTTCGGGCATATTTGTTGAACGCTATCGTGAAAAGAGGAGGAGAGAGGCTGAGCATCTCCGAGACATTAAACAACGCTGCTTAGAGCCGTTGCTCAGGGAGTTGCAGGGTCTAAAGGAGCGGCTTATGATTAGTGAGGCTAGGCCTCTCCACGTGATGTGTGAGCAACTTGAATCCGAGCCTCGTTGGTGGGAGAGGTATTCTTTTAGAGGAGTAACTGGCGTTGATCCCCTCCTCTACGAGGATTTGAAGAACCATTATCGAGACATCTACCAGGATTTAGAGGATATTGAGGCGTGGGTGAGAACCAAGTACCCTGATTACCTGCTCGCTGTTTGTAAACTGCTTGAGAAGATCAGCGGGGATCCTGAGTTCAAGGAGTTTAAAGCTGAACTTGAAAGAATGCACGCAGGTGAAGAAGGCCCCTTCATACGGGAAGACTTCCCGCAGAACGTTATTCTATTCCTAACATTAGACGTTGATAAAGACCTCTGGCCAAACATATATCCACGCGTAAAAACCGTAATGGATAAGGCAATACGCTTAAAAGAGAAGTTCTACATGATACCCGAGGCTCAAAGAGCGAGAGAAGAAATGCACAGCATAATAGCAATGATAGATAACTGCATTGATAAGACAAAGAAAGCGAGTCATCAAACAAAGTTACATGGGAAATGCGGGTACTTGTAGTATTCAGAGAGCCTCAGCCCGAGGTATCTGAGCAAAACATTGTTTAAGCTCGGTACTGCTTAGTACGATAACGAGTAGAAGAATTAGGAATGTGTAAAAATCCCCGCTCTAAGCATTACGTCTTTAATTTTTTCTTCGGGTTCTTTTTCGCCCTCCCCGGACTGAAACCTGAACCGGGCGAGGGCTTCCTCTGGCTTCGACCTATCGACCTTCGAGTCCAATATTTTAACTAACTCCTTGAACTCGGGGAGCCCTGCCATCTCCTTTAGGGCTATTCCCTGGTTAGAATACTCGTTACCTGGAGCCTTCTCGTGGAGCTTCTTGGATAACTCTACGATTCTACCCCTAGTCTTCTCATCCATATCATTCCACGTTAAACCGGCAATGTAGATGGCTACGAGAGGTCTGGCGACATGATGCTTGTTAAAGGTTCTCTTAAATTCTATTACCTTGAATGCTAGATAGTTCAAAATGGCAGTATAGTAATAGGCGACGTCCTCGCTCCTTGTTTCTATATATCCTACCTCGTCCTTAATGATAATATCATCCGACATTGGCTTAATAGTGCCCGCGGTAAAAGCCCTATCATGTCTATATACAGCGTAGAATCTATTCCTAGTTAAAGGTCTTATTATGTCTGGCTGTTGCAATTCATCAATTAACTTTCTTATTCTATTGTAGGTCTCCACAGAAATACTGCGTTCATTTAGCTTAAGGGCTTCTTCTAGGAATTTCTTGAGCATGTCTTTTCCTCGCTCCGATAGAATTATGTTGAGGTATCTATTGATTCTAAACGGGTTTATCTCGCCAACGTAGATCATCTCATACACTTTTACTCCGTACTTTTTCAAGTAGTCAACGGGTACGATGAGCTCGTCTTTTGTATTATATAGTTTAAACTTAAACATAGCGCCTTCAACGCTGTGCTCTACTACTACGAGGCCAGCATACTCTTCCTCCCCCTTCTTCT
>WYEQ01000019.1 GCA_009904015.1 Desulfurococcales archaeon | reverse complement strand
CCAAGAATGCCTAAATAACGAAAAAACCAAACACATGGCAAGAAATCTTGGTTGAGGCCTTCCTCATTCGCTTCCTGCCTGCGCTATTTATGACTGCATTATTGCTTGCAAGTACGACCTAACCGCCTCTACCACGGCTTTTGAGGAATAAGTTGCCATGGTTACGGCATCTATTTTTCCCTGTGGCTTTAGAGCTAAATCGTTCATGCCGAGACCCTTGAACTGGTCCTCGAACTTAGAAGTAGCTATGTCAGGGTTGAATAAGTGATCGGCTCCGGGGGCTGGCTCCACGTCTATAGCTACTATTTTGTAGTCGGGCGATACAGCAGCTGTTACTAGGAGTTTGTCCGTGAGCCCTAAGGCGGTCACTTGGAATAGATAACCAAGCAGCTCTCCCTTAGAGTCAAACCCCTTGTAGTAAACCTTATCGCCGGTGGTAACCTCCTCGAAGGAGACAGCGCCTGGGAGAAGAGATTGGAACTTCTTTTTGAGCTCCTCAGGTAGCTCGAGAACAGGCGGCTTGGGCGGCGGCGCCCTGGCTACAAGGAGGCTCTGGAAGCCAGCTATATCGAGAACATACATGCCCTCCCTGCTTGGCTTAAAGCTCATGTTCACATAGGCAAAGTCAAGAGGAGGAATACTAACCTTCTTCGAATCCACCACGTAGTTATCAACAACTAGATCCACTATGCATTCTCTTTCATCAAAGCTCCTGTTGATGACAAGTGCGGAGAGAGATGCCTGGCCTCCAAGGGTTACCTCGGGAGTATAGAGTAGAATATGAGCAATAACGCATGGGTCGAGAGACGATTCTACTTTCTCTTCTCTTGAGGCACTGTAAGCAATTATACTTATGCCTATAATGGGCAGAGCTAAGCCTAACTTCACCATAGCTCTCCGGCTAATTGTCATGTAATGTCACCATTATTGATTCTTAATTATTGATATGCATGTATATAAACTTTGAAAAGCATCTTTTAATAGATTTTTTAATAAAGTATAAGATTTTTTAATAAAGTATAATTTATATTATATAAATAATATAAATTTCATTTAATTTTCAAGAAAAAATATTAATGACATCATTAATAATAATTAATTAAACATTTAATTGGTGAACAAAAATGGATGTAGGCAAGGCTCTTCCCTGGATACTACTAGTTCTTGTAGTGATAATTGCTGGGGCAGTTGTTGCTACGCAGAAGCCTCAGGAAATAACGGTTACGCAGACAAAAACTGTTACTCAGCCCCTCACTACTACTCAGACGGTTGAGAAGACGGCTACGGCAACGGTGACAGAGACAAAGACTAATACGGTGACACAGACGCTGACACAAACACTAACACAGACAGTCACGCTTGGTAGGCCGGAGGAGGAGGTACTAGGCGAGGTAATACGCTTTGCCTTGCTAACTCACCAGGATAACCCGAACACGCCTGAGGTTGAGGGCATTAACGTTATCCCGGCTTACGGTTGTGTGGGCTGCCACTTCGGCAAGGAATCTGCCCCTATTCTAGCTCAGTGGGGCTTCTCGGGGCACGGTGGCTACTTACTAGAGATTAAAGAAAACAACTTGACGGCAGCGATAACCAGTAGCGATGCTGCTGGATGGGTATACTACGATTTCAAAGCCTCCGCGAGAGCTGCGTGCCAGGTCTGCCATACTTCAACCGGGTTTAAGAACTTTGCCGATAATCCATCAGCCTATAACCCAGCTAACAACACATTCTACCTGATAGGCCAGCAGAAAGAGCTGTTGTACTGCTGGGCATGCCACAAGGTGCCAGGCCTAGAGGCACCGACACCAGAGCTTAGAAACCCAGGCCCAACTCCATTTACTTATATATTGCCAGCGAATCAGGTAACCCAGCTAAAACCCATAATTGATAGCATCGGTGATAAAGGAGCATCTAATTTATGCTTAACGTGCCATAGCGGTAGACTAACTGGAGTAGGAATCAAGTTGGCTACGAACATAACCACGAGCTTTGGCACCTTCAACTCTCACTACGCGGTTGCAGGAGGAACACTATTCGGCTTCATTGCGTATGAGTACGAGGGAAGAACATATAGTAGACAGACCATACATGCAACATTCACGGATAGCCCTTGTACAGCTTGTCACATGCCTAACAAGAGCCACACGTTTGAAGCAGTAATAACTAATGCAACAGGCGCGATCACAGACATCACTGCTTATGAAACCACGTGCAAGTCGTGCCACGGAGACAAACAAGCTTTGATAAATCTAGTTAACCAGAAAAAGATAGGCTACGAGGAGTCATTGAAAGCCATACAGAAGCTCCTAGAGGAGAAATACGGAATATACTGGAAGCCTTCGTATCCCTACTTCTATGATGCACAGAACAGGACCTTTACCGCATGGCCTAACAAAGATGTGCTAGGAGCAGCGTTCAACCTCAACATGTTCTTGCACGAACCGGGAGCATACCTCCACAACCCAAGGTACACCAAGCAAGTAATATACGATACAATAGATTATCTTGATGACGGCCAGCTAAACAGATCTGTGCTAAACACCGTGAGCGGAGCGGCAGCCGATTTCCTTAGAGGAGTGAGATAACCAAATTTATATAAACTTTTTTAATAACCCCCTAACTAGTTACAAGCGGTGATTTTATTGAGCACGAAGAACCTGATACTCATCGCTCTACTAGCACTATATGCTATATTCATTGTTTACGTCATTTACTATGGACCTTACCCAGCCAGCGTTCCGCTGGGGGATCCATCCGCGTATAAGAACACTTATATACATGTACCAATAGCTATTTCGAGTTACGTCCTATTCACTGCTGGTATGATTTACAGTCTTTTATACCTCAGGGGAAAAAACAATCGGTACGCTGAGAAAAGCTACATATATATTTCTTTAGGTTTGGTTTTTGCCACACTCACTCTTGTTCAAGGAAGCCTGTGGGCAAAGGAGTCTTGGGGTACCTACTGGAACTGGGATCCAAGGGAAACGGGAGTTTTGTTGTTATGGTTTGCCTACCTCGTGTACCTAGCCATAAGAAGAAGCATTAGTGATAAAGAAAAGATGCTCAGGGTATCATCAGCTTATGCCGTGGCTGCATACATAATGGTTCCCTTCAGCTTTGCTTTGCCTTATATTACGTTTAGTCTGCACCCAAGGGTGCAGGAAACCTCGCAGATGATTGGGGGAGAATCAGCGATTCTGCTTCCAGGGGGGATTCTTCTCGGAATTGTTCTTGGAATAGCTTTAGCGGAATACTTAATTGATTTAAGATTCAACAAATCAAGATATACAAGAACAATAGCATATATAGGCATCGCATTAAACATAGCTTTGCTTCTTGCTCTGGCTCCCGCGGCTATCCCTCATTTTAGTGGAGTTATAAATACATGTGCCTTGGATGAAGGCTCTTACATTACTATTAAAGGAACCGTTATTGAGTCTAAACTCATAGATAGTAGCATAAACATGATAGTTAGAACAGAAAAATGTGTATTCAGAGTTATCGCTCAGCCTGAGAAAATACCGTTATCCCCCCTCGTAATAGTAATGCCTGGAGGCAACTTGACTCTGATTACAATTGAGAGCCACAATATAGTTGTTAAGGGAACAGTGAATTCAACATACATAGTGGCTAGTGAAATCGAAATACTAGAGAATAAGAGCGTGTTGATTAACTCATTCTTGTATTCATTAACTATTATTGGACTAATGGTTTATGCATTAAGGAGGATAGGTGAATGAGGCATGAAAAAATCTAATTTAATAGGCATAGCTGGGCTGATACTCATAATAGTTAGTATAGGTGTTTTTACGGTTAAAACATCTGGGTACAAAGATGTTGATTACCTGCTTAACATAAATGAGTCTCGGGAGGTAACTGTTGAAGGAAAAGTTGTAGATATACACGTTGATTTTGATAAAAACTTAGTTGTATTTACATTGGAAGGACAAAGCGGAGCAAGAGTTATTGCTTACTACAAGCTCGATAAGTTTCAAAGCGAGTATGGAGGTTTACCCTCCCACTCAACAGTTGATAGCAAAATGGTTGTATCAGGACTGTTCATACCTGTTAAATCCTCGATTTACATAGGAGAGATACAAATTAGAAGCATCCTTACTGGTTGCCATAAAGCATATGAAGCCCCACAAGTAAAGAAAACATAGAACACTCTTCAGTGAATACAAAGATGAAAAAGCTTGTCCTCAGGAACATTAGCAAGGAGTTTCTCGGCAAGCTTGTTCTCAATAATGTAAATTTGGAGATAGATTCTCCAAGAATAGTTCTGATTAAAGGACCTAATGGTTCTGGAAAAACAACTTTAATCAGGATAATAGCTGGATTAATTCAACCAAGCAATGGAAAAATAGAGATATATGTGGATGGCAAGAAGGTCCTGGATAGGAGAAGAATCGTTGGGTATGTTTCTCATTATCCATTGATATACGATGAGCTAAGTGTCAAGGAAAACATAGATTTTTTCGCAGGGTTAAACGGTTTGAAGAATACTATGGGTTACGAGTTTATCAAAAGCATAATTAGTAGTTTAGGTTTAATAAAATACCTTGATTCCATGACTGGTAACTTGAGTTATGAATGGAAGAAACGGGTTGATATTGCAAGAGCCCTTATACATAACCCAGAAATTATTCTTCTTGACGAACCATTTACAGGGTTAGACGAGGTAGGGAGGCAATCGCTTATACAGCTTTTTAATGAGCTGTTGCATCGAGACAAAATAATCATACTTACATCACCTATAGGGGACATTGACAAGGACTTGGAGATTCTAAGCAGGTTTCTTGATAAAAAAGAGCTACGTGAGGGCAGCCTCGTATGAGCATTATTGGCGAAATTAAAATACTTTTCTTGAAGGACCTGAAAATTGAGTATAGAAACAAGCTTGAAATAGGAATTCTGAGCATTTTCTCGATTGCAACAGGCGCGATTATAGGATTTGTTTCGAGAAACATGTTGATTAATCAGATGAAACTTGTGATTGGCATGATAATTTTGACGCAGTTATTCCTATCAGTGTTTGCTTCTTGGAAATCCTTTATAAAAGAACTTGAGAAAGGGACGCTGTATAGCTTGTTATTGACGCCCATCAGCCCAGCGTCTCTTTTCTTTTCAAAGCTCCTTTTATCGGTACTGCTAATAGAGACTATGAGCATTATATCATTGTTTTTCTCCGTCTTTTTCTCAGGAGGATTAATCAAGCCATCAATATATATTGTTGTGGGGATTCTGGCGATGGGATTATACTTATCAGCAGTATCATCTTTTAGTAGCGTGGTAGGTGTTTACGTTGAGTCGAGAGGTCTGCTTGTGCCACTAGTTATTCTCGTGTTATCTTTGCCAGCAACTTTGTACTTCGTATCATCAATCGAGAATATGACGGGGTTAATTATATTGGTGTTGTTAAGTTTTGCTTATGGATTAGTTATTACATCTCTTGTAGAAATGGTTATGGTTGAGGCAGATTGAAGGCAAACAAACAAGACTCTGTAATGTCAGTGATGTTAATCATAATAGTGGCTTCATTAATCCTAGCTTCAATATACCCGATTAGGATAAATAGAGAAGGAGTTATGGAGATATATGATTCAGGGCATCTTAAAGCATTACTAAAAGAAAATACAGGGCTTGTTATTTTCTCCAGCGAGACATGTCCTGACTGCGTAAAACTGATGCAAAAATACGGTGAGCTTAGGCAACTTCTACCAGAAAACATATTGTTGATAGAGGTCTTGTTTAAGCCTGGTTTAACTGATAGAATATTCGATGAGTACTCAATAATGGTTACACCTACCTTTTTGGTATTTAGGGATGGAGAGCTCGTCGCAAGATACGATGGACTAATAAGCGATGACCCTACCATTATTGCTCAGTGGGTCATGCACAATTATTCCAGTAACCAAACCTCATACTCGCAGAAAAGTCTGCCTCTTAATTTGGGGATTGTAGCTTTAGTAATCCTGGGATTTCTAGCTGCTTTCAGCCCTTGTTCTCTGCCATTTTTATTTATCGTTGGTGGAGGCATAGCTAAAGAGGCATCCAGAACAAAGGATTCAAAGAAGCTCCTTATACCCATTATTTTGTTCTCCGCAGGCACTTTAGTCTCAATTACGTTACTAACGATGTTCTTCTCTGTAATATCAAAGCTTTTCTTCAAAACTATTTTATTCGTTGGCTTAATACTTATTTTCGCCGGCGTTTACTCCGTCATTGGACAAGGTGTTCTGCAGTTCTCAATAAACGTGGAGAGGAAAAACGATTATTCTATTTACTTTTTATCCGGGCTTGTTGCTATACAGTGCAACGCGCCCTTAGTTCTTGGCTCTGCAGGTATTCTTACGACATCGGTTTTAACAAATAAATGGTTAGTTGCTCTGGGGACGCTCCTAGGTATGTGGATAGCTTTTGTTCTAGCCCTGATTTCAGTAACAGTTATTGCTAAAAAAACGAGCTGGCTAACAAAAAACTTCAGGGTTGTAGAGATAGCCACGGGACTGATATTCCTGGCTGCGGGAATAATACTTGTTTTGAGGTGACAATATGCATTACACCTTTATACTTTCACTAGCGGCAATACTGGTTCTATTAATAGAAATAGTCATGTTATTGATGAAGAAAAAACCATTGTTAAGAATAATTCATCTCCCTAGCTTAATGATAATAATTGTTTGGCTAGCCTATCTGTTTGCTTTTATCGGAAACGATCTTAGTTTAAAAGCTGTGTACGAAAATACAGCTGAAGGAATGTCAACTACGCTTAGAATAGCTGCGAGCTGGGCCTCCGGGGAAGGAGCATTTCTATACGTAAGCCTGTGTTTAGCCGTAATTGTTTTGATTTTAGCTAAGCGTTACAGCCTAGATGCAAAATACTTGATATGGAGTAACGTGCTATTGCTTCTGTTTATATTGTTGACAAGTTTGAATGGGGCCTTCGAGCAAACAGGCTTTAAGGCCAGCGCTGGATTAGGATTGAACCCATTATTAAAGAACAAATGGATGTACGTACACCCCGTGCTTTCCTTGCTAGCCTATGGAGTCACCATAGCTACGATTCCAGTATTGCTAGCTAGACTTAATCATATTGTTGCTGTGAATTTATTGCGAATAGGCTGGATACTTGTGACTGGCGCTTTGTTTACTGGGGCTTACTGGTCTTACACCACTTTTGGATGGGGCGGATACTGGGCATGGGACCCTGTGGAGACCGCCCAGCTTATACTATGGATAGCCATAACGATAAGTCTTCACTCCATCAGCATGGGAATGGAGACGTTCAGGTTTGGAGGATTTATTAGTGGGGCATCCGTTTACCTAGCATTATTTATTACAAGAGTTGGTATAAGCCCGTTACATGGATTTGCTAATACGAGGGAGCTAACTGGTGTAGCACTGATAGTTGTGTTGTTCTACTTGCTATATTTGGCTTTTTCTCGCACGGAGCTCGTTTTTAGTGAAATTAAACGTTTGATACGAGAAAAAACACCGCTGAATGTTGGAACTACTTTCAATTTAGCTGCTTTATTCATAGCGTTCTTGTTTCTTTTCTCATCGTTACTTGTTCACTCCCTGTTGGTGTTAGCTGGGAAAAGCGTTTCGGCTCCTATGGGTGATTCAGCGATCAGGATTTACCACCCAGTGCTACTACCAATTGTTCTGTTAGTTCTCGTAAGCATGCCTTTATGCTCTATTGGAAGAAGGTACAGCTGGAGAACACTGATTTCTCTGTTGCTAGGAGCCTCCATTGTATCTTCTTTGTTTGTTTATCTAACGTATCAAAAAGCGCTTGTGTGGAGCTCACATAGTAGTTTATCAACGAATATCATGATATCATTACTTGTCCCCTTCTCGTCATTAAGCTTAGCATCCATCATAATTTATCTTGCGCAGAGCTTGCGACAACGCGAGTTTTCAAGGTTAACTTCCGTAACCATTGCTCATCTGGGCATAGTGCTTGTAGTGATAGGTGTTCTTTTAAGTGGACCATACGCGTATAGCAAGGATATTTTCAAAACATCGAGCCTGCAGCCCGGAGAAAGCCTAGATTTGCAAGGAGCCGACATAAAGCTCAAGGAGTATAGCTACTTTTTAAGCGATGCTAAGGTTTCAATAAGCATGGATAACTATGATACCACCATAAACCAATATGCTGCTTACGCACAGTACTTAATGGCAATAGAGCTCACTCAGATAGTAAGTATAATTGAAAAAGCAGAAAACAAGCTAGAGAACAACGGCACGAAGTGGATGCTGGAAAACCAGAAGATCGAAGCGGTCTTGACCAATAATTCTTATCCATGTGTAGCTGTTCTGGAAGACAACACTACGGAGAACTGCATCATAGAGCTTAACGATATAGGTGTTTTTCCGCTAGCTAATTTGGAAGGCTCAACGATATTTGTTCAGCTATTATTAATTGGTAATATCTCATTAACAGCATCAGAACGGGTTTATCAATCATTAATTAACAACGGCGGATTAACGATCAACATGACAGTATACAACCTCGAAATCAAAATCAATAACACGTTGCTCGAGTTACCAGGATTTACCATTCTAACATTCAATTACGAGCAACACACGTTTGTTATGCCTAGATACATTGATGGAAAAATAATAATAGAAGGGTCGACACTTATACCCATCAACGGTCATCTCAAAATAGGTGAAGAATACCATAATCTACCATTGACCATAAACGATCCACAAATAGTTATGTACTATGCGTTGCTTACAAACGAGGATCTAAAGTCATTGATAAATTTACTTAGGTTCGTAGGTCTCTACGGAGATTTCGCTGAAGGAAAGATATTTAAAGAAGAAGTAATGCAGCTTCCAGCTAGCTGTATGCAACTCTCTAGCTTAACGACTGAGTGCCTAGCTCCATTTAAATTCAGTATTGTTGTTCCCGAATCGGCTTATCTCGATATCAATCTGCTTGGAGAAAACAAGATGTATAAATCAAGCTTGAGATTTGACGTCTCCGGCGAGGTTAAGGGCATACATGGCTTGGTTCCTCGTGTTGTAACTATAAGGAAGGGCTTATCCGACGTGTATATCGTCGTTACATCACCCATTTACTTAGACCAAAGTCTTGACTTCTCGATAAGCTACCCTGACCTAATGGTTTACTACGTTAGCATGATTAAAGAGACTCTCTCTAACGAGGATATCCTCAGATTATGCACTTTGCTAGCCAGCGGATACTACTCAGGAGCTCCTAACATAGGTCCGGTGGATATCGTGTATTTATCAATGGTTTTATACAGCTACGCTAACTCTTACTCCAGTGTTATCGATAAAACAGGGTTGCCGGTACAGTACAAGTATATCCCCGGAGTAAACTTAGTGTGGATTGGCGGAATTATATTAGTAGTCGGGGAGCTTTTATTGATGATAAGTAAGTACTTGTTCATGGAGAGAAAAACAAATTCGGTTGAGGCTGAGTCGCTTGTCTAAGCCAGGAAAGAAAATAGCTATCGTCTCCCACTGTATATTAAATCAGGTAACCGTTGCTCCCGGATTATCATCCTATGTTGGCGCCGTGAAAGAACTAGTTGAATACTTAGTGGCTGAGTCATACGGGATTATTCAGCTTCCATGCCCAGAGGCAACTTTTCTAGGTTTTAACCGGTGGTGGATGTCAAGAGAGCAGTACGACACACAGGCTTTCAGAGCTCATTGTAGAAAAATACTTGATCCCATCATTGCTCTGATAAAAGAGCTTCGTAGAGAAAAAATACCATACATTCTTATTGGAATAAAAGGTAGCCCTTCTTGCGGCATCTTCACCACGACATCTAATCCAGAGTGGGGAGGGGATCCCTCCAAGGCTGAAAAATCAAAAAGCAACAAAATTAACATGCCAGGCGTATTTATGGAGGAACTTCTCAAACTTATACAAGAAGAAGGCTTGCCTTTACCGGACAGGATACTTGAGATAGACCATGAGGAGATAAAGAAAAAGGGCCTGCCCCAAGAGTTGCTAGACAAGCTAAGATTAGATTGAGCTCATGCTATAATGAACTTTGTGTTGTCGCTTGCGAGGAATGTTTTCTCGTAGATGCTTCTGGCTTCCATCAATAATTGCTTGTAGCTGTTCTTGTACCTTGAGCTCATGTGGAATAGTAGTAGGGCTCTTACGTTTAGCTCTCTCGCCAAGGCAGCCGCCTCAATGGATGTTGAGTGCCCATACTCGCGTGCTTGATTCCTCATGTTGTAGTTGAACGTGGAATCATGTATAAGCACATCTATGTCCTCCTCGGCTCTAAGTGCCTGTACCATTTCATCGCACAGTGCAGTGTCACCTGTATAAACAAGCTTGAAGATTTTTCTCTCATCTCCACCAATTACCTTGTAGCCTGTCACAACGTATCCATAAGACTCATCTACATGGCATGTCTTAAAACCTTTTATTACAAGCTTAGCCTTACCTGAGGTGAGCACAGAGGCGTTTATAGGCGATGAGTAAATAATCTTGAATACTGGGGAAAAATTCGTTAGCCCAAATGTTTCTTCCAAAAATGTTTTGATTCTCTCCGGGCCAATAATGATTAGCTCCTTGCTCCTCGATGATAAAGACATGCTTTGAATTAACCCAGGCAAGCCAAATATGTGGTCTCCATGCATATGTGTTACAGCGATGAAATCTATTCTGCCCGGGCCAACCCCCTTCTCAACAAGCCTTAGCTGCGTTCCCTCACCGACATCGAGTAATCCGTACAAACCATGATAAAACAACAATATGCTAGGAGGCCATGAGGATGGGGTTGGTGCCCCTCCACTCGAGCCTATGATTTCAAGCCAAGCCTCACTCAAGTTTTTCACTAAAAAATTATAGTCCCTCCGTACTTAATAAAAAAGGAAGCGATGAAGAATTCAGCCTTGTCTGATTAATGATGAAGGATCAACCTGCTGAGTTTTTTTAACGAATCTCAGTATAACTCTACTTAACTTGCTATGAATAAACATCAAGCATTTAGAATCAAGATAGCAGAGAGATTGCCTGTAAAACTTGTATAGGTCCTCACTAATGCTAACGACGGTTACTCCATTATTCTTCAGATAGTAACAGAAGGTTTTGAAGAACCTTTCTGCCAGTTCCTCCTCGCTTGTTCCACGCGACCTCACAGATCTTCCGTAGGGAAGGTCAGTTACTATTGCATCAATGCTCGCTTCTCGCATAGGCAGATAGTTGTAATCCCATCTGACAATGTTAATTTTTGAGTCAAACCCATGAAGCCACGAGTAGTTCGCTAGTCCACCTTTGCAGTGAACAGGATTAATGTCTCCACATACAATGGTGTGATAATTGCTGGATGCCCACGTAGGAATCGACGCTGTTCCGCAGAAAGGGTCAAGCAAAACTCCTTTTTCGAGTCCAGCTATGTTTGTTAAAAGCCTTGAGAACCATGGATTAAGTGCTCCTGGGGAATAGTAGGGTAAATCATGAGGATTAATGGATAAAAGCTTTGATTTTCCTTGGTAATAAATCGGGATTCCATAGATAATTACTCCATCAGTTATTATGATTGATAGATTACAAGAGTCTTCTTTTATTTCTGGCTTTTTCGCCTCCAATACAATTTTTCCTGGGTAGCTTTTCTTAAAGTAGCTAATTATTTGTTGTTTATTGATTTGTCTTCCAATCCCGCCTACACGTCTAATAGTTATTCTTATATCTCTGCATGCTTCGAGCTCATTGATTTTTTCTTTCCAGTCTTCTTGCCCCTTGATTCTCAGGACAAGCCCTGCTTCTTTTAAACAAGATGACATAGCAATGCTTTTCTTCAGTTTTTCTATATCAACGTTGTTTGTAATGAAGACTCCCGTTAAAGCTTCGATTATAACGTTTTTCCCGAGAAGTCCTGATAGCTCCATTAAGGAGAGACAGGGGTATTCCATGTTATGTAAAATATAATATAGTTGTCCATTCACTTCGAATACCTTTTAAGCATATTAGTATTAATCAAAGAGACTCGAGTATTCGTTTTACACTCCAGGTGATAGCATCAATATAGGTGACTCCAGGTTTAGGTGGCAGCGTGTTAAGCGAGAATATTTCCTTTACTCCGCTCGACTTTATTTTTACGTATGAATCGCCGACGAGCAATGCGTGACTGCATGCTACATAAACATCTCTAGCTCCTTTAGCGTAGAGCTTCTTGGTAGCCAAAGCAATTGTACCACCAGTACTGATGATATCATCGATTATCACAACTGTTTTATCTCTGACGCTTATTCCTCTATCATCAATTATTACCTCACCCGTTATCCTATCCCTCTGTTTATCTAGGTAGTCGTACTCAAAGCCGAAGGCCTCAGCCGTCATTTTTGCCCTTTGAAGCGCGCCTTTATCAGGCGCTATAATCATGATATCTTTATTGCTTCTTTCACCTACTAAGGGCTTTACTGCTAGATGCGTGGGCATTAAATTATAGCTTTTTCCAGGAAACAGAGATAAGGAGTCGGGGTTATGGATATCTATTGTAAATAGGAACCTGGCTCCTGCGGCGTAAATAGAGGTTAGTAACAATCGAATCGAGACAGGCTCTCCCTTCAAGAAAACCTTGTCCTGCCTGGCATAAGCCATGTAGGGAGTAAAAACAGCTATTTTATCGGCACCTAGGTTCAGTGCGGCATCAATTATCTGGAGGAGTTGGATGAAGCTTTTATCCTGGGGTGGAGATAGGGTTTGTAGAATTACTGTTTCATCTGGGTCAAGAGCTTCTACGGGAAGTCTAACGTAGCTTTCTCCGTCTGGGAACTCCTTGTACTGAGCTTTTATTATATGTAGCTCAGGGGCATCTTGTCTTATATTGTTTATCAAGGCATCGTCTAGCCAGCTCATGGAAGGTCCAATAATAAGACTAGGCATATTCGCACCGTATGTTTATGGAGAAGTATTAATTTATAAATAGAAACAGGGTTTTTCTGGGGGCTATGTGGATATTTTAAATTATAATTTTCTCATCTAAAATCCCTTGGGCTACTTCGCGTACTGCTTTTCCAACACTTCTGCTCTTCGCAATTTTTCTTAGAGCCTCCTCTCTGGTTATACCATAGCTATCGCACCATTCATAAAGGTTCTTTATTAGTTCTTCGAGCGCTCTGGTGTGCAGTGGGCATAAATCGGTGTTTATCGATGAAGCTCCGCATATCACACATTTTCTCCCGCTTCCTAGAACAAGGTTTTTGATTAAAATCTCTATTTCTCTTTGTTTAGCCAATCCATCTTCTACTAGCTTCTTAACTATCTTTTTTGCTTGCTCAACGACAACTTCCCTCGTTAACTCTCCATCTCTGATTTTCTGTATTTTTTCCTCGAAGCTCCTCGTTAACTCAACGCTCGTTAGCTCGGGGAAAAAGGTTTTTGATATCTCAGCTACGGCTAATCCTAGACTTGTTGGTTTTGCTTTTCCGCCGTGATCTTTGACGTAACCTCTCTTGTACAGAATTTCTATTATCTCAGCTCTCGTGGACTCTGTTCCAATATTGTTGTTTTCCATCCATCTTAGAATCGATGTTTTCGTGTGATAAGTTGGTTTGTCAGTATACAGTGTCTTGATTACTACTTTGCTTATTTCTCCTTTATCACTGATTTTTGGCTCGATAATTTCTTCTTCGGAGACACTGTCAGCGAGATAAGCTATGAGCCACCCCTCTTTTACAAGCGTTCTTAAATACGACTCTAAGGGCACCCCCGCTAGCCACTTTATGTATATCTTAGCGTACAGCGATGAAGGCAGAAATACTGCTAGAAACCTTCTTGCTATCAAGTCGTATAATTTTTTGTGGTCAGGCCTCAGGTATCTTGGCTTTATACCCGTAGGATATATAGCTGGGTGAGCGGGGTCTGTTTTCCTGCCTTCACGGTAAACTAGATTTGGGTTTTCCTTTAATATTATGTCAACTATGCCTGAGTACCCTGCCTCGCTTAGGCCGTTCAGTATTTTTCTTGTATTCAGCCCCGGAGGCAGCTTCTGGCTATTGGTACGCGGGTAGCTAATTAGCCCGTCTAGATATAAGTCCTCCGCTAACTTCTGGGTGTAACTAGGAGAAAACTTATACAACCTATAGGCATCTTCCTGGAGATCATTTAGATTGTATGGAGGCGGAGGAGGATCCTCCTCATAACTTCTTTTTGTATCAATAATAGATGCTTTCGAGGCATTCTCTATTGATTCCTTAATTTTCTTGGCATCAATGTACTTTCTTATTGGATTACCTATGTATGACGCGGTGAAGGTTTTCCCCTTGTAACTGATAGAGGCGTATACACCAAAGACCGGTGATTTTGAGAACGTCTCTACCTCTATGTACCTGTTTATGACTTCAATTAGCGTTGGGGTTTGGACCCTGCCAACGCTTAATATTCTTCTCTCGCTAGTCGCGTTTCTGTAAGACTTCGTTAGTAATCTGCTGAGATTAATACCGTATATCCAGTCAAGCTCATGCCTACATAAACCTGCCTCAACCATATTGGTATCTTGTGGCTGAAGGTTGTTGAACGCCTCGCGTAGCTCTTCAGGCGTGAGGCTGCTGAACTTCATTCTTTTATAGAATTTTTTGCCAACGATAATTGTTATAACTAAATACCCAATAACGCTTCCCTCAACGTCGTAGTCACAAGCGTTAACCACGAGTGACGGGCTTCTCGATAAGTACTTAATTAGATTATAGAATTTTTTTGTATGATAGGCTTTTCTTTCAACCTCCCATCTAGGCGCCCAGTAGTACTTGAAAACAGGGATATCATTTATATCTGTGTTGAGACCGAAGAGATGTCCGGCGACGGGCGCAACAATTATTCTGCGTCCATTACTGTTAATCATCCAGTATGGAACGCCATGATATTTGCATTGAGAGGGGTTAACTGAGATTGCATAAGCTATGCTTTTAGCAGCTTTTGGCTTCTCAGCTATAATTAGAGTATAGCCTTCCTCCGGTGGTTTACAGCTCATGTCGAATCTTGACTAGTTATTGTTGAGGATAAAATGAGGTTTTACTTTGCTTTTCAAGCTCGACGAGCCATTTGACCGGGACAAGCTGTTTCCCTTTCCCAGGCATCCTTCTCGCTATGGTGAGGGGCAACACTCCTTTATCAAGCTCTAAGTTAGCTATTTCTATTGGGTCAGTTATTTTTAGGTTAGATAAATCAATAAATGGGGGAGCTCCAAGAGATAACTGAAGAGTCCTTGCACTAATTATCCTCGCGCGCTCGTATCTCGTTAATCTCCTTGGCCCCCAGATCTCCTCTTTGCTCTTTGGAATGTGTATCTCCATTCAGAATACCTCATCGAGAATCATAATGGTGAAAACCATAGTTGAAAAATGATTAAATCATTAAAAAATTTTTTGATTTGAGAAAACAGTTATTAATTTTTACATCTCGGGCAGCTTCGGTGATTCTCCTTCTTTTCCTCCTTCCTTTTCCTTCTTCTTTGGTGGAGCCGCAGCTATTATGTCATCGATCTTTAGGATAGTCGTTGCAGCTTCGGTCGCGCTCTTGATGGCTTGCTTCTTCACCGCGATCGGCTCAATTATGTAGGCATCAATGGTGTTTTCAACAACCTTGCCATCAATAGCGTTTACACCAGCGAATATCTTTCCTTGGCTGTGCAGAGCTCTTAGCTTCATGAGTGTTTCAAGTGGGTCTTGGCCGGACGTCTCCGCTAGGATTGTTGGTATTTCTTCTAGAGCGTCAGCGAAAGCCTCAACAGCCAGCTGGACTTTGCCTCCTAGAGTCTGAGCATACTTTCTTAACCTGAATGCAAGCTCGATCTCCGGTGCTCCTCCACCGCCTATTATTTTCGGCTCCTTCATAACGTTTCTTAGTACGTGAAGTGCGTCGTTGATGCTTCTCTCCGCTTCATCCAGTATCATATCATTGGCTCCTCTTAGCAGGATAGTAACGCTCTTGGGATTCTTAACTCCCTCTATGAACACCATCTTGTCGTTGCCGACTTTCCTCTCCTCGACTAGCTCAGCTTCTCCTAGGTCCTCGGGCCTCAGGTCTCTTATGCTTGTTACTATTCTTCCACCCGTCGCTCTCTCAAGCTTCTCCATGTCGCTTCTCTTGACTCTTCTCACGGCGAGTATGCCCTTCTTGGCCAGGAAGTGCTGGGCGACATCATCAATGCCCTTCTGGCAAATAACAACGTTGGCTCCCGTTGCAGCTATCTTCTCAACCATCTCCTTGAGGTACTTCGTTTCCTCATCTAGGAAGGCCCTTATCTGGTCTGGACTTGTGATGTTGATTTTAGCTGTTATCTCAGGCTTCTTAACTTCTAACGGAGCGTCCAGCAGGGCTATTTTTGCTTTTTCAACTCTCTTAGGCATTCCTGGGTGCACAACCTCCTTGTCTAGAACAATGCCCTTTACCAACACTGAGTCGAGTATGCTTCCTCCCTTCTTCTTTTCTATCTTGACGTTGTCAAGCTTTACGTCGTATCCGCCATCCTTTCTTGGCTCAGCTACTATTCTTGCAGCATCGACAACCATGTCGACGATTTTCTCCATCGTAGCTCCTGAGCCTATGTATTTGCTTATAAGTGCTGTCTTAGCTATTTTTCTGAGTAGCTCTGTATCGTTAATGTCAACTTTAACTCCTATCTCATCTAGAATTTCCAGTGCTTTTCTCATAGCAAGGGTGTATCCCTCGATAATGATTGTTGGATGAATGTTCTGGTCTAGCAGCGCCTCTGCTTTCTCTAGGAATGTTCCAGCAAGAACAACAGCTGTTGTTGTGCCATCACCAACCTCCGCGTCCTGTGCCTTAGCGACCTCAACTAGGAGCTTGGCCGCAGGGTGGTTTACCTCCATTTCCTTAACAATTGTTGCTCCATCATTAGTTACTGTGACGTCACCGAAGCTATCAACGAGCATTTTGTCAAGGCCCCTTGGCCCAAGGCTTGTTTTTAGAACCTCAGCTAGTATTCTGGCAGCCATTATGTTTGCTCTAAGAGCCTCTCTACCTGTTGTCCTCGAGGTCCCTTCTTTAAGTATTAGAACTGGTACACCATACATTGCCATGCTTATTCACCTCTAATCATGGATTATCAATTATTCTGTGTTTATCTTTAAAACTCGGTTATATAAAAACTTTTCGGTATTTCACATGAAAAATTCGTTCTCAGGAGATATAAAAATTATAATTATTAAAAATCTTTTTTGGAATCTCAGATATTCATGGTTGCTTATAAGACAAGTATATTTGATTGAGTAAGGATTTAAATTCTAACTGGGTAATGGGTGCTTGAGCAGTAATAAATTATGCGATGATTGTAGAAAGAAACCAGCAGTTATCAAGGCAGGCTTTCTGAATAAAAAGCTTTGTTTGGATTGTTATTTATCGGAACTGGAGAAGAAGGTTAAAAGAAACATATCTGCTTTAAGAATCAGAGAAGTAGCGCAAAATGTTTTTGTTCCTCTTCATCCTATTTTTCCCTTGTCTAGTTTACTTTTGTACAGAATCGTCGATAGAATAGAGAGGAGGTTCCAAAAAAAGCCTTTCCTATTGGTGATAGAGAATTTTTGGCCCACCACAAGCATAAGTGTTAGCCTTGATAATGTATATTCTTTTAAGTTAAGTGAAAGCATCATGAAAACGTTGTTGGAAAAGAAGAAGCGTGGACTAGTGGGTTATTGGAGGGCTCTGAGGGCAGTATATATTGCCTTAACGAAGAGTTACCACAGCGCTTTCATAGTTATGCCGGGATGCTCTGATTTCCTCGCATTTCTAGATTTATACTCGTTTATAACCGGTGTTGAAAGAAGCAACGAGAATATACCTGTTATATCATTTGTTTCGGATGAAGGACCGGGGGTAGTTAATGGGTTTTACGGTGTTCCTTGCAGGGAAGTTGTAGCTGCGGGTTACCTGTTCTTTAAGGATAACCCCCCCAACTTTAACCAACAAGAGCGGTTTTTACTAACAAAGACGGAATCCATAGTTTATAGAATGTTGCTAGACGCTGTTAAGGAGCGAAGCTACGAAGCACTGATCAACATCGAGAAGACATTTCTCTTCATGGCATCATCGCTTGAATACAAGAAATGTAGATACTGTAGAGGAGCATCTAGAGAGGATGTGTGCACATTCTGCAAGGAGCTCGAGGGGAAAATTTAAAATAATAGTAACAACGGCAACTTAGAAGTCATTACGCAGCTTATTAACAATCGCTTTGTAAAAAGATGAAGACCTACTCTTCTCTTCTCTTTGATCTAATCCTGCTTATCACTTCTTCCTCGAAGTTATTTATGTACCTAGACACAAGATAGCTAATCAAGACCTCTAGTTTATCCTTGTGTTTTTTCCTGAAATTCTTTAGTTTTTTCTCCAATTCTTCAGGGGAGGGATCCTTCCCCTTAAATACGACGCTAACTATTGTCTTGTAGATAAACTTAAGGAGAGTATCGTATTCATCCTCGAAGTCTAATGGATAATTGTATTTTAATATAACATCATCTATGAAGTCTCCGAGGTAGAACTCTACAATGCCTAGGTTAGCTTCATTCATTTCCAAGCACTAATTGATATTTTTACGAGTGTAAAGGTTAAAAACAGTATCATCATATCCGTGACAATCTGTTTTTATGTTAAGGTTGATTATAGAAGTCGCCAGAGCATAACCATAACTATATGAACTAACCAAAACAGTGGTGAGTTTTTTAAATCCCTTGCTAATAACCATATAAATGGGGGGTGGAGAGAGGGGGGATCCCCCGTGACCGGGGTTCGAATCCCCGCCCGGCTACCATCCCCCCACGCCGCCGTAGCTCAGCCTCTGGTGGAGCGCCGGACTCATACGGCATAACTCCTGCCCGAGACATCCGGAGGTCCCGGGTTCAAATCCCGGCGGCGGCATTTTATAACTTCTCTTACAAAAATGCTTCTACGAGTAATAGATGATCAAGCATGAAGTATGAATTCAAAGACAATAAAGGGAAGCTCTTGGGTATTTTTATTGAGCGAGAGGAGGACCTGTGGTTGCTTTACACTTTGCTGAGAAAAGGAGATATTGTAACAATGAGAACCACCAGGGATGTTAGTATAGGGGAGGGTGAAGAAAGCAAGAGAATACCAATGGTTTTATCTATAATGGTTAACACAATGGAGTTTCAGCCTTTCACGAATAGGCTGAGAATCAGAGGCTTAATTGTTGAAGGACCCGAGAAGTACGGTTTAAGGGGTCATTACCATTCATTTAACATTGAGCCTGGAAGCTACATTGAGGTTTACAGGGAGGCTGGATGGACACGTAGAGATATTAGGAGGCTTGAAAAGTACGCTGTATCTACTCCTAGGCTTCTAGTTATATCTATTGATGACGATGAGATAGCTGTAGCCGAGTACAGTTTCTTGGGATTAAGAATCATTAGTTCTATGAGTCTGCCTACTATGGGTAAAATATATATAGTCTCAGTGGATGAGAGGCTGGGCAGGCTCAAAGAAGAGATAAATAGCATATTGTCCATTATGCAGAGAGAAAACTATAGGACAATACTTTTGATAGGCCCATCATTATGGGTGGAGCAGTTCAAGGAGCTTCTTGAAGACCAAACGAGAAAAATGAAAATCGATTTAAAAATCGAGATGAGACCTTATGGAGGACTCAAAGGACTAAAAGACGTAGAATCAAGTGGATTGTTGCACAAGTTGCTTGGGACAACTGTTCTGCAGAGCGCTAACCAGGCAATAGAGACAGCCTTGCAGAGATTATCTAACAATCAAAGAACAGTGGCGATAGGGCTGTTTGAAGTTAAAAAAGCAGCTGAGCAAAAAGCTATAGAAAAACTAGTTATCCTTGATGAATATTTATCAACTTTTGATTCCAGCCAAAGAGAGGAAATAGAGTTTATACTAGAAAGTACTGATGCACATGGAGGAGAAATCATCATTGTGCCATCCACGACAAACGTAGCGGAGAAGTTGAGAGGCCTCGGCGGGGTTGTAGGGCTTCTTAGATTTGAATTATATGAGCCCTAAAGCCTGTGTTGGATGAGGTGAGACAGGCAACAATAGCCCACGCGTTAATGAGATGCATGGGATGGCGGAGATGTGAGCCCCGCGAACCAGCAGATGAGGCTGAAGACGTAAAGCCACCTCTAAACGCTGGAAGCCTCGCTCTTTAGGGCGAGGCAACTCACATTAGCTACCGAGACTAGTTTTTGTTTTCAAGGGTTTGTAACAACAACTATTAATCCAGCCTTGAGGAAGAATAAGCATGTTCGCTTATGGCTTGTTTCATCTGTTTTCGAGAACATCCGTCTCGTTAATAACTGTTCTATGAAGGTTCGGGTGCGTTTCAATTAATCTTGCATTTTTGATGCATTCTTTCATTCCGATTTTCACGAGGTCATAGTCGCTTGGATGTATGTATAGCTTGTTAAATTTTTGGAACACGTAGTACCCAATAAGCTTATTTATCTTTTCTTTACAGATATGGTTTTCATGGATTTCAATGATTATGGTTTTAAGTGTCCCATCCATCGTTGTTTCCTCGTAAATCTCGGAGTTGTTTTTAATCGTCTGAATAAACCTTAATCTAGTCTGAAACTTATCCTTGTACACGGCAGGGCAAAAATGTATCGGAATGTCAATGCCTAGCTCTATTGCTTTTTTCATGGAATTAATAGCTGTTTCTAAGCTCCCCTTTACTGTTATGGTGCCGGGATTAACTTTGAAACCCCTGGATATTAATTGATAATAATTTCCCGGCGAGACCTCAAGCTCGTTTAAATTAAGAAACTTCCCCCCAATTCTCTGGAGAAACGAGGCGATCTCGAGAATCCAATTCTCCGTGCCTGGTATAGATGGTATTTCCACCCCGAAGTCAATTGATGAGTGCTTAGCCGTTATTTCTATTTTTCTCAAGTAATCCCTACTTAAGGGGTGAAACCTTATTTCATCCAAGCCAGCTCTATCCAAGCTTCTCAGCAACTCCATAGTTAAATCCCTACCCGTTGTATACAGATGAATGTGAAAACCCGAGCCAAACACGCTTTTTAATAGATTGATTACCTCGATTGTCTTTCTTGGGGCCGCGAGAGGATCCCCCCCGGTTACGCTCGCTCCTTTTGAATTCGAGCGCGCTATTTCGCTCGGCACTTCTTCAATACTGTTAACGAATTTCTCGTTGACCTTTATTACATCCCTGTATAGGAGCTCCCTGTTCACTGGACAGTAATAGCAATTTTCCTTGCATAATCCCGTAACGAATATAATGCTTTTTGCTCCTCCAAAGCAAAGGGTGCATCCGGTTGCGAATTTGCTCGTGGTAGATAAAGCGATATCTCTTTGTCCAAGTAGCACTTTATTTTCTACCATACTTATCCTCTTTCTTCTAACATCTTTCTAATTGAGGGGTCTTTATGTGATTCCTCAATCAAGACTTCCTCTATGGATTTGTCCGGCGGGACATCCAGTTCTAGATAGACACCGGTTCTACCTATGTTATCTCTTCTTGTTAGCACCCGAACTCTCTCAAGCACGGTTTCAACACTAATATTGAGTAGCTTCGCCACCCATTCCTCCATGCCTATGACATTCTTAGCTAAATGGCCTCTTGGAGTAGGAATTATGAGCTCAAGCCGTTTGTTTACTCCAGGTACTCTTTTAGATGCCTCGAGCTCGGTTAGGCTCAGCGCGCCACCAAAATAGTAAAATTCAATTTCTCTCTGTCTAAGCCTAGCTAGAGGAAAACTAACTTGCACGAGCTCATCAGGATGAAGAACTATATATGCTTTAGGGACATGGTTAGGGGTGGCCATAACTATTTTTCTGTTATAAACTTTATATCCACAGCTCTCTAGACGTATCTCTATAGAGTAAGAGTATACTGGGTACAAAACAACGATATCGATATCGCTTTTCGCATGCACATCTCCTCTAGCTACGCTTCCATGTATTATAGGGTCAACCAGCCCTTGAAGACACTTCATGAGTTTCATTGCTTGTTCTCTTTTTTCCCTTAACAAATTCCATGTTTCCTCGCTGTACACGACTTCGTATTCTTCTCCTCTGCTTGATATTTTTTCCCTCGGCAATACTCTAGAACCTCTTAGTTAAGTCGAAATCTTGCCATAATTGTTTTGCTTTGTCTAGAAATATCGGTATCGGAAAGAAGGGGGTGGAGAGAGGGCCAAAGCCCCGCATCCTTGACCGCTAGACGACCCGGCTTCATGTATAAATAAGCAGCTTATTGGTTTTTAAGATTTGCTTTGCTTCTTTTTCTTTGGTTTTTCTTCCTCCTCTTCTTCTTCGAGCTCCTCTATTTTTAGTTCTTCCATGATTGGCTTCTTGGTTGACTCGATTAATATATTGGTTAAGTTCTCCACATCTTCATCGCTCAAGACCAGCGCTACACCGACTATGCCTCTATCATGGTAGTTATCTTCATCTATCTTCAAGCTCTCATATATTATATAATATACTGGGAGGATAGCGACAAACGTGTTTGAGTCCTCTCTTCTTAGTTGAATGTTGTTTTTCTTAACTATCTCTGTAATTTCTTTTGGTATAGGTATTGTCAACCTTGATTCATACTCATCCTTCATTACCATGAAGTCGCTGAACGTGGGCTCCCATTTCTCCTGGGCGTATTTAATAGCGTTTTTCTTCACTATTTCTTGGAGGTCGCCATCAACGACTTCTCTGGATACTAGTTTACCCATGTTAGCTTCTATTACTGCGATTTGTCCTGGATTAACCATTTCTCTCAGCCTCACTTTTAACCAGCTCTCCAAGGATTTTTATTCCTTTTCTTATATCTTCTTCGCTTGGGTAACTGAAATTCAGCCTCATTGTGTTACGACCGCTTCCATCATAGTAGAACCCGCTCCCAGGAACATATAGCACTCCGCTGTCAATTGCTTTCTCCAGCAATTTCTTTGTATCAATATTATTTTTTAACCACACGAACACGAACTAGACCTCAAGAGGTCTAGTCCACACAGCATCATCGCCGAGTTCCTCCTCAAGGCTTCTTAGCATAGCGTCTCTCCTTGACCTATATATTGGTATAATTTTAGATAGATATTTGCGATGGAAGCCTCTTCTCAACAGCTCCTCCGCAATTAGTTGTGTGAGGGTGGATGAGTGAAGGTCTAGCGCTTGCTTTATTAAGCTATAGCGGTTAATGACGGCCCTGTCTGCGAGGACAAAGCCTATTCTAAGTCCAGGTGAAACCACCTTGCTGAGCGTGCTTATGTAGATAACCCGTCCCTCTTCATCAAAGGCCTTAATCGGCTTCGGCTTCTCCCCCTCATAGGTAAGCTGGCTATAGGGATCATCCTCTACTACTAAAAAATCATACTCATGTGCAAGTTCAACTATTTTTCGCCTGCTTTTCTCAGGAAGGATAGCACCAGTGGGGTTCTGGTATGACGGTATGATGTAAAGTACCTTGGGTTTAATTCCTTCTTTTTTCAGTTTTTCTAGCTTGTTCTCCAGTTCATCTATACTTATGCCATTATCTGAAGTGATTTCGAGCCCCTCAAACCTCGGCCTTCTAGGGAAAAAGGCATTTAGTGAAGCAACGTATGTTGGTTTCTCCAGCAATAATACGTCATTCGGGTTCAAAAATAGCCTAGCTGTAATATCTATTGCTTGCTGGCTGCCAGTAGTCACAATGATTGATTCGTTTTCCTTTACCTCTAAACCAACGTCTTTCTCCAGGTACTCGGTGAGCGCATCAATGAAAGATGGCTCACCATTAGTGGCTGAGTATTGTAGAGCAATATTTCCTTTGTTCATTATAACGGTTGTTACGGCATCTAGGACTTCTTTCGAATCTATTATTCTAAAATCAGGTAAGCCCCCGCCTAAACTTATAAGCTCCTTTTGCTTCGCTACTTCAAGTAATTTTCTAATATCAGAAACTCTATAAAGATTTGATTCCTCAGAAAAGAACCTCTCGTAATCAATCATCACTCATCAAGCTCATATCCGGTATCGCGAATAATAAATAATAAACAATAATATATGTTTCTTTCTAGTAATAACTACAGTGAGAAAAAAAGTCAATGTTTGGCTATATCTCCGAATAGGTATTAAAACTTAATAGCTTGTTGAAAATAAAGTAAGGCAGGTAAAAACGCATGCTGAGCTTAATACTTGACAGCATCCTTAAGGGGACTAACGACCTAGACTCGCTATCAAAGATATATGGAGTAAACAAAAACACATTGATTCATATACTAGGTGAGCTAGAAGGTATAAGCATTGTAGACGAGAAAGTATACGTCACCAACAAGATTAGTCTAACAATATCGGCCTTAACAAAGGGCGTTTCCCCAAAACTTTTATCTAAGTACTTGACTTGGAGCGAATTTGAATCAGAAGTATCAAGAATTTTAAGCAATAATGGATACGCTGTTTTCCATAACATATTTTTCCACGCTAAAAGAAAGTGGCAAATCGACGTTGTCGGTTTTACACATAACAAAATAGTTGTTATTGACTGTAAGCACTGGAAGAAAACAAGTTCTTCTCAGCTGAGAGAAGTATCGCAAAAACACTACGAAAGGACAATTAGTTTGATCAAAAGTATAAAGCTAGCCGAGCTAGCACTAAAAACTGATTTTGCGGAAGGACCAGTCATACCTGTTATAGTGACCTTCATATCTCGATATAAAGGTTTAATGAACAACGTGTTTATTGTTCCAATACAGTTCTTTAATGATTTTCTGAAAGAAATAGATATGATAATCGATGAGATTCCTCAAAATATTTTTTCAGTTAAGGGAATAAGAAATCCGGTAAGAGGCGAAAAGCTGCCTTAGGGTCTTAAACGATGAAAGTGGAGGTTATTTCTTATACAAGAGATTGCGAAAAGCTTATCGCGGCTGCATCTAAGCTTACTTTATCCAAAAAACCTTTCGAGGAGATATGGGGCTCGCTAAGTGAGGATGAAATCGATACATGGATTAAGGAGACCGTTATTAGATGGCATTTTTCCCCATGGGAGCACTGCGTATATACATTCTATATAGGCGGCGTGTCAAGAGTGCTGACTCATCAGTTGGTGCGGCACAGAATAGCGAGTTACTCTCAACATAGCCAAAGGTTCAAGGCTCTTCATGATATCGAGTTTGTTGTTCCCGATAGAATCAATATGTCAGAGGAAGCGAAAAGATTGTTTCTCGATACGGTTGATAACGCCAGGGATGCATACCATAAATTAATTGAGAAGGGCATACCATTTGAAGATGCACGTTACGTTCTGCCTCAAGCTGTTACAACTAAAATACTGGTAACAATGAATGCCAGGGAGCTAATGCACTTCTTTTCTCTTAGGATGTGCACTCGTGCTCAGCTCGAGATTCGGAGATTAGCATGGTTGATGTGGAGGAAGGTATATGAACTACACCCAAGGCTGTGGAAATGGGCGGGTCCAAGATGCCTGCAGACAGAAAATCTCATTAGAAGAAACCCTATTGAGTTCCCCAGAGTGCTCGAGGAAGCAGGGGTCGAGTTTGTATCTGAAAAATGCCCTGAGGGATTGCCAAGGGAATCTATAGTAAAATGTTTACGTCACTCTTACCATGAGGTTAGCAAATGATTGTTGTTATTAGCTAGTTGTTGTTCTGTTTCCTGAATGCTTCGTAAGCACCTTTCAGGTTCGTTGATATCGTTTCTCTTAATATGTATAAGTTTGTTTTCCAAAGCTTCTCAACATTCGCATCATATCTTAGAATTGTGTTTACGAACTCTTCTATGCTTTTTGAATTCTTCGCTATTTTTTCCCATAACTGTAGTTGAGCTAGATGCACGGATATGTAATCTTTGAACCCAACCACGGTGTTGTGAGGCAACGCTAAGAGCTTAGGTGAAAGCCCGATTTGCCTTTCAAGAGAGGCTTTGTAAACGTCATATTTAAATGGTGGTGGAGAAGCAATCAAAGCTGCGTTCCATTCCTCGAAGAACATTCCAAGTGATTCGCCTGAGAAGAGAAGATTGTTTAATAGAAGGAGCGATTGATGATGCGGAGCATGACCAGGCGTATGAAGAATCCTTATCTCTAGCCCATCTATGTTCAAAACTTCATCATCTTTGGTTGCATAAACTCTACTGCTCGGAATAGGTAGAGGTTTGCCGTAACTAACAGCTAGTTCTCCCAGAACCTCCAGGCTACTTAACCAGAGACGCTCCGGGTCCACTAGATGTTGCGCTCCCTTTGGATGAACATATATTGTTGCTTTATCATTAAATGCATTCACCAGATAACCTGAACTCCCAGCATGGTCAATATGTATATGAGTTAAGAACACATGCAGGAAGCTACAATTAAGCTTCTTGATTAAGCTTAACAGCTCTCTGCTTGAGGACATAGGCCCAGTATCTATAAGCACGCATTCGTTTTTTCCCACTTTGTTTTTCAAAATATAAGAGTAAATAAAAGATTCACCATTACGAGGAGATACATCAACTGCGAACATATCGATATATCCGAAAGAGTATTTCTTGATGAAAACCAATCAACTCTACCTAGTATCAATTTTTTAATGTATCTACACAAAAATCCAATATATATCTTAACATGAGTGTGGTTTTAAATGGATATTTTCGTGCTTGGTTCGGGAGGAGCAGTTTTACCTGGACATCGATTCTTTACGAGCATTCTAGTAAGAAGCGGCGATATCAATGTGTTGATAGACGCTGGCTCGCCTATCTCTAAGCGTCTCTACGATTTAGGTATCGAGAAGCTCTTGCCGCAATATGTTTTTTTATCGCATTATCACATAGACCACGTTGAAGGAATTTTCACGTATTTATATGACCTTGAGGCCAGGGGCATTAAAAACATGCCGATAATACTAACAAACGAATCGACTGCATCGAAGCTTAAAGTAGCTCTTGGTGTTTTTGTTAAGCCAAGCTTGCATCCCGAAATAATCGTTTTCAAAGACAAGTCAGAGGAAGAAATAAGAATTAATCATTTAAAAATAAAATTTATTCCAGTTAGACATAGCGTACCAACTCATGGAATAGTCATAAAGGATGTTTCTGTTGATAAATCAATCTTTTACTCCTCCGATACATTGTACATTCAAGAGCTGAGTTCTTACATTGACAAATGCGATACAGGTTTCCACGAAGCTACCCTTCCAATAGAGCTTGAGGAAAAAGCTGTTGAGTATGGCTATCATTCTTCCCCTAGACAAGCTTTGCTGGCTTTGAGCAAATGCAAAAGGAAGATACTTATACACTTAACTACTCTTTCCTTCAAGAATCCCATAGGACATAAAGATTATATAGCCGCAGAGGATGGGCTTGTTCTTAAAATATAAGGTGGATAGCTAGGTTTTTAGTTGTATTTGGTAGCCTATGAAATCGTTTGTTATTTGGAAATTAAGCTTGTATCCCGGCTTCACTCCTAGCTTAACTCTTGTAACTACTATTTCGCCAGTGTTCACTGGTTCCTGAATATGAACTATGAATTCTATGTCGCTGAGGTATCTTATCGGTATCCACTCTTCTTTTTGTAGTAATGTATAGTCAACGAACATTGTTATTAGAATGGGTTTTTTCTGCCTGCGTAGTAAATTCCTAATTGCTTCTCCTAGTTGTTTCGAGTGTGAAAGTAGCTCGTTGCAATCGCTATGTATTACATATATATAGCTGGATTCATCATCGTATTTTAATAGATAATCTATTAGGTCTCGGGTGTTTGTTAGTTGTATTGGTAAGATTAGTCCTCGCTGAGCTAGTCTTTGAAACTCAACGTTATTCTTATGGAGAAACATATGTGTCTCCAGTAGTTCCATAAAATCATCGTTGATGCTAATCGCTATTATTTTCTTATTTTCCATCGTGGCTCTTTTATTAACAAAGAAAACAAAGAAGTTCTCTAGGAAGCCAAATGGCGAAGCATAAAACGTTACTAGTGCTTTGTAAGGATAAAATAATCCATATTCCCCGAGAACCTCTATTTCGGGCTTAATGATGTATGACTGGCTCATTTTTTACTCACGCTTTTTGTAATAGATACACGCAGCGGCTCTAGGTAATACACGAATCTTCATATATGAACAAAGCAAATCTTTCTCTATATAGTATCTGCAGGAAAAGCACGTATCCATCTCTTTTTTTCTTTTAAATAAGAAATCTAGCCACATTTTGAAGAACCTTTAATAAATAATTTTTATGGGTAAGTAAAAAATTATTTTGTAATGCTAGTGCATGGATGTTAGTGGATGAAGAGATTTTCGAGAAACAGTAGAGATGCTATACTTGTTATTGGTGGAACAAGTCTTAGAGTATACTTTTACTTGTTATTAAAAAACGATGAGGTTGGTGTAAGGGAGCTACAGAAGGCTCTTGGTTTTAAAAGCCCTAGTACAGCTAAACATCATTTAGATAGGCTTGTTGAGCTTGGGCTTGCGGAGAAGACATTGAATGGGTATAAAGCTATAGCTTCAAGTAACGTTTTTAAAAAAGGAGTAATCAGTTTTCTTAATAACCTAATCCCATTAGATTTATTTCTAGGGTTTTACGGTTTATTATCAGTAGGCATATATGTAGCGGTTTTCATTCACGAGCTGAGTATCTTTATTCTCCCTTTAATTTTTTCTCTGTTGCTTCTAAGCGGCTTTTTAATCTACAGAGGCTTTACACTGTATAGATGGTATCAAGAGTTGTTGAAATCTAGTTTCAGGGAGGACAAAGCTGAGGTATGAGAGAAGACCTGTTATTAAGCGCTGTCTACCAGATACTTGTATCGGGGGGTAAAGCCGGGAAGAAGGAGGTTATCGATAAGTTTAAAGTGTTGTTTCCAAGAAAAAAGCTGGTAAAAGAAGCAATCCGATATTTAACGGATAACGAGGTTTTGTATTACTTTCCAAATATATGTGGTCTGGGCTACACGTTATTACTTGTGGAATACAACTCTGCTGATGAGAAAAAAATAGTCGAGAATAAATACTCCATAAAACCATTCATTGATTTGAAGCCAGCTATTTTTTCTCCGCAAGTCTATTCGATATATTCTGTGCCAACTTTAATTTCAGCAGAGCTTTTATACAAAATTACAAATGAAGGAGTAAACGCATATATGCAGAACGGATACTATGACTGCTACTCTCTTGATGCAAAGAAAAGGCCATTACTAATAAAGTTCGCGCATGCAGTTGCGCAACGCCCCTTCTTATCAATCAGAAAAATATCGGAGATTACCGGCATCGGGTTCTCGACAGGCAAATTTCTATATAGGGAATTAGAGAAAAAGAGATTTTTTGATGGAAGATTTATTTTGAGCAAAAGCCGATTAGGAAACATAAGTCAATATTTATTTTTAGTGAAGAAGGGATACGAAGAGCCGGAATATATAGAGGGGGTTAAGGTAAGCTACATTAATAGTTTTTCGTACAAAGATGCATCGATTAAGTTAGGAATAGCCTATGCTTTTGGGAGCGAGAATTTTCTAGAAAGAGTTGCTGGACTTTTATGTAACTATTATATAAACATGTTTAATTTGTTTTAATCCCACTTAAACTATCCATATGTTACGAAAAATAAAAAAACAGTACTATAAATTAATACTTTGAGACACAATGTTACATATACATTAGTTGAAAAATATGCGTTCAACTAAGCAAACAGAAACTATAGATGTACTCATACTTAATAAACTAAATAATGTCATAAAGAAATATATTGTCGAGAGGAGTTTTGTTCACGAATACGAAGAAAATGTAATAGTTTTGCTTATTGATGTCGCCAGGATAATAATGGATAAGCTAACGGGGGTGTTCCCCTCAGTAAACTACAGTAAAGACTCCGTAAATCTTTACTTAGCATTAAGAAGAACTTGTCGCGAGGAAATTAAGAAAAGGTCTCTCAGAAAAGCTATATGGAAAGTTAACTCGTAAATTCAAGTTGGACTTTTTACCATGACTTTAAAACTATGTGTGTATTCGTTGTTGCTACTCCCTCAACGCTTCTTATTCTGTCTATAAGGTCATTTACCATGTTTATGTTTGGTAGTCTAGCTATTACAGCGATGTCATAATCACCAGTCACTTCATATATGCTCTCAGCCATTTTCATGTTATAGATTTTCTCCGCTACTTCAGGTACGTTGTGGCCAGGCATTACCTTAACCAATATAAGGACTTTTACCTCATCAGTTAGGGAATACTCGATTGTGAACCTCTTGATTACTCCTTGCTGAACTAGTCTCTCAAGCCTTTTTTTAACGGCCGTCTTGCTTATGCCAAGCTGAGTGGCGATTTCCCCCAAGGTTGCTCTAGAGTTTTGCTTCAATAGCGATAATAGCTTGGCATCTATTTCATCTATTTGAATGCTCTTTTTAGTCACCAGTTATCACGCTACCCTGCTCTCTAAGTGCTTTTTCAACTGGTTCGCTTATTAATCCATTGCTAATAACTACTTTTTTTACTCCGCATTTATATGCTTCTATGGCGTGTATTACCTTTCTGTTCATTCCAGGCCCAATTTTGTTTAATATATCGCTGGCTATCGATAGGGCTATTTTGCTCTGTAGAACCCCGTTTATTAGGACTCCGTCTACATCTGTTAAGTAAATTAGTGCGTCTGCCTGTAGCTCACAGGCTATTCTTGAGGCAAAGTAATCTGCATCAGTATTGAGAGGAGAGTCATCGGAGTAGATTATTGGGGATAGCACAATTACGTTGAATATCTCTAGCATTTTTGTTAGGTAATCTTTGTTTATTTTATCTATTCTCCCCGTGTAACCCGCGTCGACAAGCCTTTTTCTTCCCCTGTCGTCTATTATTATTATTTTGTCTCTTTTTTTCCCTTCAACCAATTTAGCGTCAAGGCCTGTGAGGCCTATTGCGGCCATGTTTCTTTTCAGTAATTCATGAGTTATGTTTTTGTTTATTAGCCCTGCTAGAACCATTATGACTACCTTAAGCTCTTCCTTATCTGTTAATCTACTTCTAATACCTGAGGGGCTCACAACATATTTTGGCTCTAGGTTCATTTTTCTCGTATATTCATCTATTTCCTGGCCTCCCCCATGCACAATTATGAATTTTTCCTTTTTCTCTTCTACGAGTTTACTTATGTTGTCCACTATTCCTTCTAAGTTGCTTTGAAGAGTTCTTCCACCAATCTTTACTACTATCAAGCGGCATCTCCTAGCTTGGTTTTAATGGGGGGATAAGTAAACCTTCATCTTCTCTTAATCCTAGAGCTATGTTTAAAGCCTGTATAGCTTGGCCCGCCGCTCCTTTAACCAAGTTATCTATAGCCGCGAACCCCGTTACTCTATTAGTGGTTTTGTCTTTTGAGAAGCTGATGTCAGCAAAGTTGCTTCCAACAACGTTTTTTGTATCTGGCACCTTTATCTTACTTGAGTAAACAATTCTTATGAATGGGGATTCTCTGTAGAACCTCGCGTAAATAATCCATAAGTCCTTCTCACTTACATCTTTATTCGCGAGAACGTGAACGCTAGCTAAGCTCCCCCTCACAGCGCTGGTAGCGTGTGGAACCAGAGACACATTCACAGTAGTTTTCCTCAGCTCGCTAAGAATCATCTCAACTTCTGCTTGATGTCTGTGTCCCTCAGGGGAGTACGGCCTTAAGGATCCCTCCCTCTCTGGGTGGTGAGACCCCTCATAAGGGGTTCTTCCACTCTCACTGCTTCCTACCTTTACATCAGCTATTACTAACTCGTTCTTAACAATATCTGTTGTGAATAAAGGAGCTATAGCTAGAATAGCTGCTGTCGAGTTGCAGCCCGGAATAGAGAGCAGTTTTTTACCCTTTATGCTCTCTCTGTTAATCTCGGGTAGCGAGTAAACAAACTTTTCTAGTAAATCAGGGTAGGGATGCTCGATTCCATACCAAGTTTTATATAGCTCTGCCTTTTTTAATCTGAAATCGGCGCTTAAATCAACAATTGTTACCCCATGTTCGTGTAGCTGGGCCGTTAAATGCATTCCGACTAAGTGAGGCAAAGCGTTGAAGACTATATCGGCCTTTAGGATGGAATCTAGGCTTAAATCCTCGAATTTGAGGTTTTTGTAGAACCCTCTTAGGTGTGGGTGGGCTTCATGTACAGGTTTTCCCACGTAATTTTTGGAGAAAACTTTAACTACTTCTAGCTCCTTGTGGAATAACAGTAGCCTTAGCAGTTCGCCCCCCACGTACCCTGAAGCTCCTAGTATAGCTACGGTTTTCATCGTTGAAACCGTGTATTTAAGGTTGCTAAAAATATATTTTCTACAATGCTATGCATGTAACGCAAGAGCTGTTTTTAGTTCTAGATGTGATTGGGAAATAGTTTTTAAACATCTATTACTTATTAAAGAAGCGGTGCCGAATGGGAAGAATAGGCCTTGTAGCATTTGACGTTGATGGCGTTCTAGTGCCTATCAAGAGTAGCTGGGAGTATTTACACGAGTTTTTTGGGACGCGAAAAGAGTCAAGAAAATACACTGAGCTGTACAGGTCTGGTAAGATTTCATATTATGAGTGGATGTACCTTGATACATATGAGTGGATAGCTCGATTTAATGGAAAGCTTCCAAAAAGAGTTATTGTCACTGAACTTGAGAAAATACCAATTAATGAAGAGTTTAAGGCCGTGTTCACCTACGTGCGGGAAATAGGAGCTAAATCTGCTATGATTAGTGGGGGCATAAATATATTGGTAGAAAGGGTGGCCAGGCACTTCAACGCTGATTTCTGGTTTTCTAATGTATTGTTATTCGATGATAATGATTACTTGATACCTGGCGGGATGCCGGTTGTACCTGCCGATAAAAAAGGAGAAGTGCTGAGGAGTCTAGCTAATCAGCTGGGCTTGAAAAAAGAGGAAGTTGTTTATATAGGGGATTCATCATGGGATGAATCCGCGTTTAAAGAAGCGGGTTTATCCATTATTTATGGCGAAGAGAAGGAGTACCCAGCATGCATTCATGCAAAAAACGCTGATGATGTCTTAAAGGCTCTTGAAAGCTACAATAATGGTTCCTATGTATGTGGAGACTAATTTCGCCGTCTTGTCTTAAAAATATTTATATAGCAGGAGGCTTTTTGTAGAAAAAACGTTTTATATTCCTCTTTTAACTATAAAAATGTGAGGTTGAAACAAAAGAATGAATTTTGAGCTCGAGGATATTTGTGGGGGCTTACCAGCCGAAATATGTGAGCAGCTAGCAACGGAGCAACAGGTTATCAAAATAAGGCTTGAAAAAAGAAAGTTCGGTAAGGACGTAACAATCATAGAGGGACTTAATGAAAAGGACATAAACTTAAAGAAGCTCGCATCAGAGCTTAAAACAAGGCTAGCTACAGGAGGCACATACAAGAACGGCAGAATAGAGCTGCAAGGAGACCATAGACAAACTGTGAAGAAGATATTGATAGAGATGGGCTTCCCGCCAGAGAATATTCTTGTCATCACATAGGTTCGATATACAATCATATAAGAATATTCATGTAAGATTTTTATAAATAATAGTTATAGTTAGGCTTAAATATTATGGAAGCGAAAAGTATATATAGGACAGGTTCTATTTGCTTTTAAAGTTATCGTTTTATATATGCCTGTTTTCTGGTGATTTGTTATGAGCAAAGAATTTGAACAAAAAGGCGAAAAGAAGTCGGAAGAATTGCTGTTTAGCAGTAGTTGTCCTCCTGAAGATATCGTCTTTGATGCTGAGAGGGGGGAGTATATTTGTGCTTCGACGGGCGAAGTGTTGGAATCAAGGCTCGTTAGTCAGGGTCCTGAGTGGAGGGCTTTTACCCCGGAGGAGAAGGAGAAGAGAAGCAGGGTTGGAGGACCTCTTTCACCTACGGTTCATGACAGAGGTCTAGCCACTGTTATTGATTGGAGGGATAGGGATGCCAGTGGCAAGAAGCTTGAGCCCAAGAAGAGATTAGAGTTCTTGAGGTACAGGAAGTGGCAGATTAGAAGCAGGATTCAGAGCAGCTATGATAGAAACCTAGCACAGGCTATGAATGAGCTTGAGAAAATAAGCAATATTCTAAGGCTTAATAAGGCAGTTAAGGAGGAAGCCGCTATTATCTATAGAAAAGCGGTTGAGAGAGGTCTAGTTAGGGGAAGAAGCATTGAAAGCGTTGTGGCAGCAGCTGTTTATGTTGCTTGTAGATTAAAGCATTTCCCAAGAACACTTGACGAGATCGCATACTATACGAAGGCTAACAGAAAAGAGATAGCTAGGTGCTATAGGCTGTTAGTAAGGGAGCTCCAAATAAAGGTTCCCCTAGCTAACCCAATAGATTACATATCTCGTATGGCAAGCTTGCTGGACCTTAGCGGAAAGGTTATGAAAACAGCGGCCGAGATACTACAGAAGGCCAGGGAGAAAGCCATCACGGCAGGGAAGGATCCGGCTGGTTTAGCCGCGGCGGCTATTTACATAGCAACCCTGTTGGAAGGAGAGAAGAAAACACAGAAGGAGATAGCCGCTGTAGCAGGGGTCACTGAAGTTACGGTTAGGAACAGGTACAAGGAAATTGTTAGTCAGTTAAAGCTCGATATTCCCGGGGAGTAGGTTGAAGGTTTAAACAAAAAATTTTTTAGATGAAGAAGTCTACTTTTTCCCATTTGCCCTTATAGAATATCTTAGATTCGCCGCCAGTATTGTCAGCTAGCAACACACCATCCTTTATCACGTATAGCGGTGGGCCAAGTAATCTTAGTGCATCAAGCTCATCTCTGCCTCTCAGCACAAGGATGTTTGCTTTTTTGCCCTCCTCTATCCCGTACTCGTGCTCGATGTGCCATATCTTAGCTCCGTTAACAGTGATTAGATCGAATGATTTCTTAAGCTCGGTGTATCCCATGAGCTGGTCCACATGGACAGCCATGAAGAGTACCTGGAGCATATCGCCGACTCCGAGCGGGTACCATGGGT
>WYEQ01000020.1 GCA_009904015.1 Desulfurococcales archaeon | reverse complement strand
AATTTTAGAGCCATTCTTTAGCAAAACCTCTCTATTATCTAAATCTATCTTGGTTACCTCGGATTGAATGAACTTGGCTTTCGGATTCAAAACTTCCTTTATTTCCTTCTTGTATTTGTTTGGCGATTCGCCCTTGAAGGCAACGAAGAGTTGTCCTGGCTGAAAAACCGTCTCCTTTCTCCTATCGACAACTACTGTTTCGTAGTAATCCGCAAGCAGATTAGCAACTATTAACCCGCCTGTACCTCCCCCTAAAATAACAAGTTTCTTCGCCATAAACGCTCACAAATAACCTATTTCTTAGCTGTAATTTTTATAACAGCCCTGATAACGCCGGCCTCCTCCTTAAGCTCGAGTAGCTCATTACCTGTTTTCTCTATCCATGCTTTTACATCAGGTATGAAGCCAGGGTCTGTTGCCAATACTTCGATGATATCCCCGTTCTTAGCTGTCCTATACGTCTTTACAAGCTTGGTTATGGGGCCTGGGCAAGACATGCCTCTAGCGTCTACCAGGTGTTTTTCGCTCATCTTACATTACGCCTCATATAGTTTTTTTGAAGAATTATTAGATGAAGATTACTTTCATGTTTTCTGATTCTTTCATGAAGAATGCTGCGCCTACTATATCATCCACGATTTCGTCGAGATGCTCTTTCTTCAGTCCCATTACCTCGGCCATCAAGCTACAAGCATATATTTTCACGTCTCCGAGCTCTTTAGCTTCTTTCAGAATTTCGTACCAGCTGGGCATCTGGAGCTTCTTCATTCCTCCCATTAAGGCTGGGACCATGTCCTCGAACTCCTTGCTGAACCTAGGCTCAGGTTTATTCTTGGTGAAGTAGGGCAGCGCTGTTCCAGTCACGAATATTCTGACAGGGATATTCATGTTGACGGCAGTTTGGGTGAGTACTGCTAAGGGGATAAAGTTTTCGGCTTGCCCCGAGAACATTATTATTGCTAATCCAGACATTTCTATTACCCTGAGAAGCATCCGTATCTCTATCAATATAAAACCATAATATATACGAATTTTTTTACATAAAATATATACAGGTTTTTTGATTAATTTTTAATTAACTAAGTTTTGCTCAATAGTATTAAATAAAAATAAATATGACAAAAAACTATCTCATATTAAGCCTTTTTCTTTGGCTTTTTTAACTACTTCTTCAATCAATTCATCCTTGGATTTACCCTCCGCGCTAACACCGAGCTTCTCTGCTAATTTTCTCAAGGTTTCCTCATCAATTTTCCCTTCTTTCTCCTTGCTAGCTACTTCTTTCTCGGCCTTCTTAAGGGCCTCCACCTCCTCGCTGCTGACTTCCTTGCTTGCTCTTCTAAACTCCTTTATACTTTCTCCAATGCTTCTCGCAAACTGTGGAAGCTTTGTGGGCATCACTATAAGTATTATTATTAGTATAAGAATGAGAATCATTTCGGTTGTTCCTAATCCAAGAGGCATTGAGTATTCATCCCCAACCTTTCATCTATTAGTTGTTTTTCCGAATACTAGATTTAATATTTATGTTTGTATTACAATTAAATAAACGTAGTGATGAAGAAGCCTGTGCTACCTTGTTACTTGTGTAAGCACTATTCCAGCTATTATCAAGATTGTTCCAATAGCTTTATACCAGTTTATTTCCTCTAATCTCATTACTTTGGCGAAGATAACTGTTATCGCTGGTGATAGGGAAACGATAATAACAGTTTTTGATACACCGAGCTGAGAGACACCGAGCGAGTATAAAGCAGCTCCTAGGTACATGTCAATAAAGGATATTGGTGGTAGAATCCTCTGTGTGATGTTAAACAGCCGCTTAGGGTTTGTATCCAAGTAGTAGTTAAGGCATCCGAGGAATATGGTTGCCCCCAGTAATCGGTAGAAAGCAACGATATATGAGGGGGATCCCTCAGCGACGGTGGCGTGTTTAATTAAGACAGCGCTGAACATCCACGATATACCGGCTAAAAAAGCCATGACTACCCCTTTTAGGTTAGCTGAGCTGTTTTCTTTATTTAATAGAGAAACACCGAGAAACGCGAATAGCGCCCCTATGACTAGTTGTAATCCTACCTTCTCTCCTATGAGAAAAGCGGTTAATTGGGATAGTATAACATATGTGTAAGCCACAGGCGCCGCTATAGATGCTCCTGACTTCAATATGGCATATAAATAAAGGGTATCCCCTATGCCTAAACCAACAACCCCTGATAGCATTGATGGCAAAGCCCCTTTCGTTGTCCAACTGATAACCGCTATAGGAAATGAAAACATAAGTGCTGAGAAGACGCGCTTGAAATTCAAGGTGTAAAAACTCTCTTTCTCCATGAGTCTTTTGTAATAAAATATGACTGTGCCCCAAATTATGGAAGTTAGAACTATTGATAACGTCCCTATAATCATCTGGAACACTTTCTTGCTAATTGTTCATTATGATGAAAAGTTATTGTTGAACAAGGTCTTTAGATTTTTCGAGCCCATATCTTTTTTGGGTCAACTTTGTAGAACACCTTGCCTGAGCCGTGCAGAAGTACGTTAGCTGCTGCGAAGTTGTAGCCATACTCATTTGCCACGCCATCTCTGTAGATTGCTCTAACTACATGAAAAACGTAGAAAACAACATCTCCTATTTCTAGCTTATCTATGACCTTCCCCTCCATGATAGCTAGAGACCCATCAATACCAGGGACCTTCACCATCTTAGAATCTACGAAACCAACGTTATACACCTTTACTTTATCAACTTCTCTACCGCTAATGGTACCCAAGCTATATACTAGGTTGGCTTGCTCAGAGCTAGGAACATTTATCGTGGCTTCACCGAAGTATTCCAAACACTCCCTAGTGTAGCTTTCCTTATCAACAGCAACGCCTACAGTGGGGGGATCCTCGCTGACGGGCGTGTTCCAAGATGCGGGCATTAGGTTAATCCTACCATTTGGACAAAGGGTAGCCAGGATAATCGTGAGCCTGGGGTGCAACAGGTAGTAAAACCTTCCCTTATACTCACTGTATGTTGACATACCACTTCACACGTAATCAATATTAAGCATCATGCATTCTTAAAAATTGAGGGCCCGTAGCCCAGCCAGGATAGGGCACCGGCCTCCTAAGCCGGGGGTCCGGGGTTCAAATCCCCGCGGGCCCGCTTATAGTTTATTGTATCAAGGAGCTGCATCGCTTCATGAACAACGACATTTCATTCTGTATACCTCGAAAATGCGGTAAGGAAACTCTCCTAAGCATTTTAAAAGCTCTATTAACATACATACCTGAGGGTAGAGTAACTACTTACAAGGAAATCGCCGAGATTCTAGGCCTAAACCCAAGATATGTTGGATTGCTTTTATCAATAAATGACGAGCCAATAATTTACCCTTGCCACAGAGTAGTAAGGAATAATGGGGATTTAGGAGGATACATGGGGAAAAAGAACAATTGTTTAAAAGAAAAGCTACTCATGTTTGAGGGGCTCAAAATAGTTAACTCAAAGATTGATAAGGACAGGTTCTTATCTCTTAAAAGCTTGTTTTTGACCTAAACAAATAATATCTTATCTCTGTGTCAACACGCTGTATATGTAATCCGTTATTTCCCCTAGCTTCAAGGTTAGCTCATTTTTCTCCTCCAGTACCTCGATTAGTTTTCCTTTATCAATAGCTTCTCTTATACCCGTTTCGAAGGGCAACCGGGAGCCATACTTGATGCCATAATCCCTCATCAGTTTATCAAGACTGCTCTCTCCAAATAAGCTAATGATATTTCCGTTAGGACACTTGTAATATGACATGTTTTCAATCAATCCTATTACTTCGACCCCGAACTTCATGGCAAAAACTATTGCTTTCCTAACAACACGCTCGGCTAACCTGCCAGGCGAGGATATCACAAGGCCCTTCTTCGATGGTAGAATTTGGGAAAGCGTTATTAATTCATCGCCGGTTCCGGGCGGAAGGTCGTATACGACTACATCGAAGTTCTCGAGTGGCAATAGAGATAAGGTCTCTATTAAGAACCTGGTTCTTAAAGCTCCCTCCCATAGAAGCGGTACTCTAGGTTCTGGGAGAAGATGCTCAATGCTCAGGAAATAGTAGCTACTGAATTTCGATGGAGGGAGGATCCTCCCTGTTCTTTGCGAAACTAGGACTTCAGCGTCCAAAGCTCCTAGTAGAAAGGGTATCGAGGATCCGGTCTCATCGGCATCGTATAACAGGACTCTCAGACCTCTGCGCGATAGGAAATAAGATATGGATGCTGATAGAAAGCTTTTCCCAACTCCTCCTTTGCCGCTGAAAACCATGAGATGACTATGAACTGCAGATGCGTTTTCTACAGCTTTTCTCAAGTATTCATCGTAACTGCTGGGGGTTTTGCCTGCTTTTCTTTCGGGAGGGCCTGTTAATCTTAATCCACTCGTCAAACATCACCATTCATAAACGTAGGATGCCTCATCATTAAAAACGTAGAGGATATATAGCACTATATGTTTAACTCCATAATAAAAGATATAAACTGGGTCGTTGGGCAACAAACCTTCCACTGTAACTTAAAGCTTCGTCTTACATGTATAAAAAAGAACTTAGAGCTGGAAGAAACTATAAAATCTATTAGCTATTCATTTAGAACTCGATTAAGCATGGATAAAGCGTACTATAAGCCCGGGACGAGAATCAAGTTTAGATGCATTAGATGCGATGTCTGTTGTGGAACGGGGCCGAACGTAACAATAACTATTTATGACCTGATTAGGATTTCCAAGAAATTAGGTGTTCATCCAAGGGCTGTTCTCGAACAGTTCATGAACGTGGTTATTGCCGATGTGATTCCCTACATCACCCTTGGAAGCGACCAGTGGGGTAGATGTGTTTTTCTCGGATTTAATCAAAACGGAGAAACATACTGCAGGATATATGATGCTAGGCCTTACAAATGCAGAGTATACCCAGCACAGCTAGGGGGATTAAGCGAAGAACTTAAGCTTGATTTGAAGTGCCCCGGAGTAGGCGAGGGCGAGGAGACGGAGATTGCATCTAGCAAAGACGTACAAATTCTGCTGGACGAAACAAAAAGGCATTATGAAAAAATCCTTGAGTTAGTGCTCACGAAAAAGCTTGAACCACTAAGAGCTTTATATGAAGCCATAGATAACGAGTACAGGATGCACAAACAACAACAAAAGTAAATAGGAATAGCGTTATTAATTAAACCAGAGGATGTGCCGTTGACCTCTAGTCCAAGATTAACTGTAAGAACTCTTGATTTCAGTGCTCAAGAGAATCTATGCGTAATAAACGAAGAAACAGCTAAGAAAATAGGAGCTACTTTGGAATCAAGGCTTATGATTAGACTTGATAACCTCAAAGCTTATTACTTCGGGGTTATAATCTCCGGAAAGGGCTTTGTGAATAAAGACGAAATAGGGATTCCAAGGGATATCGCGCAGGCTCTGGGCCTCAAAGATGGAGATAACGTAAACGCTACGCCTGTAAACGTATCTGAGTCCATAGAAATTATTAGAAACAAGCTTAAGGGAAAAAAGCTAAGTCGAGAAGAAATCTCGAAACTAATAAGAGATGTGGTTAATGGTGCTTTAGACGAAGCTGGTATAGCTGCGTTTCTATCAGCCCAAGAAGCGGTGGGAATGGATGATGATGAATTATATTATTTAACCCTTGAAATGGCTACTCAGGGAACTGTTCTATCTCATCCCTACCCAGTATACGATGAGCACAGCATAGGGGGAGTTCCCGGTAACAGCAAGGTTGCACTAGTGGCTGTCCCAACAGCAATTGCCTTCGGCATCAAAATACCAAAAACAAGTAGTAGAGCAATCGTTAGTCCAAGCGGAACCGCGGATACAATGGAGGTGCTCGCGAGGGTTGATTTAACAGCGGACGAAATAAAAGAAGCGTTAGTAAAAGTGGGAGGGACCCTTGCGTGGACGGGAAGGCTCAATCTTTCTCCGGCTGATGATATCTTTGTTAGAACTGAGAGGAAGCTGAGAATAGACCCTGAATCACAGATGATAGCTAGTATTCTATCAAAAAAGGTAGCCATGGGGGTTTCTGGTTTGGTTATCGATATCCCGACAGGCGAGGGAGCAAAGGTTTCAACAATTAACGAGGCTGAGAGGCTTGCTTCCAGATTTCTTATGGTCACCAATAAATTAAAAATATCCTCCAAGGTTCTAATAACCTTTGGAGGAGAACCAATAGGCTTTACTGTTGGTCCTGCGCTAGAGGCCAGAGAAGCACTTGAAACCTTGATGAAAAGAAGCGGGCCACCCAGCCTTGTTCACAAAGCACTTTCCATTGTTGCAGCTTTACTGGAACTATCTAGGAAGGCGAACTATGGGGAAGGCCTGAATTTAGCGAAAAGCATGTTTGAGTCAGGGAAACCAGAGTTGGTCTTCAGAAAAATGATAGAGTTTCAGGGCGGTAACCCGGAGGTAAAGCCCGAAGATATATCGCTAGCGGAGTTCTCCTACACTATAAAAGCACCATTTTCAGGAGCAGTAACAAAGATAAATAATAATGCTGTGAATATAATTGCCCGTGCTGCTGGAGCTCCTTTCGATAAAAAAGCCGGCGTAATGCTTCACGCTAAAATAGGATATAGAGTTAATCAAGGCGATCCATTACTTACTATATATAGCTCATCGGCAAACAATCTAAATAAAGCAAGAGAACTTGGGGAAAGTTTAGCAGTATTCGAAATAGGTCATATGGTACTTAAATCAATTCCATGATTAAGCGGCTCCCGAGTTATAACTAAGATTTATATGTAATCAGTTGTAATTAATATCATAGATGAATCTATGTTAACAGAGAAAGTACCGCTAAGCTATGAAGTAACAGACAAAGGAGAACTAACCCTAACAAACATATCTAACCAGAAAATCATGATATGGAGCATCGAGGTTTGGTTTTCAGCTCACGTAACTTCTCTCATTACAGAATCTTCCTACCTCAAAAAAAGAATAAGAGATGTCATCGTCGTTAAGAAGGAGCTGGCTCCCTCGGAGAACTTTCAAATAGATATAGGTGTTTCAAAAAGAGACATTATTGAAATCAAGATTCACTACTCAATATTTGGTAAATTCGAAATCCTCCATATAATACCATAATACTAGGTAGCCTAGCTTTATTATTCCCATAAATATAGTTAACTGCTATTGATTACGAAATACAGTCTTAAGATATAATTTTTATATATGAAAAATTATAAAATCATTAAGCGAAAAATGACCATGGGTGACCGTTTTTATGTCGTCGAGTGCTGATAGACCAACAGTCGAAGGAAAATTTTACCACATAATGGTTGCGCCCGGCGAGGTTTCAAGATACGTGCTTCTCCCCGGAGACCCCGCTCGCAGCGATTTGATCGCAAAAACCTGGGATGAAGCCAGATTGATAGCTAAGCATAGAGAATTCACTACTTATACAGGTAAATACAAAGGTGTTCCCATTAGCGTTACATCAACTGGTATAGGTGGACCTAGCACCGCTATAGCCGTAGAGGAGCTTCTAAGAGCAGGCGCTGATACCTTCATTAGAGTGGGCACCACCGGCGCTATACAGCCGGAAATACCTGTTGGGGATATCGTCATCACTGTTGCAGCAGTCCGGCTGGATGGCACATCTAAACAGTACATTATCCCGGAGTACCCTGCACACGCACATTATGAGGTAATAAATGCACTAGTAGAAGCAGCTGAGTCCCTTGGCTATAATTACTGGCTGGGCGTAACAGCTAGTACAGACAGCTTCTACTTAGGACAGGGTCGTCCTGGATATAAAAACTATACTCAATCATGGTCGCAGAACCTGTATGAGGACCTTAGGAGGGCGGGGGTTCTCAACTTCGAGATGGAGAGCTCGACCATATTCACGTTATCCAGCATCTACGGCGCCAGAGCAGGGACAGTATGCGCTGTCATTGCTAATAAAATAACAAACGAGTTTATGCCTGGTAGCGGTATCGATAAGGCTATTAGGGTTGCAAACGAAGCAGTAAAAATACTTTATGAATGGGACGAGAAGAAAAAATTATACAAGAAGAAATACTTCTATCCATCACTTATAACTAAGTAATAAAACCATAATATAGTGGTTGAATCGTCAAAAACTCCCACATGTTTTTTCTCCCAAGCATTTTCGAACTACAACGACAACGTTATTAATTCTAGGAAGAGAAGGAATATGGATAGGTCTTAAAATGTTATCAGCCCCTATCTCAAGATTTCCGTTTCTCATAGACGATCCACTTAACTATTTAAGAGGAGTCGAGGGCCTGCATCACATAAATAGTTTAGCAGATTTGTTCGATTATTACAAAGATTTCGTAGAGAAAGCCATAGAGGAGGTCTTTACGGGAGAAAAAAAGTTAGCCAGCAACATTTCAAGAACGGATGAAATAGTGCTTACATATTCTCTCATGATTCTTGCTTCGATTCTCAATAATCCTAGTTTTTCTGCCAAAGTTGCTGTTTACTTAGCAAAGAGGTATTCCCCAGGCCTCTTGAGACTAAATAACAGAGAATTGATAACAATTGCAAACCTGGTTGGAATAGGCTTGAAGGAAGCTAATGCTCCTCACGTCGTTTTTATCGAGGAGAAAGCTGTTAGAGGGAAAATAGAGCCAGTCAAGAAATACTATAGCCTTGTACTCGAGTTCTACGATTACCTCAAATTATCCAAGAGGCTGGGGGGCGAGGCCAAGTACAAGTTAACCAACCAGGTATTAATAGATGGAAAAGTCTACTTAGCTTTAGATGACAGAGTTTTTATTTCCAGATTAATCGAGGAAAAGTTCTATGAATATATTTTAAACAAGATTGATTCGCTAATGGCAGCTCTGAGCCTAGAGAGTTTATTGGAAAAAGAATCTGTTCTGGAAATTATAGGTACCATCAAAAAAATCGAACCTAAAAAAATCGAAAGAAGCGCGACGACGATTACCGGGCCCATCAAGTATAATGCTTTTCCTCCATGCATGGCCCGAATTTATGAGTCTCTTAAAAACGGCGAGAACTTAAGCCATCATCAGCGATTCGCTATCGTTGCTTTTCTTGGAAACATAGGAGTCGATAAGGAAGAAATAATAGATATGTTCCGAGGGCTGCCTGACTTCAAAGAGAAAATAACGCGTTACCAAGTCGAGCATATCCTAGGCGAAAAGGGAGGAGGAAAGAAGTACTTGCCTTACTCATGCGAAAAAATGAAGACGATTGGGCTATGCATAGCTAACTGTAACGTAAAAAACCCTTTACAGTATTATATCATTAACGCGAGGAAGAAAAAATGAAGATGAAGGGAATAGTTGTATTTGATTTCGATGGAACAGTTATTGACACTATGGGGATATACGCTGAGTGGGTTGCCAAAGCGCTTACAGAATCGCTAGGCCTCGATGCGGAAATAGCCAGGAGAAAGTACCTCGAAAGCGCTGGCAGACCATTCATAGAGCAGCTACAAATGATGGGGGTAGATAAGAAAATTGCCGAAGAAATTTCGCGAAGATTCACCATTTTCAAGAAAGGACTTCTTCGTGAACTTAAACTCAATGAGTGCGTAGAGTGGTTTTTGGATGAACTGAGAAAAAGGAACATCATAACAGTGTTATCAACAAACAATGAGTGCGAAAGCATTAGTAGTTCTCCGGCCATAATGGGATTTCACTTGGTTCTATGCTTTGATGGAGAGAAGCATAGAAAAGGAAAGGAGCATATGAGTACTCTTAAAACAATATTCGGAGAAGAAACAACAATATTGTTTATTGGAGACACGGACTACGACGTAGAGGTCTACCGAGGATTAGGCATCTACTCTATTAAGACCACCGGGCTATTCAAGTGTGAGGAGGCTCGTAGAGTTTTGTCTATAATCGACTCTTTTTTCCAGAGTGTATTTTCGAGCTAATTCTCCTAAAATTAGGGTTTTTCTCATCGCAACAAAAAGAAACCCTTTCATAGAACTTGGCTTTCACTTCGTGAGCTATTTTCATAGAAAGCTTCCTAGCAATGAAGTTGTTAACATGCTTTCCATGTGGTCTTAACCCCCCACTGAATTTTGGAGGAATATGTAATAGCTCATGGATAAGAATAATGAACGCTTCATCCATATTGAGTGAAGAAACCTTCTCGCAAAGAAACTCTATAACGTAGATAGGTGGTATACCGAAGCCCACCTGTATTTCCCTGTGCAAACCATATATTTTCGCATACGCGTTGCTCATAGATCCCCTGCTCACTATGAAGGAAATTCTCTCCTTATCTAGATAAGAAAGCTCTGGAATACCTTTTATTTCCTCAAGGATGTCGTTTATATCGCATCTTGCCAGTTTTTTCACTTGTTTTCTCCCATAATTTTTATTTATTAATCGTAGTTTCTAATATAAAGGAAAGCTTGAATATTAAGAGTGTGCTTATAAGGGATGTCTACGTTGTTAAATGATAGCTTAACATATATCGAGAATAGCCTTGAACAATACAAGCTAAAAATCGAGAAAAACATAAAGCGCTTCATAGAAAATGAAATAGATCCTCGTTTAAGAGAAGAAGCAGAATATATTCTGGAAGGTGGGAAAAGGCTTAGGGGAGCGACTATACTGCTACTCAATGAGTTATTAAATGGAGATGAAGATAAAGCTCTTAGAGCGGCTACTGCAATTGAGATTGTTCACTCATCTAGCTTAGCGATAGATGACATAATAGATATGGATATAAAAAGAAGAGGAAGAGATGCGGCTTGGATAGCCCTCGGGATTGGCAAGACAACGCTTATAACGAACGTTTTAATTCCCAAGGCTGTCGAAATGGTCACTCCGCTTGGAGAGAGAGCCGTAAGTGAAGTTCTATCGGTATGGAGCGATGTTAGCAGAGGAGAAATCTTAGATTCATACTACGAGGATGCCGATTATATGGAGGTCGTGGAACTGAAGACGTCTAGGATGTATGAGTTAGCCTTTGTTCTCGGAGCCTTGTCCGCTGGTAGAGAAGAAATAGTGGAAACAATGAGAGAAGCAGGCAAGAATATAGGAATTTTATATCAGATTCTGGATGACTACATAGATACTATATTTGTAGAGAGCAAGGGAGAAATAGAAAGAATATCACTCGAAAGATTTCATAGGTGGATTAAGGTTGATAATGACAACATGAACATGGATATGCTTACCAGTAGAGTAAAAACAATTGTTAACCAGTACTTGAGAACTCTTAACCTAACTATACAGAGGCTACCTTTCAAGAACTTAAGAGAGATTCTAAATATACTCCCGTACTACATTATACAAAAACAGTTAGGCGAGGCCGGCTTAAGCTTAGATTTTCCATGAATATAACGTGAACAGACCCATAGAGGTATAAAGAGCTTGAGACCAAGAATAATCATCGTAGGGGCCGGGCCTGCTGGCTCCTCCCTAGCTTACTATTTATCTAGACAAGGATTCGAGGTAGAGGTTTACGAGTCGCATCAAAAACCTGGAAACAGACCATGCGCTTGGGGCGTACCTAAACAGATAGAGAGATTCATCGATATACCAAAAGAGCTTGTTTTGAACTACATTGACGTTATAGACTTATATCTAAATAAAAAGCTCCTATACTCCGCAGAGTTCAAGGGAGAATGGGGATACGTTATCGATAAGCCTAATTGGCTTAAATATTTGCTCGATAATAGCAAAGCCACAGTAAAGTTTAGGCATCCATACGATACCAAAAAGCTGTACAGACAAAATGAAGGCGAAGAACATGTTCTTGTGCTAGCAAATGGGAGAACAGGCGCTAATGAAAGCTCTCTTAAATTAAATGCTATTGAATATGTCTTAGAGGTAGATTCATGGCCTAACAATAAGATTGAGTTCTGGTTTGACAGTTCCTTCGTAGGCTATACCTGGGTTTTCCCCAGGGGAGATAAACATGTTAGTGTAGGAGTAGGGGCTTTCAAAAGCTTCTCATTCCTAAATAAATACTTAGATGAGTTCATCAAGAATCATCCAAAGATTTGTTCAGGCAGAACAATTACTAAAAAAGGAGATTTTCTCGTAATTAGCGGTTTACGCATTGATAAAGCAATTAGAGCTAAGAATGTCTTTGCAGTTGGTGAGGCCATAGGAGCGGTTTTCCCTATCACTGGCGAGGGTATTAGACCCTCAGTAATGACGAGTTTCGCTTTATCTCGGGCACTATCGCATGAGACTAGCTATATAAATGAGTTACGAAAAACAGGGCTTCCATTCGCAATGAATATTCACAAGGTAGTGTTATGGATGGCCATGAGCTCTACACCTGAAGAAAGAGCACAGCTACTCTCATCAGTACCGCTGGAGAAAAGCGTGCTTCTGGCTACTGGGGAATTTGATATTGAGGAACTAAAGAACTCGTACCCATTCCTAGCTGAAATATTTGATAACCTTGAAAAGAATGATGTAATTCTGGATGAATACGTTAACCAACATAAGGAGCTAGCAGAAATGTAACTCTGCCGCCTGTCGGAATATCAATTGTTGCTTTCAGCGGACCATTCTCAATGAACTCCAGAGTCATTGTATCACTGACTTTCAGCAAAGGCAAAATATTTACTAAATAATCCACGTTGTAGGAAGAGACGATCTTACCTTCGCCGCTCATATCGATGACTGCTCCACTCGACCTCGATATAGTTAGTGCGTATTTCGTCTCGCCAGCTCCTTTAAGCCTTAGAACCTCGCTGTTTTCTTGCTCAATTATCACTTTGTCGCTAACTAGTTCTATATCTTTCAGCGCGTTCTTCATCGCTTCGACGAGTATTGTTGATTTCGCAGCGAAAGATAAAGCTTCGAGGTTAAGCTCTGGCTTAGGAACAGCTATTGCCCTGAAGAGAAACGTCTTTTTTATTGCACCGACGATTATAAACTGAACCTCGTCCCCCTCCACCTTCGTATCGAGCCTAAAGCCCCTCTTAGCTGATTTTAATGCTTTATTAATGGTTGATACCACTAAACCGTAATCTCCGGCCTCTTCGACATTGAACTGCGTGAAGGCGTGGCTCGGAATCTCGACCTCGATATAAGCAACCTGGGCTGGGTCGGTGGCTCTTATAACGATTCCATCATCTTTAATGTCAATGTTCACTTCATCAACAATCTTTGATAAAACCTCGTAGATTCCTCTGAAAACAAGAGCATCGGGGTAAGAATAAAAAGCCTTGGGCATAATCTCCACGCATCATGCATTCTAATAGTTAGATATCACTTTTTAACTTTATGGTTCAATGTCGGATGCTTAGTCTTCTTCCGGAATAACCTTAGCTGGAGCTGAAGGCGAAATCTCTATATTAATACTAGGTTTTCTCTTCTTTACTTCCTTCATAAATCTCTTTGCAATATCAACTGTGGTTCGAGTACAGTCTATAACTAGGTTCTTCGGGTTAGCTTCTTCCACATAATAAAGCGTATCCTCAAAATCAGCGTGATCGCTGAAACCCACTATATACCTCCATCCATCGTAGTTGATTTCCTTTATGGGCTTATCAAAAACCCAGCCGGTAACGTATACATGATACATCCCTGTCGACTTTATATGCTCTCCCCTCGAATTGTAATGCAGAAATCTGATGAACCAGTTGCTTTTAATTATATCAAAGGCCTCCTCCGTGTTCTCATCAAAATAATCGTTTATACGCAAACCGTGCCTCACCGAAATCTTAGTTAGCTCGTATACTTTTCTTGGCATAATGAAGGGGACAGCTAATCCATATCGACGTATTATCTCCATTATTTCCTGCATTTTGCCATAGTATGCATAGATGGTTACAGGGTACCCATAGCTTAGCAAAGAAGAAATAAAATCAACCAAGATGCCCTCGATTTCCTTTTTAAACCACCTAGTCATATCTGGTGAGCCATAAGTAGCATCGATAACCAACGTGTCTAAATCACGCATAATGATGGTTCCAGGCAACTTAAAATCACTTGTATAGCCTTCCCTATCCCCATTATCCTTTTCAACAAGCACCTGCGCTGAGCCAAAGACATGTTTGGAATATAGAAGAGAAACCTTTTCACCAACTAAGTTAAGAGGAGTATTGTATTCGAGAGCAATGATTTTTTCTTTGGGAAGCTTGACATTCAGAACCTCCAGCGCCTCAATAGTGGGAGTGGTAGCAATAATCGACCGTGCCTTCCTAGCGCTATAGCTAAGACCTTTTGTATGGTCTGAGTGAAAATGTGTTATTATCCTGGCCTGTCTGCCGTAGTAACCATCAACTTCAACCTGCTCGCCTAGCAGAATGGCTCCGTTACTATGCACTTTTTCCCTATTATTAATCAAAATCTACAACCATATTACACCTAAAACTAAAAGTTAAAAAAAGTATTTCTTCACCCATAGAGATGAGATGTGCTTCATGAACGAATACGCTTCTTCCGGTACTGAATGGATTAGAAATGTTGACTGGAAGGAACTAGCTAGGGATTATGGAACACCAATATACGTTTATAGCGAAGAATTCATTACTAAAAGAGCAAGAACACTCAAGGACCTTTTCAGAGAATTAAATGTTGACTTATACTACGCCATGAAGGCCAACACGAATCCAGAGATACTGCGTATCATATCTAATGAAGGGTATGGTTTAGAAGGAGTCAGCATATATGAAGTGAAAATTGGCCTTAGCATTGTCCAAGATAACCGTAAGATTATGTTGACTTCATGCTGCCTTGACGACGAGACGCTGTTAGAAGCTATTCGCCTGGGAATAAAAATCAACGCTGATAGCTGGAATCAATTGAGCTTTCTCTTGGCCAATAATCACGAAGACATTGGCGTAAGAATAGATTTGGGCTTCGGTGCTGGTCACCACGCATACACAACAACGGGTGGCTGGCAATCAAAGTTCGGTATAGGTATAGATGAATTTGTACATTTCTTGGAAAAAGAGTCTCCGTCTGGGAAAATTAGAAGGCTACATTTCCATTTGGGCTCAGGCATTAGTTCTCCTGAAATTTACATTAAAGCATTAGATGGGCTTTGGCAAAAAATACTGAAGTACCGCGCCTTCGCCGAGATAGATATCGGCGGAGGGTTCTCTTATCCATATCGAAAAGAAGACAAGGAATTTGATTTTTATGATTTGAAGAAGAACCTTGAGGCTTTTGCTTCAAACTATGAAAAAGTGCACGGCTTTTCGCCAAGAATAATCCTTGAGCCTGGAAGATGGATTGTAGCGGGCGGGGGAGTTTTGGTAGCTAAAGTTACTGATATAAAAACAAAGAGCGGACAAACATTCGTTACTCTTAATACCGGGATGCAGCATCTTATAAGACCCGCTCTATATCGTTCCTATCACGAGGTTTTATTTCTCCAAAAAGATACGGATTTCATGAAGGCATTTATTGCCGGGAACTCTTGTGAAAACGCTGACGTAATGCCTTTTGAAAGAACAGTGCCCGCGAGCCTAAAGAGAGGAGATTTAGCCTTGGTCCTTGATGTAGGGGCATATGGATATGTGATGTCCAGTAACTACAACTCTTATCCAAGGCCTAGGGAAATCATCATACGTAAAAACGGAAAAATCGAGGAGACGATAAGCTTTGACAAATACCTACTAGAAATCCTTAGGAAGTGAAAAATTATATAAATCTCAACACAAGTTTATCCTTTAGGATAACTAGGATATCTGGGAGGAGTTAGTAATGCTTTATGTCTACATAGGTCTCTTAGCAGGAATAATTGGAATCTTGATTTCCATAGGCATATACCTCTGGATAGAGAGACAACCCACAGGCACAGAGAAAATGGTTAACGTCTGGAGAGCTATCAGAGAGGGAGCACAAGCATACATGAAGCGCCAAATAAAAACAATCATGCTGTTCTCGTTAGCTTTATCATTCATAGCTGCTATCTCAGTTTATATAGGGTACAGGATAAAATTCCTTCCAACTCATCCAGAGCTCCACAGGGAAATAGTGCTAGAGACGGTACTTATAGGCATATCCGTACTATTGGGAAGCGCCTCATCAGTTGCATCTGCTTTTCTAAGCATGGATGCATCAACTAGAGCTAACGTGAGAACCACGGAAGCCGCGAGAAAAGGCTCATGGGAGGCATTAAGAACAGCTGTTCTCGGGGGAGCAGTGCTCGGGTTCAGTGTCCCATCGATAAGCATATTCGCTCTAGCACTTCTCTACTTAGTGTTCTTCAAAATCATTGGAGGCGAAGCTACTCCTCTAACTCTGAGAATGATTCTTGACAGCCTAGCTGGATTCGCCTTCGGGGCGAGCCTATCAGCTTTATTCGCGCAAGTAGGCGGTGGTATCTATACAAAGGCAGCAGATGTAGGCGCAGACCTGGTTGGTAAAGTCGAGGCAGGTATACCAGAAGATGATCCGAGAAACCCAGCAGTTATTGCTGACCAGGTTGGAGATAACGTTGGAGATTGCGCTGGAAGAGGCGCGGACATTTTCGAGTCAGTGACAGCGGAGATGCTTGGCACAATGATTGTTGGATGGGCAGTATACTTCATGCTTATCAAGGCTGGAATACCTGCTGATAAAGCTGTACACTTTATTTTCCTGCCTCTACTAACAGGTGCTGTAAGAATTATTGCAACTATACCCGGTGTTCTCGTGGCTGCTTACCAAAAGAGGTTTAAAGACCCAATAGAGCCTCTCAGAAACGGAGTCATCGTATCGGCTATTTTCGCTATTATCGGCTTCTTCTTCGTGTTTTACTTAGCTTTGCCTGATGCCTGGCTCAACCTATTCCTAGCATCAATGAGCGGTATCATAGCTGCTGTCATAGTCGTGCTGATAACCAACTACTACACAGGGCTGAAAGCAAAGGCCGTGATTGAGATAGCTAAAGCGTCGCAATCAAGCACTGCGCTAACTATTCTACAGGGATTAACCGTTGGTATGAGGGCAACTTTCGTACCAATAGTAGTGATATCCATTTCTCTCTTTGTATCATTCTACCTAGGCATGAACATACCACTACCTGTAATCGAGACACAACAATTAATAGCTGGAATACCTGTAGCTAAATTCATATACGGAGTATTTGGAACAGCTATGGCCACGCTGGGAATGCTATCCCTTGCAGGTATAATAATGACGCTTGACGGAGCTGGCCCGATCGCTGACAACGCCATGGGCATAGCGGAGATGGCCGAGCTGGAGAAAGAGGTTAGGGAAAGACTCGAGCCCTTAGACGCTTTAGGCAATGTAACCAAGGCGCTAACCAAAGGTTTCGCTATGGGAAGCGCTGCCCTAGCTGCTCTCCTACTATTCCAAGCGTTCGTTCAGGACTACGTTGCGAGGGATCCCTCAGTAATACACTCTGTAGCAGGAACCTACGAGATGAGCCTTGCTGGATTCATTGAATCCATGAAGTCATTTCTAAGCAGGCTTGTGCTAATAAGGCCTGATATTATGATAAGCTTCTTAATCGGAGCAATGATACCGTTCTTATTCAGCTCATTAACATTGGAGGCTGTAACCAAAGCTGCATGGATGATGGTAGAAGAAGTGCGCAGACAATTCAGAGAGAAGCCTGGAATACTCGCTGGCACCGAGAAACCTGATTACTATAGAGCTGTTGATATCAGCACGAGTTATGCTATTAAGAACATGCTTCTACCAGCACTATCAATATTGATTCCGCCAATAATACTAGGGCTACTCTTCGGAGGACCAGCTGTCGGTGCCTTGGTTGTCGGCGCCACGGCGAGCGCCGTAGTTCTAGCTATCATGATGATGTGGGGAGGGGCTGCGTGGGATAACGCTAAAAAGTACATAGAAGCAGGGAACTTCGGAGGCAAGAGATCCCCTGCTCACGCAGCAGCAGTCGTTGGAGACACTGTAGGTGACCCATTGAAGGATACCGCAGGACCATCACTACACATCGTGATTAAGCTACTCAACACTATATCGCTAGTGTTCATACCAATATACATGATATGGTTGATGAGCTCTGTGTTACCATGAGCACTATTTAAATACAATAAAGAATCTTTTTTCATCGAGAATTATTTTCTTATCATTATTTACTTTACTGTTGTTTCTTACCATAGCTAGTAGCACAAGTATGCACGAGCTTAAGTACGAAGTATACGTTTATGACCAAAACAATAATTTAATCAATAGCGGGTACATAGAACTAAGGGTAACGACCAACTATGATCTAACTTCGACAGGCATTGTAAACTATGCAATTAATATACAAGGTGTACGGCCGCCAAGGCCAGTGATGGAAAAAGCAATCACTTATCCAAACATCTCTATCTTTACAATGAACATTATTGTTGTACAACATCTTCTAAAAGAAAGATGGTACAATGATAGCATATGCGCTTATCGATACATTGATACGTTTCCTTACTCTTTTCCTAATGGGCAAATAGTCAAGGCTGTAATAACGGAGTGCCTTACTGTACAGGGAGGCGATATTTATTTAAAATATGATGAAAAAACAGGGATTCTCCTAGAGAAGTCTCTTAGCTTTTATACTGGCGGTGAAGTCTACCTTCTTCAACTGCAGCTCGTAACTCCAGTTGATGGAATGAGCTTTTTGAATCTTGATAAAGAAAAAATAACTATCTTTCAGTTAGTAGCTTTCATAATAAGTATCTCCAGTGCTATAACGTATTTTCTACGTAATAAGTACAGAATAATGTGAAACGAGACGATGCTCCTCGCCATTAATGCCAAGAGTTCTACGCGCTCAAGGATTGGCCTGCCGAGCTCACTTAAACACAACACTAGCAAAGTGCATTAAAAAAAAGCCTAAAGCCTTCTTTATTTATACGTATTTATGAAAAAGAGCTTCGAGTCGTGAAGAAAAATGGGTCTTCGTAGAATGAAGTTAACAATACGGAATTGATTTTAAGTAGCAATGATTAATTTTTTATTGAAGTGATGAGGCTCGAAAGGTCTGAATCAAAAGGATGTTGAGCCTACGCAGGTCTGAGCGTGATAAGTTTGGGGGAAACCCAAATTGATAAGTTCGGGAAGCTAATCGTGAATTATTGTGCCAATGTAAAGCCCAAGGACGAAGTAAACATAATCACCACGCCTGCCTCAATAGAAGCTGCACGCAGTATATACAAATACACCGTTATGAGTGGAGGCTACCCGAGAGTCATTCTTAATGATGATTATATGACAGAGCTCTTCTATAGATTTGCACCAGAGGAGCTACTTACATATTACTCTAGAATTGACGAGTTTATGCTGGAAAACATTGATGTCTCTATAAGGATAATAGCCCCACTGCACTCAAAGCCGCTCGTAAATATAGACCCAAACAAATTGTCGCTACGAGACAAGGCCACTAGAAAGCTTTCCGAGATTTTCATGAGAAGAGATGGTGAAGGAAGCCTCAGATGGGTTGTTACCATATACCCGACTCCAGCCTCTGCTCAGGAGGCTAACATGAGCCCTATCGAATGGGAAGAACTAGTGTTTAATGCATTAAAACTCATTCACCCCGATCCCGTAAAAGCGTGGCAGGAACAGGCCGCTGCTCAAGAAAGAATCATCGAAAAAATAAGCAAGATTAAGGAGCTAAGAATAGTTGGCCCTGGAACAGACTTGTACTTGAGGGTTGACAATAGAAAATGGATTAACGATGATGGTAAAAACAATATGCCTGGCGGCGAAGTCTTTACAGCGCCTATAGAAGATAGCGTTGAGGGAAAGATTCTGTTCGATATACCCAGTCTATGGAGAGGGTCGGAGATAAGAAACGTAAAGCTGGTCTTTAGCAAAGGGGAAGTCGTTGACTACGATGCTGAGGTTGGAAAAAGTTTGCTTGAGAAAATATTAAGTGTTGATGAAGGGGCAAGAAGGGTGGGGGAGTTCGCCTTCGGATTGAATTACGACATAAACAAGCCGAGCAAAGTCATATTGCTCGACGAAAAAATAGGCGGTACCATTCATATGGCGCTTGGCGCTGCATATTTATCGACGGGGGGAACGAACACAAGCAGCATTCACTGGGACATGATTAAGAACATGAAGAATAACGCCATTATATATGGAGACGGAGAAGTTATATATAAAGATGGATTGTTTTTATTGTAAAAACTGTTCGGGTAGCTTAAGATACTTCGACTCGATATATTTCACAAAGTATTCTGGATTAAGTTCTTCCCCCATGGCTTTTTGTAGCAAAACGCTTGGTGGATACGTTGAACCCCAATTATGGATTTTTTCTCTCAGCCACTCCCTGATGAGACCTAGGTTATTATCAAGAGCGATTTCATCGATTGTTTTACCAAGCTCTTTTTCAATGGCATACTTAATTTGAGCTGAGAGAAGAGTTCCTACGCTGTATGTTGGGAAATAACCAATCATTCCCCCACTCCAGTGAATATCCTGTAGAACTCCCTCGCTGTATGTAGAAGGTCTGATACCAAGGTATTTCTCATACAGCTCGCTCCACAGCTCAGGGAGATCATCGACCCTTATCTCATTGTTAACGAGCATTTTCTCGAGCTCGAATCTAACGATTACGTGAGCATTATAAGTAACCTCATCTGCATCCACTCTTATCAAATTTGGCTTCACTGTATTGACATACAAATACAAGTCCATGGGTGATTCAGGCTTAAGTGCACTGATTATCCTGGTGAAGTCACTATATATTAATTTAATGAATCCGTAGCTTCTGCCGACAATGTTTTCCCAGAATCTTGATTGGCTTTCGTGGATACCTAAACTGACTCCCCCCGCTATCGGTGTGTACTCAAGGTTTTCATCAACCTGAAGCTCGTATAATGCATGCCCAAATTCGTGGATAGCCGAGTACATGGCTTTCTTGATATCCTTACCCTCGTATCTCACCGTTATTCTCACGTCTTTTCTGCTTAGCTCAATTGTAAATGGATGAGGAGCAATGTCGACTCTGCCTCTACCACTCGGGTAATTTAGTAGATTAAGAATATGCGTGACCAGCTGCCTTGCCTCAGCTTCATCATATTGCATATCCTCGAATCTGTGATGAGATGGATAAACACCGTTATTAGCTATTTTATCAATCAACATTCTTAATCTGCCTTTCAATAAATCGAATAACGCTTCTGCTTTTCTTGTAGTCAAGCCTTCCTCGTAATGGTCCAGGAGAGGGTCGTATGGGTGCTCTTCGTAACCAACGCTTTCACTTATTTTCCTGATTAGCTCGACAATCTTCTCTAAATATGGCTTAAATATCTCGAAGTTATCTTTCTTTTTTGCTTCAACCCAAGCTTCATGCGAAGCCGGCCTTATTTTAGCTAACTCATATATAACGTTCTCAGGTATTTTTTTGTTCCATTCGATCTCTCTTTTCAGCACACGGATAACTCCTTTTTCATATTCATTAAGACCGTCTATTTGACTCGCTTTGTCAACAAGCTCAACGAACTTCTCGTCCAGCAAGTACTTCCTAGCTAATAAGCTCAGCTCAGCGATTGCAACGCCTCTTTCATTGACCCCTTCTCTCGGCATATATGTTTCCATATCCCATTCCATTAATGACAAGGCATGCCGCAGACCCCAAATAACCCTGTACTTATTTAAGATTTCCTTGACCAATTGGTTTTGGAAGTAACTATTCATTGAACCCACCGGTTAGAATTTTCTACTGGTTACAATATAGATTTTATTCTTCCTCGAAGAAATAACGCTTTGGCGGCAAACGCCTGTAACCATAGTAGGTTACCAAAAAACCCATTACATAAACAAGATAGAAGATAATTATCTCCCTGTTGCTTATCCGCCCTAGTATCTGCAAAGCCAGGTTTAACAATGAAGCGACGAAAATAATCAATAAACCAAGAAAAACTATGCGTGGATCCCCTCTCGGCGATACCTCCTCTATTTGGCTCATTTTACTCCCTTCTGTACGGTAGACCAAGTGCTTTGGGGAACCTGGCTCTCCCCATGAATATTGATACCGTTGCTAGAGTTACTATGTAGGGAATCATTAGTATAAGGTGGTATGGAACTACTTCTTTTACTCCTGGAGTTAAGCTAATAGCTATTGCCGTTGCTTCAGCGAAACCGAATATAAAACTGAACAATAACGCATAAAGTGGTCTGAGACCGCTCGCTACCATTATTGCGAGAGCTATGAATCCCCTGCCAGCTGAAATCTCCTTGACAACGCCACCAAACCATGCTAGGGACATAAAAGCTCCTCCCAGACCGGTCAGCAAACCGCCTATCGTTGCCCCCGTTATCCTTATTTTTTCGACACTTACTCCAGCAGCATCTAGAGACTCTGGAGCCTCTCCAGCTGCTCTAAGCCATAAGCCAAACTTGGTTTCATTAATTAAGTAGTGGACTATGGGCGCGAGCAGTATCGAGACGATCGTTATCAGTGATACTCTGAAACCAGATATGGTCGTCGGTGGAATTATGACTTCTTTTGGAGGTATCCTTATTCCTGGCATCGCCCATACAGCCATCATGAAAAACTGAACGAAGCCGAGAGAAAACAAGTTAAGTCCTATACCAACAATAATCTGGTCAGCCTTGCCGTATACGCTAATAACACCGAAGATAAACCCTATTAATCCGCCTAAAAGCGCTCCTAGGATTAATCCGTACCAGCCTGAATGAGTTATTTCAGCAAAATACACCCCAAGCACAGCCGTCATCAACAAAATTCCCTCTAAGCCGATGTTTACTAAACCACCTTTCTCGTTAATGGTTTCTCCTAAGGCTGCGAGGAGCAGAGGGGTCAACGCGAGAAAGGTGGTCTGCAGTATTGATTTTGGCGACAAACCTATTTTTTCATAGATATAGAGAAGAACAGCCACGCTTATGATGGTGCCGGTAATCCCTGTGAATCTCCTGACCCAAGGTTTCATCATTACTCGACCATCCTCCTAGCTCTTCTTATCCTCATGTACCTGGCTACCATTTCGTATATCTCGGGTATAGCGAGCGCAATAACGATTATTCCAATTATAGCTCTCACGAGCTCTGAGTAGACGCCGGCCTGAAACTCCATGTATCTGCCTCCATTTCTGAGCAAGGCAATCAAGAAGGCTGATAACATTATTCCTATTGGGTGATTTCGCCCTATTAAGGCAACACCTATACCGTCAAAACCATAGCCTGACACGTTGCCCAGTGTTCCATAGAGAGCGAATGTTGGAGGCCTACCGGTGATGAGGAGCCCGCCCGCCAGCCCAGCGGCCATTCCTCCGAGAATGAATGAATATAAAACGACTTTCTTTGAACTTATACCACTGTACTTCGCTGCATCAGGATTTGATCCATAAACCCTGAGTTCATAACCTATCTTCGTCTTGAAGAGTATAACGTAGAAAACGATGCATAGCAACAAAGCAGCGAAGATAGCTGTGGTCAAGCTGGAGTACTCCACAAGCTGCGGATACCTAGCCGTTGGAAGTACAGTTACTGTTCTTTCAGCTCGCTGAGGATCGTAGAACACGTTCAGGGCTAAGTACATTACTAGGTAGGTGGCTATCCAGTTGAACATGATGGTTGTGATAACTTCGTTGACCCCCCTATATATTTTAAGCAAAGCTGGGCCAAGGCTCCACGCTACGCCTAACAACATAGCGAATAACGTTGTAACGATGAGATGTAGAAGGAAAGGAAGCGATAAATAGGCTCCAGCAATCACCGCGCCTATAGCTCCTAGGTATATTTGTCCTTCCGCCCCGATGTTAAATAACCCTGCCTTTGCCGATATAGCGAAAGTTAGGCCGGAAAGCATTAGTGGAATTGAAAGGCTAATTGACTCTGCGAGCCCTCCTCTCTCTAATAGAGCCCCATAAAAAAGCGATCTATAAGCTTTTAATGGGTTATAACCAAAGATAACCATGAGAACGGCTCCGATCGAGAGGCCAATCACAAATACCCCTAGAGAAATGAGAAGCGAGACGCTAATTCTTCTTACATTCTCTCTCAGCTCTCCAGCTAATCCCAAAGCCATGTACCTCTTACTTGCTTGATTAACAACTTGTTTTTTGGTGAAAAAATAATTTATTCTTTCTTTCCAAGAGTAAATATGACGTCTCTCTAACAAAAAGAGGCCTGAACCATATTGATGATGCAAACACCTCTAATCAGAACGGAAAACCTAATAAAGATATACCAAGACGGCACAGTTGCTTTAAGAGGAGTGTCGATAAGTATTCGAAAAGGAGAGATAGTTGGATTACTAGGAGAAAACGGCGCTGGAAAAACCACTCTTGTAAAAATACTTGCAGGAATACTAAAACCAACAGATGGAAAGATATATGTAGATGGCAACGAGGTCCGAATAAGAAATAGTAAGCATGCGCTAGACCTCGGCATAGGTCTTGTACAGCAACACTTCTCCTTAATTGATAACATGACGGTTTTGGAAAACATTATTCTTGGAAAAGAAGAAAGCCCCCTTTTCTCGACTTTAAAACTGAAAAGACATAGAGAAAGAATCCAAGAACTCATTGAGAAAACAGGCCTGCAAGTACCACTTGACGTGGAGGTAGGCCTACTCCCAGTGGGCCTGAAGCAACGAGTGGAAATACTGAAAGTTCTCTACAAAGGGGTAGACGTACTAATTCTGGATGAGCCAACAACGTTTCTTACGCCACACGAAGTAAACGAGTTATTTACTTTTCTCAGAAAGCTGATTAGCGATGGAAAAACCGTTGTTTTCATTTCTCACAAAATTAAGGAGGTCTTATCAATAACTGACAGAATTATAGTGATGCGTAATGGAAAAATAGTTAAAGAGCTGCCCACTAAAGATGCTACTCCTGAAGTGCTAGCTAGCCTAATGATTGGCGAAAAATCAGTCCAACAAATTAACCAAGACATTGAAATAAAAGAGGCCCAATCTACTGGCAGTAAAGAGCCTGTAATGGTTGTCAGGAACTTGAGAGTCAGGAATGATTTAGGAGTGGAATCTGTAAGGGGAGTGTCCTTTGAATTGTTCCCCGGAGAGATATTTGGTGTTGCTGGAGTAGAAGGAAATGGTCAGGATGAGCTTGTAGAGGCTATTGTGGGAATGCGCCCTCCTATTGATGGTGAAATAATTATAAACGGCGAGAAAATCTATAAGCACAATCCTCTACTTGCTTATTCTAAAGGAGTGAGCTACATCCCTGGGGATAGAGATAGGTTTGGAATTATCCTTCAGTTTAACGTTAAGGAAAATACATTTCTGTCTAGGCAGTGGGAAAGAGAGTTTCTAGGCAAGCTAAATAGTATTAAATGGTCGCTAGTCTCTGAGTTAGCAAAAAAGATTGTTGAGAGGTTCAAGATAGTAGCTCCCTCCATCAACACTCTCGCGAAAAGCCTGAGTGGAGGAAATAGGCAGAGATTGCTTGTTGGTAGAGAATTAACTAAAAAATCAAAGATAATAATAGCTGTTCATCCAACAAGAGGCTTAGACATAGCGTCCACCGAGTATATACAATCACTGTTGCTTCAAGCAAAGAAAGAGGGGAGAAGCGTGTTTTTAGTCTCCGCCGACCTTGACGAAGTGCTTAAGCTAAGCGATAGAATAGCTGTCATGTATGAGGGCAAATTCCTGGCTGTAAAGCCTAAAGCCGAGTACACATTGGAGGAAATAGGGCTATTGATGGGAGGAATAAAGAAATAAATTATCTGCAGAATCACATGTAGTAGTGGCATGAGTCATTCAAGTCTTTTTCTATCGTTATGTACAGTTTATCATTCTTTAATTAAGTTTTTTATATAAGAGCATGACATATTTAATAATTCGGGTGTTCTGTCAACTTGCGCCTCAAAAAAGGTATTAGTCAAACCCTCCTCATCGGTATAGTAGTCGTTCTTATAATAGCAATTGCAATAGCCGCGGTAAGCTTGACTAGATAGCCGGCCCAGACAACAACCACACTGACAACTACTCCGAAGATAAAGATAGCCGTAGTCTCTGACATAGGCGGGCGAGGAGACCTAAGCTTCAACGACATGGCCTTCAAAGGCGCAGAGGACGCTGCTCGCGACTTCGGAGTAGAAGTGCTGGAGCTGGTAAGCCAAAAAGAGGAAGACTACCTGCCTAACCTGAGGACCGCTGCCAGCGACCCTAATGTCAAGCTAATTGTAGGAGTGGGGTTCCTATTAAGCGAAGCGTTGTACACAGTCGCGCAAGAATATCCAGACAAGTTCTTCGCTGGCATCGATACCTATACTCAGAGCATAGCTCTGCAGAAGCTTAACAAAACGCTGCCCAACATGCTTGACATAAAATTCGAGGAGCATAAGGGCTCAGCTCTTGTAGGCGCCCTCGCATGCTTGCTACTGACAAACCACCAAGACTACAAGTACGTAGGAATGGTTCTAGGAATAGAAATACCTGTTCTGTGGAAATTCGAGATTGGATACAAGTGGGGATGTGACTGGGCCTTAAAATGGTATCAGCAAAATGTCGGTCCCTTGCCACCAAACCTTGCTGGCAGAACCACTAAAGACATTGTGCTCTGGACCTACACTGGTACCTTCAGCGATATAACCAAGGGTTACGCCGCTGCAAAGGAGATGTATGAGAGAGGCGCCATCGCTGTCTACAATGTTGCTGGGCCACTAGGACTGGGCATAAACCAAGCTGTCCAAGAAATAGCAACCCAAAAGAATTTGACTTATGGACCCCCATACTGGATAGGTGTCGATGCTGACCAAGACTGGATTAACCCAGGCTTCGTTATCGCTAGCATGATGAAGAGAGTTGACAAGGGAGTATACTACGCTACCCAACTAGTTATTCAGGGCAAATTCAAAGACGTAGTACAAAAGTATCAGGGCGTATTAACGCTGGGGATAGGCACAGTGGTCGAGGGAATACCTATGGAGGGAATAAAGATGAGTGATCTCACTGATTTAGATGAATTTATACAGATGGGAGTAAGGGCTGAGCAACTGAGCGGAAAGAAGGTCTTACCCATGCCTCCTGACCAAATCAAAACAAAGGTTCAGACCATGAGGTCCAATGAGCCACAGTACATATGGAAGGCTGTAAGCGAACTTGAAGAACAGATTAGAACAGGCAAAGTCACTGTTCCCTTGCCACTAACACAAGAAGATATCCAGAAGTGGAGGTCGCAACTAGGTTAAAAATCTTTTTTTCTCCTTTACAAAAACAATTTACTTTGGATTACCTGTAACGCCGTATTTTTTTCTCCACTCCTCGAAAAACCTTTTCTCATCGTCGCTGAGCTCCCTGCTGAATCTATACCAGCCATTTCTCGCCTTGAGCTCCTGAGGAGCCTCGGATGTCTTATGTATAGCGTTTACAGGGCATACACCGATACAGCTGAAATCATCTATGCATTTATCCCATAGCAACGTTGACTTAAAGTTATCCTCTGCTAACTCCAATGCACTAACCGGACATACAGCTACACAGGCTCCACAGCTAATACATGTTTCTTGGTCTATCACGACCCTTTGATACTTTAGCAAGTCCGCGCCTCGGGGAACCTCCATAGACATAACACCTAGTAACGAATTCTATAAAAAAGTATTTATACTTTGCACTTATACCATTGACACCGTTTGTCACTATATGCAACGAATAAAAATAAATTAATGAGAATGAGCATCTAGGGACTTCCGCCTCGTGCACAGGGCTTTATAGACAAATGCTGGTTCATGGGTAGCTGTCGAGCCCAACGGCACGGAGCTCCTATTTACTTTTAATCCGCCTGAGCGATAGGAGCGTTGCTCCAAGCCCAGGTGGGCTCATCAATAGATACAAAAGTCCCCATGTCTATAAAACATATGAATAGAGAACTTAGACGTCAATAAGCATAAACACCACAAATAATTATGAAGGCCGAAACAGCCCGATATTTGTTATAACGATATATTCATAGCTATGTAATTCGATACCGTTCATTTATAAGCAACCGTCTTTTCGAACTCAAAAAGTAAAATATGTTGTCAAAGCTCAGTGTGAGAGCTCCTCCACATAGACAATTCGGTCGGTTTGCTTTTCTTCATAGCTAAAGAAAATAATTGTGAACATGGAGTATTTAACTTTGTTTATTCAGCAACAAAAAAAGTTAACACTGAGGAATTAAGGTTAAGAGGAATGCCTAAATTAATAGTCAAAAACTTTCAGCCTATAGGTTGTAAACTAAGCGAGAAAAGCAATATAAGCATCGTGAGAACCTGAATGAAGAAGTTTACCGCTTTTCCTTTGTCGCCCTTTAATTTCTCCGTTATCAAATCAGATATCATTCTTGCCCCATCAGTAATGAACATGGGGGCAGCGTTAATTATTGCTAAGCTAAAATTAACTATGTACCCCCAAACCAGGAAAACTGATATTGGTGTTACGAGCTTTCCAAGCACTCCTTGTGGAGGAGCATTAGCAATCCCTATGCCTAGCTTAGTTTCATTAGAGAGCTTATGAATAGTTACTATAGTGGTTGAACCATCGGGTTTCAGTACTTCGAGAACAAAAACCAGCTCCTTCTCTCGGTAATCGCCAAGGGCTGATTGAAAATCTCTTAGGTTCTTAACAACAGTTCCATTAACAGCCTTTATTATGTATCCAGGTTCAAGCCCCGCTCTCTCAGCCGGCGAGCCTTGATCAACACTGGTAATTAGCACGCCTCCCCCAATAGAGGCAAATAAGCTAAGCAGACCTAGGAGAATAAATGCTAATATCAAATTCGATGATGGGCCTGCCGAGTATACCGATAGCTTGTCCTTAAGGCTAGCTTTTTTGAAATCACTATCGTCTGGCTCAACGAAGGCCATAGGTAAAATTATAGCCAATATAAAGCCAGCGCTTTTTATTTTTATGCCTCTTGATCTAGCAAATAGCGCGTGAGAAAATTCGTGAATCGTTGCGGCAATGCCTATGTTTATTAGTAAGTAGATGAGGGATTCGCCGCTGATTGTTACTCCTGGTATAATTAGTGTTAAACCGCCCTGTGCTTCTTGACCGGAAAATCTAGCTAGGCTTAATGGGACCACGAGGTAGTAGAATAGCACCATTGAGACGACTGCCAGTATAACGAATAATGCGGAGATAAGCTTGAAAATACGCTTATTTTTTGTTCCTTCTAGAAAGCCCTCGCTTATTTTCTTTTTTATCATAATATATATTGGATTTATAACGATGTTCTCTCTTCCCCGTAGATAAAACTTGGAGAACAAGTATACTGATAGCCAGAAAATAAGTATGTAAAAAATCGCGTTGTAGGATGGCTGCATTATGTATTATCACTCATCCGACTACTCTTCAAGTATATCTATGATCCTGTCTATGAAGTCTCCTTCGTATGGCAGACCTATAAATGCCAGTATCCCGTTTATCGCTATTGCCGGAACGCTCATCACCCTATACTTATCAGCTATGTCTGGATTCTCGTATGCCTCAACCATATCACTAATGATGTTCCTGTTCCCGTTTATGTATGACTCGTAAGCAACCATGTTTGCGAGCAGAACGGCGTAAGGACAGTATGGACACGCTGGGGTAACTATAACTTCGATGTGAACAGGCTTCTTTATGCTCCTTATTTTTCTTTTGGATTCCGGCTCCAAGCCTGTTTCTTTCTCGCTTATTCTAATAACAGTCTCCACGAAGCTTCTTAGCTCCTCTCCCGAGGGGATGCCTAGATACCTCACGTGACCCTCTGCTAAAACTACTGTTGGGGCTCTGTTAACTTTGTAATGCGCAGCAACGCTCCTATCTCGGTTTAACCAGTAGAGCTTGTAGCTAAACAACTTTTCTCCATTAACCCCCGGAGAAGCCTCGACAAAGCTGTCAAGTAGTTTTCTAGTTTCTACACAATAGTAGCATTTATCCTCGATGAATAAATGTGCTTCTACCTTGCTTTTCATATCTTTAAGTGCTTCTCTAAGTGCCTCAAAGGTTTCCGGGTCCAGTTCTCCCCCAGGAACCATTGGATGCTCTGTATCAAGCGGTGTTATTTCATGGCTCATAGCGATAATACACCCTCCACGTTATATTTCATTAAGGATAAATTAAGGTTTGTATTTACTACCCCAATTTGTTAATAAGACTAAAATAGTCTAGCTATATATATTTACATTATTTAAGGTATGACGGCAAAAATAAGAATCGTGTGTAGATAATGCGATACATACTTCCATGCGAGCTTGCTGCTAGGCGCGTTGTACCATCAATAAGAGCTGGACTAGTAACGGTTCTTAGGCATAAGGGATACAACTACTACCAGATAAGCAAGCTCCTAAATCTCACCCCAGCCGCCGTTTCTCAATACGTATCTAAAAAAAGAGGAGGAAAAATAGTTGATTTGATGCTTAAAGACCAAGAAATTATGAGGAAACTGGAGTTGATATCCGAGCTTATAATAAAAGGTGAATCCGAGGCGGTTAATTCGGAAATATGCTCTCTTTGCGAACTAGTTAGAAAAAAGTACCCAGAAATGATACGGACATTTCCTTACTAGTCCTGGAAAAAAGTAAAAATGTTTTTCCTAAGAAAAATTTTGCTAAGAAAAATAACTTAGCTAAATTGACGTCTCAATATCATCAATGCTGCTCATAGAGTTTTGCAACGCTGAGAACAATGCCTCGAATGTCGAGTCATCATATACGGATACTGGTATTAATCCATAGTTCCTAGAAATTGCTACCTCGATCAAATCCTCTATTCCGCTTTCCGGGACATCTTCTTTATAGATGATTTCATTTATGAGTTCTGGGTCCTCTGTCATAGCATCTATTACACGCTTCATCTCGTCATTGAGAAGGTCGTACTTTGAAATTATAGTTATCATTGGTAGTCTTAGCCTAAGGTATACGCTGTTTGCTAGTAGCAATAAAGATATTACGTTAAGTGAGCTACTTATAAGAGATGAATCCATGAGAAAACCTATAGTAGCTTTGTTATCTAGCACCAGGTTTTTAATTAGTTCTTGGCTTCCTCTTCTGAAGGCGAATATCTCTAATTGTCCTGGAGTATCTATTAACACGTAGTCTCTAGGCGTCGTATTACGGTAAATCTCCTTACTTATTTCCTCACTGTGATTAACCAATATGTCCATCGAGACTAACAATGCGCCGTTGGGTCCTAGTTTATATTTCCTCATAACCTGATATACATCTACGTAGTCTCTGACATCCACATTAGGCGTGTATGGTAAGTCCTCGGCGGCTGGGTCAAGATTAACCCTTACCACAGGTATATCGTTACTTTCAAGCCAATCACCAAAGAGTTTTGTCAAAGTAGATTTGCCTGAACCTGCTGTCCCAGCTATGATGAAGAACTTTGGGCCCATCTCATCTTCCTCCTCGGAACAACGTTTAGCTTATAGCCACAGTAAATGCATCTTCCCTGCTCATCGAGATTGTACTCATAGATATAAAACCCTGTTCTCTTGATAACAACTCTGCCGCATTTAGGGCAGTACGTGCTTTCAAGCGGGTGCCCCCAAACGTTCCCTATATATACGTGCTTCAATCCCTCATTTCTAGCTATATTAGCTAACTTCTCAAGAGTACTGACAGGAGTAGCTGGAATCCATGTTAGTTTGTAATCTGGATGAAACCTTAGAAGATGAAAAGGCGTTTCTGGCCCTAGATTCTCAACTATCCATTTAGCAAGCTTTTTTACATCCTCCTCAAAATCACCGATTTTTGGAACAACGAGGTTTGTTATCTCGATGAAAACTTTCTTCTCCTTGTAGGCCTGGAGAGTCGAGAATATTTCATCTGGGTTAGGGACACCCATATATTTCCTATAGAAATCCTTATTGCCCCCTCCTTTGAAATCAACCGTGGCTGCATCAAGCAAGCCATCCATCTCCTGGATAGCCTCATCGCTCATATAGCCATTCGTTACTATCGTGTTAGCGATTCCTTCTCTTTTCGCTAATCTTGCCACATCCATCATGTATTCATAAAAAATTGTTGGCTCATTGTATGTATAACTAATAGCATCAGCCTCGTAGTATTTAGCCAGCCGAACTATTTCCTCAGGTTCATGGTAACTTCCATATAGGCCCTCCTCTAGTCTCGATTGACTTATCTCCCAGTTCTGGCAGAATTGGCAGAAAAAGTTACAGCCAACGGTCGATATACTGAGAGCACTAGCTCCAGGCATAAAATGAGTTAAAGGCTTCTTTTCGATTGGGTCGAGATTCACAGCTGTCAAAAGTCCATAAACCATCGTATATAGAACCCCGCCAACATTTTTCCTAACGCCGCAGGCCCCGTACTTGCTGGGCTTAATAATACAATATCTTCTACATAACCTACATTGAACTGTTCCTTCATCGTTTACCTTTTTCCACAGCAACGCCTCCTTTACATTGCGAGCTATTTTCATCGTCTACTACCCCATATAGGTGAAGAAATAATCGTAGAAGTCTATAAACACCTTCATATACTATTTGTAGAGCTAGGAATATACGTTTTTCTTTAAACTAGTCTTTATTACAAACTCTTTTTTCTAGTGAACAGTATCTTGTCCTTGTAACGTATCTCGATAACCCTATGAATAGGTATAAGGCCTCCATCTATTAATTCTATCAACCCGTTTGAGTGAACCTTTCTTATTTCGTTGCCGGATATCAGTCTTTCCCGGCTTTGCTCTAGCCTATCAACTATTATTACAAAATAGCTTTGCTTGTCATCCGACCATATGATTCTGTTTATTAAATTCCATATTTCTCCTTTACGCAACTCTCAATCATCTTCTCTGAGACACATCTACTGGTTTTTCTTAGAATAGCTGGCAATCCATTAGTGTATAGATAGAGACAAATATTTTTGTCTAAGCGCGAAACAAAGTCCAAGACTTGCGCGTTATCTTCGTGATACTCGAATATAACCGCGTTTTCGCTAAAAATTTTCTCCAGAAATTCTTCGATAACCTCTTTCTTCCAATTGACTTCCGGTTCATCTCTTGTTCTACAATAGAAGTTTGATGGGCTAATCCTTATTCCATTTGATAAAAGCAAATCAAAAATGAAGGATCTCTGACTACAATATCTACCTGTGATTATAGCAATAGTGTAGCCTTGCTCAAATAGGAAACGGAGAATACTTGTACTTATATAATTTATTTGACTAATAAACGCCCCTTGAAGATAAATTGTTCCATCAAAATCAAAGACTATGTATCTTTTATTTTCCATATCATGAGACATCGATTCTTGCCTCCCTCAATGGAAGAACTAAAGGTGGATCCCCCTCACAGGTTACGACTTCGCCTTTATCGAATAAAAGCCCAACCATTCCTGCAACAACAGCGTCAGCTGCTCCTCTCGAAAGTTCTATGCCTGCAATGTATTTCACAAGCTCAACTGTGGAGCGATACCCCAAAATTCTCGCAGCACTAGAAGGATGAGTCTCGAGGACTAGAAATCCACGCATCGCTAGCCGTTTTGCTAATATTGTTCCCCTCATCGCTAATTGCATCATACCTGGAGTATTTAATGGCAAAAGTCTTGCGCCTAACCTAAGGGCACATCTATCAAGTGGTCTGAAACCCTTCTCATCCACATTAACGAGTGAAAGAGGCGCATCAATAACAATGATTCGCGGCGAAATCGATGTTGTTTTCTCAATTAACTCCTCATCTTCCTTTAGCCTAGAAAACTCTATATTCAAGATGGATTTTCCTAATGGAGAGGCAGAGATGCTTGATAAAAAGGTATATTTCTTGGGGCTAGCCGCTAGGTCTATCCCTACATAGAGCTGTTTCATGGAAAAGCACTTTTCTTTCTAGGATGAATATAGTCTTTAGGAGCACTTGGTATGCTCTCGAGATATTTTCTCAGAGCCTTTGGAATGTATACTGCGCCGTCGCTTTGCTGGTGATTTTCAAGAATAGCTGTTATAGCTCTTGTTGTTGGTAGGCCTGTGCCATTAAGCGTATGCACATACTCTCTTCTACCATCGCTCTTTCTAATAAATGTGAGGTTTCCCCTGAAGGCCTGCCAGTCAATAAGGTGACTAATGCTTGCTATTTCCCTGAACCTCCCCTGAGAGGGATACCATACCTCTACGTCATATTTCTTGGCGACGCCGAGCCCTATTTCACCTGAGACAACCTTGACTACTCTGTATGGAAGCTCCAAGGCCTGGAGGATTTCCTCGGTGTTACGGGTCATCTCTTCCAAGAAGCCCCAGCTATCGGAGGGATGAGCAAAAACGAACTGCTCAACCTTGTGGAACTGATGGACTCTGAATATACCCTTCAAGTCTCTGTTCCCAGCTCCAGCCTCTTTGCGGAAACAGGCGCTCCAGCCAGCTAGCTTTATCGGTAAGTCCTCCTCTCTAACTGGGTTATCATATAGCAACGCCAGTATTGGGTGCTCAGCCGTACCTATGAGGTTTAGGTCCTCGTCTTCAATTTTGTATATCATATCCTTGAAAGTGTCATAATCGAGTGCGCTCTCAAGAACCTTTGTTCTAATCATGTATGGGGGAATGACTAGCCTGTACCCCTTCCTCGCGAGCATATCGAGAGCTAGGAGGCTTAAAGCAAAATCCAGCCACACCAGGTCATCGAAGAGGTAGTAAAATCTTGATGAAGCTATCTTTCCGGCCTGCTGAGTATCGCCCATTCCCAGGACGTATTCAAGCATATCCGCGTGGGGCACAGGCTCCTTTTCGATTACCTCATAGTCTAGGCGTACGCCCCATTTTTCTGTTTGTTCATAGAATTCCTTAAGCTTAGAGGAAGGAACCTTTGCTTTTCCCCAACCCCTGACAGGCACATTTTCCTCATCGCTGAACCCTACGGGGACGTCGTCAGCTAGGATGTTGGGTAGCTTTTTGAGTATGTTTTCCCAGGCGTTCTTTATTTCCTGGAACTTTTTTTCCTCCTCATCTATTCTGCTCGCTAGCTCTCGAACAATGGATATGTACTTTGTTTTCTCTTCTTGGCTCTTAGCTTCTCTCACAAGCTTGCTGTACTTGTTGTGCTCGGACCTCAGTGCCTCTATCTCCTTCAATTTTGATAGGTACAAGGAATCCAGCTTTAAAGCCTCTTCTAGTAGTGATTCATTCATTCCTCTCTTCTTGAACACTGCTCTGTATGCTTCCGGGTCTTTCCTTAGTAACTCAAGAACAGTCCATGTAGGCAAGCCTAAATCTCCTCACAAACTAATAAATACGAATCTCGTTTATATCTGCAATATTCACTTGACACAGAAATAAAGTTAATATAACTCAATGTTTATACCTATTTCGATGCTTTTATAAGCAACCGTGGACAAGGTGCCGCCGTAGCTCAGCCTGGTGGAGCGCTGCCCTGGTAAGGCAGAGGTCCCGGGTTCAAATCCCGGCGGCGGCTTTTTATTTCTCCATTCTTATACATATTGTCTCGACGTGATAATAAAAACAAAAGAATATTGTTTTCATTTAACTAATCTTCCCTGCTACGGGCGGACATGATGACTAGATTTCATGGTGGAGGCAATGAATGGCTAGATTACTATGATTTCAGTGGCACGGGCAACTCTCTTCCGCCTCCACGCATAATTGATAAGCTTCTCTATGAAATGATAAGAAGAAGATGGCACACGATTAGGCCTGAGCACAGCTACACTTTTTATCGGGAGAAAATATCCGAGTTGTTGGCCCCATTCTCCGTGGAGCCTAATGAAATTGTACCTGTGAGTGGGGTAAGCGATGCTTTAAGGCTTTCCTTTCTTATTTTCAAGCCAAAGGTTGTTGTGGTCCTAGAGCCCTGCTCCGGCGAGCACAGAGAGCTTTCAAGGCTCTTCGGGGCCAAGTATGCGCCGGTTACTTTTAACTTCGAGGAAAGCATATGTAACATTGATTTATCGAAGATAGAGTCTTTATCAATCTCCTATGGAGATAAGAAGGGCCTAATAGTAGTCTCCAATCCATCTAACCCTGCTGGATGCATGTATGAGAACAGATTTTTTGAGTTACTTCTTGATGCTACGCCTAGAAACTGGCTAGTATTCATGAACGAGGCGTTCGGCGACTATCTTGATTATAGCCACTCAGCGCTCTCACTGCACAGCGAGAGGGTAGTAGTGGCTAGGAGCTTTAACAAAACGCTTGGCTTACAAGGGCTCAGAGCCGGCTACATAGTGGCCAGGGAAAAAGAACTCGTAACAAAATACGATGCTGTGAGGGATCCTTGGCCAATATCGACCTTGGCGGCAAAGCTCATAGAGATGCTCATAGAGGAAGAGGGGCTCAGTGGTTACAGAAGTTTTATTGAGAGAAGCAAAAGAAGCCTTGAAACCGAGAAGAAGTATATCTACAAAATGCTTACCAGAGCCTCTTACAGGCTCTATCCCAGCGTGGCTCCATATATACTCATAGAGCATGCTTGGATTAAGCATCCACAAATAGACCTGATGCTAGATAAATACAGGGTACGCATAAGAGACGCCTCCACTTACTATGGGCTAAGCAAAAACTTCTCGCGAATAGCTGTTAAGACGAGAAGCAAGAACAAGGTGCTTACATGGGCTCTGAGGCAGATAGCCGTTGAATCAGGCATAATTGTTTACTGAAGAGAACAGATGAATATGCTTCTAGAAAAACGCTTTTTATAACCTTTTTAACAAAAAATATCTTGGTGACCAATGGAGGGCCCGTAGCTCAGCCAGGCAGAGCGGCGGGCTCCAGTCAAAGGTCGCTTAAAGCGACCAAGAAGTGGTAGACCCGCCCATGGATGGGTACGGGTCTGCTGACCCTTAAAAGGGGATGAATTATGACTGGAGAGGGGAGAGACCCGTAGGTCGGGGGTTCGAATCCCCCCGGGCCCACCACATTTCAAGGAGAAAGGGCTCCTAGAGCTGAATGACCTAAGAACCCCCGGCTCCCTAACCAACAAGATATGCCTAGACCTGATATCCTCCTCGCCCTGAAGGGCGAGGCTTTCGGCTGTGAGTCTGCTTCATTGTTGTTTTGCTGTTCTACTAT